>JBLIEI010000107.1:0-3649 GCA_047633055.1 Halieaceae bacterium | reverse complement strand
GTGGGAGCCGGTAGGATTTCTGTCGTGATATCGCCAAAGCCAGCCGTACTGAGAGATTCCTGAAATACGCACAGGGATTGTTCCGCCTGCAACGCCTGTACTTCACCAAAAGTATAGATGCCAGAGCGATACTGAGTACCCATGTCGTTCCCTTGGCGCATCCCCTGGGTGGGGTTGTGACCCTCCCAAAACACCTGTAGCAATTGTTCGTAACCGATAATTTTCGGGTCGAAAACGACTAGCACCACTTCATTGTGCCCGGTACGTCCTGAGCACACTTCCTGATAGCTGGGATTGGGTGTTTCACCCGAGGCATAACCGACAACCGTGCTAAATACCCCCTCCAATTGCCAAAATATGCGCTCTACTCCCCAAAAGCAGCCCATACCAAAGATCGCCCGCTGTAGATGGTCGGGAAAAGGCTCACTGAGTGGATTACCGTTGACAAAATGGGTTGCGGGTATTGGCATAATTTCTCTCCGCCCGGGCAGGGCTGAATCGGCGTCTGGTAACAGGTGTTTCTTGCGAATATCGAACAGTTTCATCCCGGCATTATAATCGCTGTCCACTCTGGAGAAAACACCTACCGTGATTCCCATGACCCACCTGCCTGCGCTACAGTGGGGCATCGATCGCAGACAATCAGCCTAACATGCCAATCACTCGCCGCGCCGTATTAGGGTTTCTCTCTTCAAGCACCTTTTTCCTGACTGTACCCGCGCGGGCTCAGCCAGCCACAACAGACGGACCCGAACCCACCATTGCACTGACCTTTGATCAGGGCGTAGCCTCTGGTGACCCCAGGTCAGACAGTGCAATGCTGTGGACCCGGGCAGTGCCCAAGACAGTTGAAGCGCCGTCGGGCGATGGACAGATCCGCCCAGTGGCGCTGCTCCTGCAGCTCAGTAAGAGCGAGAATTTTGACGAAGTGTTTTACGAGGCGCTATTGCAGACTAATGAGAGTGCCGATTACACAGTGAGGGCGTTCGTAGATGGGTTGCAGGCCGACCGGCACTATTACTATCGTTTTCTGGGAGGCGAGCAAACTCAATCGAGGACAGGCCGCACCCGCACTGCACCGGCGAAGGGTCAGGACAGCGACGTTAAACTGGCCTTCGCCAGTTGCCAGAGCTTCGAGCAGAGTTATTACGGCTCCTGGGCCAGGATGATCGCCGATGATAAGGCGGCGGCAGTGGACGACAAAATCCAGTTTGTCCTCCATCTCGGAGATTTCATTTACGAGCGCAGCTGGAATAAGCGCTACGATGGCAGTGACCAGGCCCGGTACGTGCCGCCCTTCCCCGATGGCGCCAAGACCGAAGAAAATCGCTATGCGGTGTCACTGGCAGACTACCGTCACGTCTACAAAACCTATTTAGGTGACCCCTGGCTGCAGGAGGCCAGAGCACGTTGGCCATTCGTCTGCACCTGGGACGACCACGAGTTCAGCAATGACAACTTTCAAAGCTACTCTCATTATGGTGAGGAGCCCTTGTTGGAAGCACAGCGCAAATACGAGGCGAACCAGGCTTGGTTTGAGTACATTCCCGCGGTAATGGATGAGGTGGAAAGCGGGCCGGCGCACGATTTTCGACCCACAACCAAGCTGACACAGCAGGCTGACCCCAATGCCGCAGCCCGCGACTCACTCTGCATTTATCGCAGACTTAGCTGGGGTAAGAACCTCGATGTGGTGCTCACCGACACCCGCAGCTATCGCAGCCCGCCCTGCCTGGATAAACACATGACATCGTCGCTGGGTTTACCCCAGCCCTCCAGCAATTTAATTGCCATTGCCGATGCAGGGCGAGCTCACAACAATAACCAGCCACCCGCCTTGCTGCCCTACGGTGACGGCAGCACACCAAACCCCTGGCAACATCGAGAACCTGGGAGCTGTCTGGGGCTTGCCCAACGGGATTGGTTTTTAAGTCAGCTAGAAGCATCTACCGCACGCTGGAAGGTCTGGGGTAATGCCATACCGTTGCTACCTTTGCGGATGGACCTGTCTGCCATCCCGCTCGCGGGCTATGAAGATTCTCCCATGAGCATAGATTCCTGGGAAGGCTTCCCCCACGAAGTCAATTACCTGATGACGCAGATTCAGGATCGGCAGATTGGCGGCGTAGTCTCGTTATCCGGCGACCACCACTTGCATGCGGCTGGCACTGTTCAGCCTAGCACTGGCAAGTCACCACTGCAGGCGGTGATCGCCGACTTCGCGGTAGCAGGGATCAGCTCATCCCCAGTTTATGAAGATATCAAAGCCCAGCCAGCCGCTGATACAGCGGCATTTCGTCCGCTGGTTTATACCGAACTGGACGGCGCCGAGCAGCCACTGTGGAACCTCACAATGATGCGGGGCGTACTGGCATCTTATGCCTTTGACCAAACCGGTCTCGACTCGCTTGCCAACTGGCTGGGGCCAAATAACGCTAATCACGGTCTGAAGTTTGTCGATGCCAACACCAACGGCTACGGGATTGCAACGTTTGAGGCTACCCAGATGATGGTATCACTGGTTTCAATACCGCCTACATTGCGCACGTTCTCGGAACCTCCCGAAATCACGTATACCGCCCAGTTCACCCTCCCCTTATGGCAAGGAGGGCAGACTCCCGAACCACAGGGCCCCGATTTCATCGGCCAGCCCCCCTTCCCCTTTGCGCAGTCATAGGTGTAAGCTAGGCACAACTGATCGCCACACAAGCACGTTCATCTGCTTGTCATAGTCTGTCGCTAAGCTTTTCCAAGTCCATAAACGCATAGCATTTGACATCTCTTTCGATTTTATTGGCGATCCCAAAACATTGAGAACCAAGCCATGACTTTTAACAACGACAGTTTCAACGCCCATGAGCTTTGCAGCCGCAAGCTCTGGCAAATCATTAACACAGAGCATAACAATAGTGCCGACGCCAAACTTCGCGCCGCCGTGGAAGAGCTTTCCGCCCGCCGCCACTACTTGGCGGAGTTATCCGATCTGGGTAAAATTAAGGACGGTGAATTCTCCTAGGTATCGTTAATCGGCCATGACAAAACTACCCGCAAAGCGCTCCAGCGCTTCTGATATTGCTAAATTCATACAGCGTAGCACCGACGTCAGCACCTTCGTAGAGCGCCAGGCACGATTGATTTTTGCCATTGATGCCACCGCCAGCAGACAAGCCACCTGGGACACCGCATGTCAACTGCAGAGCGGAATGTTTAGCGCCACCCATCATATCTCCGCGTTGGCGATCCAGCTATGCTACTACCGTGGAATCAATGACTTTTCGGCATCGCCTTGGTTAGGGGCCAGTGTCGAGTTGGCCAAAACCATGTCGCGAGTAAGCTGTGAAGGCGGTCACACACAGATAGCCAGATTGCTGCGTCACGCTTTGGCAGAACATCAGAAATCATCTGTGAAAGCTATCGTTTTCATCGGCGATGCGGTTGAAGAAAGCCCCGACAAACTCAGCCAATTAGCCGGCCAGTGCGGCCTCAAAGGGTTGCCTTTATTTTTATTTCAGGAGGGCCAATCCAATGCAGTTAAGGCCACCTTCTGCAATATGGCGAAGTTGAGCAAGGGCGCTTATGCCCATTTTGACCAAAATAGTGCTGACACCCTGGCTGGATTATTGGGTGCAGTGGCAAGCTACGCTGCCGG
>JBLIEI010000106.1:0-6164 GCA_047633055.1 Halieaceae bacterium | reverse complement strand
AGATCTCCTGGCTCAACGTGGTATCACTGTCAGTCGCGAAGCTATCCGGCTCTGGTGTATCAAATTCGGTGCCATCTATACCCGTAGACTCAAGCGAAAGCACCGAGGCTACGGTGATACCCTCTACATCGATGAGGTCTTCGTAAAGATAAACGGCAAGCAGCACTATCTGTGGCGGGCGGTCGACCAGGATGGTGAAGTCGTTGATGTGTATCTTCAAGCAAAGCGTGATGGAGCTGCGGCTAAACGTTTCTTCAGGCGTTTATTGCGAAACCATGGCGGCGAACCAAGGAAGATTGTGACCGATAAACTGCGCAGCTATGGAGTTGCTCACCGTGAGCTCATCCCGGAGACGATTCACAGTACTACGCAGTATGAGAATAATCGCGCTGAACAATCACATGAGGCGACTCGGGTAAGAGAGCGAGGGATGCGGCGGTTCAAATCAACCAGGCAGGCTCAGCGATTCCTGGGTGTGCATGCAGCGGTTTCAAATCTCTTCAATCTGGGTAGGCACCTAGTCAGCGCTGAACACTATCGGAATCTCAGGGTAATTGCGTTCGCTGATTGGGGCAGGGCGGTTGCTTGAGAATCCAGGTCAGATTAATACAGCCTGAAAAACTTAACTTGCCGATACCTTATTTTTCTCTGTTTGTTAGTATATTCAGCGTGCGCGATAGGTTTTTAGTTTCGAGATGATGATCCAAGTTCATATATGGTGTTAGGCCCATTAATAAACTGTTAATTGAAGTGAGAGAATGAAATCACAATTTTCTGAATTTACATATGGCTACGCCCTCACTGAAGAGATGTCGAAGACATATATGTTTAAATCTGTACCAACCTTCCCCTCACTAATTGAGGAGGGAAGGGTTGGCGGCTACGATGTTTCACTAGATATTTCGGGCACCCCTATATTCTTACAATTTAAGCGATCTGATTATTTATCTAGAGCTAATGCCAAGTACTATAGCCTATTTTCGTCCCAATATTATCGCTTCAATTTACATGCATTGAAGTACTCTAAACAGCATAACTTACTGTTAGCCCTAGAGAGAAAAGGGCAGTTTGTATTTTATGTTGCCCCGATACCCCTGAACCTTGGTACCGTGGGTTCCGGCGTGGCCGATATCCCGTCTCAGAATCCTGCTTATGTGCCGGTAGGAACTAGATTCGCCCAAGCTGGCAGCGAATCCAGCAAAACGAGCTCGGTATCATTTTAATTCACACAGCCTGTCACTACGCGCAAGGGCCGACCCTCTGGCGTGATATTTTTGCTGGCAGACGCACATGAGTGCCGATAAATCTCCCCTCTATTGGGATGATATACTCCAGGCCGGTAAAGAAAGTTTTCAGCAATCTTTGTGGCGGGTGCACAGTGATCGTATCAACATTTCATTGTTGAAGCGCTGGCTTGGTGAACGGCAATTCACGGATATTTTGAAGACCGACCTGTTTGACGAAGCGTTAAGCTCAGGTTTATTTCCATTTTTGCGTCATCGAACGCAATCCATGCATGGCATCGATCTTAGCGTAGAAGCCGCAGACCTCGCAAAAGCGCGTTTTCCAGAAATTCTAGCCAGTTGTGCCGATGTCCGTGATCTGCCATTCAGCGACGACTATTTTGACCTGATCGTGTCCAATTCCACGCTTGATCATTTTCATAGCAAAGAACAAATTGCCGTTGCGATCCGCGAATTATTCCGCGTTCTGAAACCGGGCGGTGAACTTCTCATCACTCTGGATAATCCGCAAAACCCGATAGTGGGCTTACGCGGTTTGCTTCCCTTCTCTTGGTTGAAGCGCCTGCAACTCGTCCCATATTTTGTGGGCAAAACCTGTAGCAGGCGCGAACTCACTGCGGAACTGGAAGAAGCTGGCTTCAAAGTCCTGAAAACCCGAGCCATCCTGCACTGCCCACGTGTTCTTGCTGTCCATATCGCAGGCATCCTGGGAAAGAGAGCTTCGCAAAAATCAGGGGGACGATTTCTTTCCATGCTGGAGAAATTCGAGTGTCTGGCAACAGCGCCCACACGATTTTTTACCGGTCATTTCGTCGCCTGTCTTGTACTAAAACCTGAAGTACACCCGGCGAGGGACCCTCGTTGATCGGAACGAAGCAATTGAGTCATGCCGCAGCGTATGCCATCGGCCATCGATTAACCGGTGGCGCCGATGGCCGACTGCAAAGCTTCCGCGACCAAAGGGTAAGGGCGCTCATTGCCCACGCCTACGAATTCGTGCCTTACTACCGAGCGTTGATGGACCGGAACCACATCCGCCCCCAAGACATCCAATGTGTGGCAGACCTGGCGCATTTTCCAATCAGCCGCAAGGACGATTTCCAGGGGCAGAGCATGACGCCATTTCTCGATCGCAGAGTCGACAAAACCAAACTGATCCTGCATAAAACCAGCGGCTCCACGGGGCAACCGTTGCAGATCTATCGCAACTGGGGCGAGGAACGTATCTACGGCGCTTACCGCTGGTCGGTCATGGCAGAATACGGCTACCAGCCTACGGCCCGTCATGCAGAACTGGAGGAACTGCAACCACAGCATAACGGTGACAACCGCCTGCTCCATCGGGCAGTTGCCGCTTTGGGTCTGTTTCGACAGCAGAGAATTCAGGCCCTGCAGGAACCCGAGGCTATTTGCCGGGAAATCGGCGCTTTTCGTCCCACTGTTCTGAGCGGCTACGCGGGTGTCCTTTTGCGCGCCGCGGTAGCAATGCCCGATGCGATCCGTGACAGACTGGACTTACGCTTTGTCGCGGCCCATTCAGACAAGCTGACGGCACCCATGGTTCAGTGCATTGCAGAGGCATTCAGGGCTCCTGTATTTGAAATGTACGATGCCTACGAAACCAACGTACTGGCCTGGCAGTGTCCGGAGCACAATGTGCTTCACACGGCCGATGCCTGCGCTGTCATTGACCTGGTTGACGGCAACCTGTCCGTTGGGGAAGGCGAGTGCGGCGAGGTCATACTGACGGCGCTGCATTCCTACTCGATGCCATTCATCCGCTACGCCATCGGCGATCTCGCGACACGTGCTCCAAGGTGCCCCTGCGGCCGCGCTTCGTCTGCACTGCGATCGGTTGATGGCAGGATAGTGGAGTACTTCGCGCTGCACGATGGCCGGGTTCTCCATCCCTATGAGCTCTATGCTGCTATTCCAGACAATACCTGGATTCGCCAGTATCAACTGCTGCAGCTCAGCCTGCAGTCATTCCGGCTGGATGTGGTGCTGGCGCGGCCGGTGAGTGACGCCCTGCGACAGGAATCGCACCGCCGGGTTGCCGCTCTGTTAGGTGCGGGAACGGAATTTCATATTAACATCGTCACCCAGCTTGGCTCCGATAAGGAACGCAAGCTGCGTGCATTCCGCTCACTGGTGGAAAACCCACCACAGGGCTAGGGGCGAACATCATCGAACTGCGACTGATCACGGCGCGACAGGGTAAGTATCGCGTAGTGGACTTAACCCCGAGTGCCAAACCGTGTATGGCAAGCATCGCTTTGTCGGTACTTTGCGGAGCACTGCACATTCAGAGGATTCGAAGGACACACTATGCATCTACGCCGCTTTCTTAAGACGGTTGCACTGGATCTTGGCGACCGTTTGATGGCGAGTAGCCCGGAGCCGGTCCAACCATTCAACGTCGGCAGCTCCACTGCACCACTGGCCGCCGCAGACTGGGGCGCCCTGCGACAGTTATTCAGTTTGCGCCAGGACCAGATTCAGCTGGCGTCGTATATTTTGTCGTCCCATCCGGTGCCCGTACGTGAGGCCATCGAGCACTACCGACAGCGGCTGGATTACGACCCTGTTGCCACCGTGCATGAGGCATTTTACCGGGCCGAACCCGCTATTCGCGCAGCAGCCGCGCGCTACCTCGGAGGGCACCCAGACCAGATCGCACTGACCGACAGCACCACCATGGGGCTCGCCATGGTGTTCAGCGGTTTGACCCTACAACCTGGAGACGAAGTGCTGCACACGTCCCACGACCATTATGCGATGATGACCGCGATCGAGCATCGGGCGGCTCGGACCGGCGCCCAGGTTCGGCAAGTGTCACTGTACGATATGCCAACTACCGTGTCCGTCGGTGAGTGTGTCGCACGTTTGAAGGCAGCAGTGACCGCGGCGACGAGAGTCGTCGCGGTCACGTGGGTGCATTCATCGACAGGTGTGAAGCTTCCGATACGCGCGCTGGCAGATCTCATTGATGAAATCAACCGGCGGCGCTCTTCCGAAGAACACATTCTTCTCTGTGTCGACGGGGTGCACGGCCTGGGGGTAGAAGACTTCGATGTGACTGAACTAGGCTGTGATTTCTTTATCGCCGGTACGCACAAATGGCTGTTCGGACCCCGAGGTACCGGATTGATCTGGGGCAGCACCAGGGGGTGGGAGCGCTGCAAGCCCGTCATTCCAAGCTTCAGTCGGTCAGGCGATGTTTGGCGCGGCAGCCGTACTCTCATAGAGGTGCCTGTCGGTGAACACATGACCCCCGGCGGCTTTCACTCATTCGAACACCGTTGGGCACTGCCCCAAGCCTTTACCCTACACCTGCAGCTTGGCAAAACCAATGTGCAGAACCGCATTCATAAACTGAATACATTGGCCAAGGAAGGCCTGGCTGACATGCACAATGTGAACCTGCATACACCTATGTCCCCGGAGCTTTCATCCGGACTGGTCTGTTTCGAAGTGCGTGGCCTGAAGGCACATCGTGTCGTCAAGCGGATGCACAGGGAAGGAGTGGTCATAGACCAGACGCCGTATCGGCAGAGCTACGCCCGGCTGGGGCCCTCTCTATTGAACAACGAAAAAGAAATTGTCACAGCGCTGGAAGCTATTTCGCGGCTGGCAGGGTCGTGATGGGCCATCTTCGACCACAAGTCACACTCAGGATGCGCGATGCTGCGTATGCCGCTGATGAGAACCTCAGACTGCGACGATGGAGCGTCCGGTGAGGCCCCTAGACTTCGTCGGCATCGGGGCGGCAAAGTCCGGCACTACCTGGATCGCACAATGCCTCGGTGAGCACCCTGATATCTGCGTTCCACGACTGAAGGAATTGGATTACTTCTGCGAGTTTTCGCAAAGTGTTCCAATGCAGGGGCAGTCAGGCCGCTCTCGATATCATCTGGGAAATTCCTGGCTGCGGCGGCAATTCGACGGCGCGATACCGCAACAGATTTGTGGCGAATACAGTCCCCGATATCTCGTTGATGGTGAAAGTCCAGGGCTTCTTTTGGCGCACAATCCACAGATCAAGTTGATCGTAGCGCTGAGACATCCCGTCGATCGTCTGCACTCCTTCTATTTTCAGCTGAGGCAAGACCGAACACTCCCGAGTAGCTTTGAAGGTTTTCTGAAACAACACCCTCAGCTCATTGCACAAGGATTCTACTGTGAGCACCTGGCCCGCTTCCTCAAGCTCTTTCCCATGGAAAATATCCACATTGTGCTCTACGAGGATATTCTGGCGGTCCCGACGACGGTAATGCAGGGACTGTACGCGTTCCTTGGCGTCAGCGATGAGTTCATACCACCATCATTGCAGAGCCACGTAAACGCGGCCCAACAGCCCCGAAGCCAGCTGCTAGTCAGTCTGCTGGAACGAGGCCGATCCTGGATGCGGACAATACCAAGCGTAAACACGGCCCGCGTTAGATTGAACCAACTGGGCGCGAACAAGCTGGAACGCTGGCTGATCCGGGTAAACCTGCACGAGGGGGATAACCCTGTCATGCAAACGGACACCCGACACTGGCTGGTCGAACAGTATCGAGATCACAACACGCGGTTGGGCAAGTTTCTGCAGCGAGATATGTCCGATTGGGATCGCTAGAATAATACAATGCGAGGAGCGTCAGTCCGATTAAAGGTATCGCCAAGTAAACTCACCGAGCTTGATAGAATTGGCGCATGAATACATATAAGCGTCACCGATTCCCTCCCGACATCATCAGTTACGCTGTCTGGCTGTACTATCGCTTCAATCTCAGCCATCGAGATATAGAAGATCTCCTGGCTCAACGTGGTATCACTGTCAGTCGCGAAGCTATCCGGCTCTGGTGTATCAAATTCGGTGCCATCTATACCCGTAGACTCAAGCGAAAGCACCGAGGCTACGGTGATACCCTCTAC
>JBLIEI010000105.1:0-6180 GCA_047633055.1 Halieaceae bacterium | reverse complement strand
CATTGTCAGGATTCATTGAGGGACGCGTTCGAGGCAGGCGACCTGGACCGGGATGTTGTGGCCGTTGTCCGCTTTCAAGGCCCCGCTGCCAACGGCATGCCGGAACTTCACAAGATGACGCCTTATTTGGGATCTCTCCAGGACAGAGGTTTCAACGTGGCCCTGATAACAGATGGTCGCATGTCGGGTGCTTCCGGTAAGGTTCCCGCCGCAATACACCTCACCCCAGAGGCGATACACGGTGGCCCGATCGCCTTGCTGCGCGATGGCGACATAGTGGAGCTGGACACGATCAAGGGCACCCTGACTGCACAGGTACCGGAACAGGAGTGGCTCCTTTGGGACGCAACCTGTTTGATTTATTCCGCAACAGTGCGAGTGGCGCAATGTTGGGCGCCTCCGTATTCGAACCTGCCAAAAAAACCCAATGAGGAAACAAGGATTGGCTCAATGGCTGGCGGTTCTGGCTTTAGGGGTAATCGTATAATGCGGGACAGATTCCTATCCATGTAGGTGATCCTGACTATGATCCACTCTATGAATATGGGTCTGGCTTGAGCTACCAGAACGTGCGGAGCCCTGAAGAACATATTGTTAACTAAACTAATATTATCTTTAAAAATCAATGTTATATGTGCAAATATTATAATCCATATTCTAAAATATTTTAACCCCCTAGGCCAAATCTAAAAGATCCACTTCACCCCTCTTTAACGCAGCTCAACGTACCGCCCCGGCAGATTCAAAGCCCGTAGGCAAGCTCAAATTTCTCGATAAAATCATCCAGCGCGGTTTCGGGTAAATCGTTAATTCCTGCCGCCGCCTCGCGACCTCCTCCGGTGGGAAACTGCATGCAGAGTTCCGCTGCACCGCGCTTGCGGTTGAGAGGCGCACGCACACTCACTAAATAGTTACCGTTAGACTTCTCCGTCAGTACCGCGTGAGCGCGGTCTGGGTGCGCTGTCACCAGGTCATTACTGAATACACCGCTGACCCGCCTGGCCCATGCCTGGTCAGGCAGTAGATAGGCTGCCGTGCTGCTGGAAGCTTTAAACGGCTGAAGGTCTGCTGCGCTGTCCATGTCCTGACGATAGCCCTCACTCAGTTGTTTGAAGGCGGGATCGCTGTGCACAAAGTCCAGTGCGCCCTCAGCTGCCAGGCATTTCAGGTAGAGCTCCCTGGGGTGGAAATGCAGGTCATCGATGGTTGGGCCATAGCCGTTGTAGTTCAGATAAACGCCGAGTTGCCCCAGTGATTCCAAATCGGTGCCTGAGATTTCAAGAGATTTGGCCAGGCTTTCAGCAGTTGTCTTCAAGTTATCGCCAAATGCACCCACCACGGCCCAATCCAGAAACGCACCCTCCAAATGGCCATTAACCAGGGCCGCGGTACAGACGTCGGGGGATTCATTGATAATCGCGGTTAGCGCAACGTGATCCGGGATGTCGCCTGGAAAATGATGGTCGACATAAAACACAGTAGCGCCAGCGTCCAGAGCCTGAGTCAAGGCCACTAGATTTTTGTCCATAGACACGTCCAGCACGGTGAGTCGATCGCCCGACCTCGCCTCCACCTGAGAGACCAGATTGATGTCTCGCTTTACTCCGGTTATCAACGTGGTCTCTCGTGGTTCGGCCTTGCGTAGTTGAATAAGCGCGCAAATTCCATCCGCATCACCATTGAATATGTCGTAATCGGGCACTGGACCTCCTGATGAATAGCACCGCCTCAGGCGAGCGCAAAAAAAAATCTGGTATACGGTATCTCCTGATGATCGAGCACTGCAAGCTCTATTTACTGAATTGCTACCGCTGCAGGCCTGGCAGATAGACACGCGGGTTTATGTATCGATCGGCACTCATAGCCCGAAAGCGCAAACGCGTTTTCTACGCTACAATTTGAGTTAGTTATTGAGGGAAGCCTGCAAACGCTACAAAGTTCTGATATGACCGCCAATACCACTGTAAATAAATTCTGGCTGACCCCTGCCTGTCACGCTGCGGCATTGATACTCTCTATGGCCTTGGTTGTGAGAGTCTCCGCTTCCGAAATTAAACTTTCAACACACTGCCCACCCTACTTCCAATTGCAACAAGACAATACCTGCACGCTGGCCTCGCTCTATGATGCCTATCCGGCCGCACACGAACTCTGGGGTGGATATCGAGTGGCGCTGCCCGCGCGACGGGACGGGTTCTCGCCGCAACAAATTGACCTGGGCCGCTATTTGTTCTTTGACCCTATCCTTTCTGCAGATCAGGACCTATCCTGTGCCCACTGCCATCATCCGAACTTCACCCTCGCAGATAGCCTGGGCACCAGTATCGGTCGACACGGTGCTGGCCTTGGGCCAGCGCGCCAAGGCGGCTCCGCTCTGCCAAGGTCAGCGCCTCCCCTGTGGAATCTCGCATTTCAACAAACGTTTTTTTGGGATAGCCGTGCCGCCACCCTGGAAGATCAGATCGAAACCGTACTGATAACGGCGGAGGAGATGGCGACTACTCCTGATGAGATGGTAACCCGGGTAACGGCCATACCCGCCTACAGGCGCATGTTTCAAGAAGCGTTCGCAACCGAAGAAATATCGTATACCCAGGTGCTGGAGGCGCTGGTCGCTTTTGAGACAAGTCTGGTGTCATTAAGTAGTCGTTATGATCTGTACATACACGGTGCTCAGGATGCCCTCAATAATCAAGAGCTCAATGGGCTGAATATTTTTCGTTCATTCGCCAGCCGGTGTTCCCAGTGCCATACCCCGCCATTGTTCACCAGCGGCCAACTGGCGACCACTGGCGTACCCGCAGCCATTAGCGGGAAGTTTGACCCTGGAGCACAGACAGCTACCGGCGAACCCAGCTTACGAGGGGCTTTTAAGGTGCCTACATTGCGCAACATCGCGCTAACCGCTCCCTACATGCACGCGGGTCAATTCTCAACGCTTAAGGAAGCCATCGCATTTTATAATGCCGAACCAGGACATGCAGTGCCCGCAGAATCAGGGCTAACTTTACACTGGCACATGAACAACCCCGACCTACGGGAAGACGAGTTACAGGACCTGATAGCATTTTTAGAGACGCTTACCGATACTACGGCCTTGCCTGCAGTTCCGGACGCCCTGCCATCGGGGATCGCAGTACCTAAGTGAGTACAGCGGTGTATACAATAGAGGCTGCGACAACAGTCCTGAGCAGAAAACTGACTGGAGTGTGAAAATGAATAAATCCTCGCTGACCAGAGCCTTCTTTTGGATATGCTGCCTGATGTCCGTGTCATTAAGCGCAAAAGAAATCCCGGTGAAATCCGGCGAGAGCATTCAAGACGCCATCAATAGCGCCTCCAGTGGCGATATAGTGCGAGTTATGCCGGGGCTGTATCAGGAAACCGTCTATATCGACCGCGACGGCATTACTCTACAAGGGGTTATCGTCAACGGTGAGCGCGCAGTTTTGGATGGCGGCAAGCTGGGTTTACATGACGGCATCATTGCCTCAGGTCACGGGGTAGTAATCGAAGGCTTCCACGTCAGGAATTATCGCAGCAACGGTATTACCACCCAGGGCGCCAACAACTTTCGCATTCGCAATAACATCGTAGAGAACATTCATCTGTACGGGATATTCCCGCAGTTCGGCAAAAACGGACTGGTGGCACAGAACATCATTTCACGGACGTCCGATGCGGGCATCTACGTGGGCATGTCTGAAAACGTCGACATTATTGCCAATGAAGTCTTCGAAAATGCACTGGGCATAGAGGCGGAAAACTCACATTCGATTCTGATTGAAGCCAATTACGCCCACGACAATGCCGTGGGCATACCGGTGGTTATCATTCCCGGGCTGCAGACAAAATCTGGCGCAGACGTGATCGTGCGGAACAACATAGTCATTAACAATAATTCCCAGCTATTCAAACGTTCCATGGATCGGTCCGGCCGCGGTATCACCGTAACGGCGGTAGACCGGGTGACCATAGAAGGTAATATTGTTAAGGACCATCGCAGCTGCGGTATTTGTGTGCACAGCATGACAAGTATGAGTGCCGCCTTCCCGGTTGATGCCGCCATTGAACCCGAGCCCGACGAAACGCAGATTGCTAACAATATTTTTGTTAACAATGGCTATGACGCTATTGGCCTTGGTGTGGCTGGGGCAACCCTTGAGCACGGAGCCGACGTGGTCAGCCTGGCTCGCGGCAAAGGGCACTGCTACCAGGCCACTCAGGGCGCTACCACTTTAGGACTATCGCGCTGGGCGGAGTGCCCATCGACGTTAGCCGCTGCTAGCGTACAATCATTTCAACTTACCGAACCGGTGGTCAGCAAAGCGCTTTCGCCTGCCCAGAAAGCACAATTAACCTACCACGCAGTATGCTCCGGTTGTCATGCCTACGCCCACACGATGATAGGCCCACCGATGATGGTCGTTAAAGCGCTCTATCAAGACAACCCTCAAGGGCTGGCCGATTGGATCGCAGCACCCACCAAGAAGCGGCCTATTGAAGATTACCCCGCGATGCCACCGCAAAATTACTTATCGAAAGAACTGCGCCTGGATCTGGCGCGATATATTCTCAACGAGGTAGGCGTGGACTAGACTTCCCATCGTCACTGCCATCAGGAGATCGACATGATCAACTTTCCTCTACGAGGCATAAAGCTCAAGTCAAAAACTCTAAACAGTTCTACACATTGGGCATTGAAATCTACAATTTTATTGCTAACGCTTGCAACCAACCTCACGCTAGCTGACTCTAGGGTGTTTGCGTGTCCGGCCGACACGATCTTCGATCTCGCTACTGCGGAAATACTGCTACAAAAGCCCTGGGATACTGAGGGGCTCGCCTGCGGCGCGCAACTTTATATTGCTGTCGCCGATAAAAGTCCGGATGACACCGCAGCACAGCATGCCGCTTTGCGAACAAACGAACGCTATATGTACTACCTCGATAAAATCGTGCTCTATGAACTGGGTTACCTCATTAATTGGTATGTGGATGACGTGGCCGAGGAAACAAAACTGAATGCTCCTATGCGCGCAATGATATCGGCACAACAGGATCAGCTGCGACTGGTGCAGCGCATGCGTGACCAAAAGAGGGGATCGCCGGAACTCGATTATTTTGAGGCGCAAACCGAGGGCGTGTCCGCACAAGCTCAGCCATTGCTGCTAAAAGTCGTAGCCGCAGACCCACGCGACCTGGCAGGGGCCGCTCACGCCCAACTCGCAGAAACCTATTATACTTTACCGGATATCCTTGGAGGGGATCTCAATAAAGCAGTATCGATGATGCAGGCGGCTGGCGAGAGAGCGCCGGAGAATCCTCGCTATATTCGAATTTTGTCTGGCTACCTGTCAGAACTAGACCGTGATGAGCAGGCTATCTCCGTACTACAAGACCTGTTGGAACTGACACCAGCTCAGTCGGAACTACAGCTTTACACAGACCAATTACGCTCAGCATCAGAGTTGGCCAAACGCATGGATGAAACCAAATTGGCGAGCCAATTGAACGAGACGCGCCAAGATCTACTCGATGAATACCCTTATCTACAAAATCGCAAAGTAGTATCTGCAATGGGGCACTTCGGAACCAATGACCCTCGCGCCACTCAACCATAACCAACGACAACCCGGTTGCGCGGAGCTAGACCAGAGGCTACTGTCGACTTTTGAAAATATCAATGTAAACCAACGCCTGGGGTTTGAAGCCCCCGACCTGGTAGCCGGGATCGCAGCCATAGCAGCAAATATCCCCGCAGATGAAGGCATGGGGTGCCAACGCTCTGGAAGTGCGGTGTCAGTAATGATAATGAATGGCACCGAGGACCCGATTAATCCCTACCACGGCGGCACTGTTGAACTCTTCGGCGACACCAGCCGAGGCGATGTCATGTCATCTGCGGCAACCGCTGAGTACTGGTCGAAGACTGCCGGTTACAAGGAAGTAGGCGCGAACTATAGCTGGCCGCAACGCACACACGCAGATGGCACCAGTGTAAAAAGTACAGAATGGTCAAATCCCGGCCAGAAATCTATCGCACTGGTGAGCATTTTGGGTGGTGGGCATACGATACCCAACCTGGAATATGACCTACCGAGAATCATTGGCACCACCAGCCATCAGCTGAGTGGTGCCGAAGTAATCTGGTCCTTTTTTACAGGGCGCGAATGAGTC
>JBLIEI010000104.1:0-6187 GCA_047633055.1 Halieaceae bacterium | reverse complement strand
GCCTCGCCAAAACCCTCGGTGTAAACCACCCCATGGTAGGAGGGATCGGGTGTGGTCATAACTGAGAATCGTTCCGGATGGGCTGCCCAATCGAACTTTCCGGAATCAATGATAGCGCCGCCAATAGACGTGCCGTGCCCGCCAATGTACTTGGTCAGTGAGTGGACGCTGATGTCAGCGCCGTAATCAAAAACTTTGCACAAAAAGGGTGTCGCCACCGTATTGTCTACTATCAACGGTACGCCCGCCTCGTGTGCAATAGCGGCCCAGCGTTCGATATCGACGATATTACCCGCCGGATTACCGATAGATTCACAGAACAGTGCGCGGGTGTTCTGATCAATCAGGCTTTTTGCCTTCTCGAAATCGTCGCCACCCACAAAGCGCGCCTCAATGCCCTGGCGAGGAAAGGTGTGAGCGAACAGGTTGTAGGTGCCCCCATAAAGCTGAGAGGTGCTGACGATATTACAGCCAACTTCGCAGATGGCTTCAATCGCGTAGCGTATGGCGGCCATACCCGAGGCTACTGCCAGCGCGCCCACGCCGCCCTCTAACTCAGTCAACCGCTGCTCCAACACCGCATTGGTTGGGTTCATGATGCGACTGTAGATGTTCCCGGGAACGGCCAGGTTAAACAGGTCGGCGCCGTGCTGGGTACTGTCAAATGTAAAGGAACTGGTCTGGTAGATTGGTGTAGTCGCGGCATTGGTGCTGGAGTCGCCATCGTAACCGGCGTGCAGGGCTATAGTCTCTGGTTTCATGAATCTGTCCTTGTCTGGATGACTGCTGGGTTAACAAGCTGCGCCATGGAGCTTAGCAGAGCGGGCGAGACTAACAAGTGCCGACGACAGTATTTTCATCACTACTTGGAGCTGCCGAAAACCCGAGAGAACAACGCGAAAAATATTCAGCTCGCGTACAATCCAGCTTGATCTGAAAGAGAAATAATAAAATGCGAACAAATCTATTCAGCTGGGGGCTGGTCCCACAAATTTTATTGGGGGTGCTCCTTGGTGCTCTGACCGGAGTGACGCTGCCCAGTATTGCGGTCGATCTTGGTCTTCTCGGTCAACTTTTTGTTGGCATGTTGAAAGCAGTTGCCCCCCTGTTGGTAATGTTGCTGGTTATGTCAGCCATCGCTAATAAGCGCGATGCCCCTGACGATGGCCGTAAGACGTTAGTGACTATTGTGCTGTATTTTTTTGGAACAGTCAGTGCAGCGATGGTTGCCCTCACAATGAGCCAGTTTTTTCCGCAAACGCTAGCGCTGACTGAAATTGCACAGGGCAGTCCGCCTGCGGCGGTGAGCGCGGTGTTGGCGGATGTGCTTTTCAAACTGATCGATAATCCACTGAACGCATTGATCACTGGTAATTTTCTTGGCTGTCTGACCTGGGCTATATTGCTTGGCGTTAGTTTTCGCCGTGCTTCAGATAGTTTTAAAGAAGGCCTCCAGACTCTGGCTGATGGCGTCAGCGATATCGTGCACTATGTCATTAAATTGGCCCCCTTGGGGATTTTCGGCCTTGTCTGTTTCACAGTGGCGACTATCGGTCTCGCTGCCCTGGCGAGCTATGCAAGTTTGGCGGTGCTGCTGGTCGCATCCATGTTGATCATGGCCCTGCTTGTTAACCCTCTGTTGGTGTTTGCCGTTACCCGAAGAAACCCTTACCCCGTTATCTTTCGTTGCCTGCAGGAATCCGGCGTTACCGCGTTTTTTACCCGCAGTTCGGCGGCCAATATCCCGGTGAATCTGAATCTGGCGCGTAAACTGGGTATCAGTGAAGAGCTTTATACCGTGACGATTCCAGTTGGCGCCACGGTGAATATGGCGGGTGCAGCTATCACCATTACCGTACTGACTATGGCTGCCGCCAACACGCTTGGCGTGGAGGTGTCTTTGGCCACCGCCCTGATGCTGTGCGTTATAGCCGCGTTGTCTGCCTGCGGTGCCAGTGGAGTGCCCTCGGGTAGCCTGCTGTTGATTCCTTTGGCCTGCTCGTTGTTGGGTATTCCCCTGGACGTATCCATGCAGGTGGTGGCGGTGGGCTTTATTATCAGCGTAATTCAGGACTCGGCGGAAACCGCGTTGAATTCAAGTTCGGATGTTGTCTATACCTACGCGGCAGATCAGCTGGGCCGTTCTCACAGCTAGCTCGCGAGTCGCTTACGGGCGATAGCAAGCTGTTCGCATAAGACACGGGCTCCCAGCAGAATGCGCGCTGTTGGCCGCTGTATGTGGTCCGGTGCAACGAAAAACAAGGTGTCAGCCTGGATGGCCCGTAGCGAGGGGTACGCTTTCCACACATCCACTCATCCAGCCATTCGGGTCTGGCCATGCTCATGCCGCTGGCGATAATGGCGTCGGGGTTGCGGGTCAGTACTGCTTCAACACCAATTTTGGGCGCAAGAAACGCCGCGTCGGCAAAATTGTTTTCGCCGCCGCACAAGTTAATGACTTTGCTGATAAGATGATCGCCGTTAAGAGTCTGCAGCGGCTCTTTCCGTACCTGCCTTCACGCCGCCCATCTAGATTTCCTTCCGTGTTTCAATTCCTTATCGCAATGCACTCTTAATCACCATTCGTAATTAATGTGCAACTTTCAGTACCCTGCCGACGGCTATTTTGGAAGGGATAAACCATTCTCAGAGAAAGGGAAAACATCAAGAAACAGACTATCCATCAACGCCGCTTGCAACTTTTAAAACAGGCTGCATAGTCAATCACACAAACGAGCCGGAGCTTCCAATGCCCAACGCTCTCAGATCCCAATCTATATGACGACGGATAACTTATCCACGACTACCCCTGCCGTTGGTGAATGGAACTGGTTGAGCTGCCCCGCTCGCCGACCTGAACTTCGGGTTTTCTCCCGGCAGGATGGCTGGCTCACGGTCGATTCGAAAGCCCACGACGGTGAAGCGGTGACGCTGAACGAAATGGCCGCGGAAATCTGGAGCATGAGCGATGGTCTTACTTCAGTGCAGGCAATGGCTGGGTTACTGGGGCGGCAGTGCGGTATCACTCCCGCCGAGCTGGAATCCCCGGTTCTAGACGCCTTGATTCGACTCCACAAACTCGGCCTGCTGCGGGATCCGGTCGCCCGCACCGACCTAATGCGGTTGACATTTGCTCCGGGGCACGGGGTCGGGATGGGCTTCTTTGCCGCCTTCCACTACATCTGGGAAATGCTCGGCCGGATTGAGGGACACTGGGCCTGGCAGGTGAGGTTTCTCGACGAGCACGGCACGGACCTGTGCCCCGAGCTGTTTCATCGCGAGCCAGCCGTGGTCGAGTCTGAGGGCGCTCGCGTGTTTGGAACCGATTTGTGCGACTTCAAAAGGTATTCTCAGGCCCCCGCCGACCTTTTCCGGCAGGACGGTGAGCCCGCCGTGAGGCTGCATAGGTACCTTACGGCAAAGCAGGGTGAGGCCGGTGGACGCTTTGCATCCGGTCAGCGCTTTCAGCAGCGGTTTAGGAATCGAAACGCCCGCCACTCGATGCACCTCACGGTATCCCGCGTGATCCGTCCCAGCCAAGCGGTGATCTCCGAGTGCGTAAGTTTCTCCAGGGCTGCGTTCTCCGATTTCTACACGCTGGGTGTCCATCTGCGCAGCGCCCGGTATATGGGCGTCGATCTGTCGTCGAAGCGCTATATTCGCGAATGGGCCATTCCCGAAATCGAAAGCACTCTCGCCGCTCAGGGCCAGCCGGATGGACGTGTATTTATCGCTACCGACGTGTCCGAGTACGTCGAGCTTTGCCGCGACCACTTCGGCGATCGCCAGGTCGTGCGCGACATTCCGCGCGTCACAGACGCGGGCGAAGACTGGTATCGGCTTCAGTCGACGCGTCTGGACTTGTGGCGCAATGTCCTCATCGATGCCTTGCTGCTTGCGAAATGCGATTTCGTCATGGGTGCTTCCTCGAATGTCCTTGCGGCGGCATTGATCTTCAATCCTCACAGCGATTTCAAAATCTTTGATTTTGCGCTCGAGCGCAACGAAGGGCAGGCGACTTTTAATCGGCCCTGAAAGGCGGACGAGAAGGACAGCGCCGCTCTGGGTACCGACAAGTTAAGTAGCCGATATGGTACTGCCAAGTTAAATCGCCCAAATTGCTAGAATTGGCCAATGAATACTTATAAACTTCATCGATCCCCTTTCGATATCATTTCCTATGCTGTCTGGCTCTGCTTTCGCTTCAATCTCAGCCATCGTGAAAATTATTGATACACTGAGTGATGGTTTCCTTCTGGGGGAACCTTTTAGAATAAAAACATACAGGAGAAACTATGAGCCAGACACAGGCCGATGCGAGTATGACCAACACTGGCCAAGCTTTTGGGACTAGCGCCTATCGGGGCTATGTACTGTTTTCCCTGCTTGCCGTTTACACGCTAAATTTTATTGATCGTGCGTTGATTGGTGTCGTTTCTGAGCCAATTATTCAGGAGTTTCAACTCACAGATTTGGAGTTCGGTTTCCTTTCCGGCTTTGGTTTTGCGCTGACGTATACGTTATTTGGAATTCCCATCGCCCGCTATGCGGAGCGTTCTAATCGGGTTCGCATTATCGCTTGCAGCGTCATTCTCTGGTCTGTTATGACGGCTCTGTGCGGCATCGCTGGCAGCTTTCTCTCGCTGCTAGTATTTAGAGTTGGCGTCGGCATCGGCGAAGCTGGCTGCACGCCGCCAGCCAACTCTGTCATTGCCGACTACTTTCCGCCACGCAGTCGTGCGAAAGCGATAGCTATTTACGCGATGGGCGTAACACTGGGAACCGCGCTAGCTGCTGCTTTCGGTGGTCCTATAGCTGACGCGTTTTCATGGCGTGAGGCGTTCATATTGCTGGGGCTACCTGGGATTGTTGTCGGTCTGATCGTACTGTTCACGGTCAAGGAGCCACCGCGGGGCTATTCGGATCCTCCTGGTACACCGCAGCTGGAGAAGCTTGGCTTCGCTGCAACGCTTAAAAGACTAAGCGGTAATCGCAGTTACTGGATCAACACTTTGGCAGCGACGATCGTCGCCTTTGTTGGCTATGGCATTTCCAGTTTCCAGGTTTCCTTCTTTGTTCGTGTGCATGAGTTGAGTATTTCCGATGTCGCATTGCAACTGATTCTTCCGATATCGCTCTCTGCTGCGGCTGGAACATTTGGCGGGGGCTTTGCCATAGAAAAGCTCAGCGGCCGCTTCCCCAACGCCGTAGCCTGGTTCCCTGGCTGGTCACTCATTGTATCGTTGCCGCTATATTGGATTGGCTTCACGACAGACAGTCAATCAAATGCACTGGTGATGCTTATCGTTGCGGCATTTTTCCATTACACTTATCTAGGTTCACAATATACGATTGCTCAAGGTGTCGTCGATGTGAAAGCACGAGCGACATCAATCGCTATATTGTTGTTCGTCGTCAATCTGATCGGATATGGCCTTGGCCCACTGTTCGTTGGCGCGATCAGCGATATTCTTTCAGCATATTACGTTAGCAGCGCGGCTCTAGGCAGCCAGATGACACTGGAGCTTTGCAAGGGAACTGATGCCAGTATATTGGCAGCGGGTAGCCAGGCCACCCTGGACGCCTGTCGTCAGGCCACAGGTGAAGGTATTCGGGATGCTCTACGCTATACGGCGATGATTTACGGGGCCTCCGGAGTTGCCTATCTCTGGCTCTGTAAGCATTTGCAAAAAGACTTGCTGGCAAAAATGAGCTAGTTGGAAAAACAACCGAAACAACCGGGGACAGAGCACGGTTTTTCAGCTTGTGTGAGAGCTTCTTGCTAGCGAAACCGTGGTCTGTCCCCAATTTTTTGAGCAAACTGATGCTAGATGCTGGTTTAATCGTGGTAGCCAGTTTTATATCGCCGTTTCAAGCAGAGCGACAAATGGCTCGCTCTCTTTTCGAGAAAGACGAATTTATTGAAGTGCATGTTGATACCAGTCTCGCGGTATGCGAGCAGCGCGATCCCAAGGGACTTTATAAGAAGGTTAGGCAGGGTGTTATACAAAATTTTACTGGGTTTGATAGCCCTTACGACAAGCCTGAAAATCCAGAGATTAAAATAGACACAGAAAGGGTATCAGCAGAGGACACCGCCGCTCAGATCATTGAGTATTTGTCGGCGCAAGAATAGCTTAATTGACGATGTGAGAGTAGCTGCTCTACTGACATTGTAACGCTAAAA
>JBLIEI010000103.1:0-6554 GCA_047633055.1 Halieaceae bacterium | reverse complement strand
AAAAACCTGCCTGATCAATAAGCAGCAGCGCGGGCCGCTCACACTGCAACGCTCTTTCTATCCTGAGGGCGATGTCTGTCACAACTATATTTTGCACCCCCCGGGTGGTGTCGTAGGCGGTGACTCGCTCGAGATTAATGTAGACGCCCAAAGTGGCGCACACGCCCTACTAACAACCCCCGGAGCTGCCAAGTTTTACCGCTCTCGCGATAAATTGGAAGCAACGCAATATCAGAATTTCACTGTCGCCAGCGGTGCTGTTTTGGAGTGGCTACCGCAACAGAACATCTTCTTCCCGGGCGCCAATATAAAGCTCGCTAGCCGAATTGATATCGCTCCAGGAGGAAAGTTTGCGGGTTGGGAAATGCATTGTTTTGGTCGTCCGGCGAATGGTGAGCAATTTACTTTCGGCACACTGCGCAGCCGAACCGAGGTGAGACTCGCCGGTGAACTACGCATGCTCGAGCAGCTCAATACCAACGCAGACGAAACACTGCTATCCGCAACGGGTCTGCGCGGCATGGCCATGCAGGGGTGTTTTATCTCAGGGCCTTGCACCGAACAAGAGCGCGATCTGCTGGCGCAGGTTTTGCATGGAAACAGCGGCACTGACTACCCACATCCCATTGGCCTCACGCTGGTTGACGAGATACTCGTGGTCCGAGCGCTGGGAGATCAGGCGGAACCGATGCATAACATTTTTAGCACGCTATGGAGTGCGCTGCGTGGTCAGTGGCTAGACCGGTCACCTTGCGTGCCTAGAATCTGGGCAACGTGAAATAAAATCTTTATTAAAGAGCAATTCTGATGGAACTAACACCCAGAGAAAAAGACAAGCTGCTTTTATTCACCGCATCGCTACTGGCCGAGCGACGCAAGGACCGCGGTCTGAAACTCAACTATCCGGAAGCGGTCGCCTATATTAGCGGTGCAATTTTGGAGGGCGCCCGCGATGGCCGTACGGTGGCTGAATTGATGGATTACGGCCGCACACTGCTGGGCAGCGACGATGTTATGTCCGGCGTAGCGTCAATGATTCATGACGTTCAGGTCGAGGCAACCTTCCCCGACGGGACCAAGCTGGTCACCGTTCACGACCCTATTGTTTAAGAGGCATCTATGACGCAAGGAAACATCATACCCGGTGAATTAAGGGTCGCCGATGGTGATATCGAGCTCAATGCAGAGCGCGCGCTAATCACCGTTAAGGTGGGCAACATTGGAGATCGCCCGGTGCAGATCGGTTCGCACTATCATTTTTATGAGGTCAACGAGGCGCTAGTCTTCGAACGCGAGTTAGTGCGAGGTTACAGGCTTAATATTGCCTCTGGCACGGCCGTACGATTTGAACCCGGACAGGAGCGCACGGTGGAGTTGGTGGCGTATGCCGGCTCACGTGAAGTTTATGGATTTCAGGGTAAAGTCATGGGCAAGTTGTAGGGACCATATTATGACAGTAAAAATATCGAGACAGGCTTACGCCGAGATGTTCGGCCCAACCACCGGTGACAAACTGCGCCTGGCTGATACCGAGCTATGGCTTGAGGTAGAGAAAGACTTTACCAGCTACGGCGATGAAGTGAAGTTTGGCGGCGGCAAGGTTATCCGCGACGGCATGGGTCAAAGCCAGCGGCCCAGCGCAGAAACCGTCGACCTGGTCATTACTAACGCTCTGATCATCGACCACTGGGGTATTGTCAAAGCCGATGTAGGAATCAAGAACGGGCGTATCGCTGGCATCGGCAAGGCCGGCAATCCAGACACCCAGCCCAGCGTCGATATCATCATAGGCCCAGGCTCAGAGGTGCTTGCCGGAGAAGGCATGATTCTCACAGCAGGTGGTGTCGACTCTCATATTCACTTCATCTGCCCGCAACAGATTGATGAGGCGCTGATGTCAGGCGTTACCACGATGTTAGGCGGCGGCACGGGCCCGGCCACCGGCACCAACGCCACGACTTGCACCCCTGGACCCTGGAATATTCATCGCATGCTGGAAGCGGGAGATGTCGCACCGATGAATCTTGGCTTTATGGGCAAGGGTAACGCCAGTCTCCCCGAGGCTCTGCAGGAGCAGATTGCAGCGGGCGCCATGGGGCTGAAATTGCACGAGGACTGGGGCACGACGCCCGCGGCGATAGATCAGTGTCTGAATGTGGCAGACGAAACAGATGTGCAAGTGGCAATTCACACCGACACCCTCAATGAATCCGGATTTGTTGAAGCGACCCTGGCCGCCATTGCCGGGCGCACTATCCACACCTACCACACTGAGGGCGCCGGCGGTGGCCACGCCCCCGACATTATCAAGGCCGCAGGCGAACCAAATATATTGCCCTCATCCACCAACCCCACCCGCCCGTACACTATTAATACCGTGGATGAACACTTGGATATGCTGATGGTTTGCCATCACCTGGATCCCGGAATCGCCGAGGATGTCGCTTTCGCCGAATCGCGTATTCGCCGCGAAACCATAGCCGCCGAAGATATATTGCATGACCTGGGCGCCTTCTCAATGATTGCTTCCGACTCGCAGGCCATGGGCAGGGTAGGCGAGGTGATTATTCGCACTTGGCAGACCGCACACAAAATGAAAGTGCAGCGCGGCGCTTTGGCCGAAGATAGCAGCGCAAATGATAACGAACGTATCAAGCGCTATATCGCGAAATACACTATAAATCCAGCCATCGCTCACGGAATCTCCCATGAGGTAGGCTCGATAGAACTGGGCAAACTGGCCGACCTGGTATTGTGGAAACCAGCTTTTTTTGGTGCAAAGCCCGCCATCATTGTAAAAGGCGGGCTCATTGCAGCGGCGCCCATGGGCGATCCGAACGCCTCCATACCCACGCCACAGCCGGTACATTACCGCCCCATGTTTGGCACCATGGGCAGGGCGTGTAACAGCACCTCAATGATTTTTATGTCAAAGGCAGGGATCAGTGCGGGCATTGCGGAACAACTGGAACTCAAAAGTTTGATTGGCACCGTTAAAAACTGTCGTAACATCGGCAAGGTGGATATGGTACGTAACAGCTACCAGCCGACCATCGAAGTAGATTCACAGACCTATGAAGTTCGCGCTGATGGCGAGTTACTGGTCTGTGAACCGGCTACCGAACTACCCTTGGCACAAAGGTATTTTCTATTTTAAAAATGGGACAAACTCGGGACCCACACTATGATTCGTATAGAGAAACTGCTGGCAGCAAAGGAAGCCCATTACACTACTTTGAGCTTGCCTATAGACCAGCGCCAGAAAAGTCGCCTGAAGGTCATCCTGGATGACGGCCGAGAAGCCGGGCTATTCCTGCCGCGTGGGCAGGTCCTGCGTGGCGGCGACCTACTCCAAAGTACTGAGGGCCTGGTGGTGATGGTAGAAGCGGCAGCTGAGAGCGTTTCTACTGTGAACAGCGAGGACGCTCTTGCGCTGGCCAGAGCCTGCTATCACCTGGGTAACAGACATGTATCGTTACAAATCACAGCAACTTGGATACGCTATCAGCACGATCATGTGCTGGACGATATGGTCATTGGTCTGGGCCTGCCCGTTACAGTTGAGCAGGCACCTTTTGAGCCCGAAGGCGGCGCCTACCAGACTGGCGTCCATGTCCATGCCCATCCCAGCGGTCACTAATCGAGTGCAGCAACTGTCATCCAGTCACAACAAGAGATCACTATGAATACAGACGTATTAAATTCTATTGCAGCAGCTTCACTGCTGGCTTCGGCTCCCTGCGTATCGGCCCACGATGGAAATAACTCATCAGTATCCTTATTCCACTATTTCAGTAACCCCGACCATGTTTTTATATTCGCTGGGCTAGCGGTGGCGGCACTAGCGGTTGTTCTGCACTTTAAACCGGTATTGATCAAGGTAATTGCACGCCAACAGGGAACTCCGAAAGACTAATCATGCTGCCGGATTTACGCCTTTATCAGCTAATCAGCCCCAGTCTGCCCGTGGGTGGTTTTACCTATTCGCAGGGACTGGAGTGGGCGGTAGAGGCACACTGGGTGCACGACAAAAACACCCTGGAAGAGTGGCTAAATGGACTATTAAAGCAGAGTGTAGCCACTCTGGAATTGCCAATACTGCTGCGACTTCAGCAGGCCTTTGAGCTTGGCGATAAGCTCACAATTGCCCGCTGGCTAAGCTATTTATTGGCCAGCCGGGAAACCTCGGAACTGCGCAAGGAAGAGCGCCAGCGCGGTGCAGCACTAGCCGTGTTACTACCGAATCTACAGGTACCCGTAGACGCCGCGCTAAAGCCATGGGTTGTCAGTAGTCAGCTCGCTGGCATGGCGTTGGCAGCCGTATATTGGCAAATACCTGCGCAGCAGCTTCTGGCTGGCTATACCTGGAGCTGGCTGGAAAATTCGGTAACCGCAGGGGTGAAGTTAATTCCGCTGGGACAGACCCATGGCCAACAAATACTGATGCGGCTGGCGCAAGATATCCCCACTGCAGTTGCCAGTGCCTGTGATTTGCAAGACGACGACATCGGCAGTTGCACCCCTGCGCAAGCAATTGCCAGCAGCAATCATGAAAGCCAATACACACGATTATTTCGCTCCTGAGGACTCGCATTATGAATCAAACAACGACTCCACTTCGCATCGGTATAGGCGGCCCCGTCGGTTCGGGTAAAACCGCACTGCTGGAAGTGCTTTGTAAAGCTATGCGCGATGAGTACAACCTGGCTGTCGTTACCAACGACATCTACACCCAGGAGGACGCCATTATTCTTACCCGGGCGGGGGCCTTGGATGCGGATCGCATCATCGGCGTGGAAACAGGCGGCTGCCCCCATACCGCAATACGCGAAGATGCCTCAATGAATCTGGCTGCGGTTGAGGAAATGACTCAACGTCACGCCAATCTCGATATTATTTTCATCGAAAGTGGCGGTGACAACCTGAGCGCCACCTTCAGCCCGGAACTGGCTGATCTCACCATCTACGTGATCGATGTAGCCGAAGGCGAAAAAATCCCGCGCAAGGGTGGCCCCGGCATTACCCGGTCCGACTTATTAATCATCAACAAGATTGACCTGGCACCCTACGTTGGAGCTGACCTGAGCGTGATGGAGCGAGATACCAACCGTATGCGCCCCAATTCTCCCTGGGTATTTACTAACCTCAAAAAGCAACAGGGCGTGGAAGAAATCATCGAGTTTATCGTTGAGAGGGGAATGCTGAACGCCGGAGTGTCTCGAGTTAACCATCACGCGGCAGTTTGAAGGCTGATCACCGATTAATCGCTGTTCCCTATTATCAGTGCGCATTGAGTGCACAAAGGCAAAGATCATGAAAATTTCTATCCGTGAATTGAAATCACAACGTCGTGTCGAGCGGGTTATTATCCAATCCGTCGATCTGAGCCTCTATATCGCGTTTGCAGTGTCAGGCGATACAGAGCTACTGATAACCGATAGTGACGGCAACAGTTTGAAAACCCGTAATTTACTCAAAATGAAGGAGTTATTGTCCCCTTTAAATATTCAAAGCCTGGTGCTAAGACAGGCAAGCCCCTACGACGAAATGGTAGGGCAAAGTGCTGACAAGATTGATAACTCGTTAGAAGTGAGTCTGTCAACTGAGCTTTATCCGGCACCTGCGAGGACGCTTCATTAGCTGTTTCTTCGATAAGCTTGGGGCTTTGACTGGTGGGTGCTGGATTGATAATTGCACCCTTGGCAAGGGTCACGCAGGACGAGCAAGCACCGCTGCGGGGCGCCTTCGCTAAAGCGTCTACGTTGCTGGCCTGTGTTATCGAACGATGGTTGAACCCACCATACAAACAAAAATGCCGCCCTTTTGGGGCGGCATTTTTGTTTGTATGGTGGGCCGTGCTGGATTCGAACCAGCGACCAATTGGTTAAAAGCCAACTGCTCTACCAACTGAGCTAACGGCCCCAGAAGGAGGGGCGTATAGTACGGAACTGGAGGCAAAACTCAAGGGGTTTGTCAGACAAATTGTGAGCGTTAACTCAGACGGTATAGCGGGTTGGGTCCTCGAGCCCTGCGTCCACGAATCCCTGGCTCCGCAGGCGGCAGCTATCGCATTTTCCGCAGGCCAGACCAGTCTCGGTAGCCTGATAGCAAGATACCGTCAGAGCGTAGTCTACGCCAAGCTCGATACCGACTTTGATGATTTCACCTTTACCCATATTCATCAACGGAGTATGAATGCTAAGCTTCTGCCCTTCGACACCGGCTCTAGTGGCCAGATTTGCCATGGTCTGGAAGGCTGTGATGTATTCCGGCCGACAATCGGGATAGCCAGAATAATCGACTGCATTAACGCCGATAAATATATCGTTGGCGCCCAGTACTTCTGCCCAGCCTAGCGCGATGGATAAAAATACCGTATTGCGCGCAGGAACATAAGTGATTGGAATGCCTGAGGTCTCCTCCTCTGGGACGGCTATATCGATATCGGTCAGCGCCGAGCCGCCTATGCTATCAAGATTAAGTTTGACGACCTTGTGCTCAACATCGCCCAACGCAACAGACACGCGCTCAGCAGCCAACAGCTCGGCTCTATG
>JBLIEI010000102.1:0-6575 GCA_047633055.1 Halieaceae bacterium | reverse complement strand
CTCAAGTTGAGGTGACGATCCAGTCGGTAGATTCCACCCCGCAGGAACACAACGTCTCCGGCACGCGCTCCTTCAATGGCGGTACGTGCCGAACAGGGTATGAGCAGACTGCATGTGGTTCCTTTACCTGCTGTAGAGGCGAAGCGCGTGCCTCTCGCGAGATGGGTGGCCAATACCGAAAGCGGGCCTACATTCGTCGGATTCACTCCGACCTCAAAAGGATGAACCGGGGAAGGATTGCCATACCCATCGCTGTAAGAGAGATCGCTGCCTTCATCTGTCTCACCGTCACAATCATTGTCGCGATTGTCGAACAGTTCAGTCGCTCCGGGATAATCATCAGCAGAGAGGTCATTACAATCAAAATTGTTTGCTACATGTTGCGCGGGGTTGCTCTTACTCATGGTAATGAAGTCTGCATCACCATACCCATCCTCATCGCTATCAAGGTAAAAGGGAATTTCGACGTACCCTTCGTCCGTTAGACCGTTACAGTTATTGTCTTGACCATCGTGAATTTCTTTTGCCCACAAATGAATTTGAGCATCGCGGTCGTTGCAATCTTTGCTTGAGGCGACAAAACCGTCTGGCTGCGCGGCGGAACGCTTACTTTGATTTACAGTTCCATAGTAGTCGCCGTCTTCGTCACGATACCAGTTTCTCACTATGGAGCTAGATTCAAAAACGGCTGACAGTCCAATATCGCCATCGTGCGCCATATCTTTTTCTTCCAGAGGAAGAACTGTTATCTCGCAATGTTCAGTGGGTGAGGTGATACACATCCCTTTCCACTTTATAAAGCGAAACCCCTCAACAGGTACCGCGGTAAACCTGCCGGTGACTTTCTCGATAATCTCAAAGGCGCATGATGGCTGCGCACAATCAAACTGCCCTGATTCTGAAACAATATGCCCCATATCTCCAGTCGAAATGACCAGGCGGCAGCTGGCCAATAAGATGATCGCGGGTATTAATGCGATACGACGAAAAATCGAAGTGTTACACATGAAAAAATCGAGCGAGCATTGTGTATCGTGCTTTTGCGGTAGAACGACCCCACGTCAGCCCACAACGCAGCAGCGAGAACTTGGAGTTGCCCGCATGACTTGTGGTGTGCAGTACAGATACCCATAGGGCCCCTGCACTTATTTTTATGTGCTTCATCATTCCGGTAATCCTGCCGTCATGGGGCTTGCGCCCGTTAGACCGTCGACTTTGCGCCACTACCTTTCGATAGATTTGCCTTTGTACGGAAACTACAACCCTGACACTACTCCAAATCAGGTTCTTATTTCAATAAAAATGTATCAATAACTCAAACATTACCTACAGCTATTTCACGAAATAACCTCAGGGTATATCGCGGTGTTCTTGGCTCAGCGGCGGACGTGTACTGGAGCGACCCTATTTCACCCCGAAAGCTCCGATGTCAACCATTGCACTGCCAGATACGGGGACGAGAAAGCTCGTGGAACTCGGGTCTGTGGACTCGAAGTTCACAGCGCTAGAGCGCTGCCAGGAGTTGTCTGTGAATGAGCCGTCACCGATCGTCGGGCTGCCGTTAGCACTCGCTATGCACGCCGTGGTAACGGTTGAATCGTAGGAGAAATAACCAGCTCGGCCATTGCCCCATGCCGTGTTGTAGCGGAAACGGACGCCTACACCTGCATTCGCGTCGAAACCATTTTGTGTATTCTGATACGCGAGCGAGTGCTCAACCAGAGTCGCTCGACCTGGAGCGGTTCCACCCGCCTTAAACCCGTTGCCGTTGCCATCGCCGAGACCGTTCTTTGCAGAAATACTGTGGCCCACGTAAGTATTGGTGCCTTGCCAAGTATCGATGCCGTCGTCCGAGTTTCGGTAGGCCGCACAGTGTTCGACTCGGTTCTGGTCACCGTTCGAGATGGAGATACCATCTGAATTGCCGCCGTTTGCGCTCCTCGCATTAAAAATACCGACGCCGGAGTTGTCATTCACCGTGCAACTACGCAACACATTGAATGAGCCCCCGCGTGTTATCTGAATTCCCGAGCCAATATTGTGGTGCGAATAAACTCCCTCGATAAGATTATGATGCCCGCTGATCCAGAGTCCTGCATAAATGGGCATGGTGCGAATTTCGATACGCCTAAATGCGTAGTAGGAGCCGGTGATAATTAGCTGAATGTCAGTGTGGTACGAATGATTGGAGCCATCAAAGACTGCGATTTCATCGGGATAACTTTCAACCGTTATCGGGTTTCCCAAGTATCCCTCGGCGCTCAAATTGAGGTGCCGATCTAGGCGATACGTTCCTCCCCGTAAGAACACGACGTCTCCGGCGCGTGCGCCCTCTATGGCGGTGCGTCCCGAGCAGGGCATCTCTAGGCTGCATGTGTTTCCATTGCCTACTGTAGAGGCGAAACGAGTGCCACTGGCGAGATCAGTTGCCAATACCGTGAGTGGGCCAACGTCCGTTGGCTTCACGCCTATTTGATGCGCCGCACTGGTATATGTGTCGAGGACACTGGGATTAACTTCAGCGACAGCAAAACCACACACCAGCAACGACACCAAAACGCCTAGCTCGGCACGAGTTTTACCTACGATGAACATATCAACTCCCAATAGTAGAAAAACAATTTTCGCATAGCCGCAACCACCAAGGTAGCGCCGAAATGTTTTTGGGTCGGTTTATTCGCCGCCCAAGGTCACGACCAAAAGGGCCGCAAGCTCACCAATGACACCTTTCATTCCACTGCTGTATTTATACCAGGTGTCCTGAGGAAAATCGCGTTGAGGCACCGAGACCACGCCCACCTCCCATTCCGACCCTAGCGCCCGCTGATAAATGATGTGCGATCTTCGGGCATGCGTGCCGAATGTTACCAAAAGCAGTTTTTTGTCCAGAGCAGGCACTTGTAAACTGTCGAGCCTTCCCCTCAATGCTGTCGCCATGGCAGCTGTGCGATGCCGCTGAGCAGCAGACACCGGCACTGGATAAACTTTGCCGGATTCCATTCCAATTTTCACCAACGTCGCCGCTGCTAGCGTGGCGAAATCTTTGTATTCTGACAAGAACATTCCCTGATCGAGTGGCAGCCCTGCTGTTAACAACAACTTCGCATTCGAATCATCGAACTCGTGTTTAGCAGTCAACAGCACATAGTCTGGCGCCCACCCTTCCACGACAACATACCGTGCACCTGAAATGCGCTCAGTCACTGCCAACCAACCATAAACGTCCGGCCCCTGCCAGTAGAATATCCCGCTTAGGATCAAAGACAGTGGCAGCAGTAACCGCCAAGTAGGGAAAAGGCGAAGGCGAAACCAGTTTGACGCGAGGGAGGTCATCAATAATCTAGTTAAGGAAAAGAACAATCAAAACAAATTTACTAGCGTACTGGCTATCACTCGACACACAGCCTCTCATACTCATCCACCATATGTGAAAATGAAAACTTCTCGACCGCAATGCGCCGTGCCTCCTCACCCATCCTGCAAGCCGCAGCCGGATCCGCGGCTAATCCTTCGAGTATAGTGCCAAGCCGCTCGACATCGTGAACCGGGTAAGTCTGTCCATTGACACTCTCCCAAACCATTTCCCGCGCACCACCCACGTCGCTAAGAACCACCGGCCTGCTCATAGCCATAGCCTCAAGCGTGGCATTCGAAAATGTCTCTGAAACAGAGGTCAACACGAACACATCTATGGAAGCTAAAAGAGGGCGAACATCACCCAAATCACCAAGAAAAAGTATCTTGTGAGCTATTCCTTTGTCCATCGCCTTCTTTTTCAGCGTAGACTCCATTTCTCCACTCCCCGCTAGTAACACAAAAGCATGCACGCCTCGCTCATGCAATATCGCTACCGCTTCGATCAGGTCACTCTGTTGCTTCTCTGGCCTGAGCTTGCCCACCGTACCCACCACGAAGTCCTCTACACCTAGGCCAAACGCATCTCGATAGCCTCCATCCTTCGGACCAAGGGAATGCGCTGAAAAATGATCGCTATCCACACCATTGTGTATATAACGGCATTTATCATCGGGCAGACGATATCGATCTACCCACAGACCGAGCTGATAGCCGCAACCAAACACGATCTCGTTTACCCCACGTATCAAAGGCGCATAAAGCATCATTTTTAGCTCTGCTCTGCGAGTTGGAAACTCTGTGGTATTAACCAATATCACGCAAGACGGTGCCGCACCTCGCAGCAAGAGACGAAGCGCTCTGGCATAGAGTATTGGATACAGGTTGACGCAAATTATTCGTGTTATTCCGTGCATACGCACGTAGTGCTGTAGGCGGCGAAGCGCAGCCCAGGAAAACTTCCCACGTCGTTCGAGACAGAGCGATGGGATACCTGGGGCGATCTCACTCCGCAGGGTCTCCGGGGTGTTCAGCCAAGCAAGATGAATGTCGTGGCCACGATGATTGAGTGCATTAGCAATTCGCACAACTTTGCGTTCTGAGCCACCTATACCAAGGCTGCTGAGAAGAAATAAAGTGGTCATACTTCCCCTTGCCTCTCCAGCCTTAGACTCACAAAATAATCGCGAAGCGCAACCAGCAACAGAACAAATGTAATCATGTAGGCCAAAGCATATCCTAGTGTCGCCGCGTTTGTTTGAAAGTGAGGTAACAACGCAAATGTAAAGGCTGCATGCAGTAATGGCGTCATAATGACGATAGCGACATACCATTTTGTACGCAGTTTAATCACTAATGCCATCCTTAATGGCGCGCAGGCCATTTTAAATACATCACCCACAAGCTGCCACGGTAGCAGCTCCCTAATTGGAGCAAACTCCAGGGTAAAAACAATGGCTATCACGAAATCCCGCAAAGCATATATCGCCAATGCTCCAGCAGCAGTGAGTAAAGCAACCTTATAAGCGGTACCAAAAAGTGCTCGAGCAAAAGGGGTATCCCCATGCATGGAGGCAAGGTGTGGCATAAGATAGAAGGACAGTGCTGTAGTCATGACCATGGTGTACATGTCGGATAGTCGCCAGACGGCCTGCCAGTAGCCCGCGGCGTCCAAACCCAACTCACTCGTTAAAATGTTGCGCACTAGAATTAATGCAAAAGGGGCAGCTGCCGCACTGGCCAATAACATGGGATAGTACGCTCTAATTTCGCGCGCGACTCCAGCATCCCAATTACCGACAATTTTTTTCTCACCTAATATGCCTTTGCGTCGCAACATAAACCAGGCCATAAAAAAAATAGCAGCGCCTGAAAGCGGGGTACCAATTAGTCCGCCCCATACACCGAATTGATAGGCCAAGGGAATAAATATCGCCGCGCCGATGATAGTAGTGAAGATCGTCACCAAGGCCAATTCCCGAATGCACTTGAGGCCATTGAGTATTCCGGTGAAGATTACGCCGATTATACCCAGCACAATGCAGGGCCCCGTCAATACAATCACCGGCCAATAGTCAGAGGAATCAAAGAGCCAACTCGATATTGGCCTTGCTGACGCCATCACTACTAAATTGACAAATATACCCAGAGCCAGTGCCATGATAAAGCCGGTCTGCCACACTGACAGTTGCCGTTCGCTATCGCCCTCGCTCTCCGCCGTTAGCTTTACAATAGCGGTCTGGATGGCGTTGGCTACGCTACCCTGTATGAGGTTAATAAAGTTGCCGAGTTGACCTACAAGGGCTAGTCCCGCCGGGCCGAGATACACTGCCGTTACTTTAATGCTAACGAAGCTGAGAGTCAGTCGAAGTACCGACTGTATCCCGCTCCAGAACAAGGCTGTACGCATGGCCATACTCTTTACTTACGCACCTTTAAATGATCAATCAGTGCACGGTAGCGCGTGATCACGGCTGGCATTGAATGATTTGCTCGGAAATACTTGAGACAACGCTCGCTTTCCCGCGACCAAGCGGCCGCGTCAGCAGAGAGCCGAGACACTGTTTCTTGCATTTCATCAAGGTCACTGGCGATGAATCCTATCGCTCCCTGCTCATCCTTTGCACCGCTATTCACAAAAGAGACTGTCGGGATGCCACGCGCCCACGCCTGGAGAAAGGTATTAGGAAAGCCTTCAAAATCAGAGGTATTAACGAGTAGGCTGGCCTCATTGAAATGCTGATCTGCCTCTTGGTAAGGTAAAAAACCCAGAAACTCGACATTTGATAGTGATCGTGCAGAAGATTCAATTTCTGAATAGAAAGCCTCTGCGTCATTGTCACCCGACGCTTGGGAGACACCTCCAATCATCCTGAACTTTATGTCTGGAAAAAGCAGTGCAAGCTTCAGGAAAAGCTCTGGTCTTTTTCCCTTCCGCATGACGGATACCCACAGCACAACGCCCGTCGGCACACTTTTCTCACCCGTAGGTGGAGCATAGCAACTCGGTATTAACTCTGCTTCGTTCTTGTGCCAGCGTCGGTATGTCTCAACTTGCAACCGGTGCTGGGCAACAGCTGTATGCGCCATTTTTAATCCAGCTCGAAAAAGTTGCAGGTCCCTCCACCCGCCTCGCCCCTTGAAAAGTTCTTTCGTTCGGGGACGGTCGAAGTCCAGATCACAAGCAGAAGCATATATAAATCGCTTCCCATGTGTTCTTG
>JBLIEI010000101.1:0-6986 GCA_047633055.1 Halieaceae bacterium | reverse complement strand
TCAACACAGGGTCAGTCACGTCGCCTGCGAAATGCCGCACACTGTCGATGAAGAATTTCTCTCCAGCGGGAAAGGTGATGGACATGCCGTTGAAAACGGCCGTCAAGAACGCGTTCTGGTCTAACCATTCGCCCTGCAACGCCTCGGCGATATCATGCGAGCGATTGCGTGGCTTTATCTGCACCGACGCTGGCGTGGTTGCCTGACTGCTGGCTATCTGAGTCGCGTCCGTTATGGCCCGGTTTTGTGCTTCATTGTTCGATGTCATTACTATGCTCCGCGTGTCGTTGTCGTAACGTGTGGGAGTATCCTAGTTGACAAACAGTCATCCATAGGAGTTATATAGAGTCATTAACTGGGTCATATCCGCTCATATTGGGGGTTATATACCATCTGTTGACAGGTTAAATGCCATCAGGGAGCTTTGTGCACGCGTATTACATCTCAACGCTTTTGCAGGTACTGGAGCCAGCGGGCATATCGCGGAAGCAGCTCCTCCACGGCACAGGTATCGCCGAGACTGACGCCCAGGCGACGCTGAATTTAAGTGCCAGTCAACTTGATACGGCGTGTACCAATGCCTTGTCGTTCTCCAAAGACAGCCAATTGGGTTTGAAATTTGGTAGCCAGATTAGCATCGCGTCGCAGGGCATCTTCGGATATGCGCTGATGACCAGCGCCACAATTGGAGACGCCCTCAACCTGCTGGTGCGCTATAACCGGGTGATACTGCCCAGCATTGGTGTGCAGCTGGAGCGTCACGAAGACCAGCTTGAGCTTTGGGTTAAAGCGGCGCACCTGCCCCAGGACTTGCAGCGTTTTTACACAGAAGTACTGTACGCCGCGGTCATAAACAGTGGTGGCATTCTGTTGGGGCGACAAACCGCCATTATCAACTTGCAGTTGGCCTACGCATCGTCGAAAAATCTAGCCCAATACCACGCGATCTTCGGGCCTGAGGTGCGCTTCAACGCGCCTCGCAGCGCGATGTTTTTTGACTACGCTAGTCTCAACTCTGCCATTTCAACCTCTAACCCGATCGCCAGAGATATTTTCAAAAGGGAATGTGATCGGCTGATATCACGAGATGTTTCGGGTGGCATGGTCAGTGAGCGAGTGCAGCAAATATTACTGCAGACTGGCTCGGAGTTTCCCACCAGCGCAAAGGTGGCGCAGCTATTACATATGAGCGAAAGCACGCTGCAACGACACTTGACTAAAGAGGGGAATCGATTTCAGTCGTTGTTGGATCAGGTCAGATATCGCCTGGCTGGCGAATACCTGAAAGGCACCAATCTGCCAGTGTCGGAAATAGCCTGCTTATTGGGCTTCAGTGACGCGGCAAATTTTCGTCGATCATTCAGGCGCTGGTCGGGTACTACACCCTCGGAGGTAAGGCAGGCAGCGACAAGCACCGCACATCAGGTCTGACCACGATAATTGTAAACGAACGGGTAATAGTCGAACGGAACACTGTCGGAGTGTTAGGATGTGCGCGTTTGATAAGTGAGAGACAACCATGAACAATACCGATCTGCTAGACCCAGTACTTATGGGGAATGAAGATTCCATGTATGGGCTGTTTGACTACCTGCGGGAACATGACCCGGTGAGCTATGTTGAGGATCCTGCGTACCTGCCTTTTTGGTCGCTCAGCAAATACGAAGATATCAAATTTGTTGGCAGGAATAACGATCAATTTTTGAGTGCGCCGCGGGCGATGCTGCAGCCCTCTGCTGTAGAAGATATGTTTGAAGAAAAGCTGGGTACCCGCAATGGTTTGGAAACGCTCATTCATATGGATAGCCCCAAGCACCTAAAGCTGCGCCGTGTCACCCGTGATTGGTTTCTGCCGCGCAACATCAATCGCCTCGACGCCGAGATTCAACAACTTGCCAAAGAATATATCGATAAAATGCAGGAGATGGGTGATGAGTGTGATTTTGTTAAGGATGTAGCCCTGCATTTTCCACTTCGAGTGATTATGAAAATTCTGGGCGTTCCTAAAGAGGATGAGGCTTTCATGCTCAAACTCACCCAGGAATTGTTTGGCAACAATGACCCCGAGCTGTCGCGAGGCACTGATTTTGAGTCGGGTCTGTCAGTGATTACCGACTTTTTCGATTATTTCGGCAAGATTATCGAAGACCGAAAAATCAATCCCACAGATGACTTGGCCAGCGTAATTGCCAACGCAGACGTTGATGGCAAGCCTATGGATGCCTTTGACCAGATCAGTTATTTCATAATCGCTGCGTCAGCGGGCCATGATACGACGTCGGCCACTATTAGTTCTGGTATGAAAGCCTTGATTGAGCATCCTGAGCAATTGCAGAAGTGGGCGGGTAATCCTGAACTCGATGCGAATGCGACCAAGGAGCTATTGCGTTGGACGTCGCCTGTGCGGCATATGGTGCGCACCGCAACAGCTGACATCGAGCTGCGGGGTAAGGAGATTAAGGCCGGCGATAGTATTGCTATCTGGTTCCCTGCAGCTAATCGGGATCAAGAGATTATTCACAATGCTAATATCCTGGACATTGAACGAGATCCCAAACTGAATCTTCATTTTGGCTATGGAGCACATATGTGTCTGGGCCAGCACTTGGCGACGTTGGAGGTCTCCCGTTTTTTCCGCGAGTTGCTACCTCGGTTAAGCGAGGTCGAGTTTAATGGTGATGTTGAGGGGATCCAGGCTATCTTCGTCGGTGGCTTAAAATCTATGCCCTTACGTTATCGGATTGCATGAGTCGCACATTAGCGCCTGCCAGTGCCTTGCTAGAGCCTATGTCGATAATGAGTTGGCTCAAAAGTTCGAGAATAAGTAAGCTATAATGTACCCATACAAAATTCCAATAGGTCGCTCGCTATGAGTCTGCAAGACATACAGATCGGTAATAACCAGCGCAAGAGACTACTGAAGGCGATAGTTGATCAAAAACTATTGCAACAAGATGAAGAGGTACTGGTATTAAACGTAGCGGCCTATCTTGATTATAAGACCTCGAGTAACGAGTCTCCGGTTGAAAACATCGTTGGCGATATTGAGCTGGACTACGGCGCTGAATATATTATTTTTAGTTGATTATGCTCGCCCAGTGCATGCCATCGACAGGTACTGACAATTTATTCCGCAGGTAGAGTCAGGTCTGCTCGCTAATCCTTCTGTTCCATTTTCGCCTTTAGGTCTGCAAACGGGTTATAGGTTGCTGCCTTTACTTTGGTTTTTGTTGTACTGCCATAGCGCACAAGATTGGTGAACTTGGTGTGTTCTTCATCGTGGCAGTAAATACAGAGTAGCTCCCAGTTACTACCATCATTGGGGTTATTGTCATGATTATGATCAATATGATGCACGGTTAGCTCTGACAGGCCTTTGCGTTCGAATTCCCGAGTGCACCGACCACAGATCCAGGGATACAGCTTTAGTGCCCGTTCACGATAACCCGCTTCACGTTCAGCGTTGTATTTGAGCTGTTCAGCACGAACTTTTTCGAAATTACCAGCGGGAGGTTTTTGAATACTCATGATGTTTTAGTTCCTATCCTCAAATTACTCTCCACCTTGTTATAAATCAGCGGCGTTAGAGTGAACGCTAGCCTTCGATTTTCGCTCAGGATTACTGAGCTAACAACCGCTCTCCCGGATACGCATCGACTACTTGTTCACCATTGATAATAATCGGTTGGCCAGCGACTATGACATAGTCTAATCCAGTGGCCTCTTGATAAGGGTTTTGATAGCTCGCTTGGCTGGCAATGTTCGCTGCATCAAACACGGTAATATCGGCATCAAGTCACTAACGATAATGACTGAACTGTCTTTGATTGCAGTTTGGGTCCAATGCTCTTTTACCTAGTGATGAACCACTTGCTCTTTAGGTTCCTCCTTGCGTCGCCTATCCCAGCTTTGCTTAGTAAAACGTTCCCCGGTCGCTGGCCACTCAACGTCGCTGTAACTGATATCAAATATTGTCTGCCAGTCTCGGCTGAATACCGCCGAACAAATTAGCGCGGAACCGGCGTTGTAGGGCAGGACCTCGGTAGTAATGTTAACGCCATCCGCATTTGCCTGCTTAATCTCAGCCAAAAACAATGCAATATTTTTTATCGCATTGTGGGTTATGTGGCAAATATGAACGCTCGTTCGGTTCAGGTTAGGGTAATACTGAGCACGTATCAAGTGTCTACTCTTTGCGCGGAGCACTAGCTAACCTTCTGATATCATTGGCAAAATGGTATTTCGCCATCTACGGGCGTGAAAGGGTAAAGTAACACGATGAAAGTGGCAGAAAAGTGGTATGCGACGAAGACTCTGACAGATCAAGTTACCCTGATTTGGGAACAGCACGTAAATCCCGATGTGCGCTGTAATATCTGGCACATTCAGGGGCGCGAACGGGATTTGTTGATTGATAGTGGGCTAGGCGTTGTTTCCTTGCGTGACAATGTTGCTGAGCTTAGCGAACGTCCTGTCTTGGCTTTGGCCTCCCACACCCATTTTGACCACGTGGGTTGCCATCACGAGTTCGAGCACCGTTTATGTCACGCGGCAGAAGCCGTTATACTGCGAGCCCCGGATGAGATAAATACGGTTTGGGCTGACTTTCGCGCGAATATGCCGGAAGAGAATATACTGACGGCACTTCCCTACACGGGTTTCGATTTTGATCAGTACAAAGTCCAACCCGCACCCGCAACGCAGTTGATCGGCGAAGGGGATCAAATAGATCTGGGCGACCGGTTAGTCAGGGTGTTTCACATGCCTGGACACTCACCCGGTTCAGTGTGTCTTTATGAAGAGGAGACTAAAACAATCTTCGTAGGGGATGTGCTCTACGACGGTGAGCTGTTGGATTCGCTGTACCATTCGGATGCTGATGTTTATGAAGAAACACTGGTTAGACTGGCGGAAATTCCTGCCGACACCTTTCACTGCGGGCATTACGCCAGTTTTGGCCGGCAGCGGATGAAAGAGCTGATTGATGCTTACCGAAGTTCAAAGAGCAAGATGCTGAGATAACAAATGACCAGTGAATCCCTGGATGACAGCCAAGCCCTTGATGGCGCGATTGTCCCCACTTTTTTAAAATATCTGGTGCCATCGCTCGTCGGTTTGATTGCTATGACCTCCGCGTCACTGGTGGATGGGATATTTATCGGCAACTACGTCGGCATCACCGCTCTGGCTGCGGTAAACCTGATCATCCCAATTACGACACTGCTTTTCGGCGTCGGCATGATGTTATCAATTGGTGGTTCTGTGCGGGCGGGAAAATACCTGGGCGAGGGCAACCTGGCTGCTGCATCGGCCATTTTTAGTAAAACACTGATGTTCGTTGCGGTTTATGGCGTCATAATAATTTGCCTGGGACTGGTATTTGAATCGCAGTTATTCACTGGTGTCGGTGCTACCGAGGAATTGTTCCCGGTCATGGGCGAGTATTACCGGATTATCATGCCGTTTCTGTTCGCTCAGCTCATCGTTATCGTTCAGTATTTTTTCATCCGTCTGGATGGATTTCCAAATCTAGCCGCAGTGGCGTTGGCTATTGGCTCCGTTATCAATATTGCTCTGGATTACTTGTTTATCGCGGTGTACGGCTGGGGCCTCACCGGCGCGGCTTTTGCTACGGGCCTGTCACAGGCGGTGCCGATGTTCGTGATGCTGGTCTATTTTTTGCGGCCTGAGCGGAAGCTACATTTCAAGTTTCGGCAGAACAACTGGAAGGAAGTGCTGCAGGCGGGCTACAACGGTATCTCCGAATTTATCAACGAGGTTTCCGGGGCTATCATCGCGTTTATTTTCAACTGGATGCTGATTCAGCGGGCAGGTGTCAGCGGCGTAGCGGCCATTACAGTCGTCAACTACCTGCTGTTTATCGGCTTCATGATGTTCTTCGCCATTTCAGATACCAGCCAGGTAATGATCTCCCAGAATTTTGGCGCGCGTAAAGCCGAGCGCATTTCTGCATTCCTGAAAACTGCCAGCGCTATCATTGCGTTGCTCAGTATAGTGTTAATCGCTGTGCTGACCACCTCTAGCGAGACGCTAATTAACCTGTTCGTGGATGAGAGCAACAGCCTCGAGACAGTCGCTTTGGCCAATGAGTTTGTCACTTATGTCTGGCCACTTTTCTTGTTTGCCGGCTTTAATATGTTGATGTCAGGCTACCTGACGGCGATCCATCTGCCTTTGCAATCGGGTATTGTCGCGCTGTGCCGCAGCCTGATTTTACCCGTGGGTTTTGGTGTGCTGTTTTATTTCGTGTGGTCTGATTACTACTTTGTGCTTGCTCTTTCCATTGCGGAAGGTCTTACCTTTGTCTTGGCGCTTAGTATCTTCCTACGGCATAGGCCAGCGCGTCTGTTCCCTTTGCAGTCCGTGGGTTAGAGCTTACATAAGGACTCTGGGTCTGGGCCGCTTGGTGGTTTGTTGAACTGGGCCCAAAATAGCTGCAGGAGCGTGTATAATCACACTGTTGTACGCATCTATTTTTACTAGCCCCGTGGCTTTTCTGTCGGATAGAACCTCTTTGGAACAACTGTCAAATCATTACGATGTCATTATCCTTGGTGCCGGTGCCGCGGGCCTTATGTGCGCTTTTACCGCCGCTCAACGAGGACAGCGCGTGCTGGTTCTGGAAAAATCCAACAAGGTCGGTAAGAAAATCCTGATGTCTGGCGGCGGTCGATGTAACTTCACTAACTTATACGTTGAAGCGGATAACTTTCTTTCCGCCAACCCTCATTTTTGTAAAGCGGCGTTGAGTCGTTACACCCAATGGGACTTCATCGCAATGGTGGAGGCGCATAATATCGGCTACGAGGAGCGTAAGCATGGGCAGCTCTTCTGCACTAAATCGGCCAAAGACATTTTGAATATGTTGTTGCACGAATGCCACACGGCAGGCGTGACTATTTCGACTCTTTGTGACGTCACGTCGGTGTCACGTATAGAACTGCAATCGGCCAGTGCTGGCCCGC
>JBLIEI010000100.1:0-7157 GCA_047633055.1 Halieaceae bacterium | reverse complement strand
ATAGACAGTGACGGTGACGGCGTGACCGACGACTTGGACAGCTGTAGCAACACACCAACTGGTGCTGAGGTCGACCGTGGCGGATGTGCACTCGATTCCGATAACGACGGTGTTCCTGATTATAAAGACCAATGTAAAAGTACGCCGTCAAACGTGCGCGTAGACGATATGGGCTGTCCACTTAAAGGCGAAGTAGTGTTGACCGTTGACCGCCTTGGCTTCGCCTTCGACAGCGCTGAGCTGGATTCAAGATCAAAGTCGGCTCTGGACCAGATAGTGTCGGTCATCAAATCTCACTCCTCGGTAGATTTGGCTGTGGTGGGATACACTGATATCTCGGGATCCGAACCCTACAACCAGAGGTTGTCTGAACGTCGAGCCGCCGCCGTAGTCGCATACCTTGTTTCCAAGGATATTCCGAGTTCTCAGCTTGTCTCCTCCGGAAAAGGCGAGTCCAACCCTGTCGCGTCCAATGCTACTAGAGATGGACGTGAGCAGAACCGTCGTGTCGAGCTTATTGTTAGGTAGACAGTCTCTACATAGATCACTCTAGCATTGCTGACCCTGCCTGGTATTGGGTAAGGTCAGCTCGTTAGTTCGTGATTATCAAATATCGACGCCGACTTCATTCGTTTTTTTGCGGGCGCTTTGATACTTCTAGCGTTTGAATATCATAAATTTTGAAGTACTCCTTTGCGGCAACAGAATCAAGTCTTATGCTCGAACCGCATTGAAAGTCTCGAAGAATCGCAACTACAGTTTGACGACCCTTTGGTATGAAGAATCTACCTCTATTTTGCTTACCAAAGTTATTGTTAGCTCGCGCTTTGTAGATAAATAGCTTTTCTGGTTTATTGAATTCAACGTCCAATCGAAGAAGGAGTGCCTTCCCTTTCTCGGGACAAAGCCCTGGGAATGCCAAACTCGCGCCGGAACCATTTGACACATAAATCGAACCGTGTTGCTCGAAATTGGTGAGTTCAATTTCATTCAGATTGTATTTTTTCCACTCGCCTTTAGCACGAGAAGCGATAGTTTCTGCTAGCCGAGCAGGGATAAAATTCACACCTCTGAAGGTCGATGACTGAAGCAGTCTATTACTGTCCTGTCGGTACTTTCTGGAGAGTGCCTGCTGAACATTATTACTGGAAAGAGCTCGACCAAACGGTGGCGTCAGTGGTTGCTGTGAATCGATGAAGGGCAGCAGAAGGTCTCCCAAGCGTGTCGTGTAATGCGATGCCTCGTGCCAGTATCGGTCATCGAGGGTGTAATCGTTGAGGCCGGAAAAATCCAGCACATTGGAGTACTCAACCACGCCACTCAGGAATCTCTCCATAATGAAGGTATTCTGTTGGAGATAGGTTTTGTAATACAGGGGGTTAAAAAACAACGTTAAGCTGAACTCGTATTCGGTTGACATTGAGGCTATCGCTTGTAAATCCTCCACCGCATCATCAACAAACTCCGTTTCACCCCAATAGACACCCTGCTTGGTGCTCAGACGCTTTACATTCCCCTCTGATTCGGCGAAAAAAGAATCCGCTTCCTCGCGAAGTTCTACTAGATGCTTTTCCGGGTAGCGCACATACCATGAGTTTTTTGTCGTGGGCAAAAAACCGTTAAAGATTTCCCAGTCCCTGATCTGTGGAAAATGGAGCAAATAGTTTGAGTGAAATATGATCCGTTTTAGAAAATCATCTGCAGGCGTTCTTCGAAGATTCTGTTCCTCTCCCTGTGTAGGACTCTGAAGGTATGAGGCCTCGTCTAGCCCAATGTAGATGGACTTAAACCTGATCCCCGCTCGGATGAATTTCTCTAGAGCGACCTTATGATTACGCGGCGTTCCAGCTGAGTGGGTAAAGTTGTAACAGTTGTCTGGCATGTTATTTGTGTCGATCATTTCGACGCGGGACGAACCCATGACCAAGCATTCATAGGCCTCTGGGTGCTTTAGTATGTGCCAGGTCTTTAAGGCAAGTCGATTTGGTTGAACGCCATCGGCAAAGTACAGGCTATCCTTAGAGTAAATACCCCAGCGGTCATTGTGGAAATTAAATAAACCTAAACCGATAAAGATAAGCAAAATCGATATCAGTGCTGTAATCAGAAAATTCCTCTCAGAATACAAAGTAAATGAAGTCACTTGACGTACCACTGATTGTCATTGCCAACGCAAGCCCACCTGCGACCCCTGCCAGAACCCCTCTGCCAACACTCAATTTGGCACGCCCTATCCTTCCATTTCGTGTTATCCCGAAAAATTGAAATACATTGGGAGCAAGGAACACTATTGCGAAGCTGACGATTAGCCAGCTGGTTCCTTCGAGTAATACGGAATTGACTAAAGATCCGCCCATGAAGAGACTCTCTGTGAAAGTGGTTACCTGCTGATAATAGGATTCTATCCATTCCCCAATGTCCGTTGCGCTAAGGGTGAACATACTCTTATAGTATCTGCTTATATCTTCGACTCGGGTAACTTTGAATGCAACGAGGCTAAGTATCCAAAATGTAAACGTGATCGCGCCACAAAATAGTGTGCTGTAGGCCCAGCTTTCTCTCAACTTGATAGAAGTCACTAGAGATATAAAGCCAGGCCAAAATAGTAACCAGACCATCGCGCTGCCCTGCATCAGCCCCCATATTAGATAATTCCATCCAGCACCGTGCCATACACCACTCAGCAACATCAGTATTAGCACGTTACGAGCGGTGGTTAGTACGTTTCGACTACGTCCCCCCAACGGCTTAAACACATAGGCTGCGAAGAACTGGCCCAAGGTGATATTCCATCGCAGCCATGTCTCGTTGATATTAGTGGCCTTGTACGGCGAGAAGAAATTGATCGGCAATATGATGCCGAACATCAAACCTAGCCCAAAAGCCATATCACTATAGCCAGAAAAGTCGAAGTAGAGCCTGAAGGTAAAAGCGAGAATTCCAATCCAAGCGGTAACAGGATCAAGATCACTGCCCTCACCATGACGCAAGAAAATTGGCTCTGAGATGTCGGCAATCTGATCAGCGAGAACGACCTTCTTGAACAACCCGAGCAGGAATATTCCGATCCCCAACATAATGTGACGAGAGGTTATTCCGTTAAGCACCTTGTCAGCCAACTGGGGCACCAGCTGCTTATGATGAACAATAGGTCCTGCGATCAACTGCGGGAAAAACAATATGAAACAAAGGTACTTTTCTAGCGTTGTCGTTTCCATGATTGAATTGTCACGGTAAACATCGACTAAAAACGCGACTTGCTGAAAGGTAAAAAATGATATCGCGAGGGGCAATACGATATCTATCAATATGGGATAGTCTACAAGCAGTCCCGAAACAGATACGACGATGAAGCCTGCGTACTTGTAATAGGCCAAAAGACCGAGGTTCGAGGCTAGCCCGGCAAGCAGCGCTAGCCGTTTATAGCGTATATCGGTGGCAGCCCTGCCAATTAAGGACCCAATAGTGTAGTTGCTCACCATTGAAAGGACTATCAGTACTACGTATGCCGGATTCCACCATCCGTAAAAAAAAGTGGATGCGACTATAAGCAGCAATCGCCCTGCTCTGGCGCCTGCCAACAAGCGTAGAGCGTGGAAGCCAATAAGAACCAGGGGAAGGAACAAAAAAATAAAGTAGGTAGAACTAAATAGCATGCTGATACTATTTCAAAATCATGGACTTAACTTTACTTAACTCCGCACTGCAAAGCCAAATTTACTTGTAGGATATTATTGATAATAACGCATTAATGCTGTCAGGCGGTCCGAAATGGAGGCGGATCTTGCGTCGCCCCCCCTACTGACAAGAAAATTGCGCTTAAGGACCTGGGATGCTCCGACCCGCGATACACAAAGCATCTAGCACTTCTGTTTCGGAAAGGTCTCTGCTCTGCCCCGGCAAAAGCTGTGAATCTAACTCCAGATCGCCGATGGCGACGCGGTGCAACTGAAGTACCCGGTTATCAAAGTGCCCGAACATCCTCTTGATCTGGTGATAGCGCCCCTCCACCAGCCGAACCTCAGCCGTGTGAGCATCAATCACCCGTAATTTCGCAGGCCGAGTTGTTATACCCTCGTAGGCAAAGTACATACCCCGCAAGAAAGCGTGAGCGTAATCACTGCCAATGGGGTGTTCCAGAGTAACCCGATAGCGTTTGCCAATGTGATTTTCCGGTGCGCTGAGCCGTCGAGACCAGCGGCCGTCGTTAGTCAATAGCACCAAGCCTGTAGAATTGAAGTCCAGTCGACCGGCTATATGTAGACCATTTCGATCTGCATGGTCGAGCAGGTCGACAACGGTTTTATGCTGCGCATCGGTGGTTGCACTCACCACGCCTGCCGGCTTATTGAGCATAATATAGAGGGGGGTTCGGGCCTGTAATACCTGATCATCTAACAACACGTGTGCGAACTGGTCTATTACCTGACTTATCCCGGTAGCAAGTTTACCGTTAACGGTAACCCTGCCCTGAGCCAATACCGCCCTGACGTCTTTACGAAAAATTCCGGTATGAACACTGATAAAACGATCGAGTCTGGTGCGAGTAGATTGCACTGCTCAGTCCAGAATACTCTTGGCCAGGGCTTCGGCAACCTTAACCCCGTCGATTCCAGCCGACAGTATACCGCCGGCGTAACCCGCACCCTCCCCTGCCGGATATAAGCCCCGTGTGTTAATGCTCTGGAAATCACCTCCACGCTTAATGCAAATAGGAGATGAGGTGCGGGTTTCAACACCGCTTAAAATAGCGTCATCCATCGCAAAGCCCTTTACCTTTCGATCAAAAGCCGGGATAGCCTCGCGCAGTGCTTCTATGGCGAAATCAGGTAAGGCCTGAGACAGATCCCCTAGTGTCACACCGGGCTTGTAGGAGGGAGTAACACTTGCCAACTGTGTCGATGGACGGTCATTCAAGAAATCACCCACAAGCTGCGCGGGGGCATTGTAATTCTCACCACCCAACTTGTAGGCCAGCTTTTCCAGTTCACGCTGTAGATCAATACCAGCCAATACATCACCCGGATAATCTCGCTCAGGATCTATGCCGACAACGATAGCGGAATTAGCGTTGCGCTCGTTACGCGAGTATTGCGACATGCCATTGGTGACCACACTGCCCTCTTCCGAGGTGGCCGCAACAACGGTTCCGCCCGGGCACATGCAAAAGCTGTAAACGCTGCGATCGTTCTTGCAATGATGAACGAGTTTATAATCCGCCGACCCCAGAATGGGATGCCCCGCCTGCTCACCAAAGCGGGCACGGTCAATAATTGATTGCGGATGTTCAATGCGAAAGCCGATAGAAAAAGGCTTCGCTTCAACATAGACACCTTGATCGACCAGCATCCGAAAGGTATCCCGGGCACTGTGGCCAACCGCAAGTATAATATGGCGAGTAGGCAGCGTTTCCCCACTGGCAAGAGATACACCGGTAACGTGCTCCTCGCCCTGATCATCAATGTCCCGATGAATAGTCTCAACTTTTTGTTCGAACCTTATCTCGCCGCCAAGCCGGGTGATTTCCGCCCGCATGGCCTCCACCATAGTCACCAGTTTGAATGTGCCTATATGAGGTTTGCTGATAGACAGAATCTCCTCGGGGGCACCGGCCAAAACAAACTCGTTCAAAACCTTGCGCCCCAGGTGCCGCTTATCCTTTACCTGACTATAGAGCTTGCCATCGGAAAATGTGCCCGCGCCGCCCTCACCAAATTGCACGTTAGATTCGGTCTTCAGTTTACCCTTGCGCCAAAAACCCCAGGTGTCCTGCGTACGCTGCCTAACAGACTGCCCGCGTTCCAGCACAATGGGCTTGAGACCCATCTGGGCAAGCAACAAAGCAGCCAGAATACCGCAGGGGCCGAAACCAATAATAACCGGACGCTGCTGCCCGGCTGTCGGAAAGCCAGTCCCGGCCCTGGCCACGAAGTGATAGCCGGTGTCGGGGCTTACACCGATTGAGGAATTGGGTGAAAGCGACGCCAGAATCTCTTTTTCAAGTGTATCGTCTAGCGTGACATCAACCTGGTAAATCAGCTTGATATCAGACTTTTTACGAGCATCGTAACTGCGTTTGAATACGGAAAAATCTACCAGCGCAACCGCATTCATACCGAGTTTCGCGGCGATGGCAGACTTCAACTGTTGTTCATCGTGATCCAGCGGAAGTTTCAGGTCATTGATTCGTAGCATGGCTTGCTTGGCTGTCTGGGGCGGGTTTAAATAATTGCATTATCTTACTATACAAACAGCCCCGCGGTGTAACCGCTGGACCAGGCCCACTGGAAGTTAAAACCTCCCAAGTGGCCTGTGACGTCCACTACTTCACCGATAAAATACAGTCCATTCTGGCTTTTCACTTCCATCGTCTTGGAGCTTAGAGCGTCTGTATTGACCCCACCCAGCGTCACCTCAGCGGTGCGATAGCCTTCGGTCGTTGAGGGCTTGAGTTGCCAATTGTTCAACTTCAGCCCTATATCAGTCAATTGGCCATCGCTGAACTGTGCCAGAGCAAGCTGCCCTGCCTCTGGCCACCACAAACGCTGCAACACACTAACCAGAGCCTTGGGCAATTCGCGGCTCAACAGGGTCTTCAGTTGAATCCTACCCTCCTGTGCCTTCATCGCCAGCAGCCATTCAACACACTGCAACTGCACCAGCAGGTTCAAGGCTATATGCTCTCCGGGCGTCCAATAACTGGATATTTGCAGGATAGCAGGGCCACTGACGCCCCGGTGGGTGAACAACAGACTTTCGGTAAATGCCATGCCGCCACAGCTCACCTCAACTGGTAGCGAAACACCCGACAAAGTCTTGCAAAGCTCCCCGGTGGCATCGCTGAACATAAACGGCACCAACCCGGCACTTCGATCGATCAACGGTAGCGCGAATTGCGTGGCAATCTGATAGCCCATGTCACTGCCGCCCAGCGATGGTATCGACAGAGCGCCAGTAGCGACTACCACCGAATCTGCGGCTAGTTGAACCTGCTGATCATCCCTTTGCATCTGTAAACCAAAGCGTCCCGGCGGGCCAGCACTGGCCGATTGCAGTTCTATACGTGACACCGACGTGACGTCACAAAGAGTCGAAATAGTCACGCCTGCCGTGTGGCATTCGTGCAACAACATATTCAAAATGTCTTTGGCCGATTT
>JBLIEI010000099.1:0-7765 GCA_047633055.1 Halieaceae bacterium | reverse complement strand
CCACGTTGGCGTCTACCCTGGATCAAGTGCTCGATGATCTTACTGGCGTAGAAGGTCTAGTTATTGATGTCCGAAATAATTACGGTGGTGATGACTTTGTAAGCCAATACATCGCAGGCCGTTTAACGCGCCAGTCGTATCAGGCCTACGGTAAGCAAGCGCGTTCCGGAGCGGTTAGAACGCCACTGCAAGTAGTCAGCATCGACGTAAAGGGCGACACTCAATATGACGGGCCTATAGCAGTATTGTCTAGTATGTCTACCGCCAGCGCGGCGGAGGTTTTCACGCTAATAATGCGCGAAAGAGCAAATTCCGTAATTATTGGAGAATCAGGCATAGGTGGTTTTTCAGATCAACTAATCAGAACATTGCCAAGCGGAACGCTATATACGCTGTCTACTGAGTTTTACATGAGTGTGGCGGGCGAGGAGTTTGAAGGTTCCGGTGTCCCGGTAGATATTGAAATCCCCTACTTTACCCTAGAGCAGAGAGAGGCCGAACAAGACTTAGGATTAGAAGCGGCGATTCAATGGCTAATGGACTTTTAAAAACGAGACTTGGTCACATCTCGTTCCTATCGACAAGCTCATGGCCTGAAACTTGAGGGGTCAGAGCCCATTATGCAGAAGTTTAATGGGCTCTGACCCCTTATTTCCCAATCCAGCGGGGTTACCTTATCGCCTAGCCGTCCCAAGATTTTTCCTTGCAAGCCGACGGCTGGCAATGGCTATCAATCCCAGCACGGTGAATATGGAGATAGGCAGGGTACTCGCGGGGACCTGCTTGGGTAAAACGGCTCTATACAACCAGGCGCCCGTGAAACCTAGATTAAGCGTCTTCCCAATCGCACTATCGTTAAAAATGTCTACGTCATCATTGCCTGATTCATTCCCGATAACGGAGTTGTATCCGGAGTTGGGTCCTAGCTCGTCTATTAACCACCCGCTTGTTTCGAATACGCTTTGTGGTACATCAGGAGGCGACGGGGGGGGAAGAGTGGCCATGTAAGCACGAGTGGGGGCGAATTCCGCGAAAAATGCGTCTGCAATGGTATCTGAAACAATTGTACGTTGGCTGGGGCCAGGGCCCATCATTAGCGAATTATCGTATGAATTGTACAACGCATTGAGGTCATTAACGGATGCCCATCTATAGCCCGTAACCTCGGTACCGGCCAATGAGCCGTCACACAATCCATCAGGCGGCGGGCACACGTCTGCCACGTTGTACCAGTTCACATCCAGTAAGTCAGCAGGCTGCAGCCACTCCTTGCCGTCCCGTATCACAGACTGCGCCCATGACGGTGTGGCCATCAGTAGCAGTGCTACCGTCAGGTGCTTATAGATTTTTTGCATTTCTTTAGCCTGTATTTTGGTTATTATATCTTGAATAACTGTGCGATTCAAAGTATAGGCTGAAGGAAGCATGCAGCGCGGCGGGGATTATTCCATAGTATCTTCAGAGAAGTATAGGCAATATAAAGAGGCTATTGGCAAGAAATCGACTCACACCCTCCCGGTCTCATACCCGAAGATGGCGCCCTGTCGTCATTGATTGTCTCGACATCACGCTCGTATCGCTCTCATTGTAGATCTATTTCGATCATTCCGGTCCTGCTATACGCACGAACCCATGCCATCTCTTTTTCAGTGGCTTCCCTGCTGGTTGAACTGTGAACTCGCGGACTCTGCTACCGCGCGCCCTTCCAAGCGAAAAGAGGCAAGTTCTCGGGCGGCGCCCGGGATGGTTTGGCGCGAGGACGCGATGGAAACGCGTGAGATTGACCCTCGGCTTCGGTGCCAGAGCAGCCAGCCGCGCAATGAAATCTACTGGGTCGAAGGCCACCTGGGGCGTTCCATCCCGGTAGGGCGTGCAGGTCGCCACAGGTAAAGGGCTGAGACAGCCAAAGCTCCTGACTATCACAGAGCGTTCTATCCAGTAAACGGAAAGCGCCACTCAGCCCACTGTGCATACATCTGCCATTCAGCCCAAACTTGAGGGGTCAGAGCCCATTATGCAGAAATTCAAACTTGAGGGGTCAGAGCCCATTATGCAGAAGTTTAATGGGCTCTGACCCCTCATTTCAATAAAGAAGATAGCCACAATCCCTGGAGTTACTTATCCGCCTAACCAGAATCCGCCCGCTTCGCCCCCAGCGGCGGTAACCGCCAGGGCTGGCGCATCATCAACGTAACCGATAGCGCGAAGAAAGAACGCCTTGCCTAGCGGTCACTGCCACCCGCTATCTGCTTCGAATGAAAGCGGGAGAGAATCCGCTCAACACCATCCACCCCAGTGCCATCACCGACGAGCAGGGCGCAGAAGCAGAAGTCCTTGAATGGTTGGTGGCTCATATCCACAACGCGCCGACGCTGTTGGTTATCACAGTTGATCTGACGTTTATCGCGAGTATGGATAAGGACCTGGGGAATGGGAGCGGAAGCAGCAATACAATCGTTGCTCGATGTTCCGCCGCACTGGGCGGTGGCAACCATCATGCCTTTGGGCAAACCGATGAAGCAATTGACGAGAGTGAAGCGCAAGCCGGTTGAGGGTATTCTTTTTACGGATAGTAGGAGCGGTATTGATGCGTAACCCGCTGGGCTTTCTGATCGGCGGGACCACTACGCTTCCGGCTTCTTGGTGCGCTAGAATTGAGTAAACTGTCCCACGAACCGTAAATCATCACGAATGATAGTGACCAGCGCAGCTTGCCGCGCAGCTCTGAGAATTACATTCATGAATCGTGACTCTTGGGTATCAATGCATGTGGCCGTCATTCTTCGGCAGACCTGCTTCGCCACAAGAACGTAATACGAGATTCATAAAAACGTTATCAAACTGACCGTATTTCATCATCAATCTGTCACATTTCTAGCACATAGTCGAATCCTTGTTTTTACCTAACCGTGTCAACGCACAGGAAGTCACCGCATGCCTCGCAAAAACATTCTCTTTAGTATCGTCCTGCTCACCACCCTCGGACTCGCCGGCTGTGAAGGCGACGACGGCGATCCCGGTACACAGGGACCCGCAGGGCCCGCCGGACCTGTGGGCGATGACAGTGCTGGCAGCACGAGCGTGTCCCTGAGTTTTCTCGGGCGCTACAGCACCGGCGTTTTTGATGAGTCCAGCGCCGAAATTGTCGATTACGATGCAGCAACGCGACAGGCCTTTGTGGTGAACTCCAACTCGGGTCAGATTGATGCTGTGGATATCAGTTCACCCAGCACCCCGGTGCTTGCAATGTCGCTCGATGTGACGGCAGATGTCGCCGGCGCACTCACCGAGCTTGCCGATGCCTCGTCACTGGGTGCGGCAAACAGCGTGTCGGTATTCGGTTCGACGCTGGCCGTCGCTATAGAGGCTGGCGTCAAACAGGATAATGGCTACATCGCGTTCTATCAGACAGACGGCACCTTTCTGGCGGCCGTTCAGGTCGGAGCCCTCCCGGACATGGTGGCTTTCACTCCCGATGGCAGCCGTGTGCTGGTTGCCAATGAAGGTGAGCCCAACGGCGATTACAGCGTGGACCCGGAGGGCAGCATCAGTCTTATCGATGTCTCCGGCGGTGTGTCAGCCGTCACCCAGGCTGACGTTCAAACGCTGGATTTCACCGACTTCAACGAGGGGGGCGGCAAGACCCTAGGCCGCAACGTACGAATCTCGGGTAAAAGCGAGAGCGTGGCCCAAGACCTTGAACCAGAGTATCTGACCATTTCGGCGGATGGCACAACGGCCTGGGCCGCACTGCAGGAAAACAACGCCGTGGCGGTCATTGATATCGCGGCGGCTGAAGTGACTGCAGTACTGGGTCTTGGTTACAAAGATCACGCGTTGATTGGCAACGAACTTGACGCTAGCAATCGAGACAGCGGAGCCAACCTGCAGCAGTGGCCTCTGCGCGGCATGTTTATGCCGGATACGATTGCCAGCTACGAGTTTGCCGGCACCACGTACCTGGTGACCGCCAATGAAGGTGATGCGCGGGAATACCTGACGGACGCAACGGATGAAGCCGACTGCGATGCCCAGGGCGGCTTCGATTTTGATGGCGGCGATTGCTTCCACTTCCTCGATGAAATTCGCGCCGGGGATATCATCGACAGCGGTGCGACTATCGACCTGCCTAACCTCGGGCGCTTTGCACCGGACTTAGACACCCTGCTGGCCAACGAAAACCTCGGACGCATCAAAATTGTGGTCGACCAGGGTGTCAGTGGATGCAGCACAGACAGTCTCGCAACCACCGGTCAACCCGGACCCGGCTGCGTCTACGAGGCACTTTACAGCTACGGCGCGCGCTCCTTCTCGATCTGGAATGGCAGCACCGGCGCACTGGTGTTTGACAGCGGCAACGATTTTGAGCTGATCACCATCCAGCGCCTGGGCGAAAGCTTCAACGCCTCGAATGACGACAACGAAGGGGACAACCGGTCCGACGACAAGGGCCCGGAGCCGGAGGCCGTCGCCATTGCGACTATTGATGGCGGCACCTATGCCTTTATTGGCCTTGAGCGTGTGGGCGGCATCATGGTGTACAACATCAGCAATCCGCAGTCGGCGGAATTCGTCCAGTACATCAACCCGCGCGACTTCAGCGTCGACATTGACGCCCTCGTGGACGCCGGAGACTTTTCCGCCGCGGGGGACCTGGGTCCGGAGTCGATCAGGTTTGTCAGTGCCGCAGACAGCCCCAACGGCGAGCCGCTGATTATCGTAGGCAACGAAGTCAGCGGCACGACCACGCTGTTTGCAATCAATATCGTCAGCGGCAGCTGACCACCAGCTGAGCGTTAATCGCCCGACTGCAGGAGCCAGCATCACTCACCGTCGCCCGCGGCGGTGAGTGCCTACTCCCCGGAAGCATCGGGCAACACTCCCTTCAGACACTCCACCTCCACGTTCTTAAAAATTGGGGACAGACCAAGGTTTCGCTAGCAAGAAGCTCTCACACAAACTGAAAAATCGTGGGCTGTCCCCGGTTGTTCCGATTGTTTTTCGTACCCCGCTCTCTTACCCTTGTCGGTTCATGCGACTGCTCTGCCCGATTGTTCGCATACTGAGAATCATCATGGATAACATCCGGCATTAACTCCCTGTGAGCAACACCATAGCCTCGGTGTTTGCGCTTCAAACGACGGGAGTATGTGGCTCCAAATTTGATGCACCAAAGGCGGATAGCTTCGCGGCTGACTGTGATGCCGCGTTCAGCAAGGAGATCTTCGATATCGCGGTGACTGTTACCACGGGCCTCAGATTGAATCGATAGCAGAGCCAGACTGTGTAGGAGATGATATCGGGCAGAAATCAGTGGCGTTTGTATGTATTCATCGGCCGATTCTACCAGTTTCAGTGAGGTTACTTGTCAGTACCTGGCTGAGACAGCGGCCCTTCTCTTGGATAAAGTATTTCCCAAAGGAATGACGGCGAAAACAAAGGAATGTCACACTCCTGCGATATCAGGAATTGTCATTTGTCTCGCCTGGGTAGCATACGACTCAATAGCCCGTCGCGCATAATAAGCTGGTGATAGATCACAGCTGCAATGTGTACGAGTACTATCAGTGCGAGAGATGCACCATTTATGCGATGGCAGAGATGAAAAATAGCGTGCCAAGTTTCATTCGTCACCATAATCGCGCTGTAGTTAAACCAGCCGAAGGCCACGACATCGTAGGGTGACGTCATAGCCATAAGCACACCAAACACTGGCTGCAGCAGCACACAGGCATACAGTAAACGATGCACCAAAAGCGAAAGACGCGTTTGCCAAGCGGCCATCGCAGGCGCGGCTACCGGATGGCGGCTACGCCAATACAGTCGCACTGACATCAGAATCAATACCAGTGTGCCCAGACCGGCGTGACCTGACGCCGCTCTGGTTGCCTTTTCCGTCTCTGGTAGGAAATGAAAAATGGGGCCGCCTGCCAGTAGTAGAAAAATTGCAAGCCCCGTTAGCCAGTGCAGCCATTTAGCTGTGCTGCTATAGTATAGCGATGGCGATGGCGACGGCGATGGCTGAAGCATGTTAGCTCGCGCCACGCGCGTCGACTAGGCGCGAAGTTCCCTGACTTAGGCCAAAAAGCAACAGCAGCCCCGCCAAAATGGCAGCTTTTACAAACCACTGATGTATTTGCACATTGGGCGGATAGGGTGCGCTCGGTGAAAGATCACCATGTATCGCTATCGTTGAGAGCACAATGATCGCCATGAGAATCGGCAAAAACCAACGCAACTTGAATCCGGCCATGACACAAGCACCAAAAGTCATTTGCAGGCCAATAACAACGGGTAATAGCGCAGGATTGCCACCGGTAGCAACAATATGATCCACACGGATATCATAGTAGTACCATTGCCAACTCCCGTTAGTAACAAAGTAGAGCCCCAACAAAACTCGTGCCAAGAGGAATATCCGTTTGGTGATATCCAGTCGCGCGCCCACCCCCCTCGCCGCAGCAATTATCGGATAAGCTACCAGCATCAGGCTTGCGATAATGGCCGCATGCACCGCGGTTTCCTTAAAATTCACCTCGCCCCGAAGCTCAGGTGGGAACTCACCAATCGTGCCGGGGCTATAGTCACTGTGGAGTATCAGCGTCATAAGGCTAAGCATTCCACCCAGACTGACCACGGCGGGAATCACGGCCCGGTTGGCAATCAGTAATAGACCACCACCAACGTACACCAGGGCCGCCAGGTAATTCCAGAAGTGGGCGGCACCCGCCAGATCCAGATAGGCAATACGCACATCATTGGACGCCAGATTCAGGATTCCGTCACAGACAAAACACAGACCCAGTAAGATGCGGCCAGCGGCAATCGTTACGGGTGAATTTATCGGCTCGTTCAAAATGATTACTCCAATTAGCGCGCGTGCTGTTAGTTACATGTCTATGCCGAGTTTGCAGGCAACATTGGCAATAATCCAATGAACCCAGCCCAAATAGCGGCGCGGCAGTGTTGCCACGTGTCGGCGACCGATTTGCTCTCGCTTGATCAATTCCTCGAAGGTTTCACCTGCATCAAAACGTCGTGCTAGCACCTCGGGATCCAAGTCAACACCTATAGGGTTCGAGTTATAATCGTCCCCTTGCAGGTACTCGTCGATTTGTTCGTTGGTGTGAAAGACGTCAATCTGCATTTCCACCACATTGTGATCGGGATCTTCATAGTAAAAAGAAATCGTGCCACCGTGATTGATACACCACATCGGGACAATTCCATGACTCTTCACCCGCCGGTACGTATGCAGAAGGTCACCCAGGTTCTCGAAGGTAAAAGCAAAATGGTCCACGCCAGCCATAGCCTTAAGCCTGGGAAACAGTCCTGGCACATTGGCGATTGCCATGCGGTGGTGTTCTTCGTCGTACGTCAGGAAAGTAATCTGCTGGTTTTGATACATGATTTCCGCTTCTAACAGTAGTTTGTAGAAATCGATAACTTTATTGTATCTACTGGTTCTAAGTACTACGTGGGCCAATTTGCACGGAGCAACCTTGCCGCGTTCTCTTGCCGGTTTGGGTAACGCTGCGGGTTGATACATGGTTAACCTCCTGATTGTTTGCCAACGGATTGGGGCAGCGGTGGCCGCCGCTGTACGCTGCGTTTTCGCTGGTGTGTCGCGCTAGTTCGCTACCAGACGATTGCGCAACACACCGATTTTTTCGATCTCCAACTCAATGGAATCACCGGGATCGAGAAATGACCAGGATTCAATGCCGGTGCAATCGCCCGCAGCGCCTGTGCCAAAGAACTCGCC
>JBLIEI010000098.1:0-7932 GCA_047633055.1 Halieaceae bacterium | reverse complement strand
TCGGGTGGGTGTTCTGGTTGGGCACCGATGTGGGCGTTTTTCTGGGTGCGAAATATTTTGAACGCGCTGACTTAAGCGCTGAAACCCGGTTGACGGTGCTACAACTGGGTATGGTATTAGATCGATTCCCGCGGTTCTCAATGCCGGTGGTCTGGCTTACGGGCGTCATTATGATGAACAACCTCGGCTACGAGGTCATTCCGGCCGCAGTGGCTACGGTGCTGACCGCAATCTGGCTCGCGGTCACCTGGGTGGTTATCTTTCAGCCACCGGGAAGCGCTGCGCACAAGTGGGGCAGCATTTCGCAGACGCTGATTCTCGCTGCGATCATTTGCGGCATGGGTGGTGTAGCCAGTTATATGTTGGCGGCAGGCGATATGCCCCTGTGGCTCGCCGTTAAATGGTTTGCCTTTGTATTGGTGGCGATTACGGTGATAGCGCTGGAGAAAAAGTTTGCGCCGCTGGGACCGCTGCTGGGAGAGTTGGCCGAGTCAGGCGGCAACGAGGGGGTCAATGCACGCATTAGCGCAGTACTTAAGCCTGTTTACCCCATCGTGCTCGCGATCTATGCTTGGTCGATTATTGCCGCAGCCAGTGGCGTCACGAAGATTACCCTGTGACGACAGACATCGAACCCCGCTGTCGATCCCTTGATTTAAGCTTTAAGGAGCTGGAGCGCTTTGTTGCTGTGGTGGAATACGGCAGCCTTGGCGAAGCGGCGAAGACCCTGGGTGTAACGCAACAGGCATTGGGTCGTAGTCTCACCAAACTTGAAGACATTATGGGCGCTAAGCTGGTGAGGCGATCGCAGGGCAGCCAGACACGGCCTACGCTGACCGGTGAAGCATTCCTGCATTACGCAAAGAGCCAGTTAAACGGCATATCCCAGGCTCGGCAGCACGTGCAGTCGCTGGTCGGCGCGCGCGCCGGGCGTGTTTCCCTGGGAATAGGGGAGACCTGCGATATTGGCGCGCTCAGTCAGGCGGTAGGCGAATTTCATGAGCGTCATCCGGATGTTGAAATTAGTCTACTAGAAGATTACACCGAGGCCTTGCTTGACCGGCTGCTCGAAGGGGAGCTGGATTGCGTGGTGGGTGTGATTCCCGACGAGGACTACACGCGACGTGGAGTCGTTCATGAGCTGCTCTACAGTATTGCCGATATCGTCGTGGCGAGAGCGCAACATCCTCTCTTTAAGAGGAAGCGGCTGCGCCTCAAAGATCTACAGGGTTACACATGGCTGGTGGCGAGACGACGATCAAATGACTGGGCTGTTATTCGTGATGCGTTTCTTGCCGAGGATCTTGATCCGCCGCAGCGGTTGATTCGAACCGATGCGGTCATGGTTGGCACTCAGCTTATGTTGCAGGATGATTACCTTTTTATGGTGTCCCCGACGTTTGTAGAGGAAGGTTCGTCAGAGCCGCTCCTTAAGCGAGTACCGGTTTCACGCCCCACTGTTACAAGACATTCCGGCTTGATGACCATGGCTCCGCGGCAGCTCAATCCGGCAACGCTAGAGTTGATGAACACGATCCGTGAGTATTCCCAAGCGAAGCATCGTTCTTGAAGGTCCTCGATCACTCCGACCTGATCGGTTATGGCTCTTGTACTGGGGTTCAGATCTCGAGGCGAATTTTTACTCCCAGGCGTTGCTGCAGATCGCGTTTCTGTATGTCTGGGCCGACTGCTTCATTCTGAATCATATTGTCCTTCACCAGCCCGTCGGTGGCTGACTTGGTGAGGATGACCATGAGGTTGGTGTCGTCCAGAACCGCGAAGGGGAATTCATGCCAGGTGTTCTTGTGCATCATGAAACCGGCGCTGCCATCAAACAGGAACGCCTCGGCTTGGTCTAGGTCCGGTAGTTCCTCTTCGTCGGGCGGTGCGAAACATGCGATGAACGGTTTTGAGCCCAGTGAGATGAATACCTGAGTGTGTAGCGGGTGCCGTTCCATATAGCGCACCTCAAAAGGGCGGCGCTGCAGCGTCGTAATGGGCATTTCGATTTCACCCTGGGCCTTGAATTCCGCCACGCGACGCACCTTGGCCGCGCCGTCGTAAAATTCAATGGGTAGCGGCTCCACATTTGGGTTGTAGCCGAGAACTGTGCCGTACTTTTCAAGTTTTCCGATGGTCGGTATCTGTACCTTGATTGTGATGGTCTCAGCAATTGTCGCAGGTGCTGTCATGGTCGATTTTTTCTCATTGATGCTGTTGCGCCGCAGCCTAGATCGAACTTGGATACATGTCTCATATTCGCAGGGTTATGCTGATAGTTTACATACATTTCAAACTTACATTAATACTAATAAAGGACTTACTATGACTATTCTCGTCATCGGCGCGACCGGCAATGTCGGGCGACCTACGGTTGCTGGTTTGCTCGAAAAAGGGGTAGCAGTGCGTGCCTTAAGTCGCTCGGAAGAAAACTTGGCCAAATTGCCTGCGAGCGTAGAAGGCATCATCGGGGATCTTGAAAGCGGCGCTGGTCTCGAAGCATCCTGCGACGGTGTAGAGCGACTGTTGCTGATCAGTTCGAACGGGGAAACAGAAGCCGCCCGCGGTCTGAGGGCTGTACAGGCGGCGTCTTCTGCTGGCGTCAAACATATCGTGTTCCTGTCGATCGGTCATCCAAACAAAGACCCCGGCATCCCTCATTACCGTGCCAAACTGCCGGTTGAACAAGCCATCCGCAACAGCGGCGCCGATTACACTTTTTTGCGTCCCAACTTCTTTATGCAAACGGACTTGTCGATTATCCCTGTTATTAAGGAACTCGGCGTTTATGCCATGCCGATCGGCTCCATTGGTAACAACCGTATCGACACCCGCGATATCGCCGATTGTGCCGTGCAGGTTTTGACCGATGACGGTCACGCTGGTGCCGATTACTATTTGCACGGCCCCGATACGATCAGCGGACCTAAAGCTGCTGAAGTGTATGGGCAGGCGCTTGGTCGTGAAGTCTTCTACGGCGGTGACAACGTTGACGCATGGGGCAAGCCGGTCGAAGCATTACTGTCACCGTGGTTGCTTAATTCCTTAAAGAAGATGTTCTTGGGCGAGCAGAAGCAGGGCGGTGTTGCCGATTTGGACGCCGTTGCGGCTTCCGAGTCTGCAGTTGGACATCCGTTGCGTACCTTTGCGGCGTTTGTGAGCGAGGTTACGGGTTAAAGCCTAGACCAGCCAGATGGGCTAATTCTGCCGGCCCAGGCGAGTTAATTTAGCGATACCGTAATGATACGTGCCTAAGCGAGAAATGCGAATTTGGGTACTGAAAGCATTGCCCGTCGACACGAAATAGGGTGTATGGACGCTTGAAATAGGGGGCTGGCTCTCGAGCTAATCGTTCTGCTATCGCTGGAACCGCTTTAGCATCCCCTCCAGCCCGTTGAGCTTAACCTCATAGATGAGCGCGAGTTGTGTGCCCAGCTTGCCCTGTGGAAAGCCCTTGCTGTGGTACCACACCAGATACGGCTCAGGAAGGTCTAACAGCTGAAGCCCTTTGTACTTGCCATAAGGCATTATTTGATTGATCGCTTCCAGCAAGTCTTTGTTATCCATCCCAGTACTTTATACCAGACGCACTTGCACCTGCTCACCGCGAAATTCAATAATATCGCCATTGACGATTTTTTTACGGCGCCGGGTTTCAATTTCGCCATTGACTGTGACTTGGCCGTCACCGATAAGGAGCTTGGCCTCGCCACCTGTGGTGACCAAGCCTCCGAATTTCAGGAGCTTGTTTAGCTCAACAGGTTCTGTTGTGATTTCGATTGCTTTCATGGGCGGCTACCTTATGGTGGGGGCGCAATGGCTGGGTTAATTGTTCTAATTGATGTGGTAGTACGAGCCTCCTAACGCGGCACAAATCGCCCCTCGAGATACCCGATAATATCCTGTGACTCGTACATCCACTGAAAGCCGCGCTCACCTTCGGCAATCCGCAGACAAGGCACTTTCAGGTCTCCGCCACCGGCTAGCAACTCTTGTTTGGCGACATCATTGCGCTTCACATCTCTCACCTCGATATTTAGGCCGTGGCGCTTCATCTCCCGGCGTACTTTGACGCAGAACGGGCAGGCTTCATATTGATACAAGGTTAGCGTTTTAGTCTGTGAATCGATAGTGGCCTGCTGCTCCGGATCGCGCTGGATGCTTTTGGGAGTAAAAACCCAATTAAGGAGCAGGATAAGTTTGCCGAGGATCAGCCGGATGATGGCCATTTTTAGTTCCTGAGAAAATGTCTAAGAGAATTGTTCCGTACGCTGCACCGTTAATAGCAATGCACTCTTGGGTCCGTGTTACGGACTAAAAACAGCTTAGCCTGGAACGGATGCAGTCTGATCAGTAAGCACAAAAAATGCAACGTCAATATGTCGTTTGAAGGCCGATATTGATTGGGTCGACTTGGACGTCGGGTGTGCAACTCCAATACCCGACTTCACAGGTCAGGAGGATTTCGGCCGTAGAGCCGACGATAGCGCCAACGCGCCCAAGGACGATAAACAGCATCCGCGATATGTCGTATCAGTGGCCAACGCAGCGGACGCCATAGCCAGCCATAGCGGGTGTGCTGCCATGCGGCCACATTTGCATCCATGCCGATGAGAAAATCAGAACCCTCTCTTTTCAGATGAAGCGTGCCCAGTAAAATCTCACGGTCTGGCAACTCGCCTGTATCAGGTAGCGTATGAATGTCTACCAGTTCCAGCTGATCGTCAGCCAGCCCGCCCAGTTTCTCCATCTCCGCCAGGCACAGAGGGCAGTTGCCATCATAATATAATTGGTCATAGCTCATAACAATGTTACGGCCCCGCGTGATCCTCGGATCTAAAACCACCGTATATTCAGCAATTAACGATACAAACCACACACAGCTGATCTAAGGGCCTTTTCAATGGGAAATGATAGCGTTCGTTCTTTGGCATTGCATGATTAAACCAGATCTTTTACTTGTTCTCGGGGACCAACTGAGTGCCGATCGTGGCGTATTAAAAGATGCACGCCCGGGCGTTGATGTGGTCGTGATGGCGGAAGTAAAAGAAGAGGCCCGTTACGTGCGCCACAATCGGCACAAGATCGCGTTGATCTTTGCAGCCATGCGTCACTTTCGCCAGCAGCTTAGGGAGCGCGGCCTTGAGGTCATCTACTTTGATTATCAGGCCGGTGTCGAATCTCTGGAACAGGCTGTTGAACTGGCGCTTGAGCGCAGCGGCGCTGGCAGGGTGCGGTGCTGTGAGCCGGGTGAGTACCGAGTGTTGGCGGCAATGCGGACTTGGGGACAATGTCTTTCCGTACCGGTAGAAGTGGTTGAAGACGACCGCTTCTTGGCATCCCACCAAGACTTCGAGAACTGGGCGGAAGGTAAAAAGCAACTGCGTATGGAGTTCTTCTACCGGCAGATGCGTAAGCGCTATGGCATTCTGATTGATGAGGCAGGCGCACCAGAGGGTGGGAAGTGGAACTACGATGCAGACAATCGGGCCGGCTGGCGTGGCAAAAGCGCTATACCGGAACGGCCTACTGTTGTGATCGATAAGATTACACGAGAGGTTATCGAGCTGGTAGAACGTGAGTTCCCTGACCACCCCGGCGATCTGTCGCGCTTTTACCTTGCGGTCACTGCCGAGGATGCCCAGCGGGCACTGAACTGGTTCATAGAGCATTGCCTACCTACGTTTGGCCGTTATCAGGATGCGATGGCGGAAGAGTCCCCCTGGCTGTTTCACAGCCTTGTGTCGATGTACTTGAATGCCGGCCTGTTGGACCCACTAGAGGTCTGCCAACAGGTAGAGGGCGCATGGCGCGAAGGACAATGTGAGCTGTCGGCCGCGGAGGGCTTTATTCGCCAGGTTCTGGGTTGGAGGGAATATGTTCGAGGCATCTACTGGCTGAAGATGCCTGAATATGCAGAGCGCAATGGACTGCAGGCCACGCGACCGCTACCGGATTTTTTCTGGACTGCCAGCACCGATTTACGCTGCCTACAACAGGCGCTGACACAAACACTGGACCTTGGTTATGCCCATCATATCCAGCGGTTGATGGTGATCGGCAACTTCGCCTTGCTGGCTGGCCTTGATATAAAATCCGTTTGTGATTGGTATCTTGCGGTTTACGTGGATGCTTATGAATGGGTTGAGCTACCCAACACCCTGGGGATGGCATTACACGCTGACAATGGCCTCATGGCGAGCAAGCCCTATGCAGCAAGCGGCAAGTACATTCAGCGCCAAGGTAATCATTGCAAGCAGTGTCGTTATAAGCCGACGCTGGTAACGGGCCCGGATGCGTGCCCTTTCAATAGTATGTACTGGCACTTTATAGACCGCAATCTGGAGACGTTGCGCGGCAATGCGCGGATGGGACTCACGGTGCGTAACTGGGACCGCAAGGAAGGCACTGAACAGCAAGCTATTGTGGCGTGGGCGGATTCGTATATTGAAAAGTCTATGCCGGCAGCCCGCAGCGATTAAACCTCCGCAGGGTCCCAATTTACTAGTGCAACATCCAAAACGCCGACAAATCCGTAGGGTAGCCATGAACGAGTTAATTCCACGAACTACTAAAAACCCGAACCCACAGGGCAAAGGCTGTGTCGGTGTAATGCAGGACTGGGCTCTGGTGCGTCCACAGGTGCCGCGACAGAAATCCCCGGGAGATATTCTCAGGGACTATTGCCTTTCTGCTCTAGTCCTGTCCGCACGTTTTCGTTTTCGGCCAGTTCTCGGTATGCCCTACTACCTCTACTGTGGTGAGCTCGATTGGACGCTGTCATTGATCGGGCCGCAGGAGTGGGGCCACCGTATGCCAGGGGAGTTTGTAGCAAATTGTAGTTTACAACCTGACATGACCTGGCAATTGGAATTTGGTGAACTGCAAGAGCTTAGCTTGGTCCCGGAGCGCCTGCAGCGATTTGTGGATGGCTTCACCGCCTCGATTCCTTGCGAGGATTCGCTCGTGCAGGGACTTCCCTTTTACGTCGAGGGATTGCCTTATTTTCAGCGGATGCTAGCCACCGGTCTGGCAGTGTCGCTGCAGCACTCTATTAACGAGACTGGTTCAACGGCAGTAGCGGAGAAACTTCCAGCGCTAACATTGGCCAAACTGTGATGAAACACATGCGCGTAGCAGGCTTCAAAAAGTTACTCCCTGTGTCCACGTTACTGTGCCTGACGTTGAGTTTTTCAGTTTGGGCGGAACCCCCTGTTGTCGACGATGACACCAGCACTGATTACGTCCTCACGAGCCCTAGTCGCGATGGTATTGGCAAGCTTTATATGGGGCGGAAAATTGCTCGAGTTATGGGCCACCAGGGGGCGGCATGGCTTGAGCGCGAGAACAGGGAACGCCAGGAGCGCACCGACCTACTTATAGCGCAGTTGGGCTTGCAGGCGACAGATGTCGTGGCTGATATTGGTGCAGGTACAGGTTACTTTTCCTTCCGTATGAGTCCATTGGTTCCTTCAGGTAAAGTGCTGGCGGTCGACCTTCAGCAGGAGATGCTAGACATAATTAAAGCCAGATCTGGCGCCGCAGAGAAAAACATTGTCCCAGTTTTGGGTTCAATAACCGATATCAACGTGACCGAAAATAGTGTCGATTTGATCCTGTTGGTTGATGCCTATCATGAGTTTTCTCATCCCCGTGAGATGGGAGAGTCGATGTTTCGAGCACTGAAGCCGGGAGGGCGTATTGCCCTGGTGGAATACCGCGCAGAAGACCCATCGGTGTCAATCAAGCCGCTGCATAAAATGAGTGAATCACAGGCCATCAGGGAAATGTCGGCGCTGGGCTTACGCTGGCTTGTAACCGTGGACAGTCTGCCGCAACAACATCTGATTTTTTTCACTAAAAATGAATAGCGAAAGCTATCTTCTGGAAAGCTGACATCTTACTTCTATCAATAATGTACACTCGGTCGTC
>JBLIEI010000097.1:0-8231 GCA_047633055.1 Halieaceae bacterium | reverse complement strand
CACTAAAACCCATCGTCGTGGGGCGGTAGCTAACTCCAAGCTCGTCAATGAGCTTGATGAAGTTGGGGTAGGTCCAGTCATTAAACACAATAAAGCCGGTATCAATCGCAAAGCGTCGTATTCCCAGCTGCACGTCGACGGTTGCCGTGTGGCCTCCAATCTGGCTATTTGCTTCAAACACGCTTACTTCGTGGCCTTTCTGCAGGTAGTGAGCGCACGCCAACCCCGAAATTCCAGAACCAATGACCGCGATTTTCAACCTGCACCTCACTGTCCTATAAAAAATTATGCCAAAGTGGTTTATGCCCAATGTACGCCCTGTTGATGGCAGTGGATCAATTGGAGCTCCGCGGTTCCGCTTGGCTATGGGGGTGATCTAGTAGACTAACTGTGGCGTATACTGTATTGGAACGTAATATGAATTGGGAGGTAAGCATTGGAAAAACAGACCGAAAGCATTGCTCAGCACGTGGGCGGCGGATCCGGACGACGCAACGATGAGTGGAGCGAAACGCTGATGTTGATCGCTGAGAGTCAGGATCGAGCGGCGTTTACACGTCTTTTTCGCCATTTTGCACCACTGCTAAAGGCTTTCGCGTTATCGGGTTCGACGATGTCGCAGATGCACTCAGATGAATTAGTGCAGGAAGTCATGATCAAAGCGTGGCAAAAAGCCGCTGGTTTTAATCCCGAGAAGGCGGCAGCCAGCACCTGGATTTATACTATTGCACGGAACTGCAGGACAGATATGTTCAGGCGGCTGCAAAAGTTCGATACACCGCTGGCAGAAGAAGACTTTACTCCCGACTCCGAGCACGAAGAGCCTTTTGCGTTGCTCCAAAGTCGTCGGGGAAGGGAGCAGGTTCGTCAGTTGATGGCGACCTTACCTGCCGATCAGACGCAGATTCTTGCCAAGGTCTATATGGAAGGTAAATCACATTCGGAAACGGCCTCTGAACTGGATTTACCTCTGGGAACGGTCAAGTCGCGCGTGCGACTGGCTCTTAAGAAATTACAAATTAAATTAGAAAGATAATGGAACATATGACTAAGCATCACCCTGAACTCCAACTGCTAAGCGAATATGCCGCGGGTAGCATGTCCTTAGCCCAAGCTGCTTGCATGTCAGCGCATCTTTATTATTGTGATCAGTGTCGACACACTGCGAGTCAACTGCAGGACGTCGGTGGCGTGTTGCTGGAAAGGCTTGACCCCCAACCGGTGGGTGAAGCAATGTTGAATTCGGTTCTGGCGCGACTCGATGAAAAGCCGCCGCTGGCATATTCACAGGTACAACCGTCACTCGCCGGGCAGACTCCCGCAATACTGCGACGTCTGATGAAAGGCGATTTCAGTGACCTGAGCTGGAAGAAAATTACCAAGGGCCTCAGTATCAGTTATTTGAAAACGGGCGATTTGGGCTATGAATTTGCCTTGTATCACATCAAGGCGGGCGCCCGAATTCCAGACCATGACCACCGCGGCTCAGAAATGACGCTGGTATTGCAGGGCGGTTTTTCTGACTCTAACGGAAGTTACAGCCAGGGCGATTTTATCTACCGTGAGACAAATAACTCCCATGCCCCTACTGCCCTCCAGTCGGAAGACTGTATCTGCCTGGCGGTGCTGGATGCACCCCTCAAGTTTAGCGGCTGGAAGTATCGCTGGATGAACCCGTTTTTGGGTTTGCATGCGGGCTAACTGAAGTCCTGGGATAAACGGGGCGTTGACCGACGTCCTTTTTCCACCGGAGTTGCTTGTTTTTTTGATCTGGTTGTTGGCAGGGGAGGTAAAATCTGACCAATCCAAGCGATCAAAGGCTACTTTGTAGCGCGCCCACCGGGTTCCTTTGGCACGTTAATACAGCGCTAGGAGTGGATTCCCTCATAACTATCCAGTATGTTTGCGTCACTTCCATTCACCAAATGAATATCAGTCATTATTCCGGCAGCGATCCGCTTATGCTAAAGTCTGCAACCCTTTGATTTGGCGGATGTGGAGTAGTGTCTACAGCACGGTGAATTGGAGAGAGGAAGTGGTTCGCAGTGGCCGCCTATGGCCATTTGGACCGATCTGATTAACCCAGAATTTTAAAGGCAGGGGTACCACCCGCTATGCGTCTCGTAATACCCAAGGAAACCCACCCCGGGGAAAACCGGGTGCCAATCATTCCCGATATGGCCAAAAAATTGATCCGATTGGGCGCTGAAGTCGTCATCGAAGCCGGAATGGGCACCGGTGCAGGCTTTACTGACGAACAGTACATCGAAGTCGGCTGCACTGTCAGCGTGGACCGCACCGAGCTGTTCGGTAGTGCCGATATGTTGCTGCGACTGCGCAAGCCCGAGATAGACGAAATTCCACTGATGAAGCCCGGTTGTGTGCACATCAGCTATCTCGATCCGTTTAACGAACACGAGTTGGTCAATGCTTTCAAAGAGCGCGGTATTACCAGCATTAGTATGGAGATGATTCCGCGCACCACCCGCAGTCAGAAGATGGATGCTTTGAGTTCTCAGGCCAACCTCGCCGGCTACGTGATGGTGATGCAGGCAGCAGCCCATCTACCCCGCATCTTTCCCATGATGATGACACCCGCCGGCACATTGAAGCCTGCCAAAGTGTTTATTATCGGCGCCGGTGTTGCTGGCCTGCAGGCCATCGCCACCGCCAAGCGCCTGGGAGCCAAGGTTACAGCTTTTGATACCCGCCCGGTCGTGGCGGAACAGGTTCACTCCCTGGGAGCCACCTTTCTGGATATCGATCTGGGGGAAACTGGCGAGACTTCCGACGGCTATGCACTGGAACTGACCCCGGAGCAGATTCAAATACAGCGCGATGCGCAGAAAGCGACTATCGCCGAGTCTGATGTGGTCATCACTACTGCGCAGGTGTTCGGCCGTAAACCGCCCGTCATCGTCACTCGCGATATGGTTGAAGGTATGCAGCCTGGCTCTGTGGTCGTAGATATGGCCGCCGAGAATGGCGGCAACGTGGAAGGCTCTGTCCCTAACGAAAATGTGATCATTAACGGCGTCACTGTCGTAGGTAAGGGTAACTGGTCAAACGAAGTAGCAAGAGATGCCAGTCAGATGTACTCAGCCAATCTCTTTAACTTGGTAGAGGACAGCTGGGATGAAGAAGCCAAGGCCTTTAACATTGATTTTGAGCACGACATTCTCCCGGGTTGCATCATTACTCACGGTGGTGAAGTGACCAACGAGACCATTAAAAATATTCTGGAAGGGGGCAACTGATATGGATGCGATATTCCTTACATTTATTCTCATGCTCGCCATTTTTCTGGGCTTTGAGCTGATCAACAAGGTGCCTGCTACCTTGCATACTCCGCTGATGTCCGGGGCCAATGCGATCTCTGGTATTACCGTGGTTGGTGCGATTGGTTTGGCGGGTACTGGCCAGCAGGACCTGTCCAACTGGCTGGGAGCGGCTGCCGTCGCGCTAGCATCTATTAATGTCGTGGGTGGCTATCTGGTAACTGACAGAATGCTAGCCATGTTCAAGAAGAAGGAGAGCTGATCATGGATACGATGCAAATCCTGATTCAACTGGCGTATGTAGTCTCAGCTGGGTTGTTTATTCTCGGCCTGAAAGGTCTTGGGTCGGCGGATACCGCTCGTAAGGGCAATATGCAGTCAGCCATCGCGATGCTGGTCGCTATCGTCGCAGCACTGCTCGACCAAGGCATTGTCGAGTATCAGTGGATATTGCTGGGCTTTTTGGTCGGCGGTGTTATTGGTGGGGCAGTCGCGCGTATGGTGCAGATGACCTCCATGCCAGAGATGGTAGCCCTGTTTAATGGCTTCGGTGGCATGGCCTCACTGCTGGTGGGCGCGGCAGCGATTGCCACAGCAACTGACACATTTGCTCTGGTAACTATTGTGCTGTCGATTCTGATTGGTGGCCTGACTTTCACCGGTTCCCTGATTGCCTATGGCAAGCTCAGTGAGACGATTGGCAGCGGTGCCGTTTTGTTTAAAGGTCAGCAGATTGTTAATAGTTTGATCGTTCTGGGTATTCTGGGCAGTGGCGTGATGTTCTGCCTGGAACCTCAGAATGCTCAGTGGCTGTATATGGTAATAGCCTTGTCCTTGGTGTTTGGCGTGATGGCTGTGATTCCTATTGGCGGTGCCGATATGCCGGTGGTGATTTCCCTGCTGAATGCCTACTCGGGTCTAGCGGCCTGTGCTGCGGGCTTTGCGATTAATAACAATATTCTGATTGTCGCAGGTTCATTGGTTGGTGCCTCTGGCATAATTTTGACCCAGATTATGTGTAAGGCGATGAACCGCTCGCTTACTCATGTTCTGTTCAGCGGCTTTGGCTCCGGTGTGATTGACACGAGTGAAGTAGAGGGAGAGATCAAGCCGATCTCGGTTGAAGATGCGTATTACATCCTGGAAGCGGCAAGCAACGTGGCTATTATTCCGGGTTATGGCATGGCAGTGGCACAGGCTCAGCACGTGGTGAAGGAACTCATGGAGGTATTGGAAAAGAGAGGTGCAGAAGTGAATTTTGGTATTCACCCCGTTGCCGGTCGGATGCCTGGTCACATGAACGTTCTCTTGGCTGAAGCTGACGTCCCTTACGACCAGCTGCTGGAGATGGATGACATCAACCCTCGCATGGAAAACGTCGACGTGGCGATCGTCATCGGCGCCAACGACGTGGTCAACCCCGCGGCACGAGAGAACGAGGGCAGCCCGATCTATGGCATGCCAGTCATCAATGTGGACAAGGCCAGAACCGTGTTTGTGCTGAAACGTTCAATGGCTTCAGGCTTTGCGGGAATTGAAAACCCGTTGTTCTACAAAGAGAACACCCGGATGTTGTTTGGCGACGCCAAAGCATCTATTGGTGGGCTGGTGCGAGAATTTAACTAGCTTGCAAAACCGCTCTTTAAACGCCGGCCATTGTGCCGGTGTTTTTGTTGGTGCAGAGTATTGAGTCTAAATAAGATAAAAAAGTACGTAAGCGCTCAGCAGAACCGCTATCCACAGAGCAGTTGTTCCGATTAACCAGTCGTTGGCAAAACTGCGTCGGTCTTGGTTTTCACTTTCAGGTGTACCGAATTTTTTGTGTAATTCTCGCCCGATGCTTGCCGTTACAGCACCGCTAGTTTTTTCCAAAAGCGCGACCCCCACAGAGAGTTTAACCATCGTGATCTGATATGCTCGAAATAGAAATTTTCGCCACAGCCAATCGGTGTCCAAACTGATGGTTTCTGTACGCCGCATAAGTGGCAACAGCAAAAAGAATGCCAGACCAGAGAATAGGAGCAACTGCAAATAAAACAGCACCTTGCCAATCGTGTAGGCCTGATAGTCCACGGGGTAAGGCAGGAATTGATAGAAATATCCTGGGAATATACCGATCAGCATACACAAGGAGGCAAACAGCACCATTGCTGCCGCCATATTCCAGGGTGCGTCCTTGGGACGTAGGCCTGAGTCTCGCTGGAAGAAAACAAACCAGGGGAACTTGATTCCCGCGTGCAGGAAAACTCCAGCAGATGCCGCCGCTAGCAGGAAATAAACAGCAACCAGGCCCTCGTTGGCCGCGGCCTGTGAAATCATAGTCTTGGTAGTAAAGCCAGAGGTGAGTGGGAAGCCGGAGATCGCCAATGCTCCGATGATGCCGCAAACAGCGGTCAATGGCATCGTTCGAAACAGGCCGCCCAGTTCAGTGCATTTACTAAATCCGGTGCGGTATATAACGACGCCCGCGCTCATGAACAGCAGTCCTTTGTAAATGATGTGTGCAAAGGCGTGAGCAGCCGCTCCGTTTAAAGCCATCTCTGTGCCGATCCCAATAGCACACACCATAAACCCAACCTGATTGACTATTGAGTAGGCGAGGATGCGCCTGGCATCATTCTCCAACAGCGCGTAAATAATGCCGTACATAACCATGAACAGGCCAACAGCGATTAGCACCGGTTCACCAGGGAACAGTAATATCAGCGCCAGGACAGCCGTTTTGGTGGTAAAGGCTGACAGGAATACTGATCCCGTAGGGCTTGATTCCGGATAAGCGTCTGCCAGCCAAGCTGACACTGGCGGCGCGGCGGTATTAATTAAAATGCCAGTTAGTAGCATCCAGGTATCGAAATCGGTGGCCAGTAGCGGTCTGATATCGACAGACCCCGTATTGACCGCTATGCCTTCGATGCCGACTTTTAGAATAACTCCGCCCAGCAGATGCATGATCGCATAACGGATGCCGGCAGCCCGGGCACCGGGGGTGCCGCCACACCAGACGACCACTGTAGAAAATAGCGCCATTAACTCCCAATACAGGAATAATGTGATCAGGTCGCCCGCAAAGCAGACCCCGATAGCGCCTGCGGCATAAGTGTAAGCGGCAGCGAGCTCATACCATCGAGCCTGGCGAAAAGCGTAGAGGCCGCCGCCGAAAGCCATTAGTGCGAAAACACTGGCGAAAAGCCGGCGCAAGGGGCTGCCCTCGACGGGTTCTATCTGATAACCGAGGAAGGATAGGGTGCTGACTACACCATCGGGTATTTGCCACACTGCCCACAGGGTTAAAAGCGGCGCAGCCAATACCACGGTCGAACGCCAATGCCCTCGTGTCAGTCCAATAAGTAAGGCGCCGGCTAGCAGAATGAAAGCGGGAGGCAAGAATTCAGGCACTATCGTCCTCACTGTTATAATAGCGCTGGTCGCGCTTTAGAACTTTGCCCAGGAGCTTCGCCACCAACACCATAATCAGGCACGCCAGAAAACCATAGAGTGCCGCGAAACCAGGCCAACCATCTACCCCAAAGTACCCCTTCGCCCCCCACTTGAACTGCGCAATTACGGTGAGCGCCAATATCACGGAGAATGTCCACCAGAGTCGCCTGATCGTTGCCGGCCTTACCAGCCAGTGGTCACTATCAGTCATGTTAGGCCTCGCACAAGCTGCGCCTCCAGTTGGATGACTGGATTATTAAAGAAAAAGAAAGCCACCGTGAGGATAGCGGTAATGGTTAGTGCAACCACCATCGGTAGGGGCGCTTCGCCGTGGGTGAGTTGGTCCGAGTTCTCTTCCCGTGCAAACCAGGCGAGATAAACAATAGGAAGAAAATACGCCGCATTAAGCGCTGTACTTAAAATAATCGTGGCCAGCGCCACATAGTTATCTGCCTGAATGGCACCACCGAGGATATACCACTTGGACACAAAACCACCGGTGGGCGGCACGCCAATCATACTAAGCGCGCCGATGGTAAAGGCGGCCGTGGTCCAGGGCATGCGGCGGCCGATGCCGCGCAGCTGATGAACTTCTGTTTTTTGGGCGGCTGTGTAGATCGCGCCCGCTGCGAAAAATAAGGTTATTTTGCCCAAGGCGTGCGAAACCATGTGGATTGCGGCTCCGATCTCCGCAAGAGGTTTAAGGATGGCAGTTGCCATAACGATATAAGATAGCTGTGCGATAGTTGAGTAGGCCAGCATCCGTTTAATATTCTGCTGTCTAAGGGCAACCACACTGGCAGCAATGATGGTGAATGCAGCGGCGTACAGCAACCAGGCGCTGCTGGGCTCGGCGAAAAGAAACTCGATGCCAAAAATGTAGACAATGATCTTGGTAATGGTAAATACGCCAGCTTTGACTACTGCCACAGCGTGTAGCAAAGCGCTGACTGGCGTAGGGGCAACCATAGCCGCTGGCAGCCATTTGTGCAGGGGCATCATTGCGGCTTTGCCCGCGCCGAACACAAACAGTCCAAGTAATAGCCCGACCGCGGGCCCGGAGATCTTGCCAGCGAGTATGCCGCCGGGAGTGAATTCTCCAGACCCCGCGACCACGTAAGTCCAGATAACTGCAGGCAGTAACAATCCGATGGAGGTGGTCAGTAATATGCCGAGATAGACGCGTGCAGCACGCACGCTCTTTTCGTCGCCTTTGTGAGCGACCAGTGGATAGGTTGACAGTGTTAATAGTTCATAAAATAGAAATAGCGTCAGCAGATTGGCAGAAAAAGCGATGCCCATGGTGGCGGCAATCGCGATGGCGAAAAAGATATAGAAACGGGTTTGATTGGGCTCCCGGTTACCCCGCATATAGCCTATCGAGTAGATGGAGTTGACAATCCAGAGCAGCGAGGCGAGTGCGGCGAATAGCATGCCCAGTGGCTCTGCCTGTAGTGCAATTTCAATACCCGGGACGATTTCGGTCAGGTGACGGAATGGCCTTGCGCCCTCCAT
>JBLIEI010000096.1:0-8618 GCA_047633055.1 Halieaceae bacterium | reverse complement strand
TGGTTAGACCAGAACGCGTTCTTGACGGCCGTTTTCAACGGCATGTCCATCACCTTTCCCGCTGGAGAGAAATTCTTCATCGACAGTGTGCGGCATTTCGCAGGCGACGTGACTGACCCTGTGTTGAGGGATCACATTAAAGGTTTCTGCGGGCAGGAGGGTTTTCACCGACGCGAGCATCAGCGCTACAACGAAGCTTTGTGTGATGCACGCGGTTACGACCTGGAAAAACTGGAAGGGAAACTGACCCGTCGCCTTGTCTGGGCGCAGAAAAACCTCTCGCCCCTACAAAACCTTGCGATCACCGTTGCCATTGAGCATTTCACCGCAGTCCTGGCAGAATTGCTGTTGCGTCCCGAGTCAGTGATGAACAATGCGGATCCGGCAATGCGTGATCTGTGGCGCTGGCACTCGGCTGAAGAAATGGAACACAAATCCGTGGCCTTTGATGTTTATCGAGCAGTGGGTGGCAGCGAAGCGTTACGTGTGGCAGTAATGAAGCGCGCATCCTTCTTCATCGGTTTCGAATTGATGCGAGCCATGTTTTATATTCTGCGCAAAGATAAGCAGCTGTTTAACTTTTCACTCTGGCGTAGGGGCCTAGCGGGTTTGTTTGGCGAGCACGGTGCCTTCAGGGGCGGTTGGGCGCCTTACAAAGAATTTTATGCACAGGACTTTCACCCTTGGCAGCAAGACACGCGGCAATTATTAGTGGACTGGGCTGCAGAGGCTCCGCGTGATGCGCTGCACCTATAACTCGAGATAGCATGAATGAGTGTTGAAAAGTAGAGCGGACTCTATTTAGAGTCTGCTCTACTGATAAACTTACGATCCTCTATACTCACCTTAATCGTCTCGCCCGTAGCAATGTACTCAGGGACTTGCACGGTCAGACCGGTAGATAACAATGCCGGCTTGGTCCTCGACGTCGCAGAAGCGCCTTTGACAGATGGATCAGTTTCCATCACCTTTAGCTCTACACTGTTCGGCAAATCTAGCGCAACAGGTGCATCTTTAACAATGACGACCTGCATTCCCTCTGTTGAGTCATTGAAGAAAAGGATTTGGTCCTCGATGGATTCTTTATTCAAGTTATATGGCGTGTAATTTTCTATATCCATAAAAATATGTTCATCCCCATCGACATAGGAAAACATAACTGGCCTGCGAATGAGATCACCAAGGTTTAACATATCTGAGTCCTTGAAGGTCTCGTCAATTTTGTTGTTGGTGATCACATCGTACATGCGCATGCGGTATATGCTGCCGCCAGCACGGCCTTGCGGAACAGAGCGTTCAATGTCCCTCACTATGTAGGTGTTACCGTTATATTCGATAGCGGTATTTTTTTTAATTTCACTTGCCTTTGGCATTTTTTATAACCCTGAAATAATACGTAGATCGAGCTTTCAAAAGCGCTCAGCTAACGCTCAGTCTGGCACCTTTGAGTATTGTAAGAAATAGTACCCGGTGTTTGAAGGGCATCTACCATCAGAGCTGCATGCTATCTTATTTATTGTCATAATAAAAAGTCAAAAAACAACATGCCTACAGCAGCAAGCAACAGTGACAACGGAAAAGTGATCCTGCAGGTTGCAATGGACGTATCTTTTTTAAATTCACTGCGAGGATTTTATTGTGTGGAACTACACCGGCAAAGAGCGCCCCACATTTGCAGAAGAACCCGGTCCAGGGCAGGAATCTGTGTGGGATTATCCCAGACCTCCTGTCCTCGTTCACTGTGACGCATCGGTAGAAGTAAAGTCTGGCGAGAACACCCTCGTCAGCACCCAGTCGTGTTGGCGCGTTTTAGAAACTGCCAGCCCGCCCACCTACTACCTATCCGGTGCCGACATCGATTGGACACAACTTGTATCAACTGCGGATCGCAGCTTCTGTGAGTGGAAAGGAGAGGCCACTTATTGGGCTCTGGCTTCAGACCCGACTTCGTCGGTGGTGGCCTGGAGTTACGAAAACCCGAGCGAGCACTTCTCCCAGATCGACGGTTGTATCTCCTTTTACCCCGGCCGCATTGTGTGCTTTGTAGATGGCGAACGGGTGAAACCACAGCCGGGTCAATTCTACGGCGGTTGGGTAACGAGCCGTATCGTTGGCCCAGTCAAAGGCACCTCTGGCACCAATCATTGGTAGTGCCAGAACGCCCTAGTTAAAAAGCTACAGCCCGTGCAACGCCGTGGACAGCTTTTTTTACTTAATGCACAACAAGCCGGCGCTTGCTGGCACCAGACACAGGTCGCTAGCCATGCCAGAAGGACCGGAAATAAGACTCGCTGCAGACACCATCGCCAAAGTCCTGGTCGGTGAGACGGTAGCCACCGTGCGCTTCGGACAGCCCAGACTGCGTCACTATGCAAAGCAACTGCACGATCAAAAAGTGGTCATGATTGAAACACGCGGTAAGGCATTACTAACGCATTTTGATCACGGCCTCAGTATTTATTCACACAACCAACTCTACGGCGTTTGGAAAGTGATGAAGGGCCACAAATTACCAAAGACCAATCGTTCGATGCGCCTTCTGCTGCAGACCGCCACCCACAGTGCAGTGCTATACAGCGCCTCGGATATCAGCGTCTGGCCGACCGCAGAACTGGCAGCTCACCCCTTTCTCGCAAAACTCGGCCCGGACATTATGGATCCCTCGCTAACCTGGCGAACCGTGGCTGAACGATTACTTGCGCCCCGGTTTACACGCAAGGCGCTTGCCGGGCTGTATCTTGACCAGACGTTTATGGCGGGCAATGGCAACTACCTGCGCTCGGAGATATTGCACAACGCCCGCCTCCACCCCAAGGCACGCCCGGCTGACCTCTCACGAGCACAGATTGGCAAGCTGGCGCGCAGCACACTTGCGATCAGCCGTCGCAGCTATCAAACCAGGGGGACCACTGTAGCACCACGACTTTCAGCGACACTTAAAGCACAGGGCCTCACCCGTGGCCAGCGTCGCTTTTATGTCTTTGGCCGAGAAGACCAGCCCTGTTATACCTGCTACGGTAGCATCCAGCGTCAGGAGATAGGCAGTCGCAGGATCTATTACTGCCCGGCCTGCCAGGCCCCCACATGAGACAACGCCGCACACCGGCACCCCCGCTATGTCGCTATTCGGTCAAGCCTGATCAGCGATGCGGTTGAGAACATAGGTGAGTACGCCTCCGGCCCGGTAATATTCAACTTCAACCAGGGTATCCAGTCTGGATTGCAATTGAATCTCGCGTTGCGTCCCATCGGGGTAGTGCACTACCGCAGGCATAAGTTGCTTGGGTATCAGTTCGCCACACAGGTTCAGAATATCGAAAGTTTCATCACCCTTTAGCTGCAGCGTTTTACGTGTCTCACCCGGCATAAATTGCAGGGGTAATACACCCATGCCTACCAGGTTGGAACGGTGGATACGTTCAAAGCTTTCAACGATCACAGCTTTGACGCCCAGCAACAGCGTTCCCTTGGCCGCCCAGTCACGACTGGAACCGGTACCGTATTCCTTCCCGCCGACCACCACGGTATTTACCCCTTGCGCCACATATACCATCGCAGCATCGTAAATAAACTGGGGTTCGAACTGACCGTTCAGCCGGGTGTAGCCGCCCTCCAGATCCGGTGTCATCTCGTTGCGGATACGAATATTACCGAAGGTGCCGCGCATCATCACCTGATGGTTGCCCCGCCGCGAACCGTAAGAATTGAAATCGCCTTCAGTAACACCGTGGTCGCGCAGATATTGGGCGGCCGGACTATCCAGCGGAATGGCGCCAGCCGGGGAAATGTGGTCCGTGGTGACAGAGTCCCCCAGCATGGCGAGCATAGGCGCGGCCATAATATTTTGTCGGTTGCCACTGTATTGCTCTTCAAAAAACGGGGGCAGTTGGATATAGGTAGAATCCTCGGAAAATGCGTAGGTCGCGCCACCACTGACCTCGATATTCCGCCAACTATCGTCTCCGTCAAATACAGCGCCATACTCTTTCTTGAACATATCACTGTTGACGCTTTGCACTATCTCAGCGATCTCGGCATTGCTGGGCCAGATATCGCGCAGATATACAGGCTCTCCATTTTTATCACTACCCAGGGCGTCTTGGCTCAAATCAATACGAGTGGTTCCCGCCAGGGCATAGGCGACTACCAGCGGGGGCGAGGCCAACCAATTGGCCTCGACCAGTGGATGGATACGACCTTCAAAATTTCGATTTCCAGACAGTACGCCGCAAACCACCAGGTCGTTGCTGGCAATCGTTTCTGCCACTGCCGGCGGTAATGGGCCAGAGTTGCCGATACAAGTAGTACAACCGTAGCCCACCAGATTAAAACCCAGTTCATCCAACGATTTTTGTAGACCGGCTTTCGTCAGGTAATCCGTAACGACTTTTGATCCGGGGGCCAGCGAAGATTTCACCCAAGGCTTACGCTGCAGGCCAAGCGCTAATGCTTTCTGGGCCACCAGCCCGGCTCCCACCATAACCGCAGGATTCGATGTATTGGTACAGGACGTAATGGCCGCGATCACCACATCTCCGTGGTGCATGGACTCTTCGCTGTGTTCCAGCGGGTAAGCGGTTGCCAGCTGACCCGCTTTGCCGCCCAGTTCAATGAACTCGTCAGTGGCCGTATGCAACTCGCGCACGGCGACCCTATCCTGTGGCCGTTTGGGGCCGGCCAGGTTGGGCTCAACCGTGGACATATCGAGCTGCAGCGTGGCGGCAAATTCCGGCGCAATGTAGTGTTCGTCGCGCCACATACCCTGGGCCTTGCAGTACGCTTCGACCCTTGCGATGGTATGTGGGTCACGACCGGTGAGTTCCAGATAGGTTAGCGTCTGGGCGTCCACCGGGAAGAAGCCGCAAGTAGCGCCATATTCTGGCGCCATATTGGCGATGGTGGCGCGGTCAGCCAATGGAAGTTGATCCAAGCCACTGCCGAAGAACTCTACGAACTTGCCCACCACGCCATGGGATCGCAGTATTTGCACCACCTGCAATACCAGGTCAGTGGCGGTAATGCCCTCGCGCATTTGCCCGGTCAGTTCAAAGCCCACCACATCAGGTATCAACATAGAGATCGGTTGTCCCAGCATGGCCGCCTCCGCCTCGATACCGCCAACCCCCCAACCCAGTACGCCCAAGCCATTGATCATAGTCGTGTGGCTGTCTGTTCCCACCAGAGTGTCTGGACAGGCGACAGGGACGTCATCCTCACTTTGTTGCCACACCACCTGGGCTAAATACTCCAGGTTAACCTGGTGGCAGATCCCGGTGCCTGGGGGCACTACCCGGAAATCGTCGAAGGCACCCTGCCCCCATTTCAGGAACTGGTAGCGCTCAAAATTGCGCTGCATTTCCATCCCGACGTTCTGCTCGAAGGCGCTGTCGCTGCCAAACTTGTCGATGCTTACGGAGTGATCGATGACCAGGTCTACCGGTGAGAGTGGGTTAATTTTTTGAGGATCGATACCGCGTTTAACCAGCGCATCGCGCATCGCCGCCAGATCCACCACGGCCGGCACGCCTGTAAAATCCTGCATCAATACCCGTGTGGGGTGATAGGCAATTTCCTGGTCGCTACCTTGGCCTCCACTGGCCGCAAGTATCTCGATATCCTCGCGAGAGCAGCTGATACCGTCTTCATGGCGCAGCAGGTTTTCGAGTAAGATCTTGGTGCAGACCGGGAGACGAGCCGCGCTGCGGTGTCCCGCCAGATCGCCGCCATTAATGGCGTAATAGCGATAGTCTTTGCCGTCTACGGTTAGCGTGGCGCGGGTGTCAAAAGAGTTTTTCGAGGATTCCAAGGCAATGTTCCTATAGTGGCATTTGAGTACCAAGTATAGAGTATGCAGAGAGCACCCGCCCGTTAAGTCAACATCGGAAATACCACCGCAATCGGCAAGTTAAACTTGAAGGTGGTGAGGTTAAGAAATGGGCGGCGGGTTCCTCGAGAGGGCGAATACCCCGACGTTTTGATTACTCATCTTTTAGACTGTAACGGCCCATTACACCTGAAATTCGCCGCAGCAACCATTTTGGTGTGGCTCTTCCAGTTATTGTCACCGCCTGATTTATCGCCCCGGGTACGCAAATCACATCACCTCTCAGGCAGCCGCGATAGCCCTGAGCCGCAACGTCTTCAACGTCTCCCACTAGGAAATCGGGAACCTTGAGGCCGCCACTTTTTTTCTGGGCGGTTGTGAACATATTGGTAGCGGTGATGCCGGGGCACAAAGCGGTTACCGACACACCCGTACCTGAGAGTTCTTCAGCAAGTGATTCTGACAACGATAGTACATAGGCCTTGGTTGCTGCATAGGTAGCGAGACTGGGGATTGGCTGAAAGGCAGCAATGGATGCCACATTGAGGATGCGCCCCTTACCACGCTTCACCATGGGCGGCAGGAATTGGTTTAACATACTTGTCAGCCCGCTCACATTCAGATCAATCATGCCCTGCTGGGATGCAGCCGATGCATCGATAAAGCTCCCGTGCTCCAAAACTCCGGCAGAGTTAACCAGAATATCAACTTCAATACCCTGCTGACTCAGGGTTGATGATAGTTTTTTCGCCGCACCACGCCGGGATAAATCTGCAGGTTCCACCAACACCCGGACCCCGGCATCCTGTTTGAGTTGGCCTGCAAGTGTCTTTAGCTTATCGGCGCTGCGCGCGACTAATACCAGGTCGTAGTCGTTCCTAGCGAAAAGCTTTGCCAATTCTTCACCTATTCCTGAGGAGGCGCCGGTTATTACAACGGTTTCTTTACGCATGCTTTGGCTCCATTGTGGTTCGCTCAAAAAGCTGATTGTCTGGGTGAGAGTCACATTATAAGACAGATACCCATCTAATGTAGCTGGCCTGTAACAAGGTGAGCCGGGAGTCTCGATGTTATCGAGAAGCAAGTGTCTCCCTACAGGCCCGGTAGACGCCGAAACTACAATATAGAATGCTCAAGCCATAAGACGCTTACGGCGAACCCTGCTCAGTCACAAATTGAAAGAGGTAGAGAACGTTATGAAAAACAAAGTCGCTGCTATAGCCGTGCTATTTATTTGTCTGCCAGTTATTGCCGACACCCACAGCCCGGATCCGGAAACCTGGTATATAAAGGACTACGCCGCACTTTGGGAAAGTAACCCTGGAGAGAACATTGACGCTATCCTGAGCCACTACAACGACGTTGTCGTCACCCACAGTGCTGACGGCTCAGTGATGACAACACCGGCGCAGGAGTGGCTGGGTCCACCCATGCAGGAGTGGCTGGCCGATGGCTGGCTCAATGCCAACTTACAGAAAGTCATAACTGATCGGATCAATGCGAGCACCGCAAGCTTCAAGGCCAGCTGGGTGGACCGTTATGACGGCTCAGAGGATGAAGTTTCCTGTGGCTGGTACCTGGCGGACCTGCGCGATGGTCGCTGGGCATTTACAGGCTATGCCGACCTCGACTGCGCAGAGCATGGACTCTAGAACCTTGACTACCTGAGCAGCAACACCGGCCACACAAAAATCAGGACCTGATTCATGACACAGTCGCACGACGTCATCGTAGTAGGCGCTGGCTTAGCCGGTCTGGCGGCCGCCCAAACACTACAAAAACAGGGAATCGACGTACTCGTGCTCGAAGCGCGTAGTGAGGCTGGCGGCAGAACACGATCCAGCCACGCACTTGGCTCGCCCGTTGACCTTGGCGCGAGCTGGCTACATGGCATCAAAGATCATCCACTGTATGATCAGGCGCTAGAGCAAAGTCTCCCTATGGTTGAGACTGATTATGACTCTGTGCGCTTCTACGATAGCCACGGCAATCCCGATAGGACGTCGATGGCGACACTGGACAAGCTTGAAAATGCGCTATACAAACTGGGCCTCGGTGCCAAGCGCAAGCAGAGCATTCGCGACAGGCTATCCAGACTTCCCACGAAACTACTGGCGCGCATTCCTAAGGCAACACAGGAGCTGGTGATCGCAACGGCATTGGAAGAGGAATATGCCGCCGATATTAGCGAGCTCGCCGCCTCGGCACTGGAGGAAGGCAGGGATATGCGCGGTGCCGACGCTATTTTGCGCGGTAGCTATACAAGCCTTATCCAACCCATGGCGAAGGCGGTAAATCTGCGACTTGAGCAAGTCGTTTGCGCAGTCGACTACAGTGGCGATGGCGTGACTGTGACCACACGGAGCGGTGTGTTCGAAGCCGACAGCGTCATCGTGACGGTGCCTTTGGGTGTACTGAAGAAAGGCAGCATTGCCTTTACTCCAACCCTCAGTGCCGAGAAGAACGCGGCTATCAATGATCTGGGCATGGGCCTTTGCAACAAGTTTTACCTGAAATTTCCGCAGGCGTTCTGGAACACCGAGGTTGATGTGGTGGCTTACCCTCATGTGCAAAGAGGACGCTGGCTGTCTTGGTATAACTACACAGCGGTCACTGATGAGCCAATCCTGCTAGGTTTTTGCGTAGCAGACGCGGCGATTGAGGTCGAACAATTCAGTGATCAGGAAGCTATCGCCGATGCTATGACGGTATTGAGGACGATCTACGGGGCCGACATACCAGAGCCGACTGAGTACGTCATTACACGCTGGGGCAACGATCCGTTCAGCTGCGG
>JBLIEI010000095.1:0-8872 GCA_047633055.1 Halieaceae bacterium | reverse complement strand
GGGCCGCAGAAAAGACACTGCAGGCGCAACGGGACGACCCGCGTTTAACAGGCCTGGGCGGCTTCCTGCGGCGCACCAGTCTGGATGAGCTGCCGCAGTTTATCAATGTCCTCAAGGGTGACATGTCCGTGGTTGGGCCCCGTCCGCACCCCGTGGCGCTAAACAAAAACTACGAGCGCCGTATCAACACCTACATGCAACGTCATCGGGTCAAGCCGGGCATCACCGGCTGGGCGCAGATCCACGGCCTGCGCGGAGAGACAGAGGCCTTGGAAAAAATGCAACGCCGAATAGACTACGACTTGTATTACATCGAACATTGGTCGTTGTGGTTGGACGTCAAAATTATCGTAAGGACCCTGGTGACCGGCTGGACCAGCACCAATGCCTACTGAGAACCGACCGAACCTGTTCATCGTAGGGGCACAAAAGTCCGGGACCAGCGCTCTGGCCGGTTGGCTAAGCCAACACCCGGAGGTTTGCATGTCATTCCCGAAAGAACCCGGTTACCTGGCCTTTGGCGAGACCGGTTACACTTTTCCGGACGGTTACGGCAGACTCGCGCCAGCAAGTAAATACGTGGTGAACAATTACGCTGATTACCTGGGGCTATTTAGCGACGCGACACCGCAGCAACATGTACTCGGCGACGCCAGCACCTGGTACCTGGCAAAACCCGGAATGGCGCGAAAGATCATTCAATACAACCCGGAGGGGCGTATCATCGTCGTCTTTCGCAACCCCGTAGAGCGCGCCTACTCTGCCTGGTGCCACGCTCGCAGTGACGACATCGAACCCTGCGAGGACTTCGCTGCTGCCATGGCGCTGGAACCGGAACGCGGCGAGTCAGAATACCTGCTACGCTATCGACGCATGGGCCTGTACAGCGAGGATTTAAAACACTACCAGGCAGCGTTTCCCGCAAATCAAATACTGCTTATGTTTTATGACGACATGCGAGCGGACCCGGCTGCCTTCTGGCGAGAAGTCTGTACCTTCCTGCAGATCAGCGCTGAGATCGAGCCGCCGTTTGAACGCAGGTACAACCGCTCCGGGGCACCACGTTCCCGAGCTCTGCAGAGCATTTTGCGCAACTACAAACTTAAAAAAGTCCTGCGGGCAATCATCCCATACCAACTCGGTCTGCAAATCAAAGAGCGACTGGACAACTTCAACCTGCGCGACTTACCGACGTTGGATGAACGTACCCGGGGCGAACTTCAAAACTACTATCGTGGCGATATAGAAGAACTGTCACGCCTGACCGGCAGGAATCTGGAAGCCTGGCTGAAATGAACACGCCCGACCCCAAACGAGAGTACTTCGGCACCGCCCTGAATCCCTTTAGCTTCCAGCAATGGCTTGACGCAATTGGCACCAGCCTGGAAAGCGGCAAGCGCAGACACTTGTCAGCGCATCACAATCTGCACAGCCTGTACCTGCTCCGCCGGAACAACAGTATCGCCGAGTTCTATCGGCGCTGTGACGACTGTTATATCGATGGTATGCCGGTGCGGCTGATACTCGCAGGATTCGGAGAAAACACCTCGGCGGCTCAACGCTTCTCACTGATGGATCGTTTCCAGGAGCTGCTGGCTCACGCTCAGGCACAGAAATGGCGAATATACTACCTGGGTTCAAAGGAGGCGGTTTCGGATCGCTCTCGGGAGCTGATAGCTCAACAGTTTCCCACCCTGGAGATCGTGCTGAATCACGGCTATTTTACAGATAACGCGGCGGTGATCGCGGAGATCAATGAACTGCGACCGGACTTGCTGCTGGTCGGAATGGGCATGCCGCGGCAGGAGTGCTGGCTGCTGGAAAACCTTGAGTTGCTGGACATTGGGTGTGCTACGCAAGCGGGCGCCAGTCTCGATTACTACGCTGATGCTCAAGCGCAGCCCCCCTATTGGATTAGTCGTCTGGGATTCGCCTGGTTATATCGGCTAGCGAAGGACCCCGTGCGGCTATGGCGCCGGTACCTGCTGGAGCCGTGGCATCTGTTACCGCCGACGCTGCGCCAATGGTACCGTCATCGCGCAGCCGGGAGAGCTGGTGTCTGAACAACATCAGATGCCGCCGCGCCTGCGCTATTCCCGCGATCGGTTCATGCGACGCAGCGCCTTTTTGGCGACGGTGCGTTTCGTTGGTCTGCTCTGCGTGTTCGGTCTGCAGATCCTGTTGGCCAGACTCTTCGCTGATCCTATGGAATACGGCAAATACGCCTGGGGGCAGTCACTTCTATTCATGGTCGGCAATATGGCCTGCCTGGGCCTGCCTATTATTACCGCTCGGTTCATTGCCTCCCTCGACGCACAGCACAACATGCTCGGCGCACGCAGAATAACCAACGCGGCATTTCGCCTGCTGCGTCGCTCGGCTGCTGCACCCCCGATAGTCGCGATCTTAGTCTGGGCATTCTGGCACCCCTCCGGCGACACTGCTGCCTACCGCGACGTTGCAGTCATTGCACTGCTGTTCGCACCGGCAGTCACCTTTGTCATGCTCTTTGGCGATGTGTCCCGGGCGCGCCAGTGGCTGGCATTGGCGGTATTACCCATGCAGGTGGTTAGACCGATCGCCACAGCCATACTTGCGGCATCGTGCTGGTGGCTAATGGATGGCACGCTGCACGGGAATACCGTAGTGGCCATCGTCGGGATCAGCGTACTGATTGTGCTCCTTCTGCAGGCGTCCATTTACCACCGTCGTCAAAAAAGTCTGTTAGCCGATGAGGAACCAGGCCCAACGCCTGAAGAGTACCAGCCATCGCGACTGTTTCCGACTGCCCTGCCAATTTTCGTGACACGTTGCGCCTCGCTGGTGATCACCTACTCCAACGTCATACTGGTCGGATTCCTCGCCGGACCCACCGCTGCTGGTATTTACTTCGCGGCGGAACGCCTGGCGCATCTAGCGAACATTCCCATGACAGTGGTGAGTATGGTAAATCAGCAATCAATGGCGGCGGCTCACGCCACAGGCAAGATTCGTGACCTGCAATTACTCGCGACCCAAAGTGCACATGGCGGACTTTGGCCAACGCTGGCCGCGAGCCTTGGACTCGTTTTCTTTGCCGGCCCACTGTTGCAAATGTTTGGCACGGAATTTACCCCAGCCAGCACCGTGCTGATAATCCTGGTGGCCAGTGGTGTCATCAACGTTTTCACCGGTGCCACTCAGGATCTGTTAGTAATGACCGGCCACCAGCAGCGCATTCCAAAAGTCATGATCTTATCGGCCATTGCCCACGTGACGGCCCTGAGCCTGCTGGTACCGTCGTACGGAGCTGTGGGCGCAGCGTGCGCCTCCGTCATAAGCAGTCTGTCCAGCCAGACCTGGCTGATGTACCTTACACACAGGCAAACTGGGATTCACACCACAGTTTTGGGCGATCTAAAGAGATTCAGGGAATGAGCAAAAACCAGAAAAAACACATCATAAAGAGCTTTATGCTTAGCCTTCGCAAGCGGGTCCTGAATTCCGCGATCAGCGAAAAGCATCCACTGCCCGACTTCCTGACCAAGACCTGGTGCTGGCCGAGTCAGCTCCATGGATAACACCGCACCCGAACCCTCTTTTTCCATTGTGGTGAACAACCATAATTACGCCCAGTTTGTTACAGAGGCCCTGGACAAGGCACTGGCACAAATGCGTGACGGAGACGAGCTAGTGGTAGTGGACGACGGATCTACCGACGAATCGGCGCAGATCTTTGAGCGCTATGCGGACAGACCCGGTGTCAGGATCATCAACCAGGAAAACCACGGACAGATGAAGGCGGTACGCGTCGGTATCGAGGCTGCAGAAAAGGACATTATCGCGCTGCTCGACAGTGACGACTACTTTCTACCGGGCTATCTGGATCGTCTACGGCGGATCTACCGCGAAAATCCGGACATCGATTACGTTTTCACCAGCCCGGAGGTAGGCGGCAAACACTCAGCCAACCTTATCGAAATTCGCAATACAATTAACCGGATGGAACTAAAGCCGGGGCCAGTTGGCGCCACCAAGTGGGCCACCATCCTGTTTAACGAATTCGTCGGTGTGCCAACCTCCGGCAACTCGCTCACCAATAAGTTGGCCAAGACCATCATGACCCTGCCCACCGCGCTCGACGATACCATCCAGCTGCACCCTCTGTTGGTCAGGCTTTTTCGAATCAACCCAACTGAGGCAAAAAAGACTGGATTGACGGCAGACGGAGTGATTGTGCGTACTGCATCGATACTGAGAGCCAACAAGTTCTACGACCAGGAACCAGGCTTTATTTACCGAATTCACGACAGCAACACGTTTTCAGCGGTACCGCCGACAGGACGCCGCATCCTGCGCCATTACCGGCGCAGCGCCTTTCTCAATAGAGTATTGAGGAGTTTCTCAATCAATGCGCGCCCAACCGCAATCGAATTGCGCGAAGAAATCCTCAATCGCAGCTTCGGCCAACACACCCGGCGTTTCCTGCACATTCGCACACGGTACTTCCTAGCTGCGATCACTAGCAGCGGTTCACTTGCAAACAGGTTGTCCGCTATGGCCGCTGCGATGAGCTGGAAGGACCACTAGTTCCCTTTTGTAGCAGTTGCCGAGGCACGAACGCCAAGCAGTGGTTCCAGATGTAACATACTGACGAAGAGGATAGCGGGGACCGTGAACAGTATTGCTCGATTCAAAGTCACATAATTTAGTGCCTGGGTGTAGTAACCAGTGAAGAAGAACACGCCCAGGATAAAAGCGAACGCGAGTACTGTCGCCAGCGTCGCGGCGTCTGGAGATTGCAGCAGCCGCCCACGCAACAACCCGTACAGTAAAATCGCCGGCACGAGATAGCCCAGCAAGTGCCAGTTGATCAATTCGAGGAAAGTCTCAGCGATAACCCCCCCTATCGGATGAAACACCGGCTCGAAAAATCCGATGCGACCTAGTTCTATGCGCTCAATACTCAGAGAAAGCTGGCCAAAATAAGGGATGTCGGCGCTCACGCCCAAAGCGATGGGGACTGCCACGACCAGCACCAGGGCTAGCGCGAGACCTACCTCCACAAGCGGGGGCAAGGCAAGCCAGGCCCGCAGACCAGCGCCCAACAAAATAAGCGCCATGAAAATCCCCGGCACCTTCAGCTGTGTGCACAACGCAGCCAACGCAAGCCAGAGCGCAGCAAACGCCCAATGTCTAGTATGCTGCCATTCGCGCAAGGCACACACACCTAGGGCAAAAGCTGCCCCCACCCAGATATCAGCGTAGCCCGCCAGCACTGAGTGTACATTCAGGTACGGCATACTCAGAAGCAGGTATGCTCCAACGGCTGCCAGTGGCAGAGACACCCCGGCCAGGCGCAAATGCCCGAACAGGGCCAGCCCCAGGCACAGAGGGGCGAGCAGCCATGACAGGTAGACACCACCATGGTCCCAGGTGCCGGCACCGAGCATATTCCACAGCTGTATCAACGGTACAGTGATTGGATAATTCCAGGCCTGACGATTTCCCAAGGTGTAGTCGTCTGCGCCCGCAGTTGGCCAGGCCTCTGGGCTGACGTAATCTACTAGCGTACCTTGATGAAACCACACGATCGCCTTCGGTGCCCAGTTCATCCAGGCATCCCAGGCATACAGGGGCCGCAACAGCAGTTCCTGGAAAAGGGTGCTGTAGCGCCACGCGACCAGCGCGAGCAATACGCCCACCAGCACCAATGGCCAGGGCGCAGGAGGAGAGGACGGAGGATTGACTGGCACCACCACGGTGCCCGGTCGTTTCAATTGCAGTAAGGCTCCCAGAAGTGTCAGTGCCGCGACCACAGAGGCAAGAGCAACAAAATTGAAGGGCATTCCCACCGCGTCCCAAAAACGCAGTAACAGGGTGGTGAGGAATAGACCGATAAAAAACCCCTGCCCCAGCACTATAGCCAAATTGTAACGACCCGTGCGCGCCAGCAGCCAACGCACCCAAACTGCACCGCAGACCCAAGGCAATAACTGGGCAACCAACAGGCCGATGACTGACAGAGTACTTTGCATCAGCCTTTCCTTCCGTTACGGGGCCGCCGGGTAACGCGATACAGGGCCCCCATAGGCTCTGTGTCCAGCAGTTCCACCTCGATTTGCATATCACCGCGCCACACCAGCTTGCCACTATCCCGGTCGAAGGCGGGATTGCCTGGCTTGCCCAAGACAAGGATATAGTCGCCTTTACCATACCCCTGCAGTGGCGGTCCCGTACCAAAATTGTACACGTTGTAAGGCAGCAGGTAGTACTGCGCCTTGAGCCGGTTACTGTTATGTCCCCGCGAGTCATGGGCGACGATCAGGCGTACTGGATCTGTAGGCAACACCTCATTTTTCAAGCGGGTGATGTAACGGTAAATGGTCGCATCATCGTCAGCCAGATGTTTTTGGTGCACGGTTTTACCGCCGAATTTTTCGCGGGTTTGCGCTAGCTGCGTGTCCAGTTCAAGCTGCCAGAGCAGGTCTAGTGAGATCCACGGGACTAACAGCACCACCAGAAAAGCACCTGACAAGTGACGACCACGAACCACTCCAAAGAGAAACAGCAACAGGGAGGCCAGTGCCATCCAGGCAGCCGCCACAGGCACCGGGGACAATGCCTGGTCGTTAGCTGTGCCACGCAGCAGATTAATGGAACGCTGCGTCCAGCCGCGGAATCCAGACCAACTGGACCATAGCGTTTCGAGGTGGCTGACCGCATCGCCACTTTTCAGCGCAAGCCCCTCAATAAGGATGTTTTGGTCCCTGCGTTCGGCGACGACGTAAAATCCAAGTTCCGTGATATTGCCGCGCCACTCCGGATGTTCAGACAATACCATTGCGGAAGGCCCCAGAGCGTTGATATTCAGAGGCATGGAAAATACCCTCGAGGGATCATCCGCCCGCCGCCAATTAACGTTCAGCTGCGCGACTGCCGGCTGCGCACTGACCTTGTACACCAACAGCCGAAAGTCCTGCGCCTGCAGAGCGCCGCTCCAGACGGCCACAGCGTAATACTCGCCGCCGTGTTGTTCATAGCCAGTGATCAACATTCCGCCGTCGCGTACAACGCCACTTCCAATAATAACCTGCAACGTACGCCCGGGAATATTTCGCGTTTTGTCGGGCTGCAGTCCAGTCCAGCCCGAACCGGCCGCCAAGACAATCATCAGCAGCAGGAGTGCCACTGCTAACGAGACTATTGACCTTAGCGCGACCGCAAGCATGTACCCTCATTTCCTGATTTCATGGACTCACACGTTCACCGGCCTGAGAAGCATTCAGATTGTGTATGAGCGCCGCTATAATTGATTGCCCCCCACGCCGCGCAGGAGGCAGAGTCGTCTACCTATGATCATCTCTGGTCGTAAACAAATACACCCTGTTGTTACCGCTGCAGGACGTATTACAATAAATAATCTGATTTTCTAGTTTTGAGCCGCAGTTTATCACCACCAGCATAGGTTTTTCGGGCGAAAAATTGGCCCCGTGAGGCGGTGAAATGCTTTCTGTAACGCAATACTTTGGCGCTTTAATTGCGGATCTGCTAAGGGGTCATAAAAGCCAATCAACCCGTTAATGGCCTCGGCTTTAACAAGCAGTGTCATCCGCAATATACGAAAATGTAGTTCACTTCGTCGAAGGATAGCGACTGAGAATACCTCTGTCTATGGCTTGCAGGACGTTATCCACGACGTCTCTATCAACCCCAAACATCAAAGACACACGCAACCCCTTCAAACCCGGCTCGGTTGACTCTGTATCATGGCAATCACTATCGTTTTTACAGAATAACGCGACTCGTGCGGCAAAGCAGTGACTGATGGGGTGGTAATGTCGTGCCACTGTGCCAACAAACAAAAAAGCCCCACCCGATGGGTGAGGCTTTTTTGTATTTGGTGCGCCCGGCACGATTCGAACGTGCGACCCCCTAGTTCGTAGCCAGGTACTCTATCCAGCTGAGCTACGGGCGCGCAGGGGCGGTACTATAGGGAGGAAGCGGTTATCAGTCAAGGGGCCAGAGGCTGAATTTAGGGGCTAATTGAGGCCCACAAATAACATTTCTCTAAACTATAAATGCAAGCAACTCAGTTACTTAGGGATTACTGCAAACCGCACGTCTGAATTGGGCGCTCGCTAACGAAGGAACCCATCCTCTGAATTCATGTACAAGCGGATAGGCACTTTTGAGTCTTCATTTAACCGAATCAACAGACCGTAATAGTCGTTCTCGTAATCCTCTACCCACTCGTAGTCAAACTCAGGGATAAGGTCGAAGTCGATCTTCCCCGGCGCTTGCCCGACAACGACCACTTCCTCCATCGCATCGTAATCAGGCATTGACGCCTTGGGTATCGCGATAACGAGACTTTGCCCGCCGTCTTCATTGGTATCCACTTCACGGACTTCTGCGCCAACACCTGAGCCCTTATAGCCTTTAACAAGCTCCAGCCAATCGGTCTCCATCATGGCCTTGTCCTGCGCGTTGACTAACCCAACGCCAAAGGAGGTCATTGCTGCGATCAGAGCAGCGGATACAGTCGTTTTTTTCACAGCGTAGCCTCTTTGCATATTCATCAGTTACCTACCTTCAGTAATAGACAACTATTACCCAAAATAGTTGTAAAAAAATACCTGCAATGGCGATGAAATACTAAAAATAGCAGGCTTTCCATCTAATCAATCACTAGCCCCCAATTCGGGTTGCCTGTCGATGATAGCGGTGCGAAGTTCGGCCGGAATGGGGGTTGATTTACGGGTGCCCTTATCAACGTAGACCTGCGTTAGACCGCCCCGGGCCAACAAGGTATCGGTGGCGTCGTTGTACAGTTCAAACGCAGCATCTGCGCTGCTATTGCCTAGACGAGAATAGCCCACACACACCCGAA
>JBLIEI010000094.1:0-8881 GCA_047633055.1 Halieaceae bacterium | reverse complement strand
CCGCGTAACTGCAGGATGTTTGCATTGGCGAATTTTAGCGCGCTTGTTTTCATCGCTATTGTACGGCTTGATTGCGGCTGTATTAATGTTGATGTAGGCCTCATCAAGCCGCCAGTGCAGGCCACTCCGTTTATTGTTTTGGGTGTTGATCATCGAGTATAGTTCCGGCGTGGCGGGCCAGCAGTAAGATCATCTGGCCGTACAGCCACCCAATCAATATTCCTGTGGGCCTGGCCAATGAACCGCCGGTCGCACGCAGTACGAGAGCTTTAGTCATTACTCCCCCAATACCGTAAATACGCCACTAGCATGAACAATGCGCTTCGAGCCCACCACAAAATAGCAATTGGCAAAGGCCATTTTCCGGCCAACCTTCTGCACATCGGTTTCTATCTCAATCCAGTCACCCAGTTTGGCGGAACCCGCGTAGTCGATGGTCAAGCTAGCCGTCACCATAGCAACGGGGTCTTTGCCGGAGAACGCGGCATTATAGCCAAGCGCAATGTCGGCAAGGCTGCTGAAAACCCCGCCGTGGACGCTCTGGCGGGCATTGCAGTGTTTTTCCTGCGCCATAACGCCAACCACGATTCCATTGCTTGTGTCTTTGCCATAGATAGGCCCCAGCAACTCCAGGTAGGGACTGGTTCTGAATAAAGGAGCAAACCCTTCGGGTATATTTTCCATAGGCGTTAGTTATTCTGATGCAAAAGGATAGAAACTGAAAATTCGCAGTATACACGGGCAAACAACATCTACAGGGATAACCCAGTGAGTATATTTGGTATCGGAGATGATAGCGTTATCGCACCCGTCTTTGCGATCTAACCATCGCTGTTCGATTGCACGCCTCACCAGCGTCGGTTCAACCCTTGGTAAGAAGATACTGCAGAATTTCAACCACCTGCGCTGGGTCCGTTGACCATGCCATAGCAGCGGCATCGACCTCCTTCAGTGGGTGTATTATGTCTTCGCCATGAAGGGTAATATAAGGCGTGCCGATTGCCGCACAGTATCCCGCATCAAACGCAGCATTCCATTGCTTATACTTGTCGCCAAATCGAATCACTGCCATATCGCAACTTTCGATCAGGGTCCTGGTTCTTATCGTATTCACTTTCGCCGATTTATGATCTCGCCAAAAGCCGCTTTCTTTCTGACCGAGCAGATCGCCTGCCGCATCACTTGCTTCATGGTCAGTCACAGCAGAAGAAAAAGTAACGGCCAGGCCCGAAGATTCACAGCCTTGCTGTATTTTCTGTCGCCAATCGCTATGTATCTCACCAGAGAGGTATACATTCCAGTTCATATTCATTCCTATCACTGTAATAAAAAAGCACTTTTGCCCCGATAGCCGGTTAGAGCAACCCGACGCCAAATGACCCCAACTTTAAAGATCTGAGCGTATACCCAATCACTTCGTCGTCATCCATAATAAATGGGTGTGACGCATTTACTACAACAACATCCGCATGCTCGCGCGCCGCACATCAATAGAATTACCATCGTCAACTTGTGCACTGGACTCATAACGGTGCTTGATTATCGCTGTACAAGATGAAATTTTTTGGACTCGGCTCAAGTGAGTGTGTCAGTAGACTCGTCATAAACTAACTAAAGACCTATAACCGGTTTCCATCTTTTTGATACTATGCCTCGGCCATGAAGGGCACAACCGATAATATCGAGGCAGGGATGAGCATCGGCACTGAATACGACAAAAACTCGAGCGACGCTACCCAGTACAGCATGTCCTACCGCGATGTCGCAATGCATAAAGTGATGTTACAGGATGTGGTTCGTACCGATGCCTATGAGAAATCCATTAGCGAAGTGGTCCGACCGGAACACTCTGTACTCGATTTCGGTTGCGGCACCGGCGTTTTGGCCATGTTTGCAGCGCGGGCGGGCGCCAGTCAGGTCATCGCCGTAGATCGTTCGCCGTTCATCAAAACCGCCGAGGAAATAGCGCAGAAGAACGGCTTTGCCGACATCGATTTTTACCATGACGATGATCAGTCACTAGAGCTCAATGAAAAAGTCGATGTCATTGTTTCGGAATGGATGGGACATTGTTTGTTTTATGAGGCAATGTTGGAGCCCTTATTGACCGTACGCGATCGTTACCTGGCAGAGGGCGGAATAATGATTCCCGCCGAAGTTAGCCTTCATGTCGGGCTGGTTTGTGATGAGGAATTATTAGAAGATTTATGTTTTTTACAGAATCGGCCATATGGTATCGACTTTTCACCGATAGCCCATATTCCGTTCCAACAAACCGATTTAGTGGCGTTGGAAACCGATAATATATTGAACACCACTGCCCATATGGGCTCGCTGGACATGCACACGGTTAACAAAGCCAATTCCCCAAGGGAATTTATTGGCACCATAAGACCCGACAGAGAGGCCGATATCTTTGCCCTGTGTGGTTGGTTTAGCACGGAATTAAGCCGCGGAGTGGCCTTCGGTACCGGTCCCCGTGACACGCCTACCCACTGGGATCAAATTTTATTCCCTTTGCCTGAACCCTTCCTTGTTCATCCCTCGCGCGAACTGACCATCACGCTATCGCCCCTGACGGAACAGGTGGGCAAGGAGCAGTGCTGGGCATGGTCAATCACCGACGGAGAAACAACGATTCTCGTCAATGAGCAGCAACAAATAGAGCGGGAGCTGCATGAGGTACCACCTGGGAAGTTATAAGTGATTAGACTTCTCCGCAATTCCCACCGCCACCATCCACACTGTATAATATCGCCCCCAGTTTCAGTTCAGGCGTTTGCCCGGTACACCCTATGTCCAGTAACAAAGTTGGCTTCATTAGCCTAGGCTGCCCGAAAGCGCTAGTCGATTCCGAGCGTATTCTCACTCAGCTAAAGATGGACGGGTACGATGTGGTGTCAAGCTACGAAGACGCGGCGCTGGTAGTTGTCAATACCTGCGGCTTTATCGATTCAGCCAAGCAGGAATCGCTGGACGCTATTGGCGAGGCTATCAGTGAAAATGGCAAGGTGATTGTTACCGGCTGTATGGGTAAAGGGGCAGATGCCCAGGCAATCCTTGCCAAGCACCCCAAGGTGCTGAGCGTAACAGGGCCAGCGGCCTACGAAGAAGTCGTCACTGCCGTGCATAAATACGTACCGCATATTCCTACACACGACCCCTACACGGACCTGGTGCCACCACAGGGCATTAAGTTAACACCGCGGCATTACGCCTATCTTAAAATCTCCGAGGGCTGCAATCACCGCTGCAGTTTTTGCATCATTCCCGATATGCGCGGGGACCTGGTGAGCCGCCCCATAGGCGATGTGATGGAGGAAGCCGAGCGCCTGGTGCGTGCCGGTGTGCGCGAGTTGTTGGTTATCTCGCAAGATACCAGTGCTTACGGTGTGGATATCAAGTATCGCACTGGCTTTTGGAATGGCCGACCGCTGAAGAGCCGGATGCAAGAATTGTGTGAGGCGCTGGGAGAGTTTGGCGTCTGGGTGCGTCTGCACTATGTCTACCCTTACCCTCATGTCGACAACATCATTCCACTGATGGCCGAGGGTAAAATTCTGCCGTACCTGGATATTCCCTTTCAGCACGGTAGCCCAAGCGTATTGAAGCGCATGAAACGCCCGGCAGCCGCAGAGAAGTCGCTCGATCGAATTCAGTCCTGGCGCGCTACCTGCCCCGACATCACCTTGCGCAGTACGTTTATCGTCGGCTTTCCCGGTGAGACCGATGACGACTTTGAAATCCTGCTGGATTTTATGCGCGAAGCACAGCTGGATCGGGTGGGCTGTTTTCAGTACTCGCCGGTGGCTGGAGCGAAAGCGAATGATCTGCCCGATCATGTTCCAGATGAATTGAAACAGGAACGCTGGGATCGCTTCATGGCCCTGCAGCAGGAGATAAGCACCGCCAAACTACAGGCCAAGATAGGCAAGACTATCGAAATACTGATTGACGAGACCACTCCCGAGGGCGCGATCGGACGCTCTATGGCTGATGCTCCGGAAATTGATGGCAAGGTGTATCTGGACGAAGTCACCGACCTGAACCCTGGCGACTTTGTCGAGGCAGAAGTGCTAGCCGCCGATGAATACGATCTGTGGGCGGGTTAATAACCTGTGAATTTAATGCTGTATACGGCGGCAGATTTCAACGCTGACCGACAGCTAGAGGTGCGTGACAGGCGCCTGCAGCATCTACTAAAGATTCACCGCGCGCAGGCCGGTGACGAAGTCCGGGTAGGGGAAATCGATGGCCAGATGGGATCTGCCCGGATTGAATTTATTGACGAAAATCGGGCGATTCTCAATGTCACCCTGTCAGAGCCACCTTTCGCCAAGTTACCACTCACATTAATTGTCGCGCTGCCCCGCCCCAAAATGTTGCGACGTATTTTGCGCACAGTGGCCGAATGTGGCGTCGCCGAATTACATCTGATCAACAGCTATAGGGTAGAGAAAAGTTATTGGCAAACACCGGTGCTACAAGAACAAACAACTAAAGATTATTTTCTTCAGGGCCTTGAGCAATCTCGGGATACAGTGTTGCCGCGGCTAGAACTGCATCATCGATTCAAGCCCTTCGTCGAAGATCAACTGACTGGTCTCATTGCCGGCAAACGTGCGTTGCTGGCCCACCCTGGAGACTATCCGCCTTGTCCCGCTGGCTGCACCGAAGCCACTGCAGTGGTCATTGGACCGGAGGGCGGGTTCATTCCCTACGAGGCTGAAAAGTTGATAGCCACTGGCTGTCTGCCGGTGTCCATGGGGCCGCGGATTCTGCGGGTTGAGACAGCTGTTAGCGCTCTACTGGGAAGAATGCTGCCAACACACTAAAAGCGGTACTGCAGTTCAGCCCCATACATACGAGGTGGCGCGACAGCAAAGCCACCCACACCAGACGAATCAACCAGCGCTACGCCACCCACAAAATATTCTTCGTTCGTTAGATTGGTACCGTAAATTGCTCCCGTCCATTTCTCATCGTTAGAGATCCAGGTGATTCTGGCACTCAACTCAAACTGCTTGTCCTCAAGCCACAGGCCGCTATTGCAGCTGGAGGCGTCCAGGCAAAAGTCGAGGTCCTTCTTCAAACTGGCCTGCACCCGGGGTAATACAGTGCCAAACGATGTTGGAAATGTGAACTGCGCGGCCAACAGATAACTCTGCTCTGCCAGACGCGGTAAATTTTCGTTGGATCTATCAATGGGGCACGCCTGTACCTGCAGAAGCGTAAGATCAGCACGGTCGCACCCTGGTGCCGATGGAATCGACGGGGCTATAGACGTGATCTGCTGGTCGTCAAATTCGTCGATATCACCGTCGGTAATCGTCGCGTTGAAAGTGACGATCAAGTAATCAGTTGCTAGCCAGGTAGATTCCAGCTCAAAACCCTGAATAGTAGATTCTGCCGCGTTGATAGTTGCCGGTGCTGGAGAATTGGTGGCTAAGTTAATGGCCAGGCTGGTCAGCTGGCGATTTTTGTATTCACTGTGAAAAAACGCCCCATTGAGCCGTAGGCGACGGTCCAGTAGGTCAACTTTGAAACCAAGCTCCCAGTTCGCTACTTCCTCGGGTTCAAATTCATCCAATGCATCGGTAGGGCCTTCCGATAAGCCTCCCGATAAAAAGCCTTCACTGTAAGTGAGGTAAACGCTGCCAGTATCCACCCAATCATCGTCGCCAAGAATATACTGAATACTGGCCATGGGCGTAATATCGCTATCGGTAGTTTTACCGGAGGTGTCATCGCGGACGACAAAATCAAAATTCGGGTTGTATTCAAAATCGGGTCTATTCACCGCAAAAAGGCCACCGCCCAGATCAATGGCAGGAGCACCATTTAAATCCAGCGTGCCGGGGTCCAGATCGAAACGAAGACGGTCGAGTGTGCGCTCTTCGCCGGTATAGCGAATACCTACGGTCGCCCGCCAGCGCTCATTGAATTCCCACTCACCCTGGGCAAAGGCCGACACGGATTCATTGTCTGCGGCCAGCGTACTGGCGGTAGCATTGAGAAAAAAGAGATTCGCTACGGCGGGGTCGAAAGGGCCGAGGAAATTGACCTTAATACGACCATCGGTTTTTTCCTGAAACCAGAAGAGACCGGCGACATACTGTAAGCGATCACTAAACGCGGCGCCGGTTAATTGAAACTCTTGGCTAAACTGATCAGTCTCCGCCGGACCGTTAAAAGGGTGGATACTGTTAGTCCGGTGTAAGAAAGGCACACCCGTGTGATCCAGCTCATCATTTTGCTCGCCCTCGGTATAGCGCCAGCCAGTGATGCTTTTGAAACTTAAATTGTCGTTGACATCCCATTCTGCCACCAGCGATGCACCCTTATTCTCCGCGCGATAATCGCCACCAATATCAGAAATCACCTTAAAGGGATCGCCACCACCCGCAGCAGCGGCCTCAGCGCAGAAATCGTCCAGCGTCGCGCCAAATGCCGGTTGAATGGCCACCGTATCAAACAACTCTGCCTGCCACCCTCTCACTCCCGGCACCAACTGGCACTTATTGGGCCGCATGCGTTGCTCTGTCTTTGCCCAGTTCAGATTGAGATCCCAGGTCAGGGTGTCGCTAGGCACCCAGCGCGTCTGCCAGATAACACTCTGACGATCTTCGTCCATATAGTCTTTACCGTCGTATAGATTGTCGACAAATCCATCGCGGGTTCGAATAGCACCTGACAAACGAGTCCATACAGTGTCGGTGATGGGCACGTTAAGTACCGCGTCGCCGTCCAGTCGGTCGAAATTACCCATACGCAGCCCGAGGTTGCCTTCAAACTCCTCCACCGGTTTGTTGGTTGTGAATACCAAGGCACCGCCGGTTGTATTCTTGCCAAACAGGGTGCCTTGGGGGCCGCGCAGCACCTGCACAGATTGAATATCATTGAGATCCAGCAGAGCGCCATCCGGACGGCCGATATATACATCATCGATATAAATCCCAACACCTGAATCTATATTGGCGCCAGAATTACGCTGTCCTACCCCGCGTATATACACCGAAGCCGTCGGCGCAGTGCCGTTGGCCAAGGAAACGTCTATGCCCGGAACCAGTTCGTTCAAATCCGCTAGGTTGTTTACACCCGCATCGCGCAATGCACTCGCATCCAGAGCGGTGACAGCCACCGGTGTTTCCTGCAGGTTTTCAGCACGTCTGCGGGCTGTGACGATCACCTCCTCTAAAATCAACGCCCCCTGCGCGTGCAGCGGCATCCCGGGCGCTCCAAGGAATGTGGCCGCGCAGCTGGCGATCAGCGCCTTTTTATAATTTTCTGCCCTTGCTCTTACGCTTGTAACTTTTATCGGCATTAACCACATCTCCGCTTGTTCTTATATCTAACAGGTGACGACGGCCTTTAGTCTGCGACCAGCTGTGAGTACTTATACGACTGGCAGTAAGTAGACGCAAGCTTGCGTAAGCGGTCATAAAGCGGTGTCATAACTATTGATACTAGTTCTGCAATACTGGCAGCTTTGTCATAAATTACACCGGCAACGGGTTACTGTCGATTTGATCGGCTTCGAACAGAGACAATTGACTTTCCTCGTGGTCTCGCAGAGGTCGCAGCCGGAGGCCTGCCCCCAGCAGACGAACCGGTTTGGCGCCACGAGGCCAGGCAGCCTCCAGCAATCGGCGGAAAACCTGGGGGTCGGCCCAAGGAGTGCCATCGCCACTGAGAGTTTCCTCGAAGGTCGTTTGGGTAAAATCGCTGTACTTTATTTTTATCACGCGCTTGGTGGGGGCGTAACGGCCGGCGATACGCGCAAATCGGGTACTCAGTTCAATCACCAGAGCATCCACTGCCTCAATCATTGCGGGCATGTCGGCGATATCCTCGACAAAGGTGCGCTCCACACTAATCGATTTACGCTGGCGACTGGCCTGCACCGGTCGTTCGTCCTCACCCTGCGCCACCTCCGCCAAACGTTTACCGTACTTTCCAAATCGGCGAATTAGCTGCTCCAGCGGCACAGCCTGCAGATCGCCGCAGGTCGCTACCCCCATTTTACTTAGCTTAGCGGCGGTCACCTTACCCACACCGTTAATCCGGTTAACGGGTAAATCTGTTACGAACGCTGCGATCTCATCCGGCGTAATAGTGAACAGGCCGTCTGGCTTATCCCAATCACTGGCAACCTTGGCGAGAAATTTATTGGGAGCCACTCCTGCCGATACGGTCAGCTTGAGTTCATCCTGTACCCGCTGGCGGATTTCTTTGGCAATGAGGGTGGCGCTACCGTTGCACTGCTCACAGTCGGTAACATCCAGGTAGGCCTCATCCAGCGACAAGGGCTCTATCAGTGCCGTATAGTCCTGAAATATACGGTGAAACTCGGCAGAAACCTCGCGGTACAACTCGAAGCGCGGCGGCAGGATAATCAATTGGGGACACAGAATGAGGGCACGTGAACAAGCCATTGCCGAGCGTACGCCGAATTTGCGTGCCTCGTAGCTAGCAGCGGCGACAACGCCACGGCGTTCGGAGCGACCGCCCACTGCCAGGGGTTTACCTACCAAACTGGGATCCTCGCGCATCTCTACGGATGCATAAAAAGAATCTGCGTCAACATGGATAATTTTGCGCAGACCAACCAAGTTCACACCCGGCAGCAGAATACTGACTTAAGCCTGAGCAACCACACCTGAGGGGCAGGACACACCCGTACCACCGAGACCACAGTAGCCCCCCGGGTTTTTAGCTAAATACTGTTGATGATATTCCTCACCATAATAAAAAGTGGGAGCCGGTAGGATTTCTGTCGTGATATCGCCAAAGCCAGCCGTACTGAGAGATTCCTGAAATACGCACAGGGATTGTTCCGCCTGCAACGCCTGTACTTCACCAAAAGTATAGATGCCAGAGC
>JBLIEI010000093.1:0-8996 GCA_047633055.1 Halieaceae bacterium | reverse complement strand
GCCGCCCTGAGGATTTCGTGGTTATAGAAGAACTGGATTTTGAGCCGGAGGGCGAGGGCGAGCACATTTTTCTGTACCTGCAGAAACGACTGCTTAATACCTCGGATTTGGTGCAGCGGGTTTCCCGGTTAAGTGGTATTGCACAGCGCGATATCGGCTACGCCGGAATGAAAGATCGCCGTGCACTGACTCGTCAGTGGCTCAGCGTGAGAATGGCGGGACGGCCTGAACCGGACTGGACCGCACTGCAGGATGAAAAGATAGAGGTGCTTGCTGTAGAGCGGCACCGCAAGAAACTGAAGCGAGGCGTTCACCGTGGCAATCGGTTTACGCTAACCTTGCGCGAGTTAACTGCTGATCGCGATGTTCTGGAACCCCGACTGCAGCAGATATCGCGGTCAGGGGTGCCAAACTACTTTGGCGAGCAACGGTTTGGTCGAGGCGGATCTACGTTGAAGCAGGCTCATCACTGGATCGGCGAAGGTGGCAGAAAAATTGCGCGACAGCGCCGCAGTTTGTATTTTTCAGCGCTGCGCTCAGAGTGTTTCAATGCATTGCTGGCGCAACGTGTTTTGAGCGGCGGTTGGAGCCAACCGGAATCCGGAGATGCCTGTGTGCTGGCGGGTAGTCGTAGCTTATTTTGCTGCGAGCAGCTGGATAATAACATTATCGCGCGCGCGACCAGTGGTGATCTGCATCCGGCCTTGCCGCTGTGGGGCCGGGGTAAGCCGATAGCGTCGCGGCAGCAACATACCAGTCAGGCCAAGGCGCTTGAATCGAAGCAGCAGACCTGTGAGTTTCTGGAGGCACAGGGGTTGGAGCTGGCCTATCGGCCAGCACGGGTTATACCGCATGACTTTTGCTGGCAGTTTTGTGATGATGGCCGACTAGTACTGGCGTTCAGTCTGGGGGCGGGCAGTTACGCGACTGCGGTATTGGCTGAGCTCGTAAACTACACAGAAGAGGAACGCGGCAGTGAATAGTGCAGACCTCACAGGTATTGGTATGACCTCGCAACGTACCCGCGAGCGGCTCATACAGAGGCTGATGGATCAGGGCATCAACAATATGGCGGTGCTCGATGTAATTCGAACCACGCCCCGTCACCTTTTTCTCGATGAGGCCATGGCTCATCGCGCCTACGAAGATACGGCCCTGCCTATCGGTTTTCAGCAAACCTTATCGCAACCTTACATCGTGGCTCGAATGACCGAGCTGTTGCTGGCTGAAGGCCCCAGGAAAAGGGTGCTGGAAGTTGGTTCGGGCTCCGGTTATCAAACTGCCGTGCTTGCCCAATTGGTTGACGAGGTCTACGGCGTGGAGCGAATTAAGCCTCTCCTTGATAAAGCACGAAAACGTATCAGACGGTTAAAACTGCGCAATGTACAACTGCGCCATACCGATGGTGGTATGGGCTGGGATGCACAGGGCCCTTATGACGGCATTCTTAGTGCCGCCGCCCCGGAGGTCATCCCCGAGGCGTTATTGCGACAATTGAGTCCAGGTGGGCGTATGGTCATTCCCGTCGGTGGTGAAACCCAGCATCTTCAGGTTGTCACACGAGAGCCTGAGGGCTTTACCACCGAAATAGTAGAAGCGGTTCGATTTGTGCCACTGCTTCCCGGCACGGTGCGTTAAAGCGGTGACTTCTCTCGGTGTATATGTTCGCGGCATGCTAATGGGGGCGGCGGACATCGTGCCTGGGGTTTCAGGTGGCACAGTGGCTTTCATCACCGGCATTTATGAAACGCTTATCGACAGCCTCAGCGCCTTCAATCTTGATGCGCTGAAATTGGTGTTTGGTGGCGAGTTTCGACAGGCTTGGGATCAGGTCAATGGTCACTTCCTGTTGTTCCTGGGACTGGGCATCGCTACCAGTATCATTTCGTTGGCGCAGCTCATGTCCTGGTTACTGGCGGCCTATCCGGTGCCCTTGTGGGCTTTTTTCTTTGGCCTTATTTTGGCGTCGGCGTTGATGCTGATGCGTCAGGTGCCGGCCTGGAATGGCCTGCGGGTAATTAATTTGGGGGCGGGCGCGCTGTTGGCTTTCGCCATAGGCCTTGCGCCTGTAGTCAGCCTCGATTTTGGCTTGATGGGCGTGTTTCTAGCGGGTTTTATTGCGATCTGCGCGATGATTCTGCCAGGCATTTCCGGCAGCTTTATTCTCATTTTGTTGGGCATGTACGCCACAGTGCTCAACGCGCTCACTTCTTTTAATCTGCCGTTTATCGCCGTCTTTGCGTTGGGGGCAGGGTCAGGCTTGTTGTGTTTCTCGCGTTTTCTACATTGGTTATTGCACCGGTATCGCGAGCCGACTCTGGCGTTGCTAACCGGTTTTCTGTTTGGTTCCCTCTCGATCGTCTGGCCCTGGAAGCGGGTGCTGGAAACGGTGCTTGATCGTCACGGGGAGCTCCGGCCTGCGCAGCAGGTTCCGGTTCTGCCGGGGGAGTTTCTGGCGGTAACCGGACAGGATCCAGCTCTTGTTCTATGCGTTGCACTGATGGTGCTGGGGTTTGTCGCAGTTTGGTTACTCGACGCCCGTTGGGGGCGCACGTCAACTATCACCTGAGCTGTGCTTGGTCCTGTGCGCGGGAAAGTTTGTGCTTAAAATAGTCTGCTATAGCGTGTTGCTTTGCCTTGTTGTCGGCTGCGGCGGAAATCCGCCCGCGCCGATAGAAGATCGACATGCGCAAAAAGGGAAATCTTACTCCATCCGTTATTACACGGTGCAGAAAGGCGAAACACTGTACTCAATAGCGTTTCGATATGGTCTTGACTACCGAGTGGTAGCAGCCGCAAACGGTATCGCGATTCCGTACACGATTTATCCCGGTCAAAAAATCGACTTGCAGAAAATAAGCCCCATGGTGCTGGCCGCCAAACCGGTGGTTCCGGCACGTAAACCCAGCGCCGCGCCGACGGCCCCTGCAAGTAGTCCTGCGGGTAGGGCAGCCGTCAGTAAGCCCGCACCACCTATAACCAAGGCAAGCAAACCTCCACCTGCATCTCCGGCCCCAGCAGCGCCTGCAAAAAAACCGACAACGAATAGTGCAGGATGGAGTGGCGTTCCCGTTAAGTCGTGGCGTTGGCCCAGCACCGGCCGAGTGACCCGAAGCTATTCATCAACCGTTCACAAGGGCATTGATATCAGTGGCAACCGCGGGGATGCCATCGTTGCTGTAGCGTCCGGTAAAGTGGTCTATGCAGGTACCGGGATTGTTGGCTTCGGTGAATTGTTGATTGTCAAACACAACGAGGTCTACCTCAGCGCCTATGGTCACAACGACCAACTGCTGGTCGTCGAGGGTCAAACGGTTAGTGCCGGGCAAAAAATTGCTACAAAAGGTAGCTCGGGGACTAATACCGTCAAACTCCACTTCGAAATCCGCAAGGAGGGTAAGCCCATCGACCCAAAGAAACTGCTCCCCAGGCGGTGAGATCAGGGCTATTACCGCCACGTAAATGACTCAGAAGGGGTATTTCTGCCTGTATGAGCCTGTTATAAAATTGACTCAGGTAGCTTGTAATACTGCGGGTGCTTGGGGTAGTCTATTTGGCCGGCAAGAAATACTCTCAGTATTCCTAATAAAACAAACGAGGTATGCCATGGACGCGGACCGTACTGTAGTGAGCGGAAAACGGGATTCCGGAACGGGTAACGCAACAGGTAAGGGGGCATCTGTCAGGACGTCTTCTCCCGTCGCTGCTAAAAAAAAGGCAGTGAAAACTAGCAAAGCGTCCAATTTAAACACTAACGCTCCGGTCGTCAATTTTGACCAGGCTTCGTCTGTTGAAGTTGAAGAAGCGCGTTTTAGTCGATGCAAAACGGCTCGCGGAGCAGAACGGTCTCTGGATGCCACCCAGTTATACCTCAACGAAATCGGTTATTCCCCGTTACTTACCGCCGACGAGGAAAAGTACTATTCCCGTCTAGCCATCAAAGGTGAAGAATCCGGGCGCAAGCGGATGATTGAGAGCAATCTTCGTCTGGTGGTAAAAATCTCCCGTCGCTATATTAATCGTGGTTTGACGCTGCTTGACCTCATCGAAGAGGGCAATCTGGGACTGATACGCGCGGTAGAAAAATTTGATCCCGAACGTGGATTCCGTTTTTCTACCTATGCCACTTGGTGGATCCGCCAAACCATAGAGCGCGCGATCATGAATCAGACGCGCACAATTCGTCTGCCTATTCATGTGGTCAAGGAACTTAACGTTTACCTCCGTGCGGCCCGAGAGCTGACTCAAAAACTCGATCACGAACCTACCGCCGAAGAAATTGCCGATATGCTGGACAAGCCAGCCGCCGATGTAAAACGGCTGCTGGGTTTGAACGAGCGAGTAACCTCAGTTGATACTCCCGTGGGTCCTGACTCTGATAGTGCAGTATTGGACACTATCGCCGATGCGCGTGTTTGTGATCCTTCACAGTTGCTGCAAGAAAGTGACATTAAAAGCAGTATTGCCGAGTGGGTGGATGAACTTAGCGATAAGCAGTGTGAAGTGGTCTCTCGTCGTTTTGGTTTGCGTGGTTACGAAAGCAGTACTCTGGAAGAAGTTGGGCGTGAAATAGGGTTAACCCGAGAGCGTGTTCGGCAGATTCAGGTGGAAGCGTTAAAGCGGCTGCGAGTGGTCATGGAGACCGAGGGGCTGACTGGCGAATCCCTGCTGAGTTGATTATTTCACGTCCGGAGCAGTAAACACCGGTGCGCCACTAAGGCCGGTTACCGGGTCCATGGGCTCACTGCCATTTACATGTTGGATTATGCGATAGAGCATGCCGGTGGCAGATCCGAACAATAGCGCGTTGGATATCATATTATCGGTGTCTACGGCCCTCGCTTCATCTAGTAATTTGCCGAAAGTGATAACGAAATTAGTCGAGTGGCGGGTGCGAATATCGGTGCCGTATAAAATCTCTTCGGCCAGTCCGGGCACGTCTCTAGACTGAGCCAAGAGGCCGAGAAATTTGCGCACGAACCATGTGCCGTCCTCACTTCCAGATTTAGTGCGTTGCTCGGTAAATTCTTCAGAAGTGATATCACCTGTGCCAGATGGCCCGGCGACAGACATATAGTGAAAGCTGGCAATGGAGCCTAATTGATCCTGTACCAGGTTAAGCAACTTGAAGTAGCTGTCGCGGCGGGAATGCATTTCCAGTCGGCGAGCGCTTTTCTCCTGAATCCCGATGGCTTTGGTGTTGGCGGTTATTTCTTTTTGCTGCATGAAATGGCCTATCACGAGCCAGAGAAAAGCCAGCGGTGCAAACGCGCCTTCTAGGAAGCTACCGATGTCGCCAGTGGGAAGGTGTATGAAACTGCTCACCCCGACCACCGAGATCAGATACGTGACCCCAGCCGAAATCCAGACGATAGTGACGCAAAAGCCGAAGGCTATGCGCCAGTCCATGCGGAAGTGTGTTGATTCTTCATCCATAGGTTAGATTGTACCAGATAGATTGGGACTGTGAGGCTGCATCGAAATATGCTGCGGCGCCTCCCCTCTGTGGCTGCTATTATGTAGTCTCGCATGAGCTATTAAGGAAGCAAACATGTTATATCGCAAGCGCATCACGCTGAGTAGGATGTTTGCCGGTGCCACAGGATTTAGTGGGGCGGCTATCAACGCTGTTCTGGCGTCGGTTTTATTACTCAGTAGCGCACTGAGTTTCGGTCAATATCAACCGCCGCAAAACATGAATCCAGAGATTCCCAGATACCCGGATTTTGATACCACGCAGTCTGGCGAAGTCTGGCTTGTCTACACCTACGAGATCGATGTAGAGGGTCTGGTAAAGAAACTTGAAATCCACAGCTCCAATGAAGTTGTCATGGTTAATGAGGCCATCAAGGCGCATATATCTCGCATGCGCTATCAACCGGCCATGCGCAACGGCCAGCCGGTACTGACCTACGTAGGCCCGGTGTTTTTCACATTGATTCTGGATGAAGAGCGCCGCCTGTCACCGATCTTTCAACGTTACTACGACGTTGCCAAGCAACAGATTTCGACTGGCGACTACGAGGGGGCTTTTGAAAATGCTGTGGCCATGAGGGGCATGGCCAGGCGTAATGCCTATGAAGAGGTTAAGGTTCAATTACTCGCCGCGCAAATGGCCGCTCATTGGGAAGACGATGCGGCGGAGTTACAACACCTTAAGCGCGCAGTTGAATTTCAAACGCTGGCAGACTCGAAAAAGTTCACCCATGGCTATCTTGAAGCCACTGAATACCTTGTCACCTTGGGGCGCATTCACGAAGTACAGCTGAGCAACCAGATGATGGCTGATGCAGGCCGTATTCTTGATTCAATGATGGAGCTGGATGCCGAGAGTATGATTACCACGGGTGTCCGTTTTCGACACGAAGAATTCCAAATGGAGGTCGATGGTAGCAAACCACTGGAAACCAAGGCTGAGTTGACGCCTATTTACCGCGGCGGCCCTGGTTCCTGGGAGGGATGGCTGGCCAGGCCTGAATTCGGTCTGGATAAGGTGCGCGGAAAAATCGAATCTCTGTTTTTGATCTGCGACAGCGGTGAACGTCGCCTGGATTATCCCTACCAAATCAAGTGGACCATTCCGGCCGGGATGCAGGCCTGCAAGGTTGAAATTACCGGCGACTCGGGTACACGTCTGGTGTTCAAGCAGTTTCCCACGGTGGTGGCACCGCCGCCCGGGGTGTGAGCGAAGCCCCGCGACGCGCCAGATTCAATTTAAACAAGAAAACCCCGTCTATGCTGCGTACATTAAGGCAGGAACATAAAAAAACCCGCCGAAGCAGGTTTTGAAGTGCACTTGTGTAGGGCGGGACTAGCGCTCCAGCAACGCCAACTTGTCAGGTTTGTGTTCCCACTCTGTTGCATCCGGGGGAGAGTCTTTCATTTCAGTGATATTCGGCCAGACTTCAGCCAACTCTGCGTTGAGTTCAAGGAATACTAGTTGATCTTCGGGCAGTTCATCTTCGGAGTAGATTGCGTCGACCGGACACTCGGGTTCACACAGTGCGCAATCAATACACTCGTCAGGGTGGATCACCAGGAAATTGGGACCCTCGTAAAAGCAATCTACCGGGCATACCTCAACACAGTCCGTGTGTTTGCACTTGATACATTGCTCACCAACAATAAACGTCATTCTTTCACTGCCTCTTACTTCTATCCAAGTATTAAAAGGGCACTAGTTTACCCGCTAGCGTCGATGAATAGAAGGGGTTAGGGCAGTTGTGATTTTAGTTCGTAGAGCAGTGCGAGCGCTTCCCTTGGACTGATATTGTCGACGTCAGTCTGGGTTAGCTGTTCGATGATGGGGTGCGGCTCGGGTGCACTAAAAAGGTCGGACTGGGACTGCACTGGCAGAGTCCCGGCGTTTGTGTCTCTGCCCTTTTCAAGGGCCTGAAGCTTGTCAGCTGCCGCTTTCAAAACGGACCCCGGTATGCCGGCTAATTTGGCTACCTGAAGACCGAAGCTCCGGTTGGCGGGCCCTTCCTGAATGTTGTGCAGGAACACAACATGGTCTTGGTACTCGGTGGCGTCCAGGTGCACATTGGCCATGGTGGGGCACTGCTCGGGCAATGAGGTTAGTTCGAAGTAGTGGGTGGCAAAAAGAGTGAAGGCCTTTACTGATTGGGCTAATTCCACGGCGGCTGCCCAAGCCAGACTAAGGCCATCAAAGGTGCTGGTGCCGCGGCCCACTTCATCCATTAGCACGAGGCTGCGCGGGGTTGCATTGTGTAAAATATTGGCAGTTTCAGTCATCTCAACCATAAACGTTGAGCGGCCGCTCGCGAGATCGTCAGACGATCCTATGCGAGTGAAAATGCGATCTATCGGGGCAATTTTCGCGCTGCTCGCAGGCACGTAACTGCCGATATGGGCCATCAGGGCAATAACTGCATTTTGCCGCATATAGGTCGACTTACCGCCCATGTTGGGGCCGGTAATCAGCAACATTCGCCGTTTATCGTCTAGCAGGGTGTCATTGGCAATAAAGGGTTCTTCCAGAACCTGCTCTACCACCAGGTGTCGGCCCTGGCTTATTTCGAAGACTTGCTCTTCGCTGAATTCCGGCTGGCACAGGCTTAGGCTGTCGGCGCGCTCTGCCAGATTCGCCAGCACGTCAATTTCCGAGACGGCCGCGGCAGTGTCCTGCAGGGCTGGTAGATCCTCATTCAGCGTTTCCAGTAGCGCCTCGTAGAGTGCTTTTTCTCGGGACAGAGCGCGGCTTTTACTGGACAGAGCCTTATCTTCAAACACTTTTAACTCGGGGGTAATAAAGCGTTCAGCATTCTTCAGGGTCTGACGTCGAACATAGGCAGCCGGCGCACGGTCAGATTGAGCCCGGCTGATCTCAATATAGTAGCCGTGCACGCGGTTATAGCCGACTTTTAAGGTCGAGATGCCCGTAGCCTTGCGTTCGCGCTGCTCGATTTCCAGTAAATAGTCACCCGCGTTAGTGCTGATGGCTCGCAATTCATCCAGCTCGGTATCGTAACCGGGAGCAATAACACCACCGTCTCTAATAATAACGGGTGGATTATCGATAACAGCCCGAAGCAGTAACTCGCACAATTGCGGGTATTCGCCAGCCTGCGACACTAGTTCTGCAAGTAGAGGGGCATCGCAGTGGCTCAATTCCGAGCGCAGTGGTGGCAGTGCAGCGACCGAGCTTAAGAGGCGGGTGAGATCTCTGGGTCTGGCGGAACGCAAGGCCACTCTGGTGAGTATGCGTTCCATGTCGCCAATTGGCTTGAGCGCCTCGCGAGTGGTCTCGTAGTGGTAGTTACTGCACAGTGTTTTGATGGCAGCGTGACGCGCGGTCAACACAGGGACATGGGTAAGAGGACGATGCAGCCAGCGGCGTAACATACGGCTGCCCATGGAAGTGACACAGCGATCCATCACGGAGTAGATGGTGTTGCTGTCGCCGCCAGACATGTTGGTGTCAATTTCAAGGTTGCGCCGCGTTGCCGCATCCAGGATGACGCTCTCGGCCCGGC
>JBLIEI010000092.1:0-9565 GCA_047633055.1 Halieaceae bacterium | reverse complement strand
CTGGCTCCACATTGCGCCTTTAGGCAAGCCGGTGGTGCCGCCCGTATACATAAAAAACTGGTCTTCGGGATGCTGCGAGTACAGTGACGAAAGTGGCATTTCTTGATGCGGGCTGTCGGCGATATGCTGTAGTTGCAGCACGTGATCCAGGTCGCGTTCAAGTGAATCAAACTGAGCTACAGGCTTGGCTTCACCAAAGCCAATGAAAACGTCAAGCTCGGGCAGGCTAGGCGCAATTTCCGCTAGACGTTGTGTAAATTCGGCGTGACAAAAAACTGCTTTTGCGTCAGAGTTGAAAAAAATGTGTAGAAGTTCTTCTGCTGTATAGCGAAAATTTACATTTACATGGACGGCACCGATTTGCAGGATCGCCAGAATGGCCTCAACATATTCGATGCCGTTTCGCGAATAAATAGCGACCTTGTCACCTCGTTTAATGCCGCTAGCCTGAAGGTGGATGCAAATATTATGGCTCCTGCGTCTCAGATCTGACCAACTCAGAGTCCTTTCACAATGAGCGTCGATAACCGCTGGCCGATCTCCGGGAACCGTATCCATTGCCAGACGCATCATACTGCCTAAATGCCACTTCACTTTCTGTTTCCTTTTCATTAGACCAAGACAAGGCCGATAGTTTATCCTCTTTAGGGGGTCAGCGAATCCCATCTGTATTTTAAGAGGATTACTATGTCTGTTACAGCGTTCGGGGAGTCCAGGGTGCCCGTGCTTGTCGGTGTCGGCCAATACACTGATCATATCAATTCAGGGTTCGAGGGGCTATCTCCGCAGGGTTTAGCCGCTCGTGCCGCAGAGTCAGCGCTTCAAAATACCAAAGCAAAAACTAATATTGATATCGATCTTATCGCGGCCGTGCGGACAGTGGCAGACTCGGTTGCACCGGAACTGAGTGCCCTGGGTTATCCGTTTGGTGGTCCGGATAATTTCCCCCGCGCCATTGCCCAGCGTATTGGTGCGGAAAACGCCAAGATGGTCTATTCGCATGCTTGTGGAGATGCACCTCAGGTTCTTGTCGGAGAAATGTCTGAACGCATTGCCAAGGGAGAACTCGAGACGGTGTTGCTGTGTGGGGCTGAAGCGGCGGCCACCTCGCGGCGGGCGCAACGTGCCGGAGCCACATTAGACTGGCAAGAAAAAATTGGCGGGCAATGTCAAGATCGCGGCGCAGGAATTGATGATCTTTTATCCTCCGAGATGAAAGCGCATGGGATGGCGCTTGCTGTTTCAGTCTATTCGTTGTTCGAGCATCTTCGCCGTCATAAAAGCGGTATGAGCATATCGGAGTATTCGGCAGTAATGGCAACATTGTTAGAGAAATACAATGAGGTGGGCGCAGCCAACCCGTTCTCTACTCACCCGCAAAGGTTGTCAGCAGCAGAAATATGCACTGCAACAGCATCGAACAGGGTAGTAGGGCATCCTTACACTAAAGCAATGGTAGCGCGCGATGCCGTTAATCAAGCCGCTGCTGTGGTACTGACGTCGGTGTCAGCGGCGCGCCGCATGGGTATTCCAGAATCGAACTGGGTTTACCTGCACGGTTATGCCAATGCGGCCGAGAAGACGGTTCATTTGCGGGAGGATCTTGATAGATCACTGGCTATGGAGTTGACCTGTCGCGCCAGTTTAAAACGGTCAGGCCTGACCGTCGATCAAATCATGCATTTCGACCTATACAGCTGTTTTCCCGTCGCCGTGTTTTTGGCGATGGATGCGCTGGGGTTGTCTTTGGACGATAAGCGTGCATTTACCGTAACGGGAGGGCTACCGTTTTTCGGTGGTCCGGGTAATAACTACTCTATGCATGCGATTGCTTCAATGGTCGATGTTTTGCGTCACAATCCTGGGGATTTTGGACTGGTTGGTTCCAATGGAGGTTATCTCTCAAAATATGCGGTCGGTATTTATTCAACAAGGGCCCCTGAAAAGTGGCAGGCACACGACAGTTTTCAGTTGCAGGCTGAAATTGATGCCCTGCCTAGCCCTGACTTCACCTCTCAACCGGACGGTAAAGGTGTCGTTGAGTCGTTTGTTGTCTTACCGTCAGCACAGGGTGCACTGGCTGGTATTGTGGGTCGCCTAACGGCGAACAACACGCGGTTTTTTGCCAGCTGCTTTGATCAGAAAATAATTGAGGAACGCATGATACAACAGGACCCGATTGGTACATCAGTTATGACCACGTCAGGCGATCCCGTCAATCATTTTTCGTTTATTTAGGCGGTGACCGCCACATTAAGGTTGCGGGTGCCGAATGTCTCTATCATCGGAATTCCAGGTTACCATGTTTGCCTGACCGCACCGCGGCGCGGCGATGCTCCGCGGATATCGCGAGTATCGACATTCAATGTGCTGGCGAGGTCAATTAAAGCGCCCAGTATATGTTCGGCTATTTCCAATTCCTCGCTGTCTTCATCTGCGCTTGTTACTTTCCCGGTGCCCGGCAGTCGGTAGCCGAGCTCCGCAAGATACTCGCTGAAGTGCCGAGCACGCTCGCCCCACTCCGCAGGTTCAACAAAGCGCTTTACATCGATAAAACAGAACAGGGCGCCATTGCTGAACCCGGGTTCATCGCGTTCGCCGGCCATCATGCTACCGCCGAGCGCAGCGAGCATCTCGCTCGCCACCATCAGCCCGAACCCTTTGTGTCCCGCAGTGCGTCCTCCCAGGGGAAGCAGTGCCGCTGCGCCACTTAGAAACGCTTCGGGATCGTCGGTGGTGCCCCCATCTTCAGCAACCGTCCAGTCCGGATCCAGCTTTCCGCCCGCGTTATGTACTTCTCGTATCCGGGAACCAGAGACTTGAGAAGAGGCGAAATCAACAACGACATGTCGCTGTAGTGCGCCGAACGTAGGTACTCCTAACGCAATGGGATTTGTCGACAATACTCTTTCAGAGGAGCCTGGGCCCGCCACGTTACGCGCCCCACCGGCGGTGTTAGTGAAAGCCAGAAAAGCGGCGCCATGACGACAAGCATATTCGGCCCACTGACCCAGCCTGCCCAGGTGAGTTCCATCGATAATACTGACGGCCGCGATGCCCTCTTGTGGCAACATCTTGAGCCCTTGCTCCACCGCCTGCTGTGCCGCTAGTTGCCCAAACGCTCGATGACCGTCAACGCGTGCCAGGCAGCGGCTGATCTCTTGAACCTCCGGTGTCGAGCGCGGCTCAATGATCCCGGCTTCGATCAGATCCGCGTAAAGAGGCATCAGGCTTAGGCCGTGGGTTTTGCAGTTCCTGCGGTCGGCTTCAAGTAGGGAATGTATTACGCTATCTGCGGTGTCCGTCGAGGCGCCTAGCGCCTTCAACACATCTGTCGCAATTGCAGTAACGGTTACTTGGCTTATTCTCATGCAGCTCTCCATCTTACTTGACGGGAACAAGAAAGTAGTGCAAGTTGCTTCCAAGTGCAACCCGGAAACCTTAATTAGATCGGGTGGGCAATTGTCAATTTCTCTGACACTCTCCGTATCAGGACAGGATTACCGAATGACAGAAAATGAACTGCATGAACTGCTCCAGTTAAACTATTTCGATAACATAGACAGCGGGAATGCCTCGGCAGCGGTATTGGCTTTTACAGTCGATGCGCAATGGCAGCACACCCAGGTATGGGCGCACGACGGACACGACTCGAGACATACAGATCGACTCGATGGTCGCGCTACGCTGCTGGCGTTCCTGTCGGCGCGCGTCCCGCAAATGCAGGTCATCCAGATCAAGCACCGGGTCGACGAAGTCATCTTGAGCGGTGATCGCGGCGCGTTTCGAGGGTGCGTCCTGGGGCCGGATGGCAGAACCCTCGGCTTTATCGGTTGGGTAACCCTACGTGATGATCATCTGCAGAGCTACACGATTGTGCCTGAGGATTTCATGGCCTGATGCCCGCAGCCGCAGCATGTCAGTTCAAAGTCTGGGCGTTTTTGAAGCGCAATATGGCGCTTCTCAGCCACGATGAATATCGCGCGGGCCACGTCGGTTTTCACTGTGGCAATACACGCAGGCTGAAGGCCATTCGCGGCTACGCCGTCAACATCCACAACGAAGACACCGGCCTCAGTGCTGCATTAGCTGAGGTAAGTGGTGCGCACGTGCGCTCAGAACCTGCTGCTTTTCTGTCACTTTGGGATGGCTTTCCCGCGGTTCATTTCGACAGTTGGGAACAGTGGACGCAAGCCGGCACATTGGAGCCTACACGAGCGACAGCAGAGGGGCTGGCAAGCGACGTCGATTGGACGCTCACCGATGGTCCGCACCTGTTTGACCGCATCAGTCCCGACACTACCCAGTTTCGTTCGTATCACACCCGCGTCGAAGAGCACGTTGTTGAGCCGGTGCTGCGCGGTGAAACACGCCCTTACAAGTTGCTGCAGTTTTTCCGCGCATCAGCAGTGCTGTCAGCCGAAGAATTTCGTGCGCGGGTACTGGCTGATTACGCCCCACTGCTTGCGACCTTGGCTCATTTGAACGGCATGGTCAGCAATTTTCGCGACTCCGATATTGATGCGGCGGTTAGAGGCTATTACCCGCACGATCACTGGTGCTTTAGTGCCGAAGGCCGTGCGCAGCGGCAAGAATTTTTTGATCTATGGGACGGTGCCAACGAGCTGTTCTTCCACTCAGCACAGGAATTTGTTGCCGCGCGTCGCAATCACGGGGCGGCGAAACGCCTGTCGGAACTGGAAGAGGAACTGTTCGATGCCATCTGGTATGTCGCTGTGGATGAGAATGTCATTGTGATGCCCAACCGGCACAAAACGCCAGATTTTTACTACCGCTAAGCACAGGAGGCTCGTTCGGTCATGTTGAAGGTTCTTGGTTTTGTGCGACGCCATGAGCGGCTCAGTCACGATGAGTACCGCGCTGCTCACGCGGGTTACCACAACTCCTATGGGCGCCGCCTGAATGGTATTCGTGGCTACCTGCTAAATGTGCGTGCGAACCGTGACCCTGAAGAACTGTTTGGAGCCACTGCCGAGGAACTGCTCGCTGGCGCGCCTGCCGACTTCGACGACCTCTGGAGTGGCTACGGACAATTGATGTTCGACTCGCGGGAGTCTTACCTTGGTGCGAAGACGCCAGTGCGGGACAAGCCGGGCCCGACGGGCCTTGAGTGGGACGAAGCGGTCGCAGCAGTCGGTGGTGATGCTCCACATCTGTATTGCGGGCTGCCTTTTCAATTTCACGTTGCCGAGTCCGTGGTGATTCCGGTGCGGCGGCCAGAGCACAAGGTAGTTAAGCTGGTGCAATTCGGTAAGCGTCGGCCCGATGTGCCTGTCGCTGCTTTTCAGTCCTACTGGTCGGGTGCCTACGCAGCGCTTAGCCGCCAGGTGCCAGGTCTTTTGGGTCACATCGTCAACTTCCCTACCGAGCTTGATGTGAAGACCGGCTTCTTCAGTGAAGAATCAGGTGCGTTCACCCGCGAAGCCGAAGATGGGCACCACGCTTTTATGGCGCAGTTCGACGGCATTGCCGAGTTCTGGTTTGCCTCTATCGACGCATTTGTCGATTGGCGTACTCAAGAGGGCGAGGCCCTGCGTTCGCTGGAAAATGATTTATTCGAAGGGTTTTTCTTTCGCGAGGTGGATGAGACGGTAGCGGTGCTGCCGGATCGCTTGCCACCGGCACCGTTTTATCACCGTTGAATCAGTTCAGGTCGGCCGCATATTGCCTTAGCAATTTCAGAGGAATCACCTCTAAAGCTCGCTTGTGGGTGCGGGTGAGGAAAACCCTAGGGGCCATTTTCTGCTCGCATGCTTCCAGCCAGCGCGGCGCGCATACGCACCATCGGTCGCCCGGCTTCAGTCCGACAAACCCGAACTCGGGGCGCGGGGTGACAAGATCGTTGCCAAGCGCGCGCGAGCATTTCAGGAATTCAGCGGAGATCTCCACGCATACTGTGTGCGAGCCGGCATCACCGTCGCTGGTGTTACAGCAGCCGTCGCGAAAAAAGCCTGTCAGGGGCTCCCCGCTACAGGGTAACAGTGGTTCGTCGAAGACATTGAGTGATTCGGCCATTGCTGACATGGTTCAGGCCCTATTCCGCATTTTCGCTCTTTAGATTGTCGATTTTCTTTTTCAGTGTCTCCGCTTCCGCGGTGAGAGTCGAGTAAAGACGGATGTTACCGTTGCGCTGAGCTTCGAAGGCCTTTGTTACCAACGTCTCGTGCTCTTTCTGCCATTTCTTCAACGGCGAACTCTTGAATAGTCCGAACACAGCTGTGCTCCTCGTCTGTGTTTGATAGTTATAAGTCTTACGCGCCGAAACGCTTTGGAGATCATTAATTGTACGTGCGTGCGTAAGAAGTCTTGGGTTATTTTGTCACTGCTGCCAGATAAGATCAGCTGCTGGGCCGACGATAAACTCCATGGTGTGATGAATGTCTGTATTGTGTTTATGGTGGCCGATGGAAAATTGCCCGATCTACAGTGTAAATGACAAACCTGTGCCTGAAGGCATTGGCCCCGTGATTTTAACCCTACCGGAGGAAGTACCCTGAAAATTGGCATGGGATTACGCAATATGGGGGCTGTCGCCGATCGCAGCACGCTTACTCAGTGCGCACAGGCGGCAGAAGAAGCGGGGGTGGAGTCGCTGTGGGTGTTCGATCATGTCGCAATACCGCCTGAGGAATCGGAGGGCTCCGGCGGTCTATACCTGGATCCGCTGGCCACCTTGGCCTACGTTGCGGGCTGCACCAATAATATCGGGTTGGGCACTGGCGTATTGGTGGTGCCGTATCGGCCGGCCCTGCTTACCGCCAAATGGCTGGCCACTATTCAACAACTGTCTGGTGATCGATTGCTGCTTGGTGCCGCCCCAGGGTGGATGGCGGCCGAGTTTAAGGCACTGGGGGTTGACCGTTCGCAGCGCGGGCGCATCACCGACGACACGCTAGCCTTTATTCACGCCTGCTTTGCTGATGACTTGGGTACTGCCAACGGACAGGAATTCCTGTTCAGGCCGCGGCCTGCGAGGCCCCCTATTTATGTGGGCGGAGACGGTAGTCACGCAATCAGGCGTGCGCTGGAACTGGGTGACGGCTGGATTCCTATCGGCAAGACACCAATTGAACTGGCGCCGCTTATAAGCGACTACCGGGCCCGGGCGTCCGATGCGGGTAAGCCAGAGCCCGAGATTGTGACGTTCTCCAAGCTCAATAGTGAAGATCTGGCTGAGGCGCAGGCCACGATCCATGGCTTTACCGAAGCGGGCGTGAGTCGTCTGGTCTGGATCTGCCCCTATGAGAATGCGGATCACTGCCGGGCCCAGTTGGACAAGCTGCAGTCACTGCTTCCTGCCCGTTAGTCAGGACCTTAAGTATGATTCTATGATTTGGCGACTAGCAAATCTTTATGGCGCAGTTGGCGCCTTCGTTTGTCCGCTAGCTATCGCGATAGCTTCGATCTCAATCTCCAACTCGGGCATTGCCAGAGATGTCACTTCTATGATCGTGTCGGCCGGGTAGGGTGCAGTGAAGTGGCGTTCCCGCAGCGCGATGATTTTTGGAAAGTTGGCCATATCCTTGAGGTAGATCGTAACCTTGATTACCTGCGCCAGACTCGATCCTGCCTGGCATAGCACCTCGTTCAGATTGCTGAAAACCTGCTCAGCCTGGGCGTCAAAATCCCCAACGCCAACCAAATTTCCCGCCTGATCTATGGCAGCCTGTCCCGAGGTAAATACCAGGTCGCCAACCTTATACCCCTGAGAGATGTGAAAAGTCTCCATTGGGTCGGGGCTGGTTTTTATCTGTAGTGCGTCCATCATCTAGTATCCATCAATTGGCGGGGCCTAAGTATAAGAAGTATAAAGGGGTTCTGTCGACCACTTGGCCTGCGCTGAAATGGCAGTAGCGGTTGAGGCCATCCGGCAGGCCAACGGCGAGCGGGATGCGCGTCCTCATAGGGTACATGCCCAGTTTGTTCACCCGGATGGCATCGCCCGCTTTGGCGAGCTCAATATGACGGCGCATTTTCAACCACTCTGGGCCTATGAAGACGACTATATCTCAGTATTTACGCGCCCGGTGGTGGGGGTTGAACGTATCAAGTGGACCTGCCCTATAAGGGCTATTAAGGACGCCGGCGGACGTATTGCTTTTGGTAACGACTGGGCTGTATCAAGCGCGAACCCCCGGTGGGTATTGAGGTTGCGGTTACCCGCGTCGATCCATTTTTACTTAAAGGCGATGCATTCTTACCTGAGCAAGCGATCTCTCTCGAAGATGCTATCGAGGCTTATACACTCAACAGTGCCTATGTAAATTTTCTTGATGATAAGACGGGCTCCATCGAAGTGGGGAAGTGATACGGCCTGAGTTTCCTAGACACTTTCCAACTGCTCTAAATATAACTGTTCGTACTTCGTAGGCGCAACTCTACCATTGTGTGTATGACGCCGTTTTGGATTATAGAACATTTCAATATATTCGAATATTGCCTGCCGCGCGTCAGCGCGGGTGGCATACCTCTTACGCCTGATTTTCTCCTTCTTTAAGTTCGCAAAGAAGCTCTCTGCAACAGCGTTGTCGTGGCAGTTGCCGCGACGGCTCATGCTGGGTTTAATATCCAGCGACTTTAGTAAGCGTTGATAATTGCCACTGGTGTACTGGCTACCTTGATCCGAGTGCAACATCACTGTGCTGGTGGGTTTCCGTCGCCAGTAAGCGCTAGTCAGAGCATCCAGTACCAGGTCATCCGTCATTCGCGAAGCCATTGACCAGCCGACAATATTGCGCGCGTATAAATCCATCACAACCGCTAGAAACAGAAAGCCCTCATGCGTATGGATGTAAGTGATATCGCTCACCCACCACTGGTTCGGCGAATCCACTTCAAACTGGCGCTCCAGAATGTTTGGAGCAGCCGGGTTAGTGATGCCACCATAATGGCCTTTTGGCGCTTTGTATCCACGCACTGCACGTAAACCCGCCGCTTGCATTAACCGCAGCGTACGGTCTCGACCGCAGGCAACCTTCGCTTCTACTAAATCCAGGTGGATGTTGCGGTAGCCCGCATGGCCACCGCTTTCCAGCCAGAATTGTTTTACATGATTCGCCAAACTCAAGTCCTCTTGCGCTCGCGCGCTAAGAGGTCGCTTCAGCCAATCATAGTAGCCACTAGGGTGCACAGCCATCGCATGGCACAAGCGGCGAACAGGATATGTGTCAGAGTGAGCTTTTATGTACCCGTACCGTTCTTTGACTCCCCGGCAAAAAACACGGCGGCCCCCTTTAATATGGCCCTCTCTTGCTCTGACCGCTTCAGCTCGCGCTTCAAACGGGCAATCTCCGCTCGAAGATCCGATTCTTCTTCTCGCTTTGCCTGGGGTTTGCTGAACTTCTTCATCCAGTCATACAAACTTTTGTTCGAGATGCCCAGCCGTTTGCTGACCTCCAGAATGGGATAGCCATGAACGACCACCTGATTGACTGCCTCTTGCTTGAATTCATCCGAGTAACGGATTCCTTTGCCCATGATTCACCTCTCATCACTTTCTATGATTTTAACTTAAGAAAGTGTCGGGTAAACTCAGGCCGTATCA
>JBLIEI010000091.1:0-10164 GCA_047633055.1 Halieaceae bacterium | reverse complement strand
ACGGCGAATCACCCCGATAAACATTGGTGGGCTGGGTCGTTCCGGCATAGGGAGATTAATCTTTCGCGGCGTTACTCGTGCCCTCGGCAGAAGCCACCGCAGCCAGGGTAGTTAAGCTCAGTAGGGCTAAAAATATGATAGGTCGGAGGTATGACATGAATAGAACCTTATTCGTTAGTATTTTTATAGTTTCACTATAGTACACGGTCGCTTGTCCAGCCATACTTGAACGCAAGCGAGACGGACTTGCTTATTTGTATTACGATGTCGGCGTCTGACCGTGCTCCCTGATTTAACTGGCGAAAGACTTTGAGTAAAAATCTTTTTACCCCCTTCGTTTTCCTACTTCTGGTGGGATGTGCAAGCAGTGTTCCCCCTCGCACCGAGAATGCCGTTGGGAAAAGGGTCTGCGATACCTACCTTATCTTGAGTATGTGTGTAGAGGATGTGAACGGGGACGACACGGTGGACATGATTTATTTTACCGACACCAACGAAATTTTCATGTATCAGGACGGCAGGCGCAGCGCAGTTGCGGAGTTTATGGCATTCCACCGTTGTGCCGTTCCCCTTGACGAAGACATGCAGGCCACGACCGACCAAATCTTGAATCGCAGTGATCTAAGTCTGGGTGAAGAAATCGAGATTACCAGACGATTAATCACCAATTATATTGCCGCCAGGCCTGCTATTGACGCCTGTAACGCAAAATTTGAAGAGGAAGTCGATGAGGGGGCAGCAGAGAATGAATTTTCCGAATTTGAATCGGAATGGGACGATGAAATCTGAGTAGTGACACCGTGGTTCATCCCCGAACTGTCCCCGGCATAGAACTTCTATCGCAAGTGGTATTTCATCTAACCCACCACCTCGGTTAGCCACGCTATAATATCGCTAGTGACTTCGCCCCGGTTAACCTCGTTTAGCATCTCGTGGCGGCCCTCTTTATAGTAGGCGGTTTGAATGTTGGAGACTCCGCCAGCGCGCCAGCGTGCCTCCAGTAGATTGAGTAGTTCAAGCTTGCCATTAATCGGATCCGCATCGCCAGCCACCATCAGAACAGGCAAGTCATTGCGGATATTTACTATCGCGGAATCTTCGCCGTGATAGGTGCCGGAATCAAACAGTGTCGCTGCAGATTCAGCCTGTAGATCGAATCCGCACAGTGAGTTTTCGATATACTTGTCGACTTCTGCCTCATCACGAGAGAGCCAGTCAAAAGGTGTCCTGGCGGGTTCAAAAGCCGTGTTGAACGCGGACAAATCGACGTCACCTCCGCCGTCTTCGGCGTTCTCAGCTTCTGCTAGTGCTGCTGACATAACATCGACGCTGGAGGACCCGGATAAAATCACCCCATCCATTTCATCGGAATGGTCCAGGCAAAGTCTCTGGGCCGCAAATGATCCCATAGAATGTCCAAACAAAATGGTTTTCAGGCCAGGGTGTTCGTTGCGCACTATGCTTAACAGTGTGCGTAGGTCCTGACACAGGCCCAGCCATCCGCCCTTGCCAAAGGTGCCGAGGCCTTGTGCATCAATTGATTGTGAGTGGCCGCGGTGATCGATGGCGTAGGCTTCATAACCCGCTAACGTTAATGCTTGGGCAAAGCGATCGTAACGCATGCCGTATTCAGCAAGACCGTGTGCGATGAGTACAGAGCCTTTGGCGGTCCCTACAGCTGGCCAATGATAGGCGTAGATTGTCAGACCGTCCGTCGATGAGACAAACGTGAATTCTTCTGCCGCTATCGGCATGTACTCTGCTCCTTCATTCAGCATCTCCGAGACACCTCCGGTTGAGAAATTATTTTTTTACTCCATTCGATCAAGAGCGAGACTTAATGTCGATTGCGGGAGCATTGCAAATCCGACGGTCTCATTGTCATATGCTATAGCATATGCGGTTAGAGAGTAAAAATTAAAGTTGAATATGGTTGCTATGTTATTCGAGTGGGTGATCGTATTATAGTGGGAAAGCTTGTTCGGAAAGATAGTCACGTATTTGAGAAATCCAATGTATTAACGAGCAAGTAGCCTCAAGCCTATGTCGGTCCTTGGCAAGAAGGACTAAAGCTTCGGCGAAACGCGGGATTTACCGATGTCATCAGGTCTGTCGACATCCCGCAGAATGCCCTTGTCATCCGTCGGTAACGTTTTAATCGTGTGAGCATATTTATTGATAATGCTTCTGGCGCCCCGGTCGTCGTTCAGTGTTTCAAGGTCGTTAAAAAAGTCGCGGCCAAAACCAACGGGGTGACCTCGCTGATTGCCGAAAGTGGGAATGCAAATATTTTCGAGGCTGGTATGTTGCGCTACAGAGCGAAAAGTTGCAGGTTGAATCCAGGGCATATCGGCCAATGCAATCAATACGCCACTCCAGGCCGGGATATGCGCTATGCTCTCTGAAAGCGTGGCGCCTATACCCTGATCCGCAGTGCTGCAACGCTGACAGCTAATTCCTGCACTGTTCAGCTTTTCTTCCAAAATCTGATCATCAGCACGCAAGCAGACCAGCAGTTCTAGCTGACTGAGCGAAATATTTTTTAAGGTAGCCTCCAATAGGGTCTTGCCCGGGAGAAATTCGGTAAGCCGTTTATCGGCGCCGAATCGACGACTGCGACCACCGGCAAGTAATATCACCCCGACGCTCATCTCAGCGGCTACTGCGTCGGAGTTGAACCAGTTGCGCCATAATGGATATGGCGATTTCATGCGGCGTTTTACTGCCTATATCCAGCCCAACGGGTGCGTATAACCGGTCTATCTGCTCTTGGGGGATGTCTAGCTGTCGGAGTCGCTCCAGTCGCGCAGCGGTGGTGCGCATTGACCCGAGAGCACCGACATACCAGGCCTCAGTACCTAGGGCCTCCATTAGCGCCATGTCATCAATACGCGGATCGTGGGTAAGGGTAATAATGATCGAGCGTCTATCGCTGGCATGTTCGCGGACAATATCATCGGGCATGCCCTGTAGCAGCGGCACGTCGGGGCCCTCCCACTGGGATAGCACAAGCTGACGAGTATCCGTCACCATGACGTCGTAATCCATCGCCAGAGCGAGTTCCGAGAGGCTCTGGGCCAACTGTCCTGCGCCAACCAGCAACATGCGCATTTGTGGGCCGAACGATTGACGCAGGGTGGATGACTCAAGTGAGAGATCTGCAAACTGCTTCCCGGAAACCAGCAGCGTCCGGCCAGACTCGAGGTCGAGTTGCCTTTCTATGCATTGACGATCAGCAAGAGACTCAAGAATTCTATCGAGCCAAAGACAGTCAGCTTTTGTCAACGCTTGCAGTAGGATCTTGAGCTGGCCGCCGCAGGGCAGGCCCAACCGTTCGTTTTCTTCCGGGCTGACGCCATAATCCTGCAGGTGTATACGTTGTGGATCGAATTCTCCTGCACGCAAGCGTTCTAGTAAATCTTCTTCGACACAGCCCCCGGATACAGAGCCAACCTGCTGTCCATCCGACGATGCCACTAGCATCGAGCCCACCGGCCGTGGCGAGGAGCCGGTGGCGGCGACAATAGTGCATAGCCAGGGCGCGGAGTCAGAATCACACCACTGCCTTGCATGTTGAATTACGTCAAAGTCTTGCGTGTGCACTGGTTGCGGTCATCTCTTTCAGGTTAGGATCAGCTGTGCTAATAATGCCGACTTTTGGCCTTTTGCGACAGTTACATATGCGTTGGCTACAATAGCTACAATATGCGACAGTTCCCTGTATAACCTACAAAGCGGATGTAAGCATGAGCATAAGCGCTTTTGATCTGTTCAAAATCGGCATTGGCCCCTCCAGCTCGCATACTGTGGGCCCGATGAAAGCGGCCCGTTTATTCGCGATTCATCTGCAACAGGAAGCTACTTTGTATGGGGCTGTTGCTCGAGTTAAGGCGGAATTGTTTGGTTCTCTGGGGTTAACGGGCAAAGGACATGGTAGCCCCAAGGCGATTTTGTTGGGGCTTGAGGGCGAAACACCTGAGCACGTCAATGTTGATGAAATTGCCACTAAGGTCGAGAAAATAGAAGAGAGCGGTGAACTAGCCTTAATGGGCGACAAGTTTATCGCGTTTGAGCGATCCACTGACCTGATATTACACAAGCGTAAAAGCCTGCCTTTTCATTCTAATGGTATGCAGTTCACCGCCTTTGATTCACAAGGTGCTGAGGTCATCCGGAAAACATTTTATTCAGTCGGTGGCGGATTTATCGTCGACGAGACCGCGTCTCAGCATGACGCTATTGTTGACGATCCCACGGAGTTGCCTTATCCCTTCGCTAGCGGCGATGAGCTATTGGCAATGTGTGCAGACAGCGGCCTCTCGATCAGTGCTTTGATGATGGAAAATGAGAAAGCCTGGCGTTCGGAAAAGGAAATCCGTGAGCTGTCGCTGAAGTTGTGGCGGGTGATGGAGGCCTGTATCAAAAAGGGTTGTGCCACTGAGGGCATTATGCCTGGGGGTTTGAAAGTAAAACGACGGGCGTCTCCTATGTTCAGGCAGCTGAAAAGCCAGACAGATTCTTTTGGCGATAAGTCGCTCAATACCATGGATTGGGTGACTCTGTACGCGCTGGCGGTGAATGAGGAAAATGCCTCCGGTGGTCGTATCGTGACAGCACCGACTAACGGCGCGGCGGGAATTATTCCAGCTGTTCTCAAGTATTATCTCGATCACTGCCAGGGTGCCAGTGAGGAGGATGTCTGCCGCTATTTTCTCACCGCGGCGGCTATCGGTATTTTGTACAAAATGAATGCGTCGATATCGGGGGCCGAGGTCGGCTGCCAGGGCGAGGTAGGTTCGGCTTGCTCGATGGCGGCTGGGGCGCTTACAGAAGCCTTGGGTGGTACGCCGGGACAGGTAGAGAACGCGGCTGAGATTGCAATGGAGCACAATCTGGGCCTAACTTGCGACCCTATCGGTGGGCTGGTGCAGGTGCCCTGCATTGAGCGCAATGCAATGGGAGCGATCAAAGCGATATCGGCGGCGCGACTGGCTCTGTATGGCGATGGAACCCATTTTGTATCACTGGACAAAGTGATTCGCACGATGCGCGACACCGGTCGTGACATGAAGAAAAAATACAAGGAAACGGCGCGCGGAGGACTGGCGCTGAATGTCTTGGAAGTGCCCGTCAATATCGTGGAATGTTAGCGTAGGAGCTAAAGAGTGAGCGTCACCGAAAATCAGCAGAGCCAGCGTACGGTACTGCATAGCCTCCACCTCGAATTGGGTGCCCGCATGGTACCGTTCGCCGGCTATGAAATGCCGGTGCAGTATCCACAGGGGATCATCAAGGAACATTTACACACTCGCGAAGCCGCCGGTTTGTTTGATGTCAGTCACATGGGTCAGGTCAGGATTCGTGGTCAGAATGTCGCTGTGCAATTGGAAAAACTGATCCCCGTAGACATTGGTGCGCTGGGCATTGACCGGCAGGTCTACGGTGTTCTTTTGAATGAGCAGGGCGGCATTCTCGACGATCTTATTATTTGCCGCTGGGGCGAAGACGACTATTTTTTCGTGGTCAATGCAGACTGCAAAGAACAGGATATCGCGCACCTGCAAGCCAACCTGTCCGGTCTAGAAGTGGAGTATCTGGAAGATCGTGCGCTGATGGCCTTGCAGGGGCCAAAGGCTGTCTCGGTGCTTTGTGACTTGGCGCCAGCAGTAGCGGGTCTGGTTTTTATGAGCGGTGTGCGAGTGGACATTATGGGAGCCTCTTGCTATGTCACCCGTTCAGGCTATACGGGAGAGGATGGTTTTGAAATATCAGTCCCCGCAGACAAAGCAGAGCTGATTGCCAGAGAGCTACTCTCTTCCGACCTGGTGGAACCCATAGGTCTCGGTGCTCGAGACACGCTGCGGCTGGAGGCGGGTCTATGTCTTTACGGACATGATATGAATGCCAGCACCAGCCCGGTTGAAGCAGGGTTGATTTGGTCAATCAGCAAGAGTCGTCGTGGTAATGGCGAAAAATCAGCCGGATTTGCGGGTGCAAAGATAATACTTGAACAGATAGCTAATGGCGTAAACCGCAAGCGCGTGGGATTTGTGGTGGACGGGCGCGCGCCGGTGAGAGAGGGCGCTGACGTCAAAGATAGCGAAGGTAATATCGTCGGGGCTGTTACCAGTGGCGGTTATGCTCCCACGCTTGCAGTCCCGGTGGGAATGGCCTACATAGATGCTCAGTATTCGGAGGCAGATACTGCGCTGTTTGCCAGTGTGCGCGGGCGCGACATTCCCATCAAGGTGACGAAAATGCCTTTAGTGCCCCACCGATACTATCGTGGATGATTCTGGGGCACTAGCCGTTGCTAAATAGCACAGGATAGAGCGAGCCAACCAGCAGAGCCGCCATCAAAAAGTTGAACGCTTTTAGCCGCCGGCTACTGGTCAGAAAACGACTGATTTGTTGCCCCATCGCAGTCCAGACAGTGATGCAAGGTAGATTAATAAGACCAAAAACCAATGCTACCAGTGCAATGGACTCCAGCGTACGCGAAGGCGAGTATATCGCTGTGGCGGTTAGTGCCATGGTCCACGCTTTGGGGTTCACCCACTGAAAGGCTGCTGCCTGTAAGAAGCTGAAAGGGCGCCTGCCAGTCTCATCCGCTTTCGGTGCTTCCGCGGCAGTCATAATCCGGTATGCCAGATACAACAGATAGCCGATGCTAAAATACTTAAGCACCTCATAGCTATTGGGGTACGCATCAAAGAGCTGCTTAATACCGATGCCTATCAGCAGCACCATAACGGTGAAGCCTATATTGACACCGGCCATATGGGGTATGGTCCGCCGGAACCCAAAATTTGCCCCGGATGCCATTAGCATAAGGTTGTTTGGTCCCGGGGTGATGGTGGCAACAAAACCAAATGCGGTCAGGGCCGTTAGCAGTTCGTAAGTCATATCGTGATTATGCGACACTTCTGCCGGAAAATGGTTAGGCGTGTGGAATATTTCCATTGGGGGGGCGCCGGACCCACGCAGTCCAACCGTGATGTAGACAAGCGTGTTAAAGTTCAGCAACGCAAATATCTGACTAATATTGTTCAGCACGTGGTGTGGGAATCTCACTATCGGTTTATAAAACGACGAGTCCTGCGCATACCGGTCCACATATTTGACGGGAAAATTAAATAGACAGTTGAGCTGTTAGGTAGCAAGTTAATTGGATAGAAAATGACTGAGAAAAATCATATCTGGGACGCAATGCTTGATGCTGATAAACGGTATGTATGGCATCCCTATGCTTCGACTATCGATGCACCCACGGTCTTCCCCGTTGTATCGGCGCAAGGCGTTCGATTGGAACTGGCTGATGGTCGGCAGTTGATCGATGGTATGGCGTCGTGGTGGTGTGCGATTCATGGCTACAACCACCCGGCTCTAAATATGGCCGTTTATACACAAGTTTCTAAGATGTCTCATGTCATGTTTGGAGGCTTAACACATGCACCCGCCGTCGAACTGGCAGAGCTTTTGGTGGAATTGACCCCCGATAGTCTGACTCGTGTTTTTTTTAGCGATTCAGGTTCTGTTGCGGTCGAAGTCGCACTCAAAATGGCAATTCAGTACTGGTATTCGGTCGGGAAACCACAAAAACAAAAGCTGGTGTCTCTTCGTAATGGATATCATGGAGATACCTTCGGGGCAATGTCGGTTTGTGATTCAGAGACCGGGATGCATCACCTTTTTGGTGATGTGTTAGCCAAGCAGTTCTTTGCGCCTGCACCAGAATGTGGGTTTGGTGAAAATTGCGATGATGAGCATATTTCTGTTATGTCAGATCTGCTGCGGGAACACCATAGCGAAATAGCCGCAGTGATCGTAGAGCCTATTGTTCAAGGCGCCGGAGGCATGCGCTTCTATTCACCGCAATACCTGGTGAAGTTACGTGCACTGTGTGATTCCTTTGATGTGCTGTTGATCTTTGATGAAATCGCCACCGGGTTTGGCCGCACCGGAAAAATGTTTGCCTGTGAACATGCGAGGGTTGATCCAGATATTTTGTGCTTGGGAAAAGCCTTGACCGGTGGTTACATGACACTTGCAGCGACCCTGTGTAACGACAAGATCAGTAATGGTATCAGCCAGGGCGAAGCCGGTGTTTTTATGCACGGACCCACTTTTATGGCAAACCCCCTGGCATGTGCAGTTGCCAAAGCGAGTATTGATCTGTTGATCTCTCAGCCCTGGCAACAGACCATAGAACGTCTAAATTCCGAGCTTACAGTAGGCTTGGCTCCTGCACTTGAGCTACCTAATGTGACGGATGTGCGCACCCTGGGAGCGATTGGAGTGATTGAGCTGGATCATCCGGTGGATATGGCTGTGGTTCAACCGATGTTTGTTGACCGGGGTGTTTGGGTAAGACCCTTTGGCAAGCTTGTCTACACGATGCCGCCTTATGTTATGGAAACCGACGATGTGGCCGCATTGTGTCAGGCGATGGTGAGCACGGTCGCAGACATTATTCGTTAACCTCTACTCCTGCTTTTCGTTGACCGTGTGTAGAGCCACGCTATGATTACTGCTTATTTGTAAGAACGGGGGGAGAATCGAAACTATGTTTCTCAGTTCGTGAAAAAAAACGCGAGTCGAGGCATTTTTTTAGGTCTGTGTATGACGGCGTAGATTATATTCGCCGAAACGAGATAATCTGGCGATGAATACATACAAAAGCCCCGGTTCCGGCTGGGCGACTTCCTCCCGACATCATTTCCTACGCTGTCTGGCTCTACTATCGCTTCACACCGAGACATTGTAGGAACTGAACTCTTCTCTCTGGAGCCGAGATCATTCAAGGCTACGGTAGGATACCAGTTCTGATTTTCGTATCGCTGTTCATAAAATAACGCACTAGCAGCATGCGTTTTTACAGCAAGCGTTTTGTGAGGGCGGCGATCATTTCTGCTGAGTATTCAGCAATCTGGGCATAACTTTCCTGTGAGTTACTCGATGCAATATTAATCGCACCCCATACTGTCGTTAACATATGCGACGCAGGGAGAACCAAATCCTGGCCTCTGGCTTTTGCTCCAAAAAATCTGAGGTCTTCTATGTAGCCCGTAATACTGGCTTCAGTAACGAGTCGGTCGTACTCGGCGAGTTCACTCCGTATTTTGACCGCTTGCTCGAGGGCTACAGCAGCCTTTGGGCTAAAATTATCCACATTCAAAATATCGATTATCATGTCTCGGTAGAATTGCTTGGTACCGTGCCCTGGTGTGAGCGCTTCACGGTGCCTCTCGGCAATGACCGCGACACTTTCAAACCAAGTCTTATAGAGCGCGTACACTATCGCGTCCTTATTGGGGAAATAGTGGTAGAGAGTCGATATGTTTACATCACAATCGTCGGCCACTCTGTTCGTGTTTAAAGCGGCTATCCCTTCATGCTCGATAGTGTGCATGGCGGTCGTCAAAACAAGTTTGAAGGTAAGTTTCGCCCTATCTTGTTTTGGCTCATAATACTGAAACTTATCAAGTTTCAAGTTTAGGTTTTTCATAGAATCAACGCAGTCTAAAAGGGGTGGAATTGATCTTTGTAGTCTAGCATACAGGCGGTTTAGCTCGTAACAACTGTCGCCATTTCGCACGATTACAAATAAGGCACTGCTAAGTAGTGTAGCCTGGACAGTACGAGATAAGCGCTAATGCTAAAGAGCTATAGTATCGCTCGATGGAGCCTGCTGTTGTTCTTAGGACCCGAAAAACATGCTCGTTAGCCTGACGCGAGACTAACCTGACAATAATCTTTATGCTCACCGGTGCGTGGTAAAATAAAAGGTATGTGAGAACTAATATGCATGCTTCAGTTAAAGGAATTGCTGCGGTACAAATTTCATCAACTGCTATTACATATGGAATCGCAAGGGGAATAACATACAGCTTATTTTTCAAGCCAAAATGACTCAGGCGTATTCGGCCGTCTGATGGATAGAGCGGCATCTGATGATCAGCGGGAGACTTCCAAATGAGCTTGCAGGCACGCACCAATATCAGGCCAATTAGAATAGAGGTTACGGACTGAAAGTAGACTTCCCAGCCTTTACTAGACATGGGTTGATTCCAAATAATACGCTTCTTCAAATTTAGCCGGTGAAACACCGCCGGTATGTGAATGACGTTTTATAGGATTGTAAAACATTTCTATAAAACTAAA
>JBLIEI010000090.1:0-10706 GCA_047633055.1 Halieaceae bacterium | reverse complement strand
GCTGTGCGGGATTGATTGTGCAGCATGACATAGGCTTGCGCAATGTGGGCAGGGTTGAGGATGCTGCCTTGCTCACGCAGATCATCGACCTGCGGTACGTTGTCACGAATAAAGTTTGAATCAATCATCCCGTCAACGATAGTATGCACGACATGGATGTTTGACGGCCCTAACTCTCTGGCCATTGACTGTGCGAGAGCGCGTAAGCCATGTTTTGCACTGGCAAACGCCGAAAACCCGGAACTACCCCTGACACTGGCTGTGGCACCGGTAAAAATAATGGTGCCACTGCCCCGCTCTACCATCTTTTTAGCGACTTCCCTGCCCATGAGAAAACCAGCGTAGCAAGCCATTTCCCAGACCTTCCTATAAACTTGAGCGGTTGTATCTCGTATGGGAAAGTTGACGTTTGCACCAATATTAAATACGGCAACCTCAATAGGCGCCACATCGGTCTCAATGGTGTCCACCAGATCAATCACTGACTGTTCTTCGCGGGCATCTGCGGCCATAGCAATCGCCTCAAAGCCCTCACTGCGGATACTTGCAGCTAATGCTTCCAGTGCGTCACTGTGTCGTGGTCGTCGCGACAGGCAGGCAATCATGCCTTCCCTGGCGAAAGCGCGCCCTATAGCACTGCCAGTGTCGTCGCCGGCGCCAATCACCAGGCAGGCTTTTTTATTCGTACTCACGCTTTACTCCTCGGTCGAATGGTTTCAAAAGATTCACACTCCCTGATGGTTACATATAAAGACTATAATTCCTTTAATATAAGTGCGCACCTGTTCGGGGACTCATCCCTGCTGATAGCAACGGCCAAGTGGCCGAACTAAATCGAGGATACATGCATCCTCTCCTCGTCTGGGATAACCTAGCGTTGTATCAAAAACTCGTTGAATAGAGGCGATCTATGAACGTTGCGATTGTTGGGTGCGGCCTGATTGCGGACATCCACGCCCGTGCGCTTCGTGCGCTCGGCTACAACCTGGTGCTTGCTGTTTCAAGAACAGTGGAGGGTGCGCAAGCGTTCTCAAAAAAGTGGCATGTGGCGCAGTACAGCAACATAATCAGCGGCGATTTACTGCATGACATTGACTGTGTTCATATATGCACCCCTCCTGCCTCCCATTATGAACTGGTCAAACAATGTCTGGAGCTCAATAAGCACGTCATCTGTGAAAAACCACTTTGTCTGTCGGCAGAACACGCCAAAGAACTGATGCAGCTGGCCAACAGTAAAGGCGTGATCAGCGCGGTAAATTTCAATGTTCGTTACTACCAGGCCTGTGGCAAGGCGAAAGACCTCATCAGCCAGCAAACCTTTGGGCGCACGCTGATGGTTCAATGTAATTACCAACAGGAATTCCATGCCTTGCCAGAAGCCTATTCATGGCGGTATCAGCCAGACATTTCGGGCCCGATGAGAGCGACAACAGAAATTGGCTCGCATTGCATAGATCTCATCCGCCATTGGACTGGACTGAAAGTCACTTCAGTGAGTGCCAACTTTGGGTGTTTTAATCCTGTCAGACACCTTAGTCAGGGAATCATGCATCGAGAGTCTCATGGGGGTTCGTCGCCTGTGGAGGTTAAGTCTGAGGATGTCGCCGTGATCTCACTACAATTTGAAAATGGCGCTGTCGGCTGCATCCTGCTCTCGGAAATTGCTCACGGCAGACACAACAGTATTAAATTGGAAGTTACCGGCGACAACCAGTCTGTGTGGTGGGAATCGGAATCACCCTACCACTTGCACACGGCAACAAAGGGTGGCGGAATCAATACCGCCACGGACGCCTTCAGCCAAAGTTTCACGGATACTATAACGCAGTTTATTGAGCAGGTTTACACGGCTATCGCATCAGAATCTCAGCACAATACCTTTCCTGACTTTTCCGACGGGTATGTTAATTCACTAATTTGCGACGCCATCTACGAGAGTGCAACGAGCAGGGCTCAGTGGATTGAGATAAAGGATTACTAGTTATGCACGACCTTGATGACCCGAGTATCCACCCAGATGTAAAAGCCATATGCGAGCATTACCAGTTCGACACGATGCCGGTTGAAGGAACGTTGTACAAAAGTACTTATCGCTCGCCTCATAAGTTAGCCAATGGCGGGCCCGCCGGTACAGCCATTATAGGAATGTACTCAAACGTGCCCTTGAGCGTTTCCTGCTTTCATAAACTACTGAGCGATGAGGTGTGGCATGTCTATGGCGGCGATCCCTTTAAACTGGTGTTGCTACACGATGACGGCTCGGTTGAGGAAGTTCTCATGGGCACGCGGCCCGAACACGGCCAATTAGTGCAATTCACCGTTCCGGCCAACACCTGGCAGGCGGGTTATCTGATCGAGGGTGGTCGCTATGCGCTATACGGTTGCACCATGGCACCGGGTTTTCGTGGGCAGGATTTCACCGCGGGTACCGCCGACGAACTGATAGCGCGCTACCCTCAGGCAGAGGAGACTATCCGGATGTTAAGTGTCAACGGCACTGAAACCGATATGCCGCCGGGTTATGAGGAAGATTAAGCGCTCAGTTCTGCCTGCACAGCCGAACCAATAACGCCGGCATTTTATCCGGGTGGCGGATGGCTCTATTGAAAACCAAAATAACTACCGTGCCAAGAGCCATAATCACAACGGGAAGCACTATAGAGGTGCCTGCGGCGTCCGCCGGATCAATAAATAATATGCCGGCGATAGAGGCCGATAAATAAGAAGCAAGCGTGCCACAGAGCATCGCTTTCAAGCCAAGTTTGGCCAAATCATGCTTACGATTGGGTGCAAGTTCTCCAAGCCCACCAATCATAATGGCAACAGCACCCAGGTTAGCAAAACCGCAGAGTGCAAAGGTCGCGATAATGACCGATTTCTGGCTCAAATTACCGGCATCAATCAGCTGTGTCATTTGCAGATAGGCCACAAATTCGTTAATAACTAACTTGGTGCCCATTAAGCCGCCAACTGAGGTGGCATCCTGAAGCGGCACACCCATAATCAGTGCGGCATAATGAAATATGCCACCCAGTATGCCTCCTAGCGTCAGGTTATTGAAATCGATGTGTAAGACGACAGCATCCTTTGCGGATTCAAAGAACGTACTAACCAGGAACAGTCCTGTTCGTCCGAGAATGTAGTCTATTAGGGAAATAATGGCGATTGCGGCAATCAGCATAGCGCAAACCACCACCCCAACTTTCAAGCCATCTGAGGCTCCATTGGCGATGGCATCGATCGCGTTCACTGAGGTTTTCTCTATATTTAAGTCAACCTTGCCACGAGTCGGTGAATCTTCTGTTTCGGGGTAAATTATTTTTGATATGACCAGGGCGCCGGGAATAGCCATGATGCTCGCGGCCATCAGATAAGCGGCGGACACGCCCATTTCAATATAGACCGCCATAATCGCACCGGATATACAGGCCATTGAGCCGGCCATAATGGCCAGCAGCTCTGACTGAGTGACTGTTGGCATATAGGGCTTGATCAATATCTGGGCTTCGACCATGCCCACAAAGACGCTGGAGGTGTTCGACGTAGCTTCAGAGCCACTGGCGCCCATAATCTGGTAGATGACGCCGGAGATGGCGCCAACCACGCGCTGCATCAAGCCAAGGTGGTAAGCGAGCCCTGATAAGGCCGCAACAAAGATTAGCGTGGGAACGAGCTTGAAAGCGAATACGAATGTACCTGCCGGGCCGAATACTTCAACCATGGAGGCCGTATCAGCCAGCGGGCCTAGAACAAAAGTTGCACCGTCGTTAGCAAAACCCAGCAGCCGCTCCACCGCTGCGCCCAAGAACTCAAATAATGCCTGCCCCCAGGGTGTCCTGAGAACAAACATCGCCAGAATAAGTTGCAGGCTCAGGCCACAAATAACCAGCCGCCAGTTCACTGCGCTGCGATTGTTCGATAAAGACAGAGCCAGCGCAAATATCGCGACGACTCCGATTAGACCTGTGAACTGTGTCATTGAACCACGCTCTAGAAGTTATAGCCGACCTCGACACCCCAGAATGCGGGCTCGTTAACAAATGCCGACATATTGAGGAAGTTCAACGCACCATCTACCACTACCTCATCGGTAATGTTCCGACCGACGATAGCGACATCGAGCTGTTCGGACTCATTCTTGTAGCCAATTCTCAGGCCACCAATCCAGCGTTCCTCAGCGATATGCTCGACAGACTCATAAAGGAAAATATTTGATTCGTCGCGATAGTTCCAGTCAGTATTAAAGTACATCTGTCCGGAAGAAAGGTGATAGGTGTAGTGCAGCGACGCGTTAAACATCCACTCGGGCGCCCTGGGCAGACTGTTACCATCGACCGAAACAATAGTTGCTGGGCCGAAGGGGCCGTTTACCACGCCGATTACTGGATCCTTTACCGTACAGCCCGGATTTGAGCTGCACTGTTCAACACCGAGTTCACTGTCTTTAATTTCAGTTTTGTTATAACTCAGGTTAGTGCTGAAACGTAGGTCCTGAGTAAACAGTATTTCAAGATCCGTTTCAAAACCACTGCCCTCTGTCTTATCGGAATTCAATAATGTATTGAGGTTTGCACTGCCTCCGGTTGCCGTGAGTTGCTGGTCTTCAACCTCAAACGCGTAGACCGTGGCATTCCAGCGCGCCCGGTCGTCCCACAGGTTGGCTTTAAAGCCTGCTTCGATTGAGGTCAACGTTTCTGTATCTGCACTGCTGGTAAAACCGAAACGACCGATGGTCACAGGCCCTCGTGAAGCATTACCCACTCGGCCGTAAATACTCCAGTCGGCATCCACGTCATAATTTAATGCCAAATCCCAATTAACGTAGCTGTCGTCCTCTTTAATAATATCGTTAGGGGCGAAAGACCCTGGTCCTGGGAGGGTCTCCAGTTCTACATCATCGTCGGTGTAGCGCAGGCCGCCAATTACCGATAGCGCGTCATTAACGGAGTACTCGACCTGGCCAAAAATAGCGGAAGAGGTTGTTTGCTGACTGGCAATATCTTCCGACGTCTTTAACCCCGTAGCAGAATCAAAATTATTGGACCTGACGTCGATATCCTCATCAAAATAGTACAGACCGACCTGATAAAAAAATTGGCCGCTCTCGCCAGCCAACCGCAGTTCCTGACTAAGCTGGTAATGGTCGTCGAGGCCGTCGCCTGACTCGACATTGAAAAATGCTTGTCTGCCCAGTACGCCAATCACCTCAGGGCCACCAATCAGGCCACCATCGACATCGGCACGGGAAAAACTCTCGACTTCGTCGTAACCGGTAATAGAGGTTAGTGTCAGCACATTGGACATCTCATAGGTGAAATGCAATCCACCCCCGATATGGTCCATTTCGAAACCGGCGGATCCATCCTGTGACACCACTTCTTCATCAAACCCGGATCGAGTGCCCTCTTGACCAGGCGTCAGCGCGTTTGCATAAAAGATCTGTGGGTGATCGCCATCCTGGTCAAAGCCGTGAATCTTAACCAGGGCAGAAAAATTGTCTGTGGGCTCAAACAGAACTTGCAGACGGTAAGCGAATTCATCAAAGCCGCCAAAGTCATCGCCGCTGCCATTGACCGTATTATCGATCCAGGCATCCCGCTCGAGATATTTCATAGACAGGCGCGCCGTCACACCGTCGGTAACTTCACCGCCGATCGCTCCCTCGTACGTTTGAGTGTCGCGGCTACCGTAGCCTACGTTGACATAGCCCTCAGTTTCTGAAGACGGCCTGACACTATCGACTTTAACGATGCCTGCAGGAGTATTACGGCCAAACAACGTGCCCTGCGGTCCCTTCAACACTTCAATCCGCTCGATATCAAACATCGGTATCGATTTTAGTACTGCGTTTTGAAGAGTAATCTCATCGAAGATTAGTGAGACAGGCTGGCTGGCATTTACGTCAAAGTCGTAGTTACCAAGACCGCGGATATAAAAGCGCGGAGACTGCCGTCCGTTAGAGGATTCGATCTGCAAACTGGGTACCCGCCCTGACATCGCTCGAATATTTTCACCACCACCAATAAAGTCCCGCATCGACTCACCAGAAATCACGGACACAGACGCGGGTACATCCTGCAGACTCTGCTCACGCTTCTGCGCAGTAACGAGCACTTCTTCTAAAGCTGGTTGCGCCAGGGCTGTAGCGGCAAACGCTACACTAGAAGCCAACACGGTTGATTTGCATACAAGAGCCACGTTGTTAACGGATTTAAATGCTGTTTTCATCTATGTCTCTCATAAATCGTGAAAGGAAAGGAGAATGTAGTTTTCTGATGACGCCGCTAACTGACGGCTAAAGGAAGTGACGTCAGTCCACGACTCGTGATGCCTAGCCTATATTCCGGCTGAGCTGAGGTAAAGCACTCAATACTGGAAAATTCACGTATCAGAGTAGTGAAAATAATCTCCATATCCAGACGGGCCAAATGATTACCCAGGCAGAAGTGAGCGCCCTTACCAAATGCGATGTGTCGATTGGGTGAGCGGGTAATATCAAAGCGCTCTGGATCCTCAAATTGGTGCGGATCCCGATTGGCTGCACCATACATTAGCCCTACTTTGGTGCCCTTGGCGAACTGCTGCCCGTTGAATTCAATATCCTCAAGCATAAATCGATGGAAAAAAGGCAATGGCGACTCATAGCGGAACATTTCCTGCACCGCAGTATGGATGTGCTCCGGCTCTGCCCTGAGCCTGTCCATTTCCTGCGGGTGACGCAGCAAGGCCAACATACCGTTGCCGGAGACATCGATGGTTGATCCGTGCCCGGCTGCCAGGATGATAATGCAGGTGGAAATAAGCTCGTCACGGTTTAGCGCGCCCTGAGTTTCCGCCGCGACTAGGAGACTAATCAGGTCTTCGCGCGGCTCTGTCCGTCTCTGGGCAGCCAGTTCAATAAGATAATCAGAAAATTCGGTGGCAGCTGCTTCGGCAAGTGCCAGATCCTCAGGCGTTCTGTCCTGTTCAAAAAATTGCACAATATTTTCTGACCAGATCCGCAGGCGATCGCAATCGTGCTCCGGTACACCCAATAGCTGACCAATAATCAACCCGGGTATAGGCGCCACAAATCCCTCGATAAAGTCGAACTCAACCATTTCCCGGATGATATTAATGCGGGCATCCACCAATTGTTGAATTTGTTCACGTAGCGCACTAATTCTGGCTGAGGTAAAAGTTTTGGACACCAGACTTCGCAAGCGATCGTGCATCTCTCCCTCACTATCGATTACATTCACTCGTACGTAGCGGCTGAACACCGGGGTAGCTGCCCAGTGTTCAGCGTCGCGTTTAGCAGCCACTTCCTGCGGCGACATGACGTGTTCAAGGGTTCGCACTAACCGTTTATCAGTGGCGAGCGCGAATACGTCGGCAAACGATGAAAACAGCCACATATCCCAGGCTTCGTGGTAATAGACCGGGTGGTTTTCACGCATTAACCGGTATGTTGGATAAGGATCGCTGGCGAAGTCCGCCGCAAACGGATCCAGCTGAAAGGAAGCATTGCCGGAATCTGAGCTAAGCTGGCTCATTGTTTACCTCTAAAATAACGGTTTATCTAGGCCGGACCAGTGAATACTGCAAGCGAGTCCTGATGTTTTCCCATCAGTTGAGCCAATGCGTTTTTTGCCTGCTCCATTGCGCTGTCGAAGCTGTCTCCCGCTACTGGCTGAACCACTTCGTAATAGCACTTCACCTTCGGCTCAGTACCTGAGGGACGAACGATCACGCGCGAACCGTTCTGCAGACGATAAATCAACACGTCACTGAGTGGAAAATCCAATGGCTCTGATGAGCCACTTGAGTGCATGCGAATACCACGGCTTAGATCGTCAACATGGATGACGTCACTGCTGCCGATACGGCTGGGTGGCTGATTGCGCAATCGTTCGCATAGGGGCGGCGCCCCCGGCTGCAGCGCAATACTGCGCTGTCCGGTCATATAAATGCCGTGCTGCCGATAGAGCAATTCGAGTTGATCGAGCACCGTTTTACCTTGGCGGGCTAGTTGCTCAGTCATTTGGGCAAATGCCAGCAGTGCCGAAAGTCCGTCTTTGTCGCGGACCTGACGTCCTACCGCATACCCCAGTGCCTCTTCATAGGCGAACAGCAGCTGATGATTGTCATCCTCGTGATCCATGGCGACATTGGTCAGCCATTTGAAGCCGGTCAAGGTCTCGAAGTGTACTGCTCCAGTGGCTGCTGCAATGCTCTTCAACATACCGGAAGACACAATGGTAGAGCAGACGATAGGCGTAAACGAATGGCGTTGCTGCAACAGGTAATTAGCCAGCAGTACGCCAACCATGTCGCCGGTCAACATTTGATAGTCACCGGACTCCTGCCGCACTGCCACAGCCAGGCGATCGGCATCTGGATCATTGGCGCAGGCCAATGTGGCACCATTCTCGTTGGCTAATGCCAACACCAGATCCATCGCTCCCGGCTCCTCGGGATTCGGGAAATTAACAGTGGGGAAACGGCCATCGGGTTCACGCTGGCATTCGACACTGTAGAACCGACGAAACCCGGCTTCTTGCAGCAGTGTCTCCGCAACGTCGGCCCCGACCCCATGCATAGCCGTATAGGCGATGCTGGTCTCCGGTGTACCGGACGAGTTTGAAAAAAGTGGGCTGGCCTGAATAGCGTCTATATAGGACCGGTAGAAATCTTCCCCCTGCACGCAAATAACGCCGCTTGAGACACCTTCCTCAAATTCGAGCCAGGGGAGCGGTTCCAGCGCGGCGCGCTCTATCGCATTAGCGATACCCGCATCGTGTGGCGGAGTGATCTGCGCGCCATTTTCCCAGTAGACCTTATAACCATTGTATTGTGGCGGATTGTGGCTGGCGGTTACCACCACGCCCGCAGCAGCACCTTTATCAAGAACACCGAAGGCGGCGATTGGTGTCGCGGCTACTGCCGGTGTGATGTAGATCATTATGCCCAGCGCCGCAAAGACGCAAGCGGCGTCCATCGCAAACTGATGCGAATCGGGTCTGCCGTCATACGCGACAACAACGCCACGCTTGGCAGCATGAGGTATGGTGTCGATAAGATAGGCGCCCAGGCCAGCGGATGTTTCCTGAATTACCAGTCTGTTCATTCTGGCCGGCCCCGCACCCACCAGGCCTCGCAGGCCCGCAGTACCGAATTCGAGCCGGCCGGAGAAACGCTGAGAAAGTTCTTCAGTATTACGGTCGTTCAACAGATTTTGGAGTTCACCGCGTGTCGCCGGGTCAGGATCACGGGCCAGCCAAGTCTTGATTCGGTCCTTCATCTTGACCTAGCCCTAGCCCAGTGCCGTCTTCAAGCCGATTTGGATCATGGTATTAAGAGACAGCTGTCGATCTTCCGAGCTAAGCGCTGCGCCAGTTGCAATGTTATCGGTAACCGTGCAGATGGCCAGTGCCTTTGCTCCAAATTCTACCGCGGCTCCGTACAGTCCGGCCGCTTCCATCTCCACACCGAGGATGCCGTATTTCTCCATAATTTTGAACATCGGTTGATCCGGTGTGTAGAACAGGTCAGCAGAGAATAAATTGCCAACCTTTGTTTCAACTTCAAGCGCACGCGCCGACGTAACCGCCCTCTCCAGCAGGCCATAGTCAGCGATTGCTGCGTAGTCGTAGCCTCCGAATCGTATGCGATTCACATTGGAATCCGTGCAGGCACCCATGCCGACAACGACGTCGCGTAGGTCGACTTCACTGCTAACCGAACCACAACTGCCGACTCGGATAATCTCTTTTACACCGTACTCTTTGATAAGTTCAGTGGCGTAGATAGATGCCGAGGGGATGCCCATGCCGCTGGCCATGACGGAGACGCGCTTACCCTCATATTCACCAGTAAACCCCAGCATATTCCGAACGTCGGTGACAAGCTCAGCGTTATCGAGAAAGTTGTCCGCAATGTATTTGGCTCTAAGAGGATCTCCGGGAAATAGCACGGTCTCTGCAAAAGCGCCTGAATCGGCATTAATATGAATCGAACCCATTGTTTATCCTCTATTGAATAGCAACTGATGCCCTGACTCGGGTGCTGCTGTAGAACAACGGCTCAATGTACGCCGGTGCCTCTAGACTGTCTACAACGGCAACTGAGTCTGGCTAGAATCTAGCTTCGAATTCCCTGAAACGGCCCTCTAACTGCCACTGTAACCTGGCTTTTTCATTGCCCTGTAAAAAGTCGTCACAATCCGAGGACAGCGATTCTCCCGGCATATCTCTGCGGCATGCGTTATTAGTATCAAGGAACTTGATATCGCGATACAAATTCTCTCCGGATAAATAACTGTAGGCCAGCGCGTTCCTCGAAAGCTCTTTAATATCGCCATAACTCAAATCATAGGTCTGCGCCGCTCTTTGGAATTCATGGGTAATATCAATGCGCGCCACCCCTTCATCGTCTGTCGATAGCGCCAGCGGCACGCCATACTTGCGATACATGTCAAACGGGTGATTCTGTCCGGACACGCCAAGGATCACTGCATTACTGGTCAGATTAATCTCTACCAGGATTTCCTCTTCGGCCATTTGCTTGAGTAAATCGTGGGATGTTCGTTCATGCACAATGCTAACGCCATGGCCAATGCGGCTGGCCCCCGCTATGTTAATTGCCTTATCGATATTGCCTAGCAAAGCTGCAGTAGGAACCAGCCCCAAGGCAAGCTCGCCCGAGTGCAGGGTGACGTGTTT
>JBLIEI010000089.1:0-11118 GCA_047633055.1 Halieaceae bacterium | reverse complement strand
ACCCTTTGGGTAATCGTGGGGAGGAAAGTCCGGGCTCCATAGGGCAGGATGCCAGGTAACACCTGGGGGGCGCGAGCCTACGGAAAGTGCAGCAGAAAGGATACCGCCCAAAAATGGGGTCAGACCCCATTTGAGCGCGCTTAATTGGGGTCTGACCCCATTTTTGGCTGGGTAAGGGTGAAAAGGTGCGGTAAGAGCGCACCGCGCGGCTGGTAACAGGCGTGGCGATGGTAAACCCCATCCGGAGCAAGACCAAATAGGAATCCATTAGCTGTGGCCCACAGTGGATTCGGGTAGGTTGCTACAGGCAGGTGGTGACACCTGTCGCAGATGAATGATCGCCCGCGACAGAACCCGGCTTATCGACCGACTCAACTATCATCCCGCTCGCCCAAGGGTGGGCGGGATGACTCTTTCTTTTGGACTTTGCGGCCCCCTTTATCGGCGGCTCTTACATCGGACGCGATTTTTTAGATGTTTTTGTACTAAAGATTCGCTCTATTAGTCGAAAATCAACCATATAGTTAAAGTAAACTCTTAACACATGATTTTACTGTCATGTTTTGAGTGATTTTTTGTATCTTACTCTCCGCATTTCCGTTGACCAATTCCCACAGAAATCCGCTCTAATTACCTGAAATCACAACGTTTTTCGTATTTGCCATCTTGACAGTTTCTCTTGTGGAGACCTATAGTGTCGAAAAGTGGAAATAAGTGGGTAAATCTGGTTTTAAGTGGTTTTTTAAAATCGGCTTAGTGGAGTTTTCTCGTGTTTCGTGGGGTACAGCATATCAATATGGATGCGAAGGGTCGCTTGGCGATGCCAGCGCGCCAACGTGAGCCATTGCTGTCTCATTGCAATGGACAGACCGTGGTGACTATTGATACCCAGTCCAATTGCCTGGTTATCTACCCATTGCCTGAATGGGAGCGCATTGAAAGTCAAATCCAAGCGCTGCCAGCCCTCAAACCCGCGGTAAAACGCTTTCAGCGACTTATGCTTGGTTACGCCACCGACCTGGAACTGGATGGTAATGGTCGCATGTTACTGCCTCCGCCCCTGCGCGAGTACGCCCAGCTGGACAAAAAGTTGGTACTGGTGGGGCAGGGCAACAAGCTAGAGCTCTGGTCTGAACAATTGTGGTTGGCAGAGCGTGATCAAGCCCTGGCCGATTCCAGTACCGAGGCAGATCTGCCTCCTGAATTACTGAACCTGACGCTGTAGGTGGCCGCCATGCATCAAACAGTGATGTTACGAGAGGCAGTAAAAGCTTTGGTGACAGCACCGGGGGGCTTCTATGTTGATGGCACCTTCGGCCGCGGCGGCCACAGTGAGTTGCTATTGGAAAGTCTGGATCGTGATGGACGGTTGCTGGGAGTCGACAAAGATCCTATTGCTGAACAATCGGCCCTGCAAATGGCGAAAAGCGAACCCCGCTTTACTTTCTACCACGGTTCGTTTGCTCAGCTTCCCGGTCAACTCCACGAGATGGGTGTCAGCGCAGTCGATGGTATTTTGTTAGACCTTGGGGTCTCCAGTCCACAACTCGACGAGGGTGAGCGGGGCTTTAGTTTTCAGCAGGATGGACCTCTGGATATGCGCATGGATACCACCCGCGGAGAAACCGCCGCCGAGTGGCTGGCGCTGGCCGACCAGTCTGAAATCGCTAGTGTGCTGAAAGACTATGGAGAGGAACGTTTTGCTCGTCGCATTGCTGCTGCAATAGTTGCCGAGAGGGCCGAACAGCCTATTACCACGACCGGCAGGTTGTCCAAGATCGTTAGCGAGGCCAATCCCCGATGGGAAAAGCACAAGCACCCCGCGACGCGGGCATTTCAGGCTATTCGAATTCGTATCAATCGGGAGCTCGACGACCTTGAGGCGCTGCTGGATGTCGCTTTGGATATTTTGGTTGACGGCGGACGGCTGGTGGTCATCAGCTTCCATTCCCTGGAAGACCGAATCGTAAAACGGTATATGCGAGACATGGCAAGGGGTAAAAGTTTGCCGCGTGGGGTGCCGATTAGGGACGTCGATCTTGAGCGTCGTATGAGAATAATTGGTAAGCCAGTAAGAGCAAGCCCTGCAGAGGTGGCAAATAATACACGTTCGCGCAGCGCGATCATGCGTATCGCCGAAAAGATTCAGTAAGTAGAGGGACGGAAGTAGTGATCGGTAATCTACAGCCAGCGACGACGTTGCAGCAGACACCTGCGTATTCGCGTGGGTCTCTGCTTGCTGCGGCTGCTGCACTGGTGGCGGTCCTGCTTTCGGCGTTCGGTGTTATCTATTCGTCTCATGCTTGCCGACAGCTATATGCCCAGTTGCAGGACCTGGAAGCTGGACAGTGGTATCTGCAAGAAGATTACAGCCGCTTGTTGCTCGAGCAAAGTACCTGGGCTTCGCATTACCGGGTTGAGAAAGTGGCGACGACTGAATTGGGCATGGGGCCACCGGCGCTAGAGCAATTGATGGTGGTTTCACCGTGAAGTCCCGCTCTCGCGACAGTCGTCCCTGGCGTTTCTATATCGTGGTGGTTGGACTCTGTGGTTTGTTGGCCATGCTGGTGGGTCGTATTTTGCTGCTGCAGGTTTTAGATGTAGAGCAAGGGTACGAGTTTCTTCAGGGTCAGGGGTCTATGCGCTCAGTGCGCACTGCTGAAATTCCGGCATACCGCGGTGTTATATCTGATCGCCGCGGGGAGCCATTGGCCGTTAGTACTCCGGTCATTTCGTTGTGGGCAAATCCCAAAATCTTGTTCGGCTCGCTGCGCCTCGGTGAGTTGGCCGCCAGGCTCGATGAGTTGGACCTGGCCGAGCTCGAGGATAAGCTCGTCCGCTTCCAAAGCAAACAGTTTATGTATCTTGAGCGTCACCGCGATCCCGAGGATGCCCGCGAAATTCTGGCACTTAAAATTCCCGGTGTTTATGGAGAGCGTGAGTATCGCCGTTTCTACCCCGCCGGTGAAGTGGCTTCACAAGTCGTTGGGTTTACCAATGTTGACGGCGGTGGCATAGCGGGCATGGAGTTGGCTCACGACGATTGGTTGAAGGGCTACTCTGGTAAGAAAAAATACATCAAGGATTTACACGGTGATGCCGTGCGTGACATTGGTGTGTTGGAGGCTGCCCGGCCTGGCAAAGACTTGAGCCTCAGCATCGATTTACGCCTGCAATATCTTCAGCATCGCGAGCTGCAGCGAGCGATGACAATCCTCGGTGCGTCCGCCGGCTCTATCGTAACGTTGGATGCGCATACCGGAGAAGTGTTGGCGATGGTCAATCACCCCGTGTACAACCCAAACAGTAAGAAGAGCTTTGAGTTTGCCAATACGCGCAACCGGGCGATGACAGATGTGTACGAGCCCGGGTCGACTATGAAGCCGCTGACGCTGGTGGCAGCCTTGGAAAGTGGCAAGTTTACAACGGAGACCATCATTGATACCTCGCCCGGTAGAATTCGAGTGGGGCGTAAAACGCTGGTGGACCCAAGAAACTATGGTGAAATTAGTGTCTCCCGTGTGATTGAGAAATCCAGTCAGGTCGGGGTAACGAAGATGGCACTGGAGCTTGGTTATAAACCAATCCGTCAAGTGTTTCAGCGATTTGGCCTTGGCAGCCCGCCGGGAACAGGATTCCCGGGCGAGAGTGCCGGCTCGCTGCCAAATCGGCCACGATGGCGCCCTATTGAGGAAGCTACTCTTGCTTTTGGCTATGGTCTTACCACTAGTCCGCTGCAGGTGGCCCATGCTTACACCGTGTTTGCCAATGAGGGTCGCCTGCAACCGCTGTCGCTGTTGGCACTGGATGGACCTCCGTCTCCTGCAACGCAGGTGATCTCGGTGGATATAGCCCGCCAGGTACTTCAGGTCTTACATGCGGTTACCGGTGAGCACGGTACGGCTCGCAAAGCCCGGGTAGAAGGTTATTCTATTGGTGGCAAGACTGGCACTGTGCATAAGGTTGGCCCGCAGGGCTATATCGACGATCAGTATGTCGCGTTGTTTGCCGGAATAGCGCCGGTGTCTGATCCACGCTTTGTCACTGTTGTGGTGCTAGATCGACCACAGGGCGATGCCTACGGTGGCGGGTCGGCGGCAGCGCCGGTGTTTGCGAGAGTGGCTCAGGGTGCACTGCGTTTACTGAATGTGCCGCCCGAAGCGCATGAAACAATGGTCATAGCCAGTGCGCAGTCTTCCAGGAGTGATGACTTATGATCGCGAGCGCCCTGGTGGCTCGACGACAGGTATCGCTGACGACACTGCTTGGCGGTTATGGCTCAGCATTGGCTGAACTGTCGGTGAGCGGTGTTCAGATAGACAGCCGCAAGGTAGAGCCCGGTGATCTGTTTCTGGCCTTTCCTGGAGAGACTCACGACGGACGCGAGTTTATTGAGCAGGCGGTTGCCAGTGGTGCTGCGGCCGTAGTCGCAGAACCACCGGTGGCCGGTTTTGTGGATGCCTTATCTGTGCCTTTGTTGGAAGTACCCGATCTCCAATTTGAGGTTGGGCTGATTGCCAGTCGGTTTTACGATGCGCCTAGCGCTAGTATGCATATGATTGGCGTCACTGGCACTAACGGTAAAACCACAACCACACGTCTGATTGCGCAGCTGGGTCGTCTTCTGGGATCGGAGTTTGGCGTAATCGGCACCATGGGTGCAACGCTTGACGACCGCGTGGTTTCCGCACCTAATACGACTCCCGACCCAGTGGCGTTGCAGGCCCAATTGGCGCAGTGGCGGGACGCGGGAGTCGATGCTGTTGGTATGGAAGTGTCCTCGCACGCACTGATGCAGGGCCGAGTCAGCGGCGTGACATTTGAATCTGCAGTTTTCACCAACCTCTCCCGCGATCATCTTGATTATCACGGCAGTATGGAAGCCTATGGTCGCGCCAAGCTCAAGCTGTTCGCCAGCGAAGGCTTGCGGCATGCCATTGTCAATCTGGACGATGACTATGCCAAGGATGTTATCGCTTGCCTGTCTCGCGACGTCATACCACTGCGTTTTAGTGTCAAAGGTCACCCGGACGCTGACATTCGAGTAGAAACTCTGAAGTATCACGATGCAGGTGTGCGGGGTTATCTGGTTTCGCCCTGGGGTGAAGGGGCTTTCTCGAGTCCGCTTCAGGGAGAGTTCAATGTCGGCAATTTGATCGCCGCGATAGCGAGCGTGGTGCTGGCTGGAAACGATTTTCACGATACTCTCGCAGCTGCTGCGCAACTGAAATCAGTGGCTGGGCGTATGCAAACTCTGGAAAATGACGCTGGTCTGCAGGTCGTTGTCGATTACGCTCACACACCAGACGCGCTGGAACACGTTTTGCGCGCCTTGCGTCGCCACATCGGCGGTAATTTGATCACAGTGTTTGGTTGTGGCGGTGAGCGGGATGAAGGTAAGCGTCCGGTCATGGGGCAGATGGCATCCAGTGGATCGGATCGGGTCATTGTCACTAGTGATAATCCACGCAGTGAAAGCCCGCAGAGAATTCTGTTTGATATTGAAGCCGGGTGCAGCGGCGATTACCGCATAGTGGTAGATCGGGGTGAAGCTATTGCGTTGGCCATTGCTGAGGCTGAACGGGGTGACTGTGTGTTGATCGCCGGCAAGGGGCACGAGGATTACCAGTTAATTGGCCGTGAGCGCCTTGATTTCAGTGACGAGGCCCACGCACTCGCCGCTTTAGCCAAGAGGTCGCAGCTGTGATGCGGCCGTTAAGAATGTCGGAACTGGTGCCTTCACTGGAAGCGCGTCTGGTGGGCCTCGATCAGTCGTTTACGGGTGTTACTACCGATAGCAGAACAGTTCAGCCCGGAGAAATTTTTGTCGCTCTGCGCGGACAAAATTTTGACGGCCATGAGTATTTGTCGGAGGTCGCTCATGCCGGAGCAGTCGGTGCGGTGGTCAGCGAGCAACAAGATTCATTGCTCTCGACGCTGCAGGTCGCCGACACACAGCAAGCCCTGGGTTTAATTGCAGCCTATAACAGGGCGCTGTTTGACGGGCCGTTAGTCGCTATTACGGGTAGCAGCGGCAAGACCTCGGTGAAAAATTTGATCAGCGCTGTGTTGGCCCAAAGAGGCAAGACACTGGCTACCCAGGGTAATTTTAATAATGAGATCGGAGTGCCGCTGACCTTGCTCAGGCTGACACCGGAGTATGAGTTCGCGGTGGTAGAAATGGGTGCGGGTGCCCCCGGCGATATTGCATGGTTATCTCAGTTGGGTAGGCCGACCATCGCTATGGTCCTGAACGTTATGCCAGCACATCTCGAAGGTTTTGGTAGTCTCGACGCGATCGCGCAGACCAAGGGTGCGATTTACGATCGTCTGGATGAGTCTTCGTTAGCGATTATCAATGCGGACCAGCCCTGGGCTGACCAGTGGCGCCATCGGGCACATCCGGCCAGAATCCTCGACTTTGGCCTGGAGCGCCCTGCCGCAATTAGCGCTCAGAGGATTGTCAGTCGCGGATTGGAGGGCGTGAGCTTTACCGCCATAACGCCGGTGGGCGATATCGAAATTGCGCTTGCTCTGCCTGGAAAACACAATGTAGGCAATGCGTTGGCAGCGATAGCAGCGGGCCTGGCTTGCGAGTTGTCGCTGCCAGAGATCAAGCGCGGTCTGGAGTCTGTGAGGGCAGTAGGCGGTCGTCTGTCTACGCGATTGACCACCCTTGGAACCACGGTTATAGACGATTGCTACAACGCAAACCCCGGCTCCGTGCGGGCGGCCATAGATTTACTCGCTTCCTGTGCTGGGCGTAGGACTTTGATGCTCGGCGCCATGCGTGAGCTCGGCCCAGACAGTGTCGAATTGCACCGACAGATGGGTGAATATGCGCACGCCAGAGGTATTGAGCGACTGTGGGGGGTGGGTCCGGAGCTTGTCACAGCAGTGCAAGCTTTCGGCGGCGGTAGCAGATTTTTTACCGATACAGCAGAGGCGATCAGTGCTCTGCCAGGTGCTTTTGACGACGATGATACGGTGTTGATTAAGGGCTCTCGGGGAGTACAGATGGAGCGCGTGCTGACGGCTTTTGATTCCGTGCCTGCCAGGGAGATTAACTGACATGCTGTTAATCCTTGCGCAATATCTCGAACAATTTCAATCCGCCTTTGGGGTCTTTCAGTACTTGACACTGCGCGGAATTCTGGCAGCTGGCACTGCGCTAGCGATATCACTGATGGTAGGTCCGGTGATGATTCGCCGGCTTAATTATTACCAGGTAGGGCAGACGGTACGCGACGACGGCCCCGAGAGTCACCTGAGTAAATCGGGTACGCCGACCATGGGGGGGGCGCTGATTCTGGTGGCGATTGCGATTAGCAGTCTGCTTTGGGCCGACCTCAGCAATGCCTATATTTGGATAGTACTAGGCGTGACAGCGGTTTTCGGTGCGGTTGGTTGGGTAGATGATTACCGCAAAGTAGTAGAAAAGGACTCTCGAGGTTTACCCGCCCGCTGGAAATACCTATGGCAGTCCTTAGCCGGGCTACTGGCGGCACTTTACCTTTACTATGCTTTTGATACTCCCGTGACCACTGAACTGTACATTCCATTCTTCAAAGACTTCGCCTGGGACATGGGCCCTCTGTTTGTAGTGCTGGCCTACTTTGTCATCGTTGGCTCCAGTAATGCCGTTAACCTGACTGACGGGCTGGATGGGCTGGCGATACTTCCTACGGTAATGGTCGGCGCTGCGCTCGGCATCATCGCCTATTTAACAGGTCACGTCAGTTTTGCCGATTATCTTCACATCCCATACGTGGAAGGTGCAGGAGAGCTGGCTGTTTTCTGCGGCGCGATCGCGGGCGCCGGGTTGGGCTTCCTTTGGTTCAACACCTACCCCGCTCAGGTATTTATGGGCGACGTAGGTGCGCTGTCATTGGGCGCCGCTCTGGGGACTGTTGCAGTGATCACCCGCCATGAAATTGTGTTTTTCATTATGGGTGGAATTTTCGTATTGGAGACTGTGTCGGTGATTGTGCAGGTAGCCTCGTTCAAGCTTACCGGTAAGCGAGTTTTTCGTATGGCACCGATTCATCACCATTACGAATTAAAGGGTTGGCCGGAACCGAGAGTGATTGTTCGGTTTTGGATTATTACTGTGATGCTGGTCCTGTTTGGGCTGGCGACACTGAAATTGCGTTAGGAAAAGTCGAGGTGGCGATAAGCGTGGCTGGAAATTTGATTGCAAGCAGTGACTATAAATTGGTAGTTGGACTGGGTAATACCGGACTTTCGATCGCGCGTCATTTGTACAGCAAGGGTGAGAAATTTGCGGTAGTCGATACCCGACGTGAACCTCCCGGGCTGGAACAGCTGCAGAAGGAGATGCCGGAGGTTTCTGTCTTTGCGGGCGACATTCCTTCTTCCGTAATAGAAAGCGCGGGTGACCTGTTTGTTAGTCCCGGGGTGGCGCTGGATGAGCCATTGGTAGCGCGGGCAATCGCAGCCGGCGCTCGCGTGCGCGGAGATATAGATTTATTCGTCGCTGCGGCACAAGCGCCGGTGATCGGGATTACCGGCTCTAATGCGAAATCGACCGTGACAGCAATGGTGGGTCAGATGGCTCTTGTTGCGGGGATTGATGCCGGTGTGGGCGGAAACCTGGGTACACCCGCGTTGGAGCTGTTGAGCCCTCAACAACAATTATATGTTGTCGAACTTTCCAGTTTTCAACTTGAGCGTGCTGCCAGTCTCAATTTGTCGGTTGCGACAGTTTTGAATATTAGTGCTGACCATCTTGACCGCCATGGAAGCATGCCTAAATACCATCAGGCAAAACACCGTATCTTCCGAGGCTGCCGCAAAGCGGTGGTTAATCGTGATGACCGCCTGACTATTCCATTGGTCGACGATACCGTCGAGATTATCAGTTGGCGCATGGGTGAGCCTGAGCTTAACGGCTTCGGTCTTCTTACAATCGATGATATAGAAATGCTCTGCCATGGCTTTGAGCCTCTGCTGGCATCCTCTGAACTGGGGTTGGCGGGTAGGCACAATGTCGCGAATGGGTTGGCTGCTCTGGCGATAGGCCATGCAGCGGGCCTGCCGGAATCAGCGATGGTGGAAGTGCTCAAACAATTCTCCGGGTTACCTCACCGCTGTCAGTTGGTTGCAAGCCAGAATGGGGTCGATTACGTCAATGACTCCAAGGCAACCAACATTGGGGCTACCCAAGCGGCGATCAATGGGCTGGGCAGGGGCAGAAACCTGCTGCTGATCGCGGGTGGTGAGGGCAAGGGTGCAAATTTTCAGCAATTGAAAAGCGCCATTGAAAAGCACTGCAAATTGCTATTGTTGATCGGTGAGGCAGCGGGTCAGATTCAGTCAGTCGTAGGCGAGCAGGTACCAACGATACAAGCGGAGTCACTGCAGGACGCAATGACTGAGGCCGCCGTGCAAGCCACTGCCGGTGATATTGTGTTGTTGTCTCCGGCTTGCGCCAGTTTCGATATGTTTAGCGATTACCAGGCCCGTGGCGATGAGTTTTCTCGTCTAGCGCAGCAGATGACAAGAGCGCGATTATGACGGGCGCCGGAACAGTGTCCAGTCGCTCGTTGACGGCGGTGGATCCGATGCTGTTGCTGACTGGACTTTTGCTGATAGCGGTTGGACTTATCGCCATTAGTTCGGCCTCGATAGAGTATGGCGACTGGCACTTCCAAAATTCCTGGCACCACACCCAGCGTCATCTTTTATACATTTGTATCGCCCTGAGTGCAGGCTTGATCGTCTACCGAGTTCCGCCACAATTTTGGCTAGACACTGGCTGGGTTTGGTTATTCCTTGCTCTGGCATTACTTGTTCTGGTGTTGGTGCCGGGTATTGGCAAGAATGTAAACGGCAGCCAGCGCTGGTTACCGTTGGGACCATTCACACTTCAACCTTCTGAGTTTGCCAAGCTTGCACTGGTTATTTATCTCGCTGGTTACCTGGTACGCCAGGAACACGAGGTGCGCAACGAGTGGCAGGGGTTTGTTAAGCCGATGGCAGTGTTGGGCTCGGTGGCGATCTTACTGATGGTCGAGCCGGACTTCGGCGCAACGGTAATCGCGGTTGCTACTGCTTTTGGTATGTTGTTTTTGGCAGGCGTGAAATTGGGCCATTTTGCCGTGGTGTTGGTCGTCAGTTTTGCTGGTTTGCTGGGGCTCATTTATAGCGCGCCCTATCGGGTGGCCAGACTCACCGCCTACACAGATCCATGGGCAGATCCGTTTGGAAGTGGATTCCAGCTCATTCAATCGCTAATCGCTTTTGGGCGCGGTCAATGGTTTGGCGTGGGGCTTGGCAATAGTGTACAGAAACTTTTTTATCTGCCAGAGGCGCATACTGATTTTGTATTCTCGATCTGGGCCGAGGAAACCGGCTTTATAGGCGCGCTATTTGTAATAGCGCTATACGCGGCATTGATCGGGCGTGTGTTGTGGGTGGCCAGGCGTGCCACGGTTCAGGGGGACACCTTCGGTTCTTACATTTGTTTTGGTGTCGCGCTGATATTTTCCGGGCAGGCTTTCGTCAATATGGGCGTCAGCTCTGGTTTGTTGCCGACCAAAGGTTTGACCCTGCCGTTCATTTCCTACGGTGGCAGCAGTTTGATCATGTGCTGTTGCATGCTCGCTATGGTTTTGCGGATAGAGCAGGGATTAGCAGCAACGTCGCGAGGTGCTCGATGAGCGTCGCGAGGCAGCCTCTCGTGCTGATAATGGCCGGTGGCACGGGAGGGCATATATATCCCGCTCTCGCCGTCGCCATCGAACTAAGAGATCGAGGTTATCAGGTCGAATGGGTGGGCACCCATCGCGGGCTTGAGGCCCGTGTTGTGCCTGCGGCGGGTTTTGTCCTGCACTATCTCAGCGTCCGTGGCATAAGAGGTAAGAATCTACTCTATACGGCTATGGGCGCGTTACTGCTGTGTTGGTCTTTAATGCAGGCGTTGTGGCTGGTCTTGAAGTTGTCACCGCGTTGTGTCTTGGGCATGGGCGGCTACGTCGCGGGCCCGGCGGGCGTTGCGGCATGGCTGCTGCGTAAACCGTTACTCATCCACGAGCAGAATGCAGTGGCGGGCACCACTAATCGTCTGCTTAGCCCATTGGCGGCGACGGTGATAGC
>JBLIEI010000088.1:0-11261 GCA_047633055.1 Halieaceae bacterium | reverse complement strand
ACGGCTTTGTCGCTCTGCAGGGAATGTTTCTTTTTTGCCTCAATTATATTTTTATCTACCATGCTGCCGGAATACTGACCAGTGGTCTGGTGGCCGTGGTGTTCTCGACTATGGTTTTCTTCAATATTGTCAACGGGGCGATATTTCTTGGCAAACCGGTCAGTAAAGACGTCCTTGCGGGCGGCAGTATTGGCTTGCTGGGCATGCTGGGGCTATTCTGGCCAGAACTGCAGGCCCTCAGTTTATCGGACGAAATTATCCAGGGCTTGCTGATGTGTCTGGCCGGTACTTTGCTAGCCTCGCTGGGGAATATCGTCGCTTCTCGAAATTCGGCTCGACGGCTCCCGGTGCTGACCTGTAATGCCTGGGGCATGTTATACGGCGCGGTAACACTCTATCTGGCGGCTCTGCTTCTGGGGCAGCCAATCGCTTTTGACTGGCGCCCCTCTTACCTGTTGTCCCTGGCGTATCTGTCGATTTTTGGGTCAGTGCTTGCTTTTTGGGCGTATCTTAGCCTGGTAGCCAACATCGGAGTCGACCGTGCCGCTTATACCGGCCTGCTTTTCCCAGTGGTGGCGCTGCTGATTTCCACTGCGTTTGAAGGTTATCAGTGGAGTGCAGTGGCTGCTGCGGGACTGGTGCTGGTGTTACTGGGCAATGGGTTGGTTATGCGCCGGGCGCGTAGCTGATCTATACTTGCCCACACAATAAGCAGAGGTAATTTATGGCCGGATTTCGAGTAACCAAACCCTTTACTATGCCCAAGGATGAAGTGCGTACAGCGGCGGAAGGCTTGGCCAAGGCCCTGGAGCGTAGTCATGGAGTTCGCTCTTCCTGGCAGGGTGATACGGTGCGTATTAAGGGCGCCGGTGTGGATGGAACCCTGAGTTTTCATGACGATTTGATTGATGTCTCGGTCAAGTTGGGTATGCTTGCCAGCGCGTTCAAAGGTCCGCTGAAAAGTGAAGTTGAACGCTACCTCGACGAATATATCAGCTGAGTACCCTTACACCTTCAAGGGGGTTTGAGCCAGAAATCAAAACGGCGAATTCCTCTGCCAGTGCTTTGTTGCGCTCAACACACACCTGCCAGTAGCGGACTCTCTGCTGATGTTCCATACGGGTAAAATCACTGCGATCGGGGATTTTTCCTTGCGGCAGGTCGGCTATAAATTCAGCGCTGGGGCACAGTAAAACCAGATTGTCTATTTCCGCAATACTGACTTTTCGCCAGGGCAGAAACTTATCAAACCAACCGTGAGTAACACGGTCGCTAAAATGCGGATAGAGAATCAGGCCGTCGCCGCGGTACTGCCCCAGATCGAAATGGTAATCAATGATGCCGCCGTCCCAGTATTTGCCCGCAGGCCCGCCGGGAATATCCCGTTCGCCAGCGAGTACGAAGGGAATGGCGCCGCTGGCATGAAGTGCCGGGGCGAGGCTACTTTGTTGCAGCGGCACAAAGGCAGTTTGAAAATCATCGAAGTTGAGGTCTAGGCTGTGGTTGGTGCCACTGTGATACACCACTCGCTGAAAGGCATGCCTGAGCAGTTTGCGGCTAATGGCATTGCCCAGCGCCGCTGCGCCCATGCCGGTGGCGAGGATCGGAGTTGATGATGAGCCCGTGGGCCCACGACCACGCGCGGTCACGATATGGGTGGCAACTCGCGGATTATTGATGACCTGTTCAGCGCCACTATCCTGAAGTACCTGCTGCAGTGTTGCCATGCTGACCTCGCTCACCTCAGTCGGTGTCGGGCGGCCTTCATAATGCTGGTGCAGATACCCTTGCTCCAGACGCTCAATGGCGCTGGTGGGATCGGCGGTAGCAAAACAGGCGTTGCGCCAGGCCCCTATCGATGAACCCAGGGCAGTGATGGGTTGATCGCTACGCTGCAGAAAATCGCCGAAAAGGAAGCGATCCAGGTGACTCAGAATGAACCACTTGGGCCCCCCCGAGGCGCCAATCAACAGGCTAAAATGTTCTGGCTGCCAGCCCTCACGGGCTATCTTGGCAGCGGCACTTTTCCCCAGGTAAACCTGTAGCGCTTTAACTGCCATGACGGACATTTCGCGGCGAGCGTCCGGTCCACTTGAAGTAAGCCCGGCGAAAGTTCGAGGAATCGTTGAATCCGATCATGTAAGCAATGGTAGAAAGGGGCAGGCGGGTGTTCTGTAGATAGCGGGTGGCATGTTCGGCTCGAACCTTGTCCAGCAGTGATTGATAAGACTCTGATTCCTGCTCCAGTCGCCGGCGATAGGTGCGCGAGCTGAAATTTAGCATCTGGGCAATCTGCGGCATTTGCGGGTACTGCCCCTCAAGTTTACGGAGCAGTCTCAAGGTCTGCTCGGCGATCGAGTCCGCTTCCTCTAAATCTGCCAATAGTCGCGCGCACTCTTCTTCATATAGCGATCTGAGCGCGGTATTGGAAGAGGGCAAGTTGGCGTCCAACAGTGCCCGGTCGAAACTAATGCGCCCTCGAAAGCAATCGAAGCTGATGTTATCGCCAAAAATCTGGTAATAGCGCCCGGCGTGATCGGGTGCGGCGTAGGGTACCTCCAGGGCGATATCCAGGTCCTCACGATTCAGCAAACCACGCAAGGTGTTGAGCATCCCAGCGTACATAAGCTCGTAGGCAAAATGAACAGAGTTTTGTTCCGGAGTTGATACTGTGGTCAGAATACAGCGATCACCTACTGTCTCGAATTCAAGATAGAGTGCAGGCGACAACAAGTGATAATACTTGAGGAACAAATCCATGACCTGCCGCAGGTCTTTGCAGGTCATAAAAGCCTGCCCGAGCACCGCGTGAGCGCCCAGGTTGAGTCGCATGCCCAAATCCAGCCCCAGCGAGGGGTTGGTGGTGAGTTCCAACGCGTTGCTGACCAGCTGTGCAAAGTCGCTTTCGCTGACCCGTGCGCCAATACCGGAAATGCCTGTTTCGGCCAGGGTAGTACCGGCGAGTAGGTCTTCTCGGGCGTGGCCCTGCTCCTCAACCATACCGATGAGGATGAGAACGTACTGTGCTGGCGCTGTGGTTTTTAGCATACCGCTATTTGGCCACAAATGACTCGAAAATGACAATACTTTACCTTGTTGCCGGTCACTGCATCTTCCATAGTAAGCGAACACCCACAAGAGTTGGAGTTATCGCAGATGAAAGTTAAGTGGACCGAAAGTACGCCGCGCAAGATCCAAAAATACGCCGGTGCTGACTATCCCCGAGAGAACCCGGATCTGGAAGAGGTGCTCACCAGTGAGCAGGTCGATCATGTTGCCGAAATTTTTCAAACTCCGCTGACGGGCTCATACAATTGGGATTACAAGATTCAGGATGACCGGATCAAGAAGCTTTACGACCTGGGTAAGCAGCTGAATTGGGATCCCGAGATGGATATCGATTGGGACCGCCCCTGGCCAACCGAGGAGCGCGTGCCAGAGCTGATGAATCTGCATGAATACCAGCCTTATCTGGATATGGACGACAAAACCAAAGATGAATTCTGGCTTCACATGAACGCCTGGAGCATATCTCAATTTCTACATGGCGAGCAGGGTGCGTTACTGGTTGCTTCGCAACTGTGCTCCTGTGCTCCTACCTTCAACGCCAAGCTTTACGCTGCCTCGCAGACTTTTGATGAGGCGCGCCACGTAGAAGTTTTTAATAAGTATCTGCAGCAACGTATCGGCATGATGTATCCGATTAACACCCACCTGAAAAGTATCATCGATAAAATTCTCACCGACCCGCGCTGGGATATGAAGTTTATCGGTATGCAGATTGTAATCGAGGGGCTGGCGCTCTCCGCCTTTAACACCACCCGCGAAACCACCCCGGACCCGGTGTTGAAAGACATTGTTTACCTGGTTACTCGCGATGAAGCTCGCCATGTCACCTTTGGTGTTAACTACCTTGAGGATTTTGTGAAGACCCTGACCGACGAGGAGCGTGAAGAGCGGGCGCAGTTTGCCTACGAGGCGTGTGTGGTCAGTCGTGAGCGCTTGGTGGCTACCGATGTCTTCCGCCACTTTGGCTGGGATGTGGAGGAGGCTCGCAAACAAGTGCTGGAAGGCTTCGTGATGTCTACGTTCCGCAATCTGTTGTTCCAGCGCGTTATTCCCAACTTGGGCCGTATCGGGCTACTGACAGATAAGATCCGTCCTAAGTTTGAAGAGCTGGGTATTCTTGAATTCGAGAACCAGACCACCGACGGTGATATCGACTGGTCAGCGTTGGAGCGCCCGCTGGATACCGAAGAAGCACAGAGCTATGAACAGAGCATGCTGAGCAAGTTCCATAACAGACTGGAAGCGAAATCTGAAGAAGAGCAGTTGGCCAGTTAACGGGCAGTGCCCATGCTGTTGGCAGTAGTCGGCTCGGGTTACCGGTCCCGGTTAACTGTCAGCCATTAAAAAAGCCGGCTTAGAGCCGGCTTTTTTATGGGATAAAAATTCTTGCTCAGGCAGCGAGTGCTTTTACTTGCGAGTTTAGGCGACTCTTGTGACGGGCAGCTTTGTTCTTGTGAATGATGCCCTTGTCTGCCATGCGGTCTATAACCGGTACCGCGCTGTCGTATGCGGCTTTGGCTTGTTCTGCATCGCCACTGCCTATGGCATTAACAACATTCTTGATTTTGGTGCGAACCAAAGAGCGAAGGCTGGCATTATGAGTGCGACGCTTTTCCGCTTGGCGGGCACGCTTCTTTGCTTGGGGTGAATTAGCCACGGTCAATATCCTCTAGACATCATAAATTAAAGAGGCGCGATTATTCACATAACGGCCTCCCTTGTCAACCGCAAAACGGGCCCACTGGCGGCTTAAGATGCAATCTTCACTAATGTATACTAACGGTCATTAGTCTCATTGGCACAAGACGAAACTCACTTTGACAAAACAATTCCAGCTTAAGCCCGACACTCCCAACGCATCGACCGCGGTTCGTATACTGGATGCGGCCGAGAGCCTGTTCGCGCAGCGGGGATACAGCGCGACCTCGCTAGGCGACATTGCCGATCAGGTGGGTATCCGTTCACCTAGCCTTTATAACCACTTCCGTAACAAAGAAGCGCTTTATGGCGCCGTGTTGGAGCGCCTGTTAGATGACTTCTTACAGCCCAGTGAGGAGCTGAACAGTGGTCCGGTGACCGCTGATCGTGTGTTTGAGTGGACTGAGGCTATTGTCCGCAAACATCACGCCAATCCTAATCTGGCGCGCCTGTTGCAGCACGCGGCGTTGTCGGGCGGGCCGCAGGTGAACGAACTGATAGACCGATTCTTCCGGCCCATGTTCAGGCCTGATGCGCGCATCGAAGGAGAGGATATTTTTCTACTCGGTGACAGCGGCCTGCAGCCCTGGGCGGTGATGGCTTTTAACAACCTGGTGATGTCTTATGTCACAATGGCACCCATGTACCGTGACTTTCTTGATCAGGATCCCTATGGTGAGGAGGCTCTGGAAAAGCAGCTGAGCCTGATTAAAACCCTGTTACAGGCCGTTTTTGAGTACCGTGGTAGCAACGATTAAGTCTTTCCTTTTAGCCCCCTAACTGAGTTATAACGACATGTCTTTAGACCTTGATTCTGTCTGCGTCTGGCGAAATTCCGACGGTGTTCATCACGTTGCCTGGGAAACCACCCAGGCGGCAACACAGGTTGTTGTCGAGCCACTGAGCATCGGTGCCAAGCTTGAGTACCCGCAAGCCGGTCGCACTTCGGTGAAGGTCACCGGACTGGCCGCTCACAGCACTCACCAGTTTCGCCTGGATGATCAACAAGGCAATCAAATTGTCGTTGGCGAGCGCCGTCTCGGTTTTCAGGGCGCGCCGAACTTTCGTGATTTTGGCGGTTACCCGACTCGTGAGGGCGGGAGGGTTAAGTGGGGGTATCTGTTTCGTGCCGGGCAACTTTCAGCCCTCACTGAGACAGACATGGCGTTACTGGCAGCCCTGGAGTTGGACCTGGTTTGTGATTTCAGACGCGACGATGAACAGCTCAATGACCCCAACCGGTTGCCTGCGCACAACACACCCAATACGGTGAGCCTACCCATTGTACCTGGCAGCAATGCTCGCTTTTTTGAAGAAGCTGAGCAAGGCTGGAGTGGCGCAGAGCCCATGTTCAACTTCATGGTTGATATCAATCAGGATTTTGCCGAATCACAAAGCCACACCTATGCTCGCATGTTCCGTGCGATTCTGGATTGTGAGCAAGCGCGTTTTCTGGTTCATTGCGCCGCGGGCAAGGATCGTACCGGCTTTGCTGCGGCGATTATGCTACTGGCATTGGGCGTGTCGCGCGATCTGGTGATGCGTGACTACATGCTGACCCGTCAGTTTTTCCTGCCGTCAGACGAACTGCCCAGAATTCGGAGCAAGTACGATATGCAAGACTTGGCAGAAGAGGCTATTTTGCCGATGCTTGAGGTTCACGAGGTCTATCTGGACAAGGCGCTAGACACCATCGACGTTCGGTACGGCTCTATTGAGCGCTACCTTGACGAGGCCATGGGACTTACCGCTGGCGACCGTGAAGAATTGCGTCGTCGTTATGTTGAGGTGGGAGCCAGAGTTTGAGTCAGGATTCTGTCAGGTTTGCAGCCTGGCGATTTACACTGCTCTGCTGACGTCCGGGGGCCAGATTTCACTGGGCCAGGAACACCAATATCCAGCCTACTGCGGCAACCGTTAAAGGGCCTCCGGCTTTTTCGAATCGTGTTAGCGCATAGAGATAGGACAGGGGTGGCAGCAACAGGGTACAAAGCCCCCAGGTGTAATCATCGCCCCAGGATACAATCAACAGTAACACCCAGCTTCCAAACAGGGCAGCTACCCCAAAGGTAAACATCGCTGCGTTGATCGCTTCCATTTCCTTTCCTCGCTATAAAATGATTTTTGACGCGTCGCAGGGTAGCAGAAAGAGTTGAAATAGTCAGTGCCAGTAAACCTCGCCGGATGACGTGATCGCCTAATTTGGGTATGGTGTGGCGCTCTCCAACTGAGGATTCCTGATTGACCGACCGTTTCGCCGATATACGCCCCTATCGGGACGAAGAAGTTCCCGCCGTACTAACTCGACTCCTGTACGATAAAGAATTTCTCACCTCTGTGGCAAGGCTGCGTCTGGGCGCTATTGCACGTGTGTGTCCGCCGCTGTGGCGGAAGGTTGCCCACTATTATCTGAACCGCGAACTGTGTGGTGTGCAGGACGTGCACGGGATGCAGATGGTGGTGAAGGGCTACATGGCTAAAATGATCTCCCGGACCACTACGGGTTTTAGTGTGTCCGGGTTGGATCAGTTGGACCCGAAACGTTCCTATCTTTTTATGAGTAACCATCGTGATATTGCTATGGACCCGGCACTGACGACCTACGCTATGCACCTTCACAATCACGAGACTACTCGAATCGCTATTGGTGATAATCTGCTGACAACGCCTTGGGTTTCTGATGTGATGCGGCTTAACAAAAGTTTTATTGTCAAACGTGATCTCAGTGGTCCCCGGGAGCTGTTGGCGGCCGCCAAATTACTGTCATCCTACATTCGTCATTCAATTCAGCAGGAGCATGTGCCCATTTGGCTTGCCCAGCGGGAGGGCCGCGCCAAAGACGGTGTAGATCGAACAGAACCCGCGGTGATCAAGATGTTGTCCCTGTGCAGAGAAAAGTCTGCGACCAGTTTTGCTGAGCACATACAAAGCCTCAACATTGTGCCTGTGGCTATCTCTTATGAACTGGACCCCTGCGATGCTCTCAAAGCGAAAGAGATGAATTCTCTTGCAACTAGCGGCAGCTATGAGAAAGGCGAGCAGGAAGATGTAGCCTCAATTGGCTATGGTATAGCGGGTGACAAGGGGCGAGTGCACATCAGCTTTGGTACGCCGCTGGCGGGTGATTTCGAAAATGCTGAAGCGGTGGCGGCCGAGGTCGATCGGCAGATTATTAGTGGCTACTGTTTGCACCCTACTAATCTGTTTGCCTACCGAATGTTGAATGGGGGAGACGCAGAGATCCCGGGTGATCTTTATCTGGAGGCGGGCGATACCGATCGCGATACGTTCACTGCCAGAATAAATGCGATGCCTGCCGGGCATCGTCCGTATGCTCTCGCCATTTATGCCAACGCGGTGAATAGCAAGCTCGCGTCGGTCCGGGACTGAGTCACCTTTTGTTAAGTGACCCACTGAAAGGTCGAATACGCGAGGCCTACGCGGCCATCATGGCGAGCAAGGGATTGACTCCACGCTGGGGTCAGCGGCAAATGATTGCCGAGATCGCCAATGCCCTGGGGCGTATTCCAGGCCCCGGTGAAAGTGCCTCTGGCGAGCCCGCAGTGTGCGTTATCGAAGCAGGAACCGGTACCGGCAAGACCATTGCCTATGCCGTGGCAGCTATTCCAATCGCGCAGGCTCTGGGTAAACGGCTGGTTGTCGCCACGGCCACCATTGCGCTGCAGGAACAATTTGTTAATAAAGATCTCCCCGATATCAGCCACAGCAGTGGCCTCGAATTTAGCTACGTACTCGCCAAAGGCCGGCGGCGCTACGTCTGCTTGTCCAAGCTCGACCGGGTGCTGGCGAGTGGTCAGGGCGCGAATGACGCCCTACCTTTGTATCCCGATGAGTTGAGTGCTCCGGTTGGTGTCGATGCTATACCGGTCTATAACGGCATGATAGACGCACTGGGACGCGGCCAATGGGATGGGGATCGCGACAACTGGCCAGAAACTATCGCTGATGATGTCTGGTTTGGGGTGACCACCGATCACAGCCAATGCAGTGGTCGCCGCTGTCCCAATATCGGTCAATGCAGCTTCTATCGGGCGCGCGATGAACTGCAAACGGCGGATATTATCGTGACCAACCACGACCTCGTTCTCTCGGATCTGGCACTGGGCGGTGGCGCGATACTGTCCGCCCCGGAAGACAGCATTTATATCTTCGATGAAGGGCATCACTTGCCCAATAAAGCCCTCTCGCACTTCTCCAGTTTTTGCCGCCTACACACGACTATGCAATGGCTGGGAGAGAGTAAGAAACTGTTGGTACAGGCCGCGCCCGTCCTGTCTGCTATGGTCAGCCTGAAACGGCCCCTGGGTCAGTTGCCGGCAGAAATGGACGAGACGGTTGCGAGCCTGCAGGTGGTTGAGCAATTGGTGGCCGCGTTGTTCGAGGATGTTGAGGTCGATGAGCGCCGTGACGACCAACAACTTCGCTTTGAACATGGCCATGTCCCTCCGGAACTGATTTCCCCCGCACTCGGTTTGTCTGCGCAGTTTCAAAAGCTGGTGCTAAATTTATCACGGATGGAAGAGGAGCTAGAGGCAGCACTGGAAGATGAGGTCGCCGGCCTCGATAAGGGTGATATCGAAACATGGCACCTCAATATAGGCGCTATGCTGGGCCGTGCTGAAGGTAATCTGGCGCTGTGGCAGGAATATGCGGTAAGCGGCGAAAACGACGTACCGCCCAAAGCCCGTTGGATTATCATGCTTAACAGTAATGGCCAGTTTGGTTTCGATCTGCGCTGCAGCCCTATTCTGGCGGCGGACATTCTGCAGGAATATTTGTGGTCCCGGGCGGCCGGTGTGGTCGTCACTTCCGCTACCATTACCGCACTTAACTCCTTTGAACGATTCACTCTGCATTCCGGATCGCCGCGGGAGGCGGTATATAAAGTGGTCGCCAGTCCGTTTGATTACGGCAATGCAGTGTTCAGCGTGCCGACCATGGACTGTGATCCCGGTGACGCTCAAGCGCACACCGAGGCTATTGTTACGCTACTCCCGGAGTTACTGGACCGAAGCGAAGGCAGTCTGGTGTTGTTTTCTTCGCGGCGTCAGATGCAGGAAGTCTTCCAGGGGGTGAGCAGTACTTTCGGTGACCAATTGTTAATGCAGGGCGATTACAGCAAACAGGAAATACTGCGCCGCCATCGGCTGGCAATAGACGGCAGTCGCGGGAGTATCATTTTTGGCCTCGCCAGTTTTGCCGAAGGCGTGGACTTGCCTGGCGATTACTGCCGCCATGTGGTGATTGCAAAAATCCCCTTTGCGGTACCCGATAGCCCGTTGGAAGCTGCGCTGGCAGAATGGGTGGAAGCAGAGGGCCGCAACGCCTTTATGGAAATCAGTGTCCCGGACGCGGCGCTGAAGTTGGTGCAGGCCAGCGGTCGCCTGTTGCGTACCGAGCAAGATACCGGCCGGGTGACGTTGATGGACAGACGCATTGTGACGCGCCGTTACGGCAGTGCGATTTTGGATTCACTGCCACCGTTTCGACGGGAACTGGCAAAACAGCAATAGAAAGGGTGGAGGCTGGAGCGGGTAGCGGGAGTCGAACCCGCCTCTCTAGCTTGGGAAGCTAGGGTAATACCGATATACGATACCCGCATGCATAGCCTGATCACAAGAGTAACGGCATACCGGGCAAGGGTCAAAGTAAGTACGGGTGTCACTGCATGCTAAAGTAGACAGATGATGGGATGGGAAGCCCCTCACTGAACACCAAATGATGGACTTCTAGTTATGTTACAAACCGCCGTTGCCGAAGTGCTGATTGATATAGAAGCACAGCTTCGCCAGTTGAGGCAGTGGGACAAAATCCCGCCCTCTGCAACGGCGCTTGTTTCTGACCAACCATTCTGCGTCGATACTCTGACCTTGCCTCAATGGTTGCAGTTTATTTTTCTTCCCGCCATGTACCAGATACTGGAATCCGAACAGACCCTGCCGCAGCGCTGTGGCATTGTGCCGATGGCCGAAGAATACTTTCGCGGTACCGGATTATCTGCCGATAATTTGCTCGATGCGCTGGGTCGTATTGACGAGTTGCTCACTGAAAGCGACTGACAATCCCGCCGGTCTTAAGAGAAGGCGTCGGCAGTGGTTTCCTCGTTTTGTATCTGGCCAGAACACTAAACCACTGTTCTTACTCGACGTTGTTTCCCTGTCTTCGCGGTGGGCAGTATCGGCATGCCTGTGGTGCACAATGAAAAATGCGCATTGATTGCGAATAAGAACTAGGAGTACATTGTGGCAACACGTTGAAATATTTGGGGAACCGAGTGTGAAATGCGTCGCAAGAAAAATACGCCAAAGGAATTCTGCATATGCGTTCTTTTTCCCTAGAAGTAGCTGTTATGTCTGCGAGGGAGGTTGTGCGTTTTGAATGAAAGTGACGTTATAGAGCACCTATTCAGCATATACGATAGATACTGGACTATCGTTCAGTGGTGGGCTAGCGTTTCGTTTAGCCTTATTATT
>JBLIEI010000087.1:0-11727 GCA_047633055.1 Halieaceae bacterium | reverse complement strand
TGAATAGGGTAGGTAGTGTCAAAACGCCTGCCACGTTCCTTAAAACGGAATATCATCTTCTTCTATTCCAGGCCCATCGAAATTGGGTGGGGGCGAAAATTCATTGTCCCTGGCAGCTGCGCAAATACGGGGTCAGAGCCCTTTAATGATGTTCGTTTGATTGGTTGATGGCTTTATAGTGGGTTTTTATGAATCACGGATGATTCTGAGAGTGCCACGGAAGTGGTAAGCTCCCACTTTCCTGGAGACTTGATAGCTTCTCATCGTGAGAGCGCAGATCATGGGCCCTGGTCAAGCGTTTATGCGCACCTGGCGGAAGAGGATGATGCCGTTGTCTCGGTAGCGCCAATGCTGCGGCGCGTATCAAATTGGTCCAGGTATCTTTCGGAGGATTCAAATGAGAGTGAGCTGGAACGTATTCAGCCACATGGACGATCCGGGCGGCCCGCGGGGGATGATTGCTTCATTAATCAATTGCAGCTACTCACCGGCAAAGTGCTAATCAGGCGAAAGCCAGGGCCAAAGCGTTTAAATGAGTAAACTGTCCCCGTACATTCAGGAGGCATGTGTCCCATCCCTAGGAATACAGGTTTAATGATAGGCGCTGGCCGTCTTGTGCGCCATTACTTGGAGAAGGCGTATGCGTGAGCGGAGGCAGCTGACAGCGTAGGGTTTATACGAGTGAATACGGGGCGATACGGGGTAATTTGAGGGCGGACCGTATCTAAGTGATTGATTTATAAGGGCCTATATTGCCACTATTGTGGCTACGAACCAGGTGGTCGGAAAGTCATCCTAGCCTTACTGAGCGAACCCGGAGTGCGTGTTGATAGCTATCACCGCCTGGTCCTGTAGCCGGTCCCTGAACTGCTCTCCGTGGGCCAGTTTTAAAGGTTCTTTGCGGGGCATTAACTGTCCCATACAGAAACGGCCCCGCGCCACCGGTAGGTTTCAGCGGGCAGGGGCGCCTGGCATCGTGCAGCGGCAATAACTGAATCAGCGGTGCCGACTCCAGCCAGGTCAAACCGTGTTCATCGCGCCACAGGCGTGCACTCAGGTTAAGTCCCCTGCGCACCGTGGCCAGTGCACCATTTTATGTGGCAGGCGTTCTCTTACAACCGATAATCGATCCCTAGTCGGGCGAACTTAGTCGTCCCCTGCTTGAGAGTGTCGCTCTCCTGGGGCACCCCGAAACCTACCCTTTGTCAGGCAAATCTTGCATATATTATTTACTCGGCATATATTTGTAAGTGCCGAGGAATTAATATTATGTCTGATACACTGGAACCCTCAAAAAAGCAGCAAGTCATTGACTATGCTAAAAATCACCCCATTGTTAGACCATCCGATCTAACACGGCTCGGTCTGCCCAAAGATTACCTCTACCAGCTATCCAAGGAACAGGTGCTGGTCCGCATAGGTCGGGGAATGTATCAGTGGCCAAATCGAAGAGCAGGCAATAACCAGTCGCTCATTGAGGCAGTGAAGCAAGCCCCCAATGCGGTGGTGGCACTCCTGTCTGCCCTCAGCTTTCATGAACTCACAACTCAGAACCCTCACGAAATTTGGCTTGCCATTGATCGCAAGAGCTGGCGGCCAAAGATCCAATATCCACCGGTAAGGTTTGTCACCCTGTCCGGGCAGCTAATGTCCGAAGGTGTAGAGCGGCATACGGTGGATGGTGAGGATCTAAAGGTATTCAGCGTAGCCAGAACGGTCGTTGATTGTTTTAAATACCGCCACAAAATTGGACTTGAAGTCGCGTTGGAGGCCCTAAGGGAAGGCTGGCTTGAAAAACGCTTTACGATCGACGAGCTGGTACGGTACGCGGAACTGTGCCGGGTAAAAAATGTGATGCAGCCTTACCTCGAAAGTCTTGTCTAAGCGGAGGGATAGGATTTTGACAAAAAGCTCAGCGGCATCGATTAGACAGCGGCTCCTGAATCTGGCCCGAGTGCGTGGTGAAAACTTTGACTATGTCCTGAAAACCTATCTGATTCAGCGCTTACTCTACCGATTGGGGTCATCGAAGTTCCGTGACAGATTTCTGTTGAAGGGAGCGATGTTGTTTTGGGTCTGGGGTGGTGACGCACACCGGCCCACACGTGACATTGATTTGCTGGGCTATGGGGGCGGTGATATTGAGATACTGGTTGCTGATTTTAGAGATATTTGCAGTGTCGTGGCAGAAGATGGGTTGGAATTTGATTTGGCCTCCATCAGGGGTATAGAGATAAAGGAGGATGCGCTTTACCAGGGCGTGAGAATTACCGGCCAATCCAGCCTTGATAGTGCCAGAATCACCTTCCAAGTGGATATTGGTTTTGGTGATGCCGTTTCCCCTGGAGCAGAAGTGGCGACAGTGCCCTCGTTTTTGGATTTTCCTGATCCCGAATTGAATGTCTATCCGGTGTATACGCTCATTGCAGAGAAATTCCAGGCCATGATCATGCTGGGTATCGCAAATAGTCGGATCAAGGATTTTTATGATCTCTGGGTGATCGCGAGCAAGATGGAGATTGAGGGAAATTTACTGGTAGAGGCAATTAGGGCGACCTTCGGGCGACGTGAAACAGCGCTATCCGAGTATGGGCCTTCGATATTTGAGCCTCCCTTTACCGCCGACGAGAATAAGCAAAAGCAGTGGCTGGCCTTCTTGCGTAAAAAATGGCTTGGACAGCGAAATGTCCTTTGAGGTGTTGATGGGTGAGCTGCAGAATTTTCTGTTGCCCGTCTATCTGGCAGCTGCTCATGGAGAGCAGATTGATGATGTTTGGCTTGCGGGCAATTGGAAATAATAAAGGCGCGGGAACACGCTCACCGCCATCACTTAGTCGGGCAACAAATCTGATGCGTTCATCCATAGCATTACACTCATTCCAAGGCATCCGGAGTCCTCCTCCAAATGCTGTAATGTGTAACCCATGTGTCCGGTATAATCTGTAACCTATGTGTCGGGTTGCTCATCGTATGGTAGTAAATGCTTAGCGCGATTCCGCGTGCAGCGTCAGGCGCGCGGTTGCAGCGGTGGCGGGGCGCGGCGATAGGCATCTTCCTTATCGCGAATATGTCCAGAACTGCGGATTTGGTAGTAAGAATTCGGTTGGTTTATGGTTTTTCAAATCTGTTTGGCCGCTTTTAGAATTCTATTTGAAAGTGCAGCGCTGCTCATCGCCCGGGCCAGTGTGACACCCCCGATCAACCTGCTCAGATAGGACCAGGCATTGGCGACACGTTCTGTTTCGGTATTTCCGGACATTCTTTTTGCGATCAGACCGGCAATCGTCTTCATCTTCTGCTCATATAGTGACCGCGTCTCGTTGCTTGTACGGATAACTTCTGGCGAGAAAGCGGCCATCGCGCATCCCCCGGAAAGATCATCGCGGTGGGCCTTGCCAAGATAATAGTCGGAGAAAGCCTTCGTCCAGGCATCGCCATACTTCAGTTGGTATTCGGGGATAGCCGCGATGACTTCATCGAGACCGGCCGCAAGCGCCGCATCAAATGCCGCAGCTTTTGAACCGAAATGCGCGTAAAACGCACCGGACGTAACGCCGGCCCCTTTTGCCAACCCGTCGACTCCAATGCCGTCATATCCCTGACTGCGGAAACCGCGCCCTGCTGCTTCCAGCATACGCCGTCGGGTCTCCTGCTTGCGTTCATCCCGCTTTGCCAAATTTAAATCCCTCGTTGATGTTTCATTTTGATATAGCGGTCGTTATATTTTACTTTACGAGATAACGATCACTATATATTGTGTGCTCAAGCTTATTATATAACGATCCCTATATAACTGCGACACAGTAATACATTTTACCAACCGATAAAGGAAAACTTATGCCATATCTTAAAATAACTGCCGCCTCCCTGTTGGCTCTCAGTTTCGCTGCAACCGCTCATGCCGAAAGCTGCATGCCAATCGGCGGCGTTGCGATACCCAATTTCTTTGCCGAAGGAGAGGGTAAGCCGATGATAATTTCTGCCGCGCTCACCGGTAGCGTGCAAAATGCCGCTGGCAAGATCACCGCGCAAAGGCAGACCCCGACCGGGCTGGAAATGGATATGGAACATTATTTCGGAAAGGATGATGGCGGCGCATTTCAGACTAAAGATTTAGGCGTTCTTACCTCCGTCCCGGGCAAACCGGGACGATACATGCTCGAGATCACCTATCATATTCAAGAGAATGTCACCCGCGGTACGCTCAAAGGCTATAAAGGACAGTTCAATAGCTACGGGCTGGTGGACCTGCGCGATGCAGACAATCTCGTCGGGCTAGTCCGCTACACCGGCTCAATCTGTAAATAGTTCTGCGCGCTGCCCTCGGGCTGCACCTAGGCCATTGCTGGCGGGCGGTGTGTTACCGCTTGCCAGCCCATACAAACATATTCATATAGTGAGAAAGAATGAACACATCATCCGAACCCTCTGCGCTCCCCGCATCGATTTTATACACCATGATACGGGTGAGCGATCTCGACCGATCCATTGCCTTTTACCGCGATGCTCTCAGCATGTGCGAATTGCGCAGGGAAACTTTCATCGATGGTCGTTTCACGCTAGTTTTCATGGGATATGGAAATGAACAAAATGCACCGACGATCGAGCTAACCTGGAACTGGGACCAACAGGAATATTCCCACGGTAGCGGATATGGGCATGTCGCGCTTGGCGTTGCCGACATTTATGGCGCCTGCGCTAGGCTAAAGGATATAGGAATTGACATCACGCGCGATGCAGGACCGATGACTTATGCGGTGGACGAAACCGGAAGCCGTGAAAACATTGCGTTTCTTGAAGACCCCGATGGATACAAGATCGAACTCATCGAGATGCATGCCAGATAGCGTGGCGATTAAAGGGGTCAGACCCCTGTAGATTAAAGGGGTCAGACCCCTTTAAATTCTGAGCCTTTCTATACCTGTGCAGCCATGTGACAGGCCTGGTTGATGGCTGCTTTGGCGTCCAGCTCAGTCGCCTCGAAGGCGCCACCGACCAATTCTGCGGGTAGGTTTTTTACCTGCGCTGCATCATAAAGCTCCCGGGCAGGATCCTGGCCAGCACAGACGATAACCGTATCCACGGCCAGCAGTTCGGGCTTGTTGTTGCGCATGATGTGCAGGCCATCGTCGTCAATACGTACGTATTCAACGCCATTGATCATCTTTACGCCGCGCCGGCCCAGGGCCATACGATGAGTCCAGCCGGTGGTTTTACCCAGCCCACGGCCTACCGGTGCCTCCTTGCGCTGCATCAGTAACACTTCGCGGTCTGCCTTCGCTGTTATCGGCTCGACGCCAGTAACACCGCCGCGTGGATGGTTAGCGAAGTCCACGCCCCACTCACGGGCGAACACGTCCACGTCCATGGCGCCGGATGTGCCCTCGTGACTGATCAGTTCGGAGACATCGAAGCCGATGCCGCCGGCACCCATAACCGCCACCTTCTTGCCGACGGGTTTGTTGCCTTTAATCGCATCGATGTAACTGATTACCATGGGGTGATCTATACCCTCGACACTGGGGGTGCGCGGGGTGATACCGGTGGCCATGATGATGTTGTCGTAGCCGCCGGCAGCGAGCATATCGGCATCTACCCGGGTATTGAGGCGCAGGTCTATGCCCAGCTTCTCGATCATTCGACCGTAGTAGCGCAAAGTCTCGTAGAACTCTTCTTTGCCGGGAATGCGTTTAGCCAGATTAAATTGGCCGCCGATTTCCTGTGCAGCATCGAAAAGAGTGACCTTGTGGCCGCGCTCGGCAGCGACGGTGGCGTAGGCCATGCCGGCCGGACCGGCACCGACCACGGCAATATTTTTGGGGGCGGTGGTAGGTTCATATTTAAGCAGTGTCTCGTGGCAGGCCCTGGGGTTTACCAGGCAGGAAACAGACTTGCCGGCGAAGGAATGATCCAGGCAGGCCTGGTTACAGCCTATACAGGTATTGATTTCGTCTTCACGGCCTTCTCGGGCCTTGTTCACTAATTCTGCGTCGGCCAGCATGGGTCGCGCCATGGACACCAGGTCGGCGTCACCACGTTGCAGGACTTCCTCCGCCACGTGGGGCATGTTGATACGGTTGGACGTAATCATCGGTACGTTGACGTTCTGGCGAATACGACCAGTGACTTTGCTAAAAGCCGCCCGTGGCACCATAGTAGCGATAGTAGGCACCGCGCTCTCGTGCCAGGTGAAATGCGTGGAGATAATGTTTACTCCTGCCTTTTCGAGCCCCTGTGCCAGCTGTACCACTTCGTCCCAACTCATACCGCCTTGCAGCATGTCCATGGCGGCAATTCGAAAGATCACGATAAATTCATCGCCCACGGCAGCCCGGGTTTTTTCGACGATTTCCAGCGCAAAACGCATGCGATTTTCGTAGGAACCGCCATAGTCATCGGTGCGTCTGTTGGTTTTTTCGACCAGAAAGGTAGAAATCAGATAACCGGCGGAGCCGATGATTTCTACCCCGTCGTAACCGGCCTGTTTGGCTAATACCGCACAGCGCACGTGGTCGTCTATTTGCTTTTGCACGCCGGCGGCGTCCAGCTCGTTGGGCACAAATGGCCCGATGCGGGATTTGATGGCCGAGGGCGCCACCAGCTTCTCGTTATAGGCCAACGGGCCGGTGTGCAGAATCTGCATGCAGATCTTCACCTCGGGGTCACAGGCGTGCACGGTCTCGGTAACTAACCGGTGTTGCTCGGCTTCGGCATCGTTAGACAGCATGGCGGAGCCAAAGGCCGCCTCTTCATTGGGGCCGATGCCTCCGGTGATGATCATGCCAACGCCGCCACGGGCGCGCTCGGCAAAGTAGGCCGCCATTCGCTCGAAGCCGTTTTCAGCCTCTTCCAGCCCAGTGTGCATGGAGCCCATGATCACTCTGTTTTTGATAGAGGTGAAACCCAGGTCCAGAGGTTCGAATAACTTTTCGTAGGCCATGCCCACGGGGGCAGGGGAGTGCACTTTTGCGTTCACGGCGAGCTCTTATTTGAAGTTTGGGTGAGGGATATTAGTGGTCAAGGGGGTGCTGGTGCAAGTCCGGCAAGGCCTCAATGTGGCGCGCATCCATCAACTTTCGGCCAGTGTCTGTAAATGGGTCACAATAGGACTTTAAAGTTCGTTATTGTCACCTTCAACTGATTTAGCACGACCTTGGAAATCTGACAGTCAACCTCCGGTAGCAGCGCCACCCCGCCCAGTAACCGTTTTAGGGCATCCACCCATACCCGTCACTTTTGAGCAGTCAACTTGGTAATACCCCATCACGGAAGGACTGTAGATGCCCTATACTTAGCGACACTTAATAAACTGCCTATTACCCTGCGATCTTTTAATGCAATTTACTCCCCAGAAATCCTCTAGATTAGGTATCGGTATTGATTTCGGCACCAGTAATAGTGCCGCCGCTGTATTTGATGGTGAGCAAGTCACGCTAATAAAACTGGCTGCTCCAGACAGTGTTATGCCATCGGCCAACTATCTGGACAAGTCCTATCGAAGCTCAATCGGTCAACATGCTATCGATGATTATATCAATGGCAATATCGGCCGGAAGGTGGAACTCAGCCACGAAGTTCTGGGCGAGGCGCGCTCAGGAACAGGCGGTGGTGAAAGCGCGATGGGCGGCCCCGGTGAGTCAGATACCGCTACAGTCTATGGCCAGGCATTCAACGACTCCAGCTTGCCGGGAAGGTTATTCCGTGGGACAAAAAGACTTTTGGGCAATACAACAACCGACCGCACCGTTGTTTTCGACAAGGCTTTTAGGTTGGTAGCGTTGATAGCTCCGATTCTAATTGGAATTCACAAGGCTATCGAGAAAACCATTGGCTATAAGATTAAACATGCTTGTCTGGGCCATCCGGTTAACTTTGAGGGTATTGAAACCGGACGTAATAATATTGCTTTGGATCGACTAGGCGAGGCTTATGGTTATGCGGGTATCTCTGAGCAATCTTTGTGTCCGGAGCCCACTGCGGCCACCATTAGTTTTTTGCATAACAATCCACAGAGCAACGATGAGTTAGTACTGACCGTCGATTTCGGCGGTGGTACGTTGGACTTTAGCGTATTGCGACGCGATGGCTCAACCTTTCAAGTGGAGGCCACCCATGGAGTTGCCTTGGGTGGTGACAGAATTGACCAAACAATTTTTAGAGAGCTGGTATTTCCTTTGCTAGGACAAGGCGAGCGCTGGAGTCGAATAATCGATGGCTCAGAAGTGGATACTCTATTTCCATTCGGAGATTTTGAAGAGCTGCTAATCAACTGGCCAATCAGCTATACACTCAATCAAAATAAATACACCTCATCGGTAATGCAGCGTATGGCTGAGTCCGATCCAGGCGCTGTTAAATTTAAGCGCCTCTACGATCTTATTTTACAGAACTACAGCTACCAGGTTTTCGAGGCCATCAAAGAGTTCAAGGCACAGCTTTCCGTTGAGGAATCAGCCCTACTGGATATTCCCGAGATAGATATTCAGGTTGTCGTTGAGCGCTGGGAATTTGAGATGATGATTTCTGATCTCTTGTTTGAGTTTGAACAGGCGATCACTGTCGTTCTCAAAAAGGCCAATTGCCGGCCTGATGATATAGATCTCGTTCTTCGCACCGGGGGCTCCTCACTAATCCCGGCAGTGAAAGATATTCTCGACAACCAGTTCAGAGGTAAAGTTGTTGAGCACGATCCCTTTACCAGTGTCGCGGCAGGCTTGGCAATTGCTAATTATTATCAGTACGTAGAAAGTGAACTTTGTTAGTCAAGAAATACGGAGAAATACGGGGTCAGAGCCCTTTAATGATGTTCGTTTGATTCGGTGATGGCTTTATAGTGGGTTTTTATGAATCATGGATGATTCTGAGCGTGCCACGGAAGCCTCGATTTTTTGTTGTCGGATTGCCTGTCCATATTGTTCAAAGAGGGAATAACCGTCAGGCTGTTTTCTTTGAGAAATTGGATTACGAGGTCTACCTGTCACTGCTATCAGAAGCTCTCGACCGTTACCGGTGCGATGGTCGAGCACCCTGGCGAGTATTCATGGTCTAGTTATGGCAGAAATGGGCTTGAACTGGAAGATAGGCTGATCACGGAGCATGCAGAATATCAACAACTAGGGAGCAGCGAGCCTGACCGAGCACAGAACTATCGGTTACTTTTTAAGGAATCAATGGCTGCTGCAGATCTGAGTTCGCTCAGAATTCATACCCAGTCTGGCACCCCACTGGGTAATAGTAACTTTCGGGCGGAAATTGAAGCGACACTTGCATTAAAACTGGGGCAACCATTGCCTGGTCGGCCGGCGAATAAGTCTTAGTCTCTGTTAATGGGCTCTGGCCCCTTATGGCTCCTTATGGCTTACTCAATATACTCAACGACCTCGCTGAGCCCTGAAATAATCTTGAGCGCAGCAGGAAAGTCTTTGCCTGAGTTCATTTCACCTGGAAACGCTAGGGTCGTAATTCCAGCATCACACGCAGATTTGACACCACTAGGACTATCTTCGATGGCAATCACATCGTTCACGGCGATGCCCAGAGACGCCATCATTTTTTCGTAGATTTCAGGGTTTGGCTTTGGGTTCTCGACAAAGGTTGAATTTGTGGTTTTTACCAATGATTGAACCAATAAGTCGTTGTGCAAAGAGTCAGTAATTGCGTCGATGTTGTCTTGGCTAGTGGTAGTTGCCCATGCTAGCTTCACGTCTCGTTTCAAACAAAACTGTATCAACTCATCGGCCCCCTCCCTCAACTTGAGACCCCCTTCGCGAATGAGCGCATTGAAAACACGGGTCTTATCGAGATGAACGTTGACTATTTGCTCACCGGTTAGTCGACTGCCGTTTTCCATTTGAATCATTTCCAGGCGCAGAGGCCCGCCGCTGATTGACAGCGATGCGACATAATCTTCACGCTCCCAATGGTAGTCGATATCGTTGAGCACTAGCGCAGTGTTGTACGCTTGATACTGATACTCGGAGGTTTCAACCAGGGTTCCAATACCACCAAAAATTATATGTGAGAACTTCATAAGTCATTTCCAAACAGATTAATCGTTTTAAGAAGGGTGAGCGTTACGATGCGGCCGCTACAGTCGACGGGCTCTCCAAGCCAACATCGCTACACAAAGGCTCAACACCCCTTCCGTCTCTAGGGAAAGTGGCGCACATGCTCTTGTATAGTGGAATAGCCGCACATAAATCTACCGCGCTAAGATCATTCAAATACCCACAGCTCCCTATGCCGCCTCTTGGAAGAGGCGCAACAAGATTACCGCCACGTTTCTCTATAATTTTTGCATGTGACGCTTCCATGACATTTTGGTCCTCCAAAATGTCATGCCAAAGGCTCAGACCAAAGTCGCTCATCAGTTTTAGAATCCGAAACAATTCATTTCCGGTTATCCAACCCGCCTGATGACTCAGATAGGCGCCCAGTCCCATTCCAATTGCGACCGCGTGGCCATGCAGAAGCCCTGCTTCTATCTCAAATCCAGGGGACCAGGTGTGCCCGTACGCATGGGGCCTACACTGATGAGTCTCATAAAGATTGTCATATTCAGCCTCAATATAAGACTTAAGGGCTCCCCCAAGAATTGCTTGCGACTGTGTTTGGATGGCATCATTGTCGTTGCAGTCCTTGGTACCAAAGCGCGTAGAAATTAACGCTGCATTCGCCGACTCTAACTGCTCAAATAACGTGAGGTTTTTAACAACAGCCATTTTGATAATCTCAGCGATGCCATGACGCAACCAGCCTTCACTCAAAGATTTAAAGAAAAATCTATCCGTAATTGAAACGACGGGTGGATGATAAGCACCTAACAAATTTTTGTAGCCAAACCCATCGCAACACGTGCGCGGTGATGGACCAGCATCAATACCTGTGACGATCGAGGTAGACAACATCACATAGGGTGTATTTCGTCCGTATAATGCCGAGGCTAGACCTCCCGTATCAGACAAAACACCGCCGCCTATAATCAAAATAGGTTCATTACGTGAAACGCCACAGCGTTTAAAATCACCCAACATACTCTCTACAGTGTCGATGCCCTTATCAATCTCCATAGCCCGATACACTAATTTTTCGAGACTAATATTATGGTGTTCAAAATACGTGCTGATTTCGCGGCCATAGATTGTCTCGACATTTTCGTCGATCAAACAGACGCAGCGGCCCAGAGGTTTGTAGATATCTCGCAATACGTTATTGCCACAATTTAGAGAGTCGTCGACAGTTCGGATCGTCGCGAACGTACTAAAGCTCATTACGGCTTCGCTCGTCAGATTATCAGAAGTACTAACCACTGAGCCATCAGATTCTCTGTATCCTGATGTTGGGTAGATGGCGTGTGGGTTACCGATGACCAATCTTTCACGAAGGTCTGAATAGTACGAAACAGTCGCAGCGTCACTAACGATCGATGTCAGGTAGGTAATTAGCTTGATGTCTTTGATATCGTCATCTTCAAGCACGCCATCAGCCAATGCTCTCCATTGCCCAATATCGAGAGCACCCTCTCCCGCAACATGACGAGCACTGTCGGTGCGCCGACTATCTCCGCTTAAGGATTCAACCAATTGCGCAAAAAGCGTCAGAAAATGCCCAAGTGCTAAATTTAAGGAGCCACGCAACAACCGACTTGGCGCAATCCCCTCCACCGCGCCTAAGCTTGCAAATTGTTGACCAAAATCCTTAGAAAAAACCGGCTGCTCAATCAACTCC
>JBLIEI010000086.1:0-12962 GCA_047633055.1 Halieaceae bacterium | reverse complement strand
TTCTGCCCCAGCGGGGGTCACGGGTAATGTCAATCATAGGCGCGAATGTCCAGTTAACACCGGAAGCCGCCGCCTCTGCCGCTGCCACCGCTGCACCGCGCTCTATCACCGACGGATCCCAACTGGCCGCCTGACCCAGAGGGATGGGGAAAATTGTCTTGAAGCCATGAATGACGTCACGTCCAATCAACAGCGGCACACCAAGACGGCTTTCCACCATGGCTATACGCTGGAGTTCATTGACTTCTTCAAGGTGGACTTCGTTCAGCACCGAACCCACACGGCCCTCACGGATAGCCTGGTGCAGGTCATGACCACCGCCATTGACCTGGCTCATTTGACCAATTTTCTCGGTCAAAGTCATCTGCGCAACGAGATCTCTTGCTCTCTCTGCGGCGCTTTTTACAGTCTCTGGCGCCTGCTGCAAATTGGAATCCTGTGGCATTAAAATTGTGCTCCTGGCGCAGATCTGACTCTGCAAAATACACGTGCCGTCATCCGCTATCGGGTATGAACGGGGTAATTGAAATGTTGTACTGCCATTATTCGCGCTCCGGTCACAGTATGGCTATCAAAATACGGCTAAACGGACCCAGTTTGAGGCAAAACGGACTCACTGCGCACCATTACATTTTTTTACTGGTTTGCATGGGGATCAGGAGCAATGTAAACCCACCTTATCCCGGTCAAGATCCATCTAAACGCATCAGGATTGTATAGGTGATCACCTCCCGTTAGTCTGCTGCGATTAGGGGTAAATGACTTGCTGTCGATGTGTGGGCAGCGTGTCTTCGAATCAACAACTCGAGGTTAAGAAACCGTGAACTACCTACGAAAGATGGCTCGCTATCCTATGGTAATTGCGTGTGCGCTTTATATGGGTTCAACTTCGATTGCAGTGTCGGCCGAATCAGGCCTGCAAGTGGCGTTTGAAGGCGAGTTATCACCATCCAAAAATAAAACCTCCGGTAGCCTATTTGCATGGCCAAGGGGCGAGAGGATGGCCATTAGTTTGTCCTATGATGACGCCATCGATTCGCAATTGGACAACGCTATACCAGCACTGGACCGACACAATTTAAGGGCGTCTTTTTATTTAACGCTGGCATCACCCACTCTAAAAACCCGACTAGACGAATGGCGAGCAGCGGCGGCTAATGGGCATGAGCTGGGCAACCACACGATATACCACCCCTGCAGCACCTCACTACCCGATAGAGAATGGGTTGCCAGCTACTACAATATTGATAACTATCAGATTGAAAAGATAGTGCACGAAACCAACGTTGCCAACAGCTATTTACATGCCATTGACGGCGAAACCGAACGCACTTATACGCCACCTTGTGGAGATACTGTTGTCAGCGGCAAAGACTATATACCAGCAATACGCAACCTGTTTGTCTCAGTAAAGGGCTTCGAGCTGGTTGAGCCGGGCTTTGCGACAATATGGGGGCCAACAGAGAGTTCTGGCCAGACGCTCATTGATCGCGTAAAGACCGAGTCAGCAAAGGGCACCAAACTCTTTAATATTATTTTTCATGGGATCGGTGGAGACTACCTCACCGTATCCTCCAAAGCGCACGAGGAGTTATTGGAATTTCTAGCGAACAACCAGGAAATATACTGGGTCGACAGTTACTTGAACATTAGCAAATACATAATTAAATATCGTCCGCAAAAGTAAGCACGTAGTACTCGACTTATAGTTTTAGCGGCTCAGAAGCGGACCCTTATCGATATATTCAAAGAAACTGAAATCGGCACAAGCTCGGCCACAGGATACATCCTGGCAACACATACCAACAAAAGTGCCAGTGAAATTGGGATTTTCATTACTTCCCGCCTCATCGGACAATAAACTGTAATCCAGTGTCAGTGGTATCGCATGCCAGTCATTTTGATTTATCGCCCAATAAAACTGCAATTTATCTTCCGTCACTTTGGCTCGAAGATATACAGCGCCCTGTTCACTGATACTAATCAGGTCGTGCTGTAGCGGGAATATTTCGCTGGTTCCAGCCTCTCCGTGGCAACTCATAATACCAACACATCGGCCAATTTGTTCATCATGGGATATGTAGACGTAGTGAAATTTCCGGCTATTGTAGTAACAAACCAGGCCCGCCATCTGCTGAAAGTTTTCAGGGCTAAACTCAAGGCAAGTAGTCGCAACATAGCTAAAAGCCTGCTGACGCCGCGCGACTAAACTGGAAGTAAAAAAGCTGCCTAAAGCCTCACGGCCATACAGCCGCAAAAAACTTGGTCGTTCGCTTAGACTGAATAAGTCCGCAGGGTAAGGCGTTCGCAGCCACTGAAAATCGATAGGCAATTCTGCACCCTCAAAATCACACCTGAGCTCAAGTTCTGGCCAGGCGGCTTCTGATATCTGCGGCGCTGGAGTGCTTTCGTGTGGCCAATAGCCTTCAGAACACAGACGCAACCAGCCTTCATCATCCCAATATACTTGCTGTATCGCGGTCTCTCGCCCCATGGTACTGCGCTGCTGCTGGAGTGTTAAAGGGCGTGAGCATAAGTGGACCACATACCACTCCCCCTCCTTCGTTTCTACAAGGTCGCCGTGTCCGGCGCGCTGGAGTGTAAGTTCAGGGTTATCACTGGAGCTAAGAAAATGTAACTGCGGGTCCACTTCATAAGGGCCCGTTAAGTGTTGAGAGCGCGCCAAAGTAATCGCATGGTCATAACCAGTGCCACCTTCGGCCGTCATTAAGTAATAATAACCGTCGCGTTTGTAGATATGGGGAGCTTCAGTACTGCCAGAAGGAGAACCTGCAAATATAGGATAACTATCCCCAGTCAGTTGTTGTTCCAACGGACAGTACTCTTGCAAAACTATACCGCCAAAAAAACTACGGTCCGGACGATGATCCCAAATCATACTGGTATACCACTTACGACCATCGTCATCGTGAAACAGTGAAGGGTCAAAGCCGCAACTATTTAAATAAATTGGTTTAGCCCATTCACCGTCAATAGTCTCGCAAGTCGTTAGGTAGTTGTGGGTATCCTTAAAGTTGCCATGAAAGCGTTTAACATCGGTGTAAATTAGCCAGAACAGACCATCCGCGTAACTCAGGCACGGCCCCCAAACGCCGCAGGAATCTGGTTCACCACGCATATCCAATAATTCAACTCGGTTTAAAGGCCGTGTTATCAGCTTCCAGTTACGCAAATCTTTCGAGTGATGAATCTGTACACCGGGATACCATTCAAAGGTGCTGGTAGCGATGTAGTAATCATCCCCTACCCGGCATATGGATGGGTCGGGATTAAAGCCGGGCAGTATTGGGTTAGTAATTATCAAGAGTTTTTATCGCCCGTCATTACGGCCTCAACTACGCTCTTCAATAACGGTATTGGTAGAGAAGCGATAGCGCATATTTCGATAGACACATACATCAGTCACATCTTCTGGAGTATGCTGGGCCGCCGAACGATAATTGATGGAGACTCGATAGCGGCCCGTAACAGGGGCTACGCGGTGCCAGCAATGCCCATGAATTAACACCAGATCGCCTTTTTTAGGCGTTAATACTGCCTGATCAGGAAAATTTTCATCCACTTTACCCACCGTTAATTCTCCGCGGCGATGAGAACTGGGCACAACAAGAAGTTGCCCGCCACTGGCATCGGTAATATCGTGGGTATAAATCAACCGGTTCAAATTAAAGATGCCAGCCTTATCTGGCGGGCAGTCCTGATGCCAGGCCTGGCCCTTGCTACCTTTTCTGGAAAACATCGCCATACAATAAAGTGAATACCAACCCTTGCCCATAATAGCTTCTGACAAGGCATTTAAACCTGGGTTATTTTCGACCGCATCAAAGGTGTCAATCCCCTGCTGCTGTGGAAACCAGGGGATAACCTCAGTTTGTGACTTGCTAAGAAATTCATCATCATGAAAATAGCCCGGGTCATCACCAAAATGGTCGAGAATTATACGATTGTATTGGTCCATCAATTGTTCATCAAAGTAATTGGGCAGCACGATATAACCGTGCTCCCAAAACTGATCGGCCAAGGCATTTTCGTTCATCATTTACTACGTCCTTTTTCGCCTTTCTTGACTGGGCCTGCGCGTGTAAAACTCAATAGCAAGTCCAGAGTAATGATCAAATCAAGATGTCACTCTTGAGTAAATTGAGAGCAGTGACACATAAAAAAAGCCCCGATGAAACTCACCGGGGCTTTTAAATATTTTTAATTCTGCATCCAGATTACGCGAGTACGCAGAGCTTAGATCATCACTAACCCCTAGAAGTCTGCTCGAAAACCAATGGTATAACGTGCATCCTGCGTATTCTCAAAAAGAAATTGCTCATCAAATCGGCCGCGTTGCCTGACATCTTCACCGAAGATATTAAGAACCTCGAAGCTTACACTATAGTTGTCATTGATATTGTAAGAAGAACTAAAGTCCCACTGTAAGTATTCCTCGGTGTACACGGGTTCGTTAGTTGCTCGCAATTGGCTAGTTGCGAACAAGAACTCATCACGCCAGTTAGCCGCTAAACGAACAGAGAACCTATCGGTCTCGTAGAAGCCGACAAGGTTAGCCGAGTCACTCAAACCGATTAAGATAGCCTGATCACCTATGTTGCTTGAATTAAATTCGGCATCAGAATCCACCACAGTGAGGTTCGCTTGCATCCCGAAACCGCTTTCACCGAACATATGTTGAATATTTAATTCCAAACCCTTAACTTCGCGTTCTTCAGCGTTAAGCAAACGAGTTGTATCAAAATTGGCAACTGGGTCACCAGGCTGACTTGTAACGGTTACCGCTGGCAAACCTGGACCCACCGGGACGAAACGACCTTGTGGATCAAGTAGCGGATTCCCATTTACATCCAGGATAACATCGCTTTCGACATCAGTAACAATGTAGTCATCAACCTGCTTGAAGAAAAATGCAGCAGACAGGAAAGATCCTTCATCGTAGTACCACTCATACGACAGGTCAAAATTGTCGGAAATGTATGGGGTTAAACCCGGGTTACCACTACTCGCCGTTGAGTTCCCTGGGCGATAGTCGCTAACCGAGGTGGTTGGACGAAGACCATTCAAATCGGGGCGGGCAATTGATCTACCGTAAGAAGCACGCGCTACGTGATTGTCGATAAACTCAACTTGCATGTCTATAGAAGGCAAAAATACCGAGTAGCTTTCTTCTACATCAAAGAACTCTGGGGTCGCGCTTGGATCAAAAACAACCGAGCCTTCCGTGTTAGCGGTGATTTGAAGTGCTATGGGGAACGTCTGGAAAGCAGAACCTGTTACGTCAGTGTCTTCCCAACGAAGGCCCGCGGTTATGCGTGCAGGTCGGTCGCCAATGTCAAAATCGCTATTCACGCTGACGAAAAGCGCCAAAGACTCTTCAAGAGCTCCGAAGAAAGTTGGCGGGAATTGGGCGAGAATGTCATCATTTGGCGTTGGGAAAGTATTCGTGACCAGGCCGTCAATATCACCTTCATTAATCGTCTTGAAAGCACTTGGCGCGCCACTTGAACTCGGTTGATCAATATAGTCTGGACAGGTCGGACAAGGGCCCAGCCCTTGGAAAAAGAAGCCAGTTGACGTCGCGTTGGTTTCAACTTCGTAGTCAAGTTGAGAGATACCGGTTGTAATTTGTATTGTGTCAAAGGTGAATTCAGCGGCAAACTGGTATTGATCAATCGTGTTTTCAACTGCGATGTTACGAAGGACAGAGCCCAATGGAGAGAAGCCCGCAGGGCTTTGGAACCCGTCAACACCAGGAACTGGGTCACCGCCACCGAAATCGCCGTCACCACGGAATGCTCCAGAGTCATCAATTGCAATGTCAACCCCGCTACCGCTATAAGTAAGATCAAAGGTGTTACCCAGGGGGCCCTGAGCAATATACGTCACGTCAGCTAAATCACCGTCTGGCTGGCTCTCAGCTTTGGAAGAGTGGGCATCGAAGGTAAGACGCACAGTCTCATTGGCTTGCCAGTTAATATTCAACCCAATTGAATCGTTTTCAATATCCAATTGGTTTTTATACCATATTGCATCAGCAGCAGCAGCTGCACGAGTAATATGCAAAAGACTGTTGTTTTCAGATAACGCTACGTTGCTGGTACTGCCATCTGTCGCTATAAAGCCGAACAAACCCGTCTGAAAACGCTCTTGCTTGTTCTCGAAACGAGAAAGAACGTAATCGAGAGTGATATCCAAACTATCAATGGGCCTGAACTGAGCGACGAACCCCGCGTTAAGCCGTTTCCTTTCGTTATGCTGAATTTCACCGATGTTTGACACAGGGCGGTAAATGTATGGAACACCGGTACAGTCGGTGCTTCTACAATATTCAGCATATTCAGGACTACCGTCATTATCGCGCAACCAACCGTCAGTGTGTGAAGAAGACTCACTGAAATCACGTTCGGAGTAAGAAAAATTAGCCAAAAGGCCAACTGTACCATCCGCTAATTGGGTAGCGAAAAGACCACCGAACTCTGGCGTAACACTACGGCCGTCTTCAACACTGGTATCGGCAATCCCAGAACCTGAAATGACGATCTTAGTGTCATCGTAATCGAATGGGCGTGCAGTTGAGATGTCTACAGTCGCTCCCATACCACCACTTGCGAGGTCGGCGCGACCTGTTTTGTATACCGATACGCCAGATACGCCGTCTGAAGCGATTTGATTGAAGTTGAATGCACGGCTCTGAGTAGCTGAGCCGATACTCTCTTGCTCGGGTGAACTAGCGGTAGGCATCTGGCGACCGTTCAGCATAACCAGGTTAAAGTTAGGTCCCAGGCCGCGAACGGTTATCTGGCTACCTTCACCCGATTGACGATCAATTGATACACCGGTGATGCGCTGAAGCGATTCAGCCAGGTTGGCATCTGCGAACTTGCCGATATCTTCTGCAGAAATAGCGTCAACGACGCCACTCTCATCACGTTTGATATCCATGGCGCGCTGTAAGCTGCCACGAATACCGGTTACGACAACCTCTTCCAGCACTGGCTCCTGAGCATGGACAGTGGTGCTAACAATCAGTGCTATGCTGGCGAAAAGTAAACTCTTTTTGAATTTCATGGGCAATTGCGCTCCAAATATAATAATTATTTAGTGGTCCCAAAGTAAAAACACAATGGGCCGAGAGGCGACAATCTCGATAGTAGTGGAAGTATCTCGGCAAAACCTATGCCTTTGCGATGACGAGGGCATAATTTACGCTAGAACGGACAATCGGTACGCCGCAACAAAATATGCAGACCATGCAGGCCACCGTCACCTTATTCGGCCAATTCCAGAGTGCCAAACAAGTCCGCGTCTATATAGCCGCGATCTTTGTGGTCCCCGGAGGCCACTTCGGAGCCAATGAAGTTCTCCCGCAGCTCGCTATTATCGTTGTCACAATAGGCCACCATAAAGCCCAGCACTTTACCGGCGAAAAGCGCTACCGGTACATTACCTTCGCCGTCGTCAATATACGCATCGCTATAAATATCGATACTGACTTCCCAGACAAATTTGTTATCCGACTGCTGTTGCCAGCGACTTTCCACGTGGTGACTATAGCTACGAGGCTGTTTATCGGTACCGATATCTATTGCCTGGTTGTCCAGCGAAAGATGATAGGCAAACGCATTGTGGTTGTATTGATGGTTGCCACCCGAATGATCCTCATCGACAAATATCTCCAGACAATCATCATCCCAATACTGCTCCAGCGGATGCCTATGGGTATCCCTCAGGGTATCGTCAACGAACTCAGCGAGAATATAGAGCTTATGTTCCGTCCAAGCGACCTTGTAGCGGCCTTGGAAGTCATCACTGGTCATTTCCGGGCCCAACCAATGCTGATCTAGCGATCGCCATTCGGCGCGTTGCCACACGGCTTCATTGGCGATGCCGTCTACGACGGGTGCCGCGGTAGCTCGAGGCGCGTAGTAGTGGGATCGATCCGGATCATGGCTGCCTGCAGAGTTGGCGGCTGAAGCGGCCGCGAGAACCGACACACCAGCGAGGAGCCTACAACCGATAACCGTATAGCGAATCATTTGATTTTCCTTTCCAAAATTTTGTTGCTCGCATAAGCCAAGCAATCTTAGCGCAAAACCTTCATCACGAGCTGGGCAGCCACTGTCACTAGCTAATGGCCTCCCGAGTATTCCCCTGCGGGTTAAAGGCCTGCTATTACTTTACGCCCAAAGGGACTGCCGCGCGACAAGCCGGACAGTATCCGCATAGCGAAAAAAACGCCCCACACAGATATACAGTAAGAGGGATTTCACCGATTAGATTACCGAGCCCTACCAGCCTATACTCATGGCCACCGCTTTGGAGAATCCATGTCCACCCTTGCACAGTACCCTCAGGTCCAAATCCTTTTGAGAAATCGGGATTACCAATTTTTGCTGTGCCAAATTGCTGGCTGGGGCGGCTACTCTATAGTCACTTTTTTAAGCATCACCCTAGTGGATGACAACGTCAGCTTGGCCCACATCGGTCATCTATTCCTGTCCGCCATACTGGGAGTATTGATCACCTGGCCACTGCGTCCGTTATACAAGCGTACTTTCAGCCTTCCAATTCCTACAAGATTATTTGTTTCCATCTGTGCAGTAGTTGTTCTCAGTGCCGTCTGGAACGTTCTCCGGGTACTGGTATTTGCAAAGATAGTTGGCGAGAAAGCCGTCTGGGACGAATTCAACTACTGGTATTTTGGCTCGCTCTCCATCTTTCTGGGTTGGACCGTACTGTACTACGCCATTAAATATTACGAGCTGCTAACGCTGGAACACCAAAAATTACTGGAAGAATCATCCCTTAAAAATGAAGAGAAATTTGCCCGCTTGCAAGCAGAGTCCTCAGCCCGTCACGCCCAGTTACAAATGCTGCGATATCAGCTTAATCCACACTTTTTGTTCAACACCCTTAACGCGATTAATGCGCTGGTAACGCTGAATGAAAACCGCAAGGCTGGCGAAATGATCCAGCAGTTAGGCGATTTCCTGCGCCACACACTTGAGCATGGTGACCTTGAAGAAGTGAGCCTGAGCCAAGAACTGGAATCGCTCATGCTATACCTCAATATCGAAAAAACACGTTTCGAGGACAGGCTTGCCCTCAGCTTTGAAATAGAGCCGCTGGCGCGGCAGGCACTTGTCCCTGGGTTGATACTGCAGCCTATTGTTGAAAATTCGATGAAGTATGCGATTGCAGCCAGCGAGGAAGGAGGGTCGGTTCAAGTGTCAGCGCGCGTACAGGCAGATGAACTTGAGTTGGAGGTATCTGACTCAGGCCCCGGCGCAAGTTCAAAGCAGATCACAGATGGGCGTGGCATTGGTGTGAGTAATACTATCAAGAGGCTCGAAAACCTCTACCCTGATACTTACTCGTTTAATAGTTTTGAGGGTAGCCCATCAGGCTTAACTGTTCAGATTCGGATTCCCTTCAAACCAGCACCAATCTCTAAGCGGCACCGCGGCGGTGACAAGTGACTCAGCCCTCTCGCCGCTTAAGGACTGTCATCGTCGACGACGAACCCCTGGCGCGCAGATTGCTGCGTGCCTTGCTGTCGGAGATTCCGGAAGTCGATCTCGTCGCTGAGTGCAGAAATGGTCGCGAGGCAATCCGCATCACCCACGCCATGTCTCCAGACCTGTTGATCATGGATATTCAAATGCCGGGAACGAGCGGCTTCGATGTGGTTAAAGAACTTCAGGCAGACGAGATGCCTATAGTGATTTTTTGCACGGCATATCAGCGGTACGCGCTGGACGCCTTTGATCTTCATGCCGTTGATTACGTACTGAAGCCGGTCGACGCAAAGCGTCTACAGCGTGGAATTATGCGCGCGATAGCACGCCTTCAACTTAACGGCGAAGTAGAGTATCAAAAGACGTGTTTGGTGGGGGCGATTGACGAAATAGCCAAAAAGGTTGCCGGCAGATCAAACACCAAAGACCCTGATCAATCGAGTGAGGACGCACTGCTTGCCGATCGAAAGATCGCAATTAAGGATCACGACAGCACCATACTTATTGATATCGACGATATCGATTGGGTAGACGCTGCAGGGGACTATATGTGCGTGCACGTAAAGGGAGAGACCCTGATAATGCGCAGCACCCTTAAAAACTTGATGTCTCGTCTCGATCCGGAGAAATTCAAGCGAATTCATCGATCAACCATTGTTAATCTCGACCGAATCGTAAAAGCCACTCCGTTGCACAAGGGCGAGTACATTTTGGACCTGAACTGCGACGAGCAGCTCAAGGTTAGCCGAAATTATCGGGAGGCTATAAAGATATATTTGACCGAACGGTAGCCATTGGTTTCCACGCCCGAACTCTGACACACAACGTTTTACGCCATTTTGTCGCTTTCGCAGTCCCCTTTGCCGATTCTTCCTTGCCGCTATCAACGACATTTTGCACAGTAAGAAGATCAATGTATTTGGGAATCGCGAGCGAGCAGACGTGATGACCAAGATACTCAAAACGTAACCTGATCAGAATGCGAGTGGAAAATGTCTAGAATTCTCACACACTTGATCACATTGAGCCTGCTGGCATCCTGTCATTCGAGCGCAGGGCCTGCCAACATCACAGAGTATAGCGTGCACAACGCCCCTGCAACTCTGCTTTCAGTCGATGCCGTGGTATGGGCGGTGAACGTAGGAGGCGACGAATACGCCGGCAGTGACGGTGTGCACTACACCCCTGACGAGAGCATCGAGAATGGTTCCAGCGGTACTATCGGTAACATTCTCGGAGCTCAGGACGGTACCGTTTATCAAAGCTACCGAATGGGGCAACTTAAGATTCAGCGACCGATGGCTAACGGACGCTATGACCTCACCTTCCAGTTTGCCGAGCCAGAGGATATCGCCAGCGGTGAGCGCGTCTTTGACGTATTTGTAAATGATCTGAAAGTTATTTCGGCCATGGATATACGTCGGGCCCGTGACGGCAATCACTCCTCAGCACTCGATCGCTCTGTAGCTGGCGTTGAGGTCATCAACGGCCAACTCGATATCAAACTTCTTGGCGGTGCCTCGCCCCCCGTGCTCAATGGCCTGATCGTGCGCAGTCAAACCCCCGACACACGGAAGTGGGTGCCACTGTGGAGCGACGAATTTGATGACGACACCCTCGATGCCGGAAAGTGGGGTATTGAGGTCTGGCCGCCAGGCAAAGTAAACCGGGAAGACCAGGCCTATACCAATCGCGATAAAAATGTTCGTATCGAAAACGGAAAACTGATCCTCGAGGCGCATCTGGAAGCCTACGACGGCGCTGCGTATACCTCAGGACGCATAGACGCCAGAGGCAAAGGTGATTTTTTATACGGGAGGGTGGATATTCGCGCCAGAATACCAACCGGGCAGGGAACCTGGTCAGCCCTTTGGATGCTACCCAAAGACCCTTTTCGTTACGCCAGCACCTGTGACCCTGGCGACGACTGGCAAGACTGGTCCTGTGATGCCTGGCCCAATTCGGGGGAAATCGATATTATGGAACATGTGGGCTATGACATGGGCAATGTCCACGGCACCGTACACAATCGTGCTTACTACACCAAGAACAGCCAGCAGCGCAAAGGCAGTGTCGAGGTTCCCGATATCGACAAGGCATTCCATATCTACTCCATGGACTGGGATCCTGAATACATTCGCATCTATGTGGATGGCAGCCTCTATTTCTCCTATTTCCGAGAAAACGCAGGCTGGCAAGCCTGGCCCTATGACCACCCCTACCACCCTATTCTAAATCTCGCTATTGGCGGTTGGTGGGGGCGCGCAGGCGGCCCAATCGACGATCGAATATTTCCGGTCAGGATGGAGATAGATTACGTGAGGGTATTCAAGGCTGTGGATTCAACGACGACAGAAAATCAATTATGAACTGCGATTTTTTAATTATTGGCGGAGATGGTGATCTGTCCCTGCGCAAATTATACCCCGCTTTTTATTCTCTCTGGATAAGCACTTGCCTGCCTGCAGATGTGCGCATACTCGCCATCGCCAGGAGCAAGCTGTCCCAGAATGAGTTTCGACAACGAGTACGCTCTTGGTTCGAAAAAAGTAAGTCTGCAGAACAGCTCTCTGAGGATCTCTGGGCGACTTTTATTCAACGCATAGAATATTACCAACTGGATGCCACCTCACATGAAGAGATGCGCGTCCTCTGCGACCGACATTTAAATGATTCGCAACGGGATCTGGTGATCTACCTGGCGACGCCGCCACAAATATTCGCACCCATTTGCACCGCGATGGAAAACACAGAGTTGGTCCGGCCCAATACCCGGATCGTGGTTGAAAAGCCCTTGGGTGACGATCGCAATTCCTTTCTCGACATCAACAAACAACTGACCCGCATATTTGATGAGGAGCAGATCTATCGAATCGATCACTATCTCGGCAAAGAAACCGTACAGAACTTGCTCGCCCTGCGTTTCGCAAATACTTTTTTGGAGCCTTTGTGGAACAACAAGTACATCGACAATATACAGATCACAGTTTCTGAATCGATAGGCGCTTCCGGTCGTTGGGATTTCTATAATGAGGCTGGTGCCATGCGGGATATGGTCCAGAATCATCTGCTACAGTTATTGTGCCTAGCCGCCATGGAGCCACCTGCCCACCTGGAACCGACGGCAGTACGCAACGAAAAGCTCAAGGTTTTGTCCTGCCTAAGACCTATGGATGAAAAGGGTGTTCGAGAAAACACAGTCATCGGTCAATATACGGCCGGCGCAACAGAGGGTATTGCTGTACCGGGTTATCTTGAAGAGGACGGAGCAAAACCCACGTCAGATACAGAGACTTTTGTAGCCCTGAAAACCTACATCGATAACTGGCGCTGGGCAGGCGTACCGTTCTACCTGCGTACAGGCAAGCGCCTACACCATCGTTACTCCGAAATCGTGATCGAGTTCAAGCAGGTTGCCCA
>JBLIEI010000085.1:0-13060 GCA_047633055.1 Halieaceae bacterium | reverse complement strand
CCTCCTAAAAGTTGAAGCGGACTCCAGCCTCTATTGATCGGCCTGCTTCCGGAGCGATGTCTCTGAGAAACGATGTGCTTAGTCGAATCTCTTCATCACTGATGTTTTTCAACTTCAGAAATAGCTCGATAGGCGGTAATGGCCCTGTGTTTAACTCAATATCTATGCCAGCATCCCAGCGCGTGTAACCGTCGGACTCAGCCTCATTGAAGCCCGGATCATCCTGATCAGAGGCTATCACCACATCGGTCCAGATGCTGATATTTTCTTTTGACCAGTCAAGGCTTGAACCAATGCGCGCGGGGGGCAGGCGGGGTACATCGCCGCTGTCGTCAAACTCGCCAATGACCACATCGCCAAAGACCCGCAACTCCATAGTACCCGCAAGCAGCATGCCCAGCTGTATGTTGCTGTCGAACTCTAGTCCGTAGAACACAGTATCTTCCTGTGCGTAGGAGAGAATTTGGGTTTCATTGCGCTGCTGCCCACTGTTGCTGAGGAAAATATAATCACGAAAATCATTATAAAAAACGGTCAGCTCTGCGCTACTGGTGTCCCCACTCCACGCAAGAGACAAGTCGGCGTTCAGTGCCGATTCCGTGTCCAGATCTGTATCGCCAATTTCAATGACCCCGGTTGCCACATGGGTTACCAGTGACTCTATGTCAGTCGCTTCAACATTCGAATATAATTCCTGTGTTACCGGTGCCCGCTCTGAACGAGAAAGCGCCACACTGGTGGTCCACTGCGGTGCGAAATTCCACAGTGCGGAGCCTGAGGCGCTGACCGAGGTGTAGCTCTCGGTTGAGACACCTGTGCTGTCAGGGTTTCGCTCGGCTCGATCCAGGCGGGCTCCCACTTCAAACGTCCAGTCGCCAGAGTGATAGTCCTCGACCAGAAAAATACCAAGGTCCTCGCTGTCGGTCGCCGGTACATAAGCCTCGTCACCTATTGCTTCAAACTCGCCCTGTCGCCATTGCACGCCGAATACGCCGTGCCAGTTGCCGATTGGTTTGTGTACCAGTTCAATGCGGGTCTCCAGCGTTTCTCGATTGAACTGGGTCCCTATTTCATCACCTTCCAGCTCAACATGCTCGTACTCGGTATAGCTTCCAAAAACTCTCAATACCTCGATCGGGCCGAACGGCTCGTGGATATGAATAGCACCGTCATAGCGGGTTTGCTCCATGTCCAGGCGCACAATTTCCTCGCCACCGTCCTCGTCGCCGTGCTCGTCGCCGTGCTCGTCGTCGTGCTCGTCGCTGTGCTCGTCATCGTGTTCGTCGCCGTGCTCTTCTTCATGCTCATGTGATCCAAGCGGGATGCCGTACTCACTTTCCAGACGACTTATCGATAAGCCCGCAAAGGCGCGTTCACTAAAATGGTAACTACCCCCCACGGTATAGCTAGTGCTATCGCCCGAGGTGTTGCCGATCTTGCCATCTACGCCCATCTGCTCATCATGGTCATCATGGTCATCATGGTCATCATGGTCATCATGGTCATCGTGGTCAGAGGATGAATTGTTGACTGCCTGTCCGGGAATGTCGAGATCGTTGTAGTCCCGCAATACCCCGTCCAGGTGAAAAGCGAACTTGCCGCTTCCACCATCAACACGGGCTACCACCGTGTCAGAATCTGAGGCCGCATCGTGGCGGTATTCAAGACCGCCTTCAATGCCCTCTTGTAAGTTGCTCGGTATACGATTGTCGATGATATTAACCACACCGCCGATGGCTCCACCACCATAAAGCAGTGTCGCCGGACCGCGCAGTACCTCAATGCTATTGGCAAGCATTGGCTCCACTGCAACGGCATGGTCTGGACTCAGCGCAGCGACATCGGCGCTGGCGGTACTGTTTTGAAGTACCTGTGTTCGCGGGCCCTGCTGCCCCCGGATTACCGGTTGACCTACTCCTGGACCGAAAGAGGCGGAGGTTAGCCCCGGCTGCTTTGAAAGGGTCTCGCCAATACTCGCGGACATTTGTCGGCGCAGTTCGTCGCCACTCAACACCGTGATTGAGAGCGCGGTTTCAGCAGCTTTTTTGTGGATGGGAACAGAAATCAACACGTGTTCAATCTGCTGTTCTTTGGCAAACGCGTTGGCGCCGGCAATCGCCAGCGCCAGAGGCAATACTCTATACATATGGAACTCCAATAAAACGAAATAGCGGGGGGTGCTAGTGGTCTACAGGAGTTGCGAGGGTGGGCCTCTTATCGGGGCAAATTCGAACCGTGCTTTGGTAACGTTGGCTGTGCTGGCGACTACACGTTGGGGCGTAAAAGTAAAATTGGCCAGTTGGATGCCAGCGCTTGGAATAGCTTTGGTAGAGTCCTTCTGGCACTTGATGCATTCGGTGTGTGCAACACCGGAGTCGTGAATATGGCCGGCCTCCATCACCTGGACACCAACGAACAGTGCCAGACACAAGAGCGTCCAGAGCAGGGGTTTGTTGCTAAATTTTTGTCGTCTATTAATCACAGCGGCATAGACTAATTGTGCGGACTGACTTTGTCCAGCCATCCTTTTTGTTTTTCGTCTGCCTGTTCTCGTCCCCGATTCCTAGGGCATTGGATAGCCATCAACAAAATCTTCCTGTCTGATTTCTATAAGCGTGGGCTCATTCCGCTCGTTGGCCATGCTCAATTCGGACTTGAGCTCTTCCAGATTTTTGGGAGCTGCAACCTTACAGCCAAAGGCGCTGGCCAGTACTAAAAAATCGGGTGTATAAATGTCCACCCCAATTTGAGGGATATCGCCCTCCACCATAAAGCGCTTAATCTCGCCGTAACCGCTGTTATTCCACAGTAGGAATATCACCGGCAGCTCAGCCTCGACAACACTCGCTAACTCACCAATGGTAAATTGGGCGGCGCCGTCACCAATCAGCCCGATGACCGGGGCACTCGGTTGGCCAAGTTTGGCACCGATGGCGGCAGGAATCGCGTAACCAAGCGTGCCGAAACCGCTGGCCGAGTGAAAATAGCGTCTGGCCGCTTCAGTTTCATAATTAAGCCAGGCGTAATAGGTGGGCTGGGTAGAATCTCCGGCGATAATAACCTCGGGTAAAGCCTCCCGAACGGCATCAAAAAATGCGCAGTACTTTTCATCGCACTCGGCGCGTAACGACGACTTCAGCTTTTCTGCCCGTTGCTGACCACTTGCGTCGGTTTTGATGTGTGATGATAGAGCTCTATTTAAGGCTGAAAGAGCGAGCCTGGCATCACTGACAATAGGAATGTCAGCGCGAATATTTCGGGTGAGCTGCCGGGAGTCGATGTCCACACGAATAAGTTGTCCTGGCACGACTACGGGTCCGGTAAAGAAGAAATCGTAATCGGTCTCGCTAAATTCCGTGCCTACAGCCAGGACCACATCGGCCCGCTCAAACTCTTCGCGAATTTGTGGGCAGGACCCAGATCCACCGACCGCAAGCGGATGACTATACGGGATAACGCCTTTGGCGTTTACCGTGTTGACTACCGGTGCACCCAGAATTTCCGCCAGCGCAACCACTTCTGCTGCAGCGCCTATGCTGCCGCCGCCCAGCGCAATCAGTGGCCTTTTGGCCGCTGCCAATACCTCAGCCGCTTGCTCTATAGCGTGCCTCGCTGGTCCCGGCGGGCTGGGCGCAATATAAGCCGATATATCGAGGTGGCCAGCGTCTTGAGTAATAATATCTATCGGGATTTCGATATGTACAGGCCCCGGGCGTTCACTGGCAAATACGGCGAAGGCCCGAGCCAGCACTTGCGGCAACTCATCTGCGCGCAGCAGCGTATGGCTAAATATCGATACCCCGGATATTGTGGCTCGCTGATTGGGCATTTCATGCAGGCGCCCCTCACCCAGGCCCAGCTGATGAGTGCGATTGACTGATGAAATCACCAGCATAGGTATGGATTCGGCCAGAGCCTGACCCATGGCAGTGGCGATATTGGTCATGCCAGGACCGGTAATGATAAGACAAACGCCAGGTTTGCCAGTAACCCTCGCGTAACCGTCTGCCATAAATCCTGCGCCCTGTTCGTGGCGCGGTGTTATGTGACGTAGTGTGGTACCAGGTAGGCCGCGGTACAGCTCTACCGTGTGCACACCGGGAATGCCAAAAACCGTGTTGACCTCGTAGGCCTCCAATAACTTGACCAGTACTTCGCCGCAAGTAGTCATTGCATGTGTCCTAATCTAGTGAAGCGACGTAGCGCTCTATACGGTCAAACGCCTGACTCATAACCCGCACTGGATGGGTTAGGGACAGGCGGACAAAGTGCCGAGTAATCTCGCCGAAGGCGATACCGGGTAAAACTGAGACACCGGTTTCTTCGAGCAGGCCCGCTGCGAACTTCAGACCATCGGGTTCGACCTCGAAAATATTCATCATTACAAACATGCCAGCGGCAGGAGAGTTTGCAGTCAGTCCTGGTATCTTACCGATACGCTCAAGTGCATAGTCCCGGCGCATCCGGTACTCGTCGGCAATGGCGCGCATGTACTCTTCGTCGTTCTTCAGAGCAAAGGCCGCTGCGTCCTGGACAAACTGGCAGCAGCCAAAAATGGTGCCAGATCCGAAGTCGAGAATTCGTTGGGCGGTTACTGCGGACGACACTGTCCAGCCCATACGCCAGCCCGTCATTGAGTGTGACTTCGATAGAGCGTCAACGACGATAACGTTTTCCAGAGTTTCGGCGGCATTGAGTAAAGAGACGTGGTTCTGCCCGAAGGTGATCATCGAATAGACCTCATCACAGATGATCCATACGTCACGTTCGAGGCAGAATGCGGCCAAGTCACGTAGTTGCTCACCAGAAATCATATTGCCTCCGGGATTACCCGGAGTGTTTAAAAACAAAGCACGGGTAGTGTCAGTGAACGCCTGCTTTACCGAGGCTACATCCAGAGCGAAATTATTCGCAGTATCCAGTGGTGCATGGACTATATTGACGCCCAGCGCGCCTAATAAACCCTGATACCCCACATACATGGGCGATGGAATAACAATGTCGTCGCCCTCGTCCAGCAGACAGGAGAGCGTGGTGTAGATGGCATTGGTGCCACCCGGGTGAATAACGATCTGATCAATTTGGGTGTGTTTACCGCTGGCGCGATTCTCGATATCGGCTACCGCCTGGCGTAGCTCTATTTCACCCGCACCCGGCGAATAGTGGGTGCGGCCGGCTTTCAGGCTTTCGATGGCGTGATTGACGGTAATGTCCAGCGTGGGAAGATCGGGGTCGCCTATCGAGAACAGAATGATGTCTTCGCCGGCTGCTTGCAGGGCGCAGGCTTTGTCGTGGACGCCCCAGAGGGTAGAAGTTTCCACTGCCATTCGATCGCTGGCTCGGCTGAACTGCATGACGATTGTTCCCTAAATGATTGTCGGTTTCAGTAGTATGGCTCCAGATACCGAACAGGTTGTGTAGGACGGCCTTCCGCCCTCCAGGTTCCGCTGACCATTGCACAGTATAGGGATATGGCACAAAATTAGGTATTGAATTTCAGGGGTATCACCTAAGCCAGTTTGGTTGGGTAGGCAGCAACTGAGGATGAATTCGGCGGAGACCGGCTAAAGAGGGCATTCTTAAGGATGGCCGGTCGGTTTTGTGATCCTACGCTTAGCGTTCCAGTAGCGTGCTGAACACTGCCGGATAGTCCCGCCAGTAATATTGCAGTTCCTTCGACTGCCAGTCTTTGTAAATCGATTCCCAATTGTGACCCTCAATGTGACTGCCGTAATGGGGTTCTAAATTGCTGATAAACGTGGGGGCGCCGTAATCACAAAAGCGTGTGTCAACGCTGAACCTAACAGTCTCCGTACTGCGATTTGGTTCTGCCTTGTGGACACAGCAGCTGTGGAAAATAATCGCGTCACCCTGCTCAACGTCTGATACGTGCCACGTTTTTTCGTCGGGAAAAATTTCACACTGCACGCCACCGACACCGTCAGCGGTCAATACATTCCGTACTCCGCGTTTGTGTGAGCGGGGCAGTAATTTCAACCTACCCAAGTTCTCGTTGATATCCTGTAAAGCAATCCACATGCCGGCCATGGTATCGCCCGCCTGATGGGAGTGAGCATCCTGGTGCGGTGGCGTTTCATAGCCAATTTTTCTAGGCGTAGAAATGCGAGCCATTTTCATCGGATAAACGAAAGGCTTTGCGCTGCTCAATGTCTCCATAAGGGCTAGGATATTGGGCTGATGGAAGAACTGATGAAAGTTCTCCAGCGACTGAATTTTCGGATAAACTTCGTTCCAGATAGGGTCGCTTTCGAAAAACGGATCGCCCTGAAGAATCGGCCGCTGGTCTTCCTCGTGGCGCTTTATATACGGTGCGCAGCGCCCAAGAATGTCATCGAGTAGCGCTTGGCACTCTTGTCGATCAACAAAGTGCTTGAAATGTAGGTAGCCATAATCTTGAAAGCGCTCCCGCAGTGCATCCGGGTCTTCGTTCTTGTCTGAGATTACCAAGGGTTCATTTGTGCTCATGATCGTCGTCTTTAAATGTAGATTGGTTTGGCACTTCAGCAGTGACCATCAACGGCCAGTGCGTGCAGTGTATCTTTCATTTCAAATGCGGTACTCGCGCTGAGATCAGGACTGCGGTGAATACCAGATTGGAGAGGTATAAGCCCGCTCCTGAATGGTGGCCGGTCCTTCCTCCGGAATGTCGGACTGTAAAGCCAGCGCATCGTAAAGAGAATGCCGCGGAGTTGGAATCTGCAGTACACGCACGTAGTAAAACGCTTTTTGACTGGGCTCAAAGTCCGGATCAGTCCACAGTACCGATAATTGGTCAGCACCAATAGAATTCTCATAGTGGCCCGTTTCCAGGTCTACCGTGTTGCCGATTGCGCCAATTTTGTTGCTACCGTTCAGTTGCCTATCACCAGACCAAATGGCGTTATACACCTGCTCCTGCTGCTCGTCTGCCGCGTCCAGCCAGCCCTTGATAATCTGGATTCGATCGAGATTGGCACCCTTGGGGTCTTTAAACGCCCGGATAAGCATCTGTGGAGCCTGGGCTTCATCGCTGGCCGGTAAGTTCAGATTGCCGCCCATAGGCACTCCCTGCTGATATCCCAGTTCAGCGAAATCTGGATTGTTTAGGGTGTCTTCATCAAATGCCCAACCGCCAAACACCTGAACTTGTAAGCGAGTACCTGTAGTGGCGTAGACTTCCTTGCGTTGGAAGGCCGCGAAAATTTCTTCGCGGGTATTGTCTTTGGCCCACACCGCAGCAAGTCCAGAAGCCGACATGCTCCATCCTGTGATTTTGCCACCGCCAATTGTGTTGCCGCCGCGTTTGGTTTCTGGTGTGGAATCACGGGCAAACTTCCCCCAGAAATTATTTTCTTCCGCCGAAGATAAGCCCGAGTGTGAATCGGTGGAGCCGATCATGCCAAACTGATAAGGGTTGACCCCGATTTTCTGTTCCAGTTCGAGGCCCAGGCGCAAGGCAGAGCGCGCGTAGTCTCCTGATTGTGGCGAGTAGGGTTGCGCGGTCTGCTGTAAATAGTGGCCGAAGGTTTCGAAGTCAGCGAATTCATCATCCGGAGACACACTGGGATGTGTCTCCGAGTCTCCCTTTATTTGAGTGACCTCTGACACGGGCTCCCACCGCATGCGACGCTTGGCGTATTCTGCGGTAATCGGCTCACCCTTCAGGGTGGTATCGGCGTACATATAGCCCTTGGAGATATTAGAGTTGTGGGGCATGGCAATGAAGCGGGTACCGGTGGCATCGCGGGTCTCTTCAAGCCATTGCCAGAGATCCTCGGGATACTGACTTTGGTGGGAGCCGTAGGGTGCAAACTGGCGGGCCTTATCGCCGCCGTCCGGGGTAAATACAATACGGTGCAGGTTGGCGCCTGAGGGTATCGAACTCCACTCCCAGCCAATGAAGGTGGTAAATTCGCCGGGATTATTGTGCTGCTCGGCGGACTCCACGATCTCGTGCCAGGCGTTTTTTTCGGTGGTTAGTGTATCGCCGAAGGGGTTGGGGGGTACCGAGTTAGCCGGGTCTGCCACCGGGTCGCCGCCAGGGTTGAGCGGCTGAACCGGCAGAAATGTATTGAACAGATCTGAGCCGCTGCCGTCTTCCATCGCGCGATTGAGCATGAGAAGTGAAAACCAGCTTTTCAGGTTACCCCACAAGCCAAGGTCTTCCTTCACTGCGGTACCCTGATTCATCGCTCGAATAACGCCCATCAGCTCGGCATGGTCCGAAACCACCAGAAAATCCAGCGGTGTACCTATTTTCACCTTTGCGCGATGCAGTGGGTGAACTACAGGTAGGCCCTTCGCCCAGTTATAGGCTACATCCGGGTCTGCGGTCTGGTTTTTGTTGAGATAGGCATCGAAAGAATACGAGGTGTGCAAGTGCGTATCTCCAAACAGCAATTGAGAGGGCTCTTGCGCGACTAATGTATGTGACAACCCGGCCATGAGTAGGCCAGAAATTATTGTTTTGTAATTTCTCATCCGAAACTCCGAAACTGGGTGGGTGTTAAGTGGCCATTAGTCGAGGTCGCTGGCGCTGTGCCTTTCCAGTACCCTTTCTTCTTCAGGTCCCCAGGCGCGATTCACACGACGGCCGCGCTGTACTGCGGGTCGGCTATGTATTTCTTTAGCCCAGCGCACAACGTTGTTGTACGACTCAACGTCAAGAAACTCGGCAGCCTCGTACAACTTGCCCAGCACCAGCGCGCCATACCAGGCGTAATTGGCCATATCGGAAATGTTGTATTCATTGCCACAGAGGAACTGTCGCGATGCCAGATTTTGATCCAGAACATCGAGTTGGCGTTTGACCTCCATGGCGTATCGGTTGATCGGATACTCCAGCTTTTCAGGTGCGTAGGCATAGAAATGGCCAAACCCGCCGCCGAGAAAGGGCACACTGCCCATCTGCCAGAACAGCCAGGACATACATTCCGCACGTGCCGATGGTTCACTCGGCAGAAAGGCGCCAAATTTTTCTGCGAGGTAAACCAGGATCGCACCGGATTCGAAGACCCGGGTCGGTGGGTTGGTGCTTCGGTCCACCAGGGCGGGGATTTTTGAGTTGGGGTTGGCAGCAACAAATCCACTGCCGAACTGATCGCCGTCTCCTATGTTGATCGTATAGGCGTCGTACTCGGCACCTGTCCTGCCCATTGCCAACAGCTCCTCCAATAGTACGGTGACTTTTACGCCGTTGGGGGTTGCCAGAGAATACAACTGCAAATCGTGCTCGCCGACGGGTAGTTCTTTCTCTTGCTGGGCCCCGGCGGTGGGTCGGTTGATGTTGGCGAATCGCCCACCGCTTTCTGTGTCCCAGGTCCAGACGCGAGGCGGTACATACGTAGATTCAGTTTCGGACATGTGGAGTACCCTGATTGAAAGTGATATGGCGACATCGACGGTTAGACTGCCGAAAATGGCTACTAAAGCGATGAATTCTGACATCAATAGTGTCACTATGAATTTGATATGACAATGGCTGTCAACAGGCAGGCAGCCCCCGCGCAAAAAGGTGATGATGTATGGCGTTATTGAGTAAAACGCGGGAAGCCGCTCGGGTGATGGGGGAACTTCGAAAGCTGACTCCTGCACTGAAGTTCAGGCTGGCAAAATCTGAGGCGAAAATCTCTCTAGGCGCTTTGTTTGAGAGTACGGTAGAGCGTTATCCGGATAATACGATGCTGTTGTTTGAGGGGCGGCAATGGACCTACGCTGAATTTAATGCAGAAGTGAATAAGCTGGCGCATTTGTTGGCCGCGCGGGGTTTGGGTCGGGGAGACATCGTCGCCCTGTTTATGGAAAATCGCGCGGAATTTATTCTGGCGATGCTGGCTGTGGTTAAAGTCGGCGCAGCAGCGAGCTTGATCAATAACAGCCTCAGCGGTGCTGCACTGATTCATTGTATCGAAGCTACCGCCGCCAACGCTTGTATTGTCGGGGAGGAATGCGCGGCGGTGCTGTCAGAGGTTATGCCAGAGTTGGAACTGGTACAGGGTAGCGATTACTTCTGGCTGGCTGATGCCGTGGATCAGCAGAGCGGAAAAGAGGGAGAGGCCCCAGAGTGGGCAGTAGATGCGAAGGCTGAAATGGAGCCCTTGTCGACAAAAAATCTTCCTTCGACACAGGAAATTACCGCGGGCGAACCTGCACTGTACGTTTATACGTCCGGCACCACCGGTCTGCCTAAGGCGGCGGTCGTAAAGCACAAGAAGATAGTTGCAGTGGGGCAGGGTACTTGCGCACTTGGGTTTCTGACCCAGCCTGAAGACAGATTGTACCTGTGTTTACCGATATACCATCTAACCGGCATGGGTCCTGGTTTGATAAGCTTTCTATTTGCGGGTGGATCGGTATATCTGCGTCGCAGTTTTTCCGCCTCCAGTTTCTGGCCTGAGGTGCGCAAGTACCAGGCCAACTGCTTTGTCTATGTTGGTGAGTTGTGTCGTTATCTGGCGATGCAGCCAGTGTGCGAGGAGGAGCGTGACAATCCTCTACAAAAAATGCTCGGGAACGGCCTGCGCCCTGACGTCTGGGACGTGTTCAAGAATCGATTTGAAGTGGAGCGTATCTGCGAGCTCTACGGTTCCAGCGAGGGTAATGTGTCCTTCATGAACTTTTTGAACAAGGAAAAAACGATAGGCGCTTCATTATCGAAGGTGGCACTGGTTGCCTACGACAATGAGAACGACGAGATTATTCGTAACGATCGTGGACGGTGTATAGAGGTACCAGTGGGTGAACCCGGGTTATTGCTGGCCAAAATTACTGCCCTTTCAGAATTTGATGGCTATACCAACGCTGACGCCACGGCGAGCAAAATCGTCCACGATGTGCTTAAGGGTGGCGATCAATGGTTTAACACCGGCGATCTGATTCGACAGATCGATGTGGGTTTTGCCATAGGGCTCAAGCATTTTCAGTTTGTAGATCGCACCGGCGATACCTTCCGGTGGCGGGCTGAAAACGTCTCGACCAATGAGGTCGCTGAAGTCCTCAATAGCCATGCCCAAATCGACATGGCCAATGTATATGGTGTCGAGGTGCTGGGAGTGGAAGGCAGAGCCGGGATGGTTGCTTTCGAGTTAGGCGACGATGTTGATTTTGATATTGAGGCTTTTCAAACCCTGGTTGAGCGTGACCTGCCGGTCTATGCGCAGCCGGTGTTTATACGTTTGCTGCGCAATGCGGAGACCACCGTTACGTTTAAATTGCTAAAGGGCGATTTGCGGGAACACGCTTACCACCGAGATCAAGTCGCCGACGATACTATCTATGTGCGCAAGCCACGCAGCGCGGCGTATGAATTGTTGGACGAGACGTTTTATCGATTACTCATAGAGGGGAAGGCCGGGTATTAAAGGGTAGGGTTTGAGGCGACCCTGTCGAATTTATTCGATCCTACAGTGTATTCTGAGACTTAACGAATGCCACGCCATACCAGTGTCGATGTCGATGGTTCTTTCGTCACACTACTTACGAATGTATGCCAGTTGTGCGGGAATGGCAGCATTTGATAACCCAAGATTTCAGAATGAAGCACCAACCGTCGGTAAACGCGGTTACACCGCTCTCGCGTCTGATTGCCGGTAAGCTCTTCAGCTGCTGGGCCAGTCCAATGAGCTCACCCTAGGAAGGTAGTTGATAAGTTGAGAAACCGTAATCCCGTTTAGCGGATATATACAGCACGATTGCTTCTACCGGGAGCCTGTCTTGGTCGTGGCGTGAACTTAGGAGAGGTTATGTCGGGCAAAAAGCAGAAAACATTTTTACTCGGGGTAGGTTGTCCCAAGGGAGGGACTTCCTGGATACACGATTACCTGAGTGCGCAACCGAGTACTGACTTTGGCTTTGACAAGGAATATCACGTATTTGACAGAATTCATTTGCCAGACTGTCGTTCTGATTTGGAATTTATGGTGAAAAAGGGGAAAAAGCTGTTAGAGGGCAAAGCTTTCATGTCCCCGAATTACCCCAACCTGTTAACGCGCTTGAACTTTTACCGAAATATAGACAATTATTATGAATATTTCGATTATCTTGCGCTAAAAAACGATACAACCACTTTGGTCGGTGATATCACGCCGTCTTATTGCGCATTGCCTGCATCGGTCTATAAAGAGATCAAAGAAAAGCTCCAGGCTCTGGGTTTTCGCGTACGGGTCATTTTCATCATGAGAGATCCGGTCGAACGTATATGGTCTGCTTTGAGAATGGAGCGCCAAAAGAACGTACCAATGAGAATGTCGGAGGAGGAGAGTGAGCAACTGAGGAACTACTGCCGGCGGGGTGATGTTGAAATACGCTCCAAGTATGACATTACGATTGCAAACCTCGAGCGGGTTTTTACTTCTGATGAGCTCCATTATCAGCTTTATGAAGATCTTTTTAGTGAGAATAGCATTCGGTGCATTACCGAATTCTTGGGTGTGCCGTATACGCAGCCAGATTTCGGTAAAAGGGTCAATCAGTCGAAAAAGCTCGCAGAACTGGATGCAAATAATGAAGCAGCAATCGTTGCGCATTATCGAAACTCATACGCAGCAGCGGGGGCCGTTGTAGACCATGAGCAGTTGGAAGTGCTATGGCCCAGTTATGCGGCTTACAGTTCCTTGCGCTAAACTCCAAACCTAAATACATAGCTCCAGCATTGTTGCGATCGTGGGGGTTGGTACGGGTCGGATGTTCATAAAGCTGGATACCGGCGCGGCGTGCTGGATTTTTTGTGGCTTGATAGTCGATAATCGGGTTCTTATATTTTAAAAATTTTTTAAGGAGGTTCCAGTCATGCGATATGGGTATAGTTTTAGGGCAATGTTGATCGCGACGTTAATGCTTAACAGTCTTATAAGCACAGCACAGAATGGCGGCGTTGTTCAGGGTTTGGGTATTGCCAATGCCAGTTGTGAGGTGGCTGAGTTGGCCATGACGCCTCCAAAGGGTTGGCTTACGGCGTCTCTGGAGACGAATGACAACACGATCCGACGCTGTCAGATGGCACTGGTGGTTGACGGTTCGCTATTTGGCTATGTGCGTGTTTCCTCTTTCGACATGCGTGGTG
>JBLIEI010000084.1:0-13236 GCA_047633055.1 Halieaceae bacterium | reverse complement strand
GAACTGAAAGCTGAGGACATCGCCAGATTGCAAGCCCAGTTCCTGCAGGGCTGAAATCAGCCGTCGGGCCTCGTCGGCGATAGCGCCGTAGGTGGCATCGGGCTCATTTTCGAGATAGATGGCAACCTCTTCGGGTTGCGCACGGGCCTTCTTAAAGGCTTCGATCGCGACCGTGGTATTCCGCCATACAGCCTCATCCCGCGCCCGGCGGTCATCGCTTAAAACTATGGTCATGAGTCCTTAAGGTACTTGTCCAGGGTCTGGTGGAAATGCCGAATGCGGACTTCCTGGTAGTTAGCCAGGTTGACCTTACCTGCCTTGGACGCTTTCATACCTCTTTGTACCTGGGGCAGATTGGCGCCATCCTGATCGAAAATTTTAGCCAGGGACTCGCCCATCACGTCGGCTGCGTTGGAGAAGGGCTCGTCCGCCCCAAGACGCACAGTGACCGCATCTTGGGGTCGCTCTGCACCCTCCGGGAACGGGTTGAGCAGGAAAATGTCCATGATACAGCTTTCGTGATCATCGCCATTGGGACGATGACGGTAGGTTAACGCGCTATGATAGCCGGCCCAGGGCGCGAAATTGGGGAACACGAAGTAAAGAATGGAGTCCATCATTTCCGCTTCGGTGGCGAATTCCTTCAGGTCCCTGCCACTCATTTCGCTAAAAGTTTCATAGTTCAATTCGGCCACATGATGTCGGGCAGACAGATGACCCTCTACCTGATTTTCCGGTGCAATCTCGCCCTCTAAACCCAGCATGGTGTTGACGGAATCCTGCTCGGAGTACATATCCGCATGGCTGGGATTGATGGTGGCATAGGTGGTAATGGTTCGGCTGATATGATCACCCCAGACATCGTACTGCGAATTATCGATGCCCTGGTAGGACATAATTTGGGGATGGATGCTGGTCGCGTGGTAGGACTCAATAAACGCTTCCACCGCCGCCTTCCAGTTGACGTTAATTACCTTTTCCACATGCATAGCGATGTGGCGATTCTCGGCAGGCCAGCGCTTGAAGTGCTCCGGGAGAATGCCCATGTACTCTTCCAGCGATTTGGCGTCGTCATCAAAGTTGACAAACACCCAACCTCCCCAGGTGTCCACGCGCACACCGGGCAGTGAAAATTCGTCCGTATCAATATGGGGAAAGTCCCATTTACAGGGCATTTCCCGGAACTCACCGGACAGTTCCCAGGTAAACCCGTGGTACGGACAGCGCAGCTCAGTGGCATTCTTGCCCGCGCCACGCTTGAGCGCCCGCCCGCGGTGTAGGCAGGAATTGTGATGTGCCTTCAGCTCACCATCCTGGGTCCGGGTAATGACGACTGACCGGTCTACGATATCGTAGACGAAATAATCTCCGGCTTTAGCCACCTGGGATTCACGGCAGGCCATCTGCCAGGTCTTGCTCCATAGTTTCTCTACTTCGAGATCGTGGAACTCCCTGCTCGTCCAGCGCTCAATGGGCAGCTCTTCCGAGCCCAGATAGGGCGCGGTGTCAGAGCGCAGTGCGTCGGGTACGTCATTGGTTTCCTTGTCCAGCAAGTCCTGGTAGGAGTACGCGGGGCTTCGCGCCGCTATCTGCACCTCGGTCAGGGGTATTTTCTCAATCATTTTCTTTTCCATCCTGTGGTTACTTCTGCGAGCTAATCAAACTGACAAGCTAGCGTTGCAATATTGTTACCGCACTAATACCGGGCGCTCCGTAAACGTGGGTGTAACCGACTTTCGGGTCACCGGGTACCTGGCGGGCCCCAGCGGTGCCCCGCAACTGCACTACGTTTTCGTGAATCTGGCGCAAACCAGAGGCACCAATAGGCTCTCCGTTGGCCAGGCATCCACCATCAGTATTTACCGGCAGGCGGCCGTTGATCATGGTCTCACCGTGCGCCAGCATGTGTTCCTGTTCACCGTGTTCGCAAAAGCCGTTTTCAGCCATGTGCATGATTTCTGCACCCGACTCGGTATCCTGTAACTGAGCCACATCGACGTCGCCGGGATCGATTCCGGCCAGCTCAAACGCTGCTTTTGAAGCATCGACAGTCGGTCCCGCAATATGTTCAAGCGCCTGGGACGGTGCGAATACCTCGAAGGATCCGTAGCGGCGTGAACGCAACGCTGCCGCCTTGATATACACCGGCCGGTCACAATACTGCTGGGCCCGGTCAGCACGACAGAGCACCAGCGCCACGCCACCTTCCCCTGGCGAGCAGAACATGTACTTGGTAAGGGGGTCGTTGACCATCATGGAGTTCTTGATTTCATCGAGTTCGATGGGCGCCTGTCGCCAGGCGTTGGGGTTCATCGAACCGTTGATAAAGGCCTTTTCCGCGACCCGCGCCAGGGCATCGGAAGTCACTCCGTAGTCATTCATGTACTTCTGGATTTTCATAGCGAAAAATTGGGTGGTCATCATCATGCCCATTTCGCCGTACCACATACCGAGACCCAGGTCCTCGGGGTCGGCGTTGAACGCGCCCCGATCGTGTTTATCAAATCCGACCACCAACCCGATATCGGACACCCCGGATTTTATCGCCTGCACTGCTGATATCAGCGAGCTGCCACCCGTCGCGCAACCGTTGGCAACGTTGGTGAAAGGTAATCCGGTCAGGCCCAATTCATTCACCAGGGCGTCGGCGCTGCCCGCGCTGAAGCTGCCACCGTAGGCGAATTCCATGTCGGCCCATTCCATCCCTGCATCCTTCAGTGCCAAACGCACGGCAAAAGCACCCTGCTGGAGGCCATTACGCTCGGGGGTACGGCCAAAGGGATGAATACCAATGCCTACTATTGCTACGTCCATAGTTGATCTCTATGTAGTTGATCTCTATAAGGTCAATTTAAACCGGGCTGAAAGCGAAACCGATCACTTCGGTGCCGTCCTCGTCGGTGCGGTAGGTGTCGAACACCACCTTCATATCCATGCCAATCTTCAACTTATCGGGGTCATTCTCGGTCAATCGCCCCTCGACCCTGACCCCACCGGGCAATTCAACATAACCCACGCCATAGGGTTGGAAGGTTTCCTGTGACTCATCACTGTTGTAGGGTGACTTTGGCATGAAGCGCTGTACCGTCCATGTCCACAGCGTACCGCGTTGGGGTAACCTCTCGATCTCGACATCCTGGCTGCAGCAGGCACTGCAACTGGCCTGGGCCGGAAAAGCTGCACGGCAGCAATCCTGGCACCGTGAACAAAGCAGCGCGGGGTCTGAATCAGGCCAACTGAACAGGCCTTTTGCGATTGGTCGCGCGGATAGCGTCATAGGTAACGTCCGATTATACGAATAGCGTGAAATTTTAGCAGGCCTGAGACCTAAAAAACAGTACGATCTGTTTCTTTTTTTAGACGGAATAAAAGGGCTGGCGGGAGTTGTGCGCCCTACCCCGGTGGATCTCGTCAAGCTCGCGCCATGGCGCCGCCATCCACCGCCAAACCGTGCCCGGTTATGAAATCAGCTTCTCGTGAGGCCAGGAATCTGATGGCTTTAGCAATATCCTCAGGCTGTCCCCAGCGCCCCAATGCACTTTTGTTTTCCCAGAATGACTTGAACTCCAGGTCTTGCTCCACCTGGTTCCGGGTAATGCCTGTGACGATGGCACCGGGCAAGATGTAGTTGACCGTAGTACCGTCCTTACCAACTTCAAGCGCGAGACTCTTGCTCAGCCCTGCCACCCCGTGTTTGGACGCGGTATAGGCCCCCAGGCCCTCATTGCCAAGCAACGCGGACACAGACGCGATATTGATAATTCGACCCGCCTCGCTGAGGCGTAGTAGCGGCAGCACTGCCTTGCTAAGCCGGAACATGGCCCGGAGATTGACGGCCATGACGCTATCCCAGGTTTCGTCATCGGTGTCCTCCAACATCGCCACCGGACAGATACCCGCATTATTAACCAGTACGTCGAGGCCACCCATGCAGGCTTGCGCTGCAGCGACTATGGCTGCCGGAGCACCCTTCCCGCCAACGTCCTCGGCTCTGGTATACAGGCCTGCGCTGGCCAGCGAGTCCAGTCCTGTGGGCTCGAGATCGACGGCGAGCACCTTTGCACCCGCTGCATGGAAGGCCAACGCGGTCGCACGTCCGATACCATCACCGGCGCCGGTAACGACGACTGAGTAGCCGCTGAAGTCAGTCATAGAAATCACCTATATTCACACGCGGAAATTTATCGGGACGATAGTTCCAGCTTCTCAAGAACTCTGCGAAAGCACTGGACGGCACCGCCAACAATAAATACAATCTAGCTTGCTTTTTTTAGTATCGACCGAACGTGGCCCTAATTGCAAGTTAACGGCTAAGTGATGTTAATCAGGCATGCATGCTGAACAAACTTTGCTATGCACGAAGCCAGCGCCAACAGCAGTCGTCAGCTTATCATTGATTTCGAGCCACAGGGCTTGGCTGGCATGACCGGGCAAATTGCGATCCCCATTCCCATATTTTTAAACCCGCTCAAAGGAGCATAGAGCCATGAGCAAACCCTTCAGGTTCGGCCTGCAAAGCTTCAATGCCAAATCGCCCGCTGAATGGCGAGAACGTATTCGCAAGACCGAAGACCTGGGTTACTCCTCCTTTCACCTCGCCGATCACATCATCGGTCCAGGACCGGCCATCGAGGCCGCTGCCCACCCGCCACAATTGTTGGCGGCAGTGCCGGCAATCGCCATGGCTCTGGAGATGACAGATACGCTAAAAGTAGGCTGCCGGGTTTTCTGCATGGATTACCGGCATCCAGTGGTATTGGCCAAGGAGGCTGCCACCATGGACTACCTGTCCGATGGCCGCCTGGAACTGGGTCTGGGCGCCGGCTGGATCCAGTCTGAATACGATGCCATTGGCATACCCTTTGACGACTTTCCCACCCGGGCCCGCCGCTTCGAAGAGGTCGTGAAGAGCGTAAAAGCCTTTATGGCCGGCGAACCGCTGGAAATTGACGGCGAGTGGGTCAAGTGGTCCGACTTTAGCGGCATCCCCGTACGCGCCAAATGCCCGCCAATCATGATAGGCGGCGGTAGCAGAGGCATCATGCGTATCGCCGGTCGCGAAGCAGATATCGTAAGCTTCAACTTTAACAACCGGACTGGCGCCCTGGGTCGCGAAGGTGCGCTCTCCGGCTTTGCCGAAGAAACTATCAAGAAACGCCGCTGGATTGAAGAAGCTGCGGGCGACCGTTTTGACGACATAGAATTGGAGATAGGTGCCTACCTGACCATTGTCACCGACCACCAACAGCCCACTGTCGATTCTGTGGCGGGGATGATGGGGCTGGATCCGGAATCTCTACTGGCCAGCCCCCACACTCTTATAGGCAGCGTCGACTACATATGTGATGAACTGCAGCGCCGTCGGGAAACCTATGGTATATCTTACATCACTGTACTGGACGACGGCGAAAACAATATGGTCGAGCAATTTGCGCCCGTCGTAGCGCGTCTGGCTGGAAACTGATAAAGCAAAAAGGAAACACAATGGCAACCGTAACAACAAAAGAACGAAACAAACCGGGCTGGCAGGCTAAAAAGAGCGCCATGACCCGTGGCGCTATTCTCGACGCTGCCATAAGTTGTTATGTCACGCTGGGCTATGCAGAGACCACGACGGCAAAAATTGCGGATAAGGCTCAGGTATCCCGGGGCGCCATGCTGCACCACTTTCCCTCGAAAACGGAATTGGTACAGGCATCGGTAGAACATCTGCACGATAAGATGATCGCTCTGTACGAGCGCACCATCAAGCGCGTTACTCGAGACCTCGATCTGGATGAACGCAACCGCCGCGGGCTACAAGGCTACTGGAAATTCCTGAAATCAGATCTATACACTGCGCACCATGAACTGTGCGTCGCGGGACGCACAGACAAGGAACTCAGGTCGATTCTGCAGGCTTCCATGAAAAAATACGACGAGCAGCGCATGAAAACCAATAGTGAGTTGTTCCCGGAATGGGCTAGCCGGGGGGAGCTCTATGATCTCGCCATGGAAATCACCAAGTTCCTGATGGAAGGCATGGCCAATTCAGACATTGTGCGCCCGCGGGAAAAGTCGGTGAAGCGCATGCTGGAATACCTCGGTGATCGTCTCGAGGAGGTCTTCCACGAAGGCGACGACGACGATACTGCCATTTACCGGCATTCTTCCGGCAAGTAAAACACCGCACGCATACAAGTTGCCGTGGTGGTCACTCTAGCTGCGGTATCTGTGGCCAATTGCCCGCCCAAATTCTCAGGGACGGCTAGTTAGCCATAAAAAATCGTCTACAAATCTCCGTAGCGCTGCAGATGATGCTCACTATCGCCAAACAGCGTATTAAGGAGCAACAGCCGTTTGAAATAGTGACTAATACCCAGTTCATCGGTCATCCCGATTCCGCCATGTAGCTGTATCGCCTGCTGGGACACAAAGCGGCCACTCTCACCGATCTTGACCTTTAGTCCACACGCTGCCTTGAGCAAATCCGGTCGCGATTCAGCGCGGGCAATAGCGGCGTAATACAGTAGTGAGCGCAGATTTTCGCAGAGCAAATACATATCCGCCATACGGTGTTGCAATGCCTGGAACTTCGATATCGGCTGCCCAAACTGCTCCCGAATTTTGGTGTAGGACACCGTATCGGCTAGCAGCGCATCCATCGCACCCAGGGCTTCAGCCCCCATAGCGACTATCGCCTCGGCGACGATGTCTTCGATTAGAGGTAAGGCATGGTCGATCTGTCCCACTAGCTGATCAGCACCCACTCTTACGTTATCAAAAGTCAGGTTAGCGCCCTTACTGCCATCTACCAGCGGAAAACTGCGCCTGGAGATTCCGTCACTACTGGCGGGCACAACAAACAGGCTAATACCGGTATTGTCGCGCCGATCTCCGCTGGTACGCGCCACGACCAGCAGCTGATCCGCGATGTGGCCGTTTAGAACAGCGACCTTGTGGCCGTTGAGAATAAAGTCGTCACCATCGCGGACGGCGCCCAGGTCAACGTTGGCGAGATCATAGCGGCTCTCGGCCTCGGTGAAGGCGAAAGCCCACTGGCTGCTACCAGCCATCAAGCCGGGCAAGAACACGCTGCGTATTTCTGCTCCTGCGCGACGCAAAAAGCCACCGCAAATGACTACATTAATAAGATAGGGTTCCGCCACCAACCCACGCCCAAATTCTTCCATCAGCACCATGGTGTCGATGGCTGAGCCGTCGAAGCCGCCATCTTCTTCGGCAAAGGGCAGCGACAACCAACCCAACTCAGCGAACTGAGCCCAATTGTCCGCGCTGAACCCGGTTTCGGTGTCACGCAAATTGCGACGACGCTCTACGCCGCAATTATCCTGCACAAACCGCTGCACACTTTGCTGCAGTAGCGTCTGTTCCTCGCTAAGGGATAAATCCATAGATCAGTTCTCGATTAAAGATGTGAGTCGGGGTTTAACAACGCGATGGCCTGCAGGGGGTAACGCCAAGTTAACCTGGCAATACCTTATTGCAGTTATGCGCTGACCTTAACCACCGTCTTGCCAAAATTATTACCGGCAAACAGGTCACTGAAGGCAATTCCGCACTGCTCTACCCCTTGATACATTTGCTCATGGCTTATCAACTGCCCAGACGCCAGCCACTCGGACAACTGCTGCCGCGCTTCTGGATAACGATCAACCTGAGTATGGGTGAGAAATCCTTGCAGCTTCGCACACTGAGTGACCAACTGAAATAAATTGCCTGGCCCCCCACCAGATCCACCGGCAGAATAGTCAGCCACCGCACCGCAAAAGGGAATGCGGGCGCCCACTGCAATATGATTCAGTACAACTTCGAGTAAAGGCCCACCGACATTGTCGAAATAGACATCAATACCGTTGGGGCAGGCTCGCTCCAACTGCGCTTCGAGATCGTCAGATTTGTAATTGATGGCCGCGTCATAACCCAGCTCATCTACCAGACGCTTACATTTCTCATCGCTGCCCGCAAAGCCAACAACGCGAGCCTGCATAATTTTTGCTATCTGACCGGCTATGGACCCAACTGCGCCGCCGGCTGCAGAGATAAGCACGGTTTCTCCCGGCTGAGGTTTGCCGATATCCGTTAATCCAAAGTAGGCCGACATGCCGGTATCACCCAGCACTCCCATATGATAACTAAGCGGTTGTTGATCATCGTCGATGGTTACCAACCAATCGGAATCGTCGACCAGTGAGTACTCCTCCCAGGCCAGGCGCGCCATCAGCAGCCGTCCTACTTCTATTTTTTCATTGCGTGATTCGACAACCTTCCCCAGAACCAGACCCATCACCGCCTGCCCCAAAGGCATCGCCGGCAATACATCATCGCCAGAGTCCTCGTCCATCCAGTTTCTGAATCCAGCATCCAGCGACACATAGAGATTCTTTACCAGCGCCTGCCCCTCCGACAACGCCACCGTCTCAGACTCAACCACCGCGAAGTCGCTGGGCTGGGGCTTACCTTTGGGTCTTTTTGCGAGAGTTACCTGAGTATTTTTCACTGCATCGAGCCTCTGTTCATAGGGATTGCAACTTAGCGCCGTCAATAGATCGTTCACCAATACCTGATGGCACGGCGCGACATGATCAAACGAATATCAAAAAATAGCAAACAGTTCAGATTGTTTTTTTAGCAATTCCTTGCTTAAGATTACACGGCGGTGTAACTTTCAGCAAGGCTCAGATTGGTCGGAATGATTTCCAGTGATCAAAAACCGCGGCCCATATTCATCACCACGCCAGCGGGACCGCCGACTGCGGGTTCTTCGCGTTGCCGGGGCAAGCGTAAACAACTGATGCAAACGCAGTTGAATGCGTTGCTGGACGGGCTGGCTAGGGCAATACCCCCCATAAAAATTCTGGATTTTAATGTGGGTCATCATCTCCAGTAGCGCCCTACCGAATGATTTAGATATCGCTTAATAAAAAAGGAAGTGACCATGACTGAACAAGTTACCAACTACGACGATGTAAAGCAGTACCGACTCGACCCGGAGCGGGAGCAGGAATTACTGCGCAGCGGTGGTGAATGTACTTTTATCTGGGCTAACAAGGCAGGTCATCCTATCGGTGTGATTACAGCCTATGTTGCCGCAAAGGGCAAAATATGGATGACCGCCACTAAGGAGCGGGTGCGTATCAAGGCCATCGCTCGCGACGGACGCTCATCTATAGTTATCACCAGTAAGGGAACATCCATGGGTGGTGGCAAGACCGTGACCTACAAGGGCCACACTGTCATCCACGACGACCCTGAAACAAAACAATGGATGTACGGCTTACTGGCGCAAGGCATGGCAGCAGCAGAACGTCTCGATGATCGTAATGAATTCACCAAGGGCATCGACCCCGACATGTTTGTTCGCTTCCTGGATACACCCGAGAGAATTGTTCTGGAATTTACCTCTGAGATGTCTATCCCCTTTGATGGAGATAAGATGGCCCAGGGTACTGCAAAGGCTTATGCTGAGTTTGCACAGGACGACGCGAAAGACAGCTAGTCTTGGCGACGCTATGGAGCCAGGCGGCTCCGTTACCAAAAGAGATGTGCAATGGCGATTTCCGGACTGGTTCATGTAAACATTAACTGTAGTGATTTTGACCGCTCAAAGGTATTCTACGAAGGCCTTGGCTTTCGAGAATTCTACTCGGTCCCTGAAACCAACACACCGGAAATTGCCGCTGCAGTGGGCATGCCACCTTATCGAGTAAAAGGTGCGTTGATGATGTTGGAAGACGCTACTGGCTCGCCATTGCCTTTCACAATAGACCTGCTTGAATGGCTTGATCCCAGAGATGAGGAGCCGCCTTATTCTCATCTCTATCATTACGGGATTGCTCGTATTGCTCTTAGCACAACCGACCTGGATGGTGACATGGCCAAGTTAAAGGCCCTCGGTGCTGAATTTATTTCCGAGCCGGTGCAGATACCCCCTTCGACCGGCAGTAACGCCCGCTTTGTCTGTTTTAAGGATCCGGATGGGACGGTGCTTGAACTGGTTGAAAATCCGACCCCGCGCGTTCTGATGAAGAACTGATCCCTATGCACAGTCAAAGCATAGGGATCGACATCCCTGCTTTCTCTGGCCGCGAGAGGTGCTCTCATAGATAAGCCAGCTCAAAGCGACGTATACTGCCGAGTAATAAAAAGACTTTCCCTCAGGAATAAATACATGAAGCTAATTTTCGCTGTACTAATGGTGCTGTCCATAGCGGCCGCTGCGGAAGAGTATGCTCCGCCGCTGAATCAATCCGGCGCCGACAATCTGTACTGGGGTGACCTGCACGTACACAGCAATAATTCACCCGATGCCTTCGCCTTTGGTAACAAGCGGCTATCTCCGGATGAGGCCCTGAAGTTTGCCCGCGGCGACCAAGTGACAGCCAGCAACGGCATGAAGGTGCAGCTGCGCCGTCCGCTGGATTTTTTACTGGTGGCTGATCACGCAGAATTTATAGGTATATTCCCGAGGCTGGTCAATCGCGACCCTGATTTGCTCGCTACAAAACTAGGTAGCCAATGGCGACAGATACTGGACGAATCCGGTGACATCGGCTCCATTATTCAGGAGTGGCTGGTGCGTATTCAAAACCCTGCATACCAACAAGAGCTCTCGGAAGAATTTCGGGTAGAGGTATGGAAAGACGTCGCTGCAGCAGCCGAGCGAAATAACCGGCCTGGCACTTTTACCGCGTTTGTCGGCTACGAGTGGACCTCGATGATTAAGGGCAACAACCTGCACCGGGTGGTGGTATACCGCGACGGGGCCGAGCGCGCCACCCAACTGCCGCCTTTTTCCGCGCTGGATAGCCTGGACCCGGAAAAGTTATGGCAGGCATTCGACCTCTACCGTGAGGCCACGGGTGGAGATGTCATGGCAATTCCACACAATGGCAACATATCCAACGGTATGATGTTTGCGGAGAAGGACCTGGCTGGCAATCCCATTGATCGCCAATATGCGGAAGCGAGGGCGCGTGCCGAGCCCTTGTATGAGGTTACCCAGGTTAAGGGCGACAGCGAGGCGCATCCTTTCCTGTCACCGGATGATGAATTTGCGGATTTTGAAACCTGGGACGATGACAATATTGGCCGCAGTGAGGCGAAGACAAACTCCATGCTCAAGCACGAGTACGCGCGCTCGGCGCTGCAGCTTGGTCTGCAACTGCAGGCGAGCGCGGGTGCCAATCCCTACCAGTTTGGACTGATTGGCAGCACCGACAGTCATACCTCGCTGGCCACCGCAGACGACAATAATTTCTGGGGGAAATTCCTCGATTCCGAGCCCAGTGCCGAGCGCATGCAGAACAAGATGGGCGGCACGCTATGGTACAACTGGAAACTGGCAGCGTCGGGTTATGCTGCGGTATGGGCACGCGAAAATACACGGGAGGCCCTCTTCGACGCCATGAGACGCAAGGAGGTGTACGCCACCACCGGCCCCAGGATCGCGCTACGTTTTTTTGGGGGTTGGGAATTCGATGAAAGTGACCTGCACTCACCCGACATGGCCGACCATGGCTACGACGAAGGTGTACCCATGGGCGGCGAACTGAGCTCAGCACCCGGGAGTTCCGCACCCCGCTTTATGGTGCAGGCATTAAAAGATCCCGATGGCGCCAATCTCGACCGGGTCCAAATAGTTAAGGGCTGGCTTGAGGCCGCAGGCAAGACCAGGGAAACCGTTTACGATGTGGCGCTGTCCGATGCCCGTCAGGTTGATGCGAAAACAGGGCGCGCACCTACGCTGGCCTCGACCGTGGACCTCGAATCTTCAAGTTACAGTAACTCTATCGGCGCTGTGAGTTTAACCTCGTTATGGCAGGACCCGGATTTTGACCCGGCACAACGGGCTTTTTACTACGTACGCGTAATAGAGATACCGACCCCGCGCTGGACTGCTTATGATACGCGCTACTTTAATAAAGAAACGGACTCCGAAATCCCCATGGTGACCCGGGAGCGGGTGTACAGTTCACCGATCTGGTATGAGCCCTGAAAGTCAGCCTGAATGACCAGGAAGTTTTGAAGACATTGCCAAAGCAGTCCACAGGTAACCAAACGCAGCAAGCACGGCTGCTACTGAACACACGCTTATGAGAGCGTAGTTGAGTGACATGGCACCGTAAGCAGGTGCCAGCGCATCACTTAGTACGCCTATAAGGAGGGGACCAAGCGCAAGGCCTAAAAGGCTATTTACCAGCAGAGCGAAAGAAACCCCCAAAGCTCTCTGTCCCGACCCAACAGAAGACTGCAATAGCGACAGAGTAGCCCCTTGTGGAACCATGAACATAGCGTAAGTCAAAGCAAAGAGACCAAGAAATTCCCACAGAGTTTGCGACGACAAACACAGCTTTAGAGTAAAGACTGACATCACGATGAAAATCGCGGGCATCCATGCTCTCCATCGCTCATCTCTTTTGACCAATGCATCGTTTAGAAAACCACCAATAATGGGGCCCGGTATACCACCCAAAATATAGGTAGCTCCCAAGTACAAGCCAACTTTCCCTAAAGAAACATCAAAGTTTCTTAACATGATCGGTGCCAGCCAGATGGCCATTGAATATCCAACCATGGTCAACATGGCAAATGAAACACTCACTCGAACGTAAACCTTATTGCTAGCAAGGGACTTTAAGGTTCGTCTCAGGTCAGTTGCCTGCTTGGAGGCATGGTCACCGCTATCGTAACGGCCTCTAGGTGGCTCTTTCACGGTGAAGAACAACAACACACCGAGGAGCACCCCGGGTATCCCCAGGGCAAGAAAGGTAAGCCGCCAGCCTATTGCTTCGCCTAGCAAACCTCCAACGATAAGTCCTCCACCAGTCCCCAGCACTGCGCCTGTTATATAAACACCCATGGCGCGCGCACGCTCTTCAGGCTTAAAATAATCTGCAATAATCGAATATATAGGGGGACTGCCTCCGGCTTCTCCCACGCCCACGCCCAAGCGCGCAAAGAATAGACTAACGAATCCCGTAGCCGCTCCACACAGTGCAGTCATCCCACTCCAGATTACCAAGGACGCCGCGAGAATGTTTTTCCTGTTGGAGATATCTGCAAATCGAGCTATAGGAATGCTCATAAGGGCGTAAAACAGAGCGAACGCCAAACCAGCCAACAGGCCTAGCTGGGTGTCTGTCATCTGAAACTCAGATTTAATATCCTCAAGCAAAATCGACATAATGAGCCGGTCAGCAATGCTGAGCATGGACGTAACAGTTAAAACTATCA
>JBLIEI010000083.1:0-13371 GCA_047633055.1 Halieaceae bacterium | reverse complement strand
CTCATGGTGCCACCCAAATCGGATGAATCATCCCGGGCCTGGGTGCTGCCATCGCTGTCCTGCCATTCGGTGATAAGGGCAACAATCGGGTGCGGGGTGGCCGCATTCATTTCGGTAGAGTGCGCCCCATCCAATTGGCATACATTGCGCGCTATCTCGATCAGAGCTACGTGCATACCCAGGCAGATTCCCAAATAGGGAATGTTATTTTCCCGGGCATAGCGCACCGCACTTATCTTGCCTTCCACGCCTCTGTCACCAAAACCACCCGGCACCAGTATGGCGTCTGCGTCAGCTAATACGTCAGTACCATTGCGCTCGATTTCTTCTGCTTCTATGTGCTTTATATTGACCTTGGCACCGGTCTGCAAACCGGCGTGAGTTAAGGATTCGTTGAGCGATTTATAGGCGTCCTGCAAGTCCATGTATTTACCAACCATGGCGACAGTCACGGTACCTACAGGCTCTCGAAATACGCGTTCGACAACATCATCCCATTCCGACAGGTCGGCTGGCGGGCAGGGAATGTTAAATCGATCAACCACAAAACTGTCCAGACCCATTGAGTGCAGAGCACCAGGAATACGATAAATACTATCGGCATCCAATAGGGGGATGACTGCCCGCTCTTCGACATTGGTGAACAAAGAAATCTTTTTGCGAGCGCTCTCTTCAATCTCGACGGCGCAGCGGCACAGTAGAATATCCGGCTGCAGTCCGATGGACCGCAATTCCTTGACTGAGTGCTGAGTAGGCTTGGTTTTAATCTCACCTGCGGTGGCAATATAAGGCACCAGTGTGAGGTGCATAAGCAGTGCACGGCTGGGACCCATTTCTACCTTTAGCTGTCGGGCCGCTTCAAGAAAAGGCAGCCCTTCGATGTCGCCCACAGTGCCGCCGATTTCGACAATAGCAATATCAGCGTCGCCGGCGCCCAATACGACTCGCCGCTTAATCTCATCGGTGATATGGGGGATAACCTGCACCGTGCCACCCAAGTAGTCACCGCGGCGCTCTTTGCGCAGCACGGTTGCATAGACACGACCCGTGGTAAAATTATTGCTCTTTTTCATGGTCGTGCGGGTAAAACGCTCATAGTGGCCGAGGTCAAGATCGGTTTCTGCACCGTCCTCGGTGACAAAGACCTCCCCGTGCTGGAAGGGGCTCATGGTGCCGGGATCCACATTAATATAGGGATCGAGTTTGAGCAGGGTAATTTTTAGCCCCCTTGCCTCAAGCGCTGTCGCCAGAGATGCCGCTGCGATCCCCTTTCCGAGAGACGAAACTACTCCACCTGTGACGAAAACATAACGCGTCATGAAAAACCTTTGTATACGCTGTATTTTTGGATTTACGGAAACTGCACGCAAGGTCTCATTCGACACCTCAGAGAGCACGTAAATACCGCGAAAAGATGGGAAATTAGATTAACAGAAAGCCTTGGCTAGCTCAAACCTCAGAAGCCGAAGAATCAGGTTTCCAGCATAATTTCCAATTTTTTTCACCGACGGGAGGCCGCTCACGCAGATAGTCTGTCTGGCACAAGGCCAAATCTGCTATTGCTAGCAAACTCTCACCCCAGTAAAGCAGCGGGACCCGCTGACGCCACCAGGGCGGGACAGCGGCCTCCTGCAGCAGCTGTTTGAGCGAACTAGTGTGTGATTTCCCGAGGAGGCGGCACCTCTCTCCGCCCTGTCGCCAACTCAGCGTCAACAGATCTGACTCCGACAGCATCAGCCCCGGACCATCGGTGGACTCCAGAGCCACAAGGCCTACACCGGGCAGTATTATTGACTCGCCCGGCGATAGCGAAACACGCACGGATGCCTCCCAACACTCACCAGTTGGCAACAGATAGATAGCTTCCCGGTACCGTTGTAACGCGTAGGCCCCACAATCCAGTCGGGCCTTGCCACCCCCGTCCCCCCGAAGCAATTGCCGAGTGAACTCCTGTAAGGCAGACAGATCTGGCATCTGGCAGCCCTGGTCGCGCAACCAGCCCCGAATTTGCGCCATAGCATTCTGCGGCTCCTGACAAAGGTCGTCAGCCACAAAACCCAAATCCCCCCAGTCAGTGTGACAAGTGCCAGGCACTGCCAGGGTTTCCGATAGAAGCCCAGTCACGCGTGACAGATGACCCGAGGCCCGCGCCACCGCATTACGATATGCTGGCCAACGCTCGTCGAGAAGGGGGAGCACCTGATTTCTCAGATAATTTCTATCAAGGCCATCATCCTGATTGGAGGGGTCGATAATATAGGTCAAAGAGTGCTGAAGTGCGTACTCCACCAGCTGCACGCGCGGCATCGTCAATAATGGGCGCACCAACCGTCCTCGCCCCAGCGCTCGCTCGCCGGGTATTCCAGCTAAGCCCTGGACCCCCGCTCCACGCATCAGTCGCAGAAAGAAGGTCTCGACCTGATCGTCCAGATGATGCCCAAGATACAGAACATCGGAGTCCTTCAGCAGCTCGGTAAAACACTGGTAGCGGCTGTCGCGGGCAGCGGATTCAATGCCCCTACCCTGCTCTTCTACTTTCACCCGCTGGCAGACAATTTCAATACCCAATCGCGCACAAACGGCCTCGCAATGACGCTGCCATTGATCGGCCTGCGCTTGCAAAGCGTGATTAACATGGACGGCGGTAATAGTCGGAGCTGCGCCATTTTCGCTGGCCCAGCGGCTGATCAAGTGCAGCAAAACTGTAGAATCCAGCCCGCCACTAAACCCCACATACCAGTGATCAGCGCCTATCAGAGTCTCGAGCTGTCTCCCTAGCTCGATGTGCAGTTGGAGGAGATTTGACATGTGGTTATCGATGGACTCCAGAGGCCGACCCTCGGATTGACACTCGCTAGTTCCCGTAAGACATGAGCCGCTGGTAGCGTTTATCGAGTAAGCTTTCCAGAGGCATTTGTTGCAATTCGTCGAGCTGGGTGACCAGATGTTCTTTGATCCGCTCGGCCATCAGGTCGACGTTGCGGTGAGCTCCGCCCATAGGCTCGGTGATAGTGGCATCGACGATCCCCAGGTCCTGCAAGATCTTGGAGGTTACACCCATTGCTTCCGCTGCGTCTGGCGCCTTATCTGAGCTCTTCCAAATAATATTGGCGCACCCTTCCGGTGAGATAACGAAATAGGTGGAATACTGCAACATCGCTAAATGGTCGCCAACACCGATACCCAGGGCGCCGCCGGAACTTCCCTCGCCGATCACTACACAGATCACAGGAGTAGCCAGGCGGGACATTACCGCGAGATTCTGGGCAATCGACTCACTGATTCCCCGCTCTTCAGAGTCAATTCCGGGATACGCTCCAGGCGTATCGATAAGGGTGATGACAGGCATTCTGAAGCGCTCTGCCATCTCCATCAGACGCAGAGCTTTACGGTAGCCCTCGGGCTTGGGCATACCGAAATTGCGCAACACTTTATCTTTTACCGCACGGCCCTTCTCCTGACCAATCACCATCACCGGCTGACCCCCTAGCCGGGCAACACCGCCAACGATGGCACTGTCGTCACCAAAATGGCGATCGCCATGCAACTCATCAAACTCTGTGAATACGCGCGGAATATAATCTAGGGTATAAGGCCGCTGAGGGTGACGGGCAACCCTGACAATATCCCAGGCACTCAAATTGCCGTAAATTTTCTCCGTGAGCTTGGTACTTTTCCCCCGCAGCGTTTCAATTTCTTCGCTAATATTGATATCCGCATCTGATCCTACTAGCTGCAGCTCTTCTATCTTCACCTCTAGTTCGGCGATGGGCTGTTCAAAATCGAGGAAATTGGGATTCATAGAAAATCTAACTCGGATAGCGGGAGTGGCGAACAGTGTACAAAAAATCTGTGACCGCTACCAATGGACGCAGGGAGAATTCAGCCACCCACCAGACTGATCATTACGCCGGCAGCTACCGCCGACCCGATAACGCCCGCCACATTAGGGCCCATCGCATGCATCAGCAGGAAATTATGCGGATTCGATTCCAAGCCGACTTTATTGCTGACCCGTGCAGCCATGGGAACGGCCGAAACGCCGGCCGAACCGATCAGGGGATTGATCGGCGTACTGCCAAATTTATTCATCAGCTTGGCAATAATGACACCTGAGGCGGTGCCTATAGCGAAAGCAACCATCCCAAGACTTAAAATACCCAGCGTATCGAGGTCCAGAAACTTATCGGCAACCAGTTTAGAGCCCACCGAGAGACCCAAGAATATAGTGGTGATATTGATCAGAGATTTCTGTGCGGTATCACTCAGACGATCGACGACACCGCACTCCTTCATCAGATTACCAAAGCAAAACATGCCCAGCAGCGGTGCCGCAGCGGGTAGTAGCATGGCAACCAGAATCAGCAGCACCAGTGGAAACACAATTTTTTCGCGCGTCGACACATCGCGCAGCTGCACCATTTCAATCTTGCGTTCTGCCTCGGTGGTCAGCGCTCGCATAATAGGAGGCTGTATCATCGGCACCAGCGCCATATAGGAATAGGCTGCAACCGCAATGGCGCCCAGTAGGTCTGGTGCCAGCACACTGGAGACATAGATCGCCGTAGGGCCATCTGCTCCACCAATAATACCAATGGCAGCGGCGTCTGCAATGCTGAAGTCCATCCAACCCAAGGAGGTCATCCCGACCGCACCTAGCACTGTGGCAAAAATGCCAAACTGCGCAGCGGCGCCCAAAAACAAGGTCTTGGGGTTAGCCAGCAGGGGCCCGAAGTCCGTCATAGCGCCAACACCCATAAAAATCACCAGAGGGGCTACACCGCTGGCTATAGAAACAGTATAAAAGTTATAGAGCATGCCATTGTTAAAGCCGGCATCTGCGGCCAGGGCGTCAATCAAAACCCTAACCTGGGTACCGGCGGAGGCGTAAGCCGTTGCAACATCCTTAGCCGTGGCGCTAGCCTGCAAGCCCAAGGCGTCAATCATTTGTCCCAGCAACATGGCGTCAGCCTGATACAGCGCATTCTCAACCGCTGAATAGGCTAGGCCAGCACCGGGAATATTCGCGAGAATGCCACCAAAACCTATGGGCACCAGCAACAGAGGTTCGAATCCTTTGCGGATTGCCAGAAAGAGCAACATGAAGCAGATGAAAATCATCAGACCCTGGCCCGGTGTCATATGAGCCAGACCGGATGAATTCCAGAGCTTTAGAATATTATCCATTACAGGTCAGGCCATACTTATCAGCGCATCGCCAACAGAAACGGTGTCGCCAACTTTCACCGACACATCGACTACCGTGCCAGACCGGAAGGCCCGCACCTCTGTCTCCATTTTCATGGCTTCCAGAATAATGATCACATCACCCTCGGCTACAGTGTCACCGACGGCGACCCGCACTTCAAATATGTTGCCCGACAGAGGAGCCGATAAGGCCTCCGCTGCGACCGCAATCGTCGGAGCAGCAGCGGCTGGCGTGGGCTTGGCTGCCAACGATTCAATCTCACCACCCTCACTCACTTCTACAACATACGCCTGACCATTGACTTTGACCGTATAAACCCCGGAATCGTCAGCAGTTGGCGCCGCAGCGGCAGGCTCGGGGGGCGCCGCAACGGCACCATCCGGTACCGGTTCGAACGCGTCAGGGTTATTGCGGTTTTCCAGGAATTTTAATCCAATCTGCGGGAATAGCGCGTAGGTCAATACATCGTCGACCTCACCGTCCCCGGAGGTGAGGGAAATTGCCTTCTCCTTGGCCAGGCTGCGCAGTTCCTCGGTCAGGTTCGCAAGCTCAGGAGACAATAGATCTGCCGGGCGGCAGGTGATAGGCTCTGCGCCCCCCAATACGCGGGCCTGCAGATCGGCATTCATTGGCGCAGGTGTCGCACCGTATTCTCCTTTGAGCACACCCGCTGTTTCCTTGGTGATCGACTTATAGCGCTCACCGGTCAGTATGTTGATCACTGACTGAGTGCCCACGATTTGCGAAGTCGGTGTTACCAGCGGAATGAACCCTAAATCCTCGCGTACTCGTGGGATTTCCAGAAGCACTTCATCCATTTTATCGGCGGCACCCTGCTCCTTTAATTGGCTTTCCATATTGGTCAACATGCCACCCGGGACCTGGGCCACCAGGATACGGGAGTCTACCCCGCGCAGAGAGCCTTCAAACTGGGCGTACTTTTTACGAACTTCGCGGAAATAAGCAGCAATCTCGCCCAGTTTCTCTATGTCCAGGCCGGTATCCCGGCCGGTCCCCTGAAACATCGCCACCACCGATTCGGTGGCCGAATGCCCATAGGTCATCGCCATGGAAGAAATCGACGTGTCGACATTATCGATGCCCGCCTCGACACATTTCAAGATAGTACTGGTGGACAGTCCTGTCGTTGCATGACAATGCAACTGAATAGGGATACTGCAAGAGGCTTTCAGGCGGGTGACCAGATCGTAACCGACGTAAGGCCGCAACAGGCCGGCCATATCCTTGATCGCGATAGAGTCAGCACCCATGTCCTCAATACGCTTACCCTGCTCTACCCAAGTTTCAATATTGTGAACCGGACTCAGGGTGTAGGAAATGGTGCCCTGAGCGTGTTTACCGACTTTCTTCACAGCCTGCATTGCAATATCAATATTACGCATATCGTTCATTGCATCGAAGACCCGAAACACATCGACGCCACTAAACGCTGCGCGCTCAACAAACTTTTCGACCACGTCGTCTGCATAGTGCCGATAACCAAGAATATTCTGACCGCGAAGCAGCATCTGCTGCGGCGTTTTCGGCATGGCTTTCTTGAGTTCACGAATCCGCTCCCAAGGATCCTCTCCGAGGTAACGAATACCGGCGTCGAAGGTTGCCCCTCCCCAGGATTCAAGTGACCAGAAGCCAATCTCATCGAGTTTTGCTGCAATCGGCAGCATATCATCCAGGCGCAAGCGCGTTGCAAACAGTGACTGATGCGCATCACGCAGCACAACGTCCGTTATTCCCAGAGTACGATCATTTTGATCCATGGTCAGTCAGCCTCCGCGGCTTGGGGTCATTCGCTATTGTTTATTTGCCACTGCGGTGGCGGTGTAACGCCGCAGAAATCACTGCAACTAACTCTCGATCGGAAAGTTGCGCAGAGGGTTTATTAGACGCAGCGGCTACCTCTAACGGCTCCTCTGGGAAAAAACGGGTAATGAACCGGGACATGGTCATCGTCATCATCACCAGGAGAGTCAAAAAGAGAATCACCGTACTCATGCCAAACAGCATCAGCTCCAGACCCTGATGGACAATTGTTTGTTGCATTAGAGGTTGGCCTCAGCTTCATTTAACCCGCAGTCCCCAATGATAAATCAGGAAGGGGTATCTGCGCCAATCTCAGATGACATTAGTTCGTAGCCGCTCATAATAGAAGCTGCTGCATGTTTCGTCATCACGTATAATATGAGCTTCGAACACATATCCGGGCACGACAATGAGACTCATGCTGGCTCCTATGGAAGGAGTCATAGATCATACAATGCGCGAGCTTATCACCAGTCTGGGTGGGGTAGATCGCTGCGTCACCGAATTCGTTCGAGTGACAGAAAGATTACTGCCCCCGCGGGTGTTTCACAGGCTCTGCCCTGAACTCAAAACAGGCGGAAAAACACGCTCCGGAGTGCCAGTTTACGTCCAGCTCCTGGGTGGGCAAGCCGCCGTTCTGGCTGAGAATGCTGCACTAGCGGCGTCACTGGGTGCCCCTGGCATCGATCTCAACTTCGGCTGCCCTGCCAAAAAGGTTAACCGTTCTGATGGTGGTTCAATCATTTTGCGCTCGCCGGAGCGCGTCCATGACATATCAGCGGCAGTACGTCGCGCTGTCCCTGCCCATATTCCAGTGACCGTAAAGATCCGACTGGGCTATGAAGACCAATCGCAGTTTCTGGATATTGTCTCCGCCGTAGATACCTCAGGTGCCACCGAGCTGACCATTCACGCTCGGACCAAAAAACACGGTTATCGTCCACCCGCCTATTGGGACCAAATTGCGCGAGCGCGCGAAATCGTGAGTCTACCAGTGATTGCCAATGGCGAAGTATGGAACCCAGCCGACGCGCTGCGCTGCCTGCAGGTCACCGGTTGTGAGGACTTAATGCTAGGTCGCGGTGCATTATGTCGACCCGACTTACCTGGGCTAGTCCGCTCGGCTGTGGCGGGCACCCGCGTAGACCCGTTACCGTGGACTGCTATCCCGCCACTTTTATTGCAGTATTTGGATTTAACCATAGCCCACTACGACAACAATCACGCAGGCAATCCCCTGAAACAATGGCTGGTTTATCTGCGCAGTTACTATCCCCAGGCGGCTCCGCTGTTCGACAACATAAAGCGTCTGCGTGATCCCCAGGCACTTTACGATCAGCTAAATCTCGAAATCAACGCGAATGGCAGGCAATCGCAGGTAGCCTGAATAATCCGGCGCTCAGTGCTGGCTTTTTTACAATCAACAAGGCGCTATTGCGCAGTTCGTTCGTTTAACCAATGTGATCCTATACTATCCACAGAAAATCAATAATTAATCAGTACAAGGCAACCCTGTATGACCACAGCTACTGCTATCCAAGACCCCGCAACTGATACCGGGTTTTTCGGCCATCCAAAGGGCCTGTTTGTGTGCTTCTCCACCGAACTGTGGGAACGATTTTCCTTCTACGGCATGAAGTACCTGCTATTACTTTATTTGACCAAGTACCACCTTTTTTCAGACGCCAACGGTCTCGAGATTCTCGGTAGCTATGCCGCCCTGGTCTACGCAATGCCGGTTATAGGTGGCCTGCTGGCGGATCGCTACCTGGGTATGCGCAAAGCGGTGGTGTTCGGAGCCATTTTACTGGTGCTGGGACACCTGGGCATGGCCTTTGAAGGTGAGCAAGCTCGCTCGCTTAACGGCGAGATAGTGCGCGATGATGGCGCGCTACAGATATTCTATTTCTCGCTGGCCCTCATTGTTATTGGCGTCGGCTTCCTGAAACCCAACATTTCCACCATCGTCGGCCAGCTCTACGCTGAGAATGACCCTAGGCGAGACGCGGGCTTTACTATTTTTTACATGGGCATCAATCTGGGGGCATTTTTTGCTGCAGTATTGTGTGGCTACCTCGGCGAAACCTACGGCTGGGCCTATGGCTTTGGCGCAGCGGGTATCGGCATGCTGGTCGGGCTGATCACGTTTTTGATGGGACAAAAGCACCTCCATGGCCACGCCGAACCCAAAAATCCGGCACTCCTGAAAGAGCGCTCTGCGCTGGGATTGAACAAAGAGTATACAATTTACGCCTGCGCCCTATTGGCTGTAGTCGTGGCCTGGCAAATGCTGCAGTTCCAGGGCGCCGTTGGAATTTTGCTTAACATCATGTCAGTTGTTGTACTCATGGGTCTGGGCTGGTTCATCACCGTGAAATGTAATGCTGTTGAACGCAGTCGTATGTTGGTACTCATCATTCTGACCATGTCGACGGTGATGTTCTGGGCCCTTTTTGCTCAAAGCGCCGCATCCATGACCCTATACGCTGACCGTGTAATGGATCGCAACCTGTTTGGCATGGAGCTCAGGGCAACACAATTTGGCGCTCTCAATGCTCTGTTTATATTTTTATTCGCGCCTTTATTTGCGTGGTTATGGACATTTCTTGGGAGCCGCGGGCTAGAACCTAGTACGCCGATAAAGTTCGCTCTCGGCATTGCGCAAGCCGGACTTGGATTTGGCGCACTGGTGGTTGGGGCCTCAATGCCTAACCAGGCGGGTCTGGTCTCGGGGTACTGGATGGTGCTCGCCTACATGCTGCACACCACTGGTGAGCTGTGCCTATCACCCGTCGGCTTGTCTGCAGTAACCAAGCTCGCGGTTCCCAGCATCGTCGGAGTAATGATGGGAGCCTGGTTTCTGGCGTCTGCCTATTCTGAATTTGTTGCGGCCCAATTATCAAAAATGGCTGCAGTAGCAACTGTCGACGGCACTGTTGCCGATGTCGGTATCGCCCTTGCAAGTTACACTGAATTGTTTACAAGCTTGCTTTGGATGGGACTGGCTTTTGCCGCAGCGCTACTGATAATCTCACCTATCCTGAAACGAATGATGCACGGAGTGAAATGATAGCACTCCGTCGCAGAGTTTTTTCACCGGAGAAATCAACGGGGAGACCTCGATGAAAATTTGGACGTTGTCAGCAGTTTCGGCTCTCGACTTACTACTCGGTGTGGCCCTCTCCGGCTGCAATTCTGATCAGTTGTCTGGAGCCAGTTCAGCCGCGCCCAAAGCCAGAACTTGAGACACTTCATCCAAGGCCTGCCTCCGGGTGGGCAGACCCGAAGCACTATTGACTATATTTATAGCCAGCACTGACTCCGGACCACGTCAACTAGCCAATGCAGTTGAATCAGTTAGAATATGCGCGGCTATCGTTGAATTAAAAAAAGCCAACAACTTGGAGTAAAATAATGAGCAAAGATTTCGACGTTATTGTGTGGGGGGCTACCGGCTTTACTGGCAAATTGGTCGTAGAGTACCTTGTGAAAACGTATGGTGTGCGCGGTGATCTCAGGTGGGCTATTGCGGGCCGTGACCAAAGCAAGCTGGAGCAGGTTCGTAAGGATTGCGTGGCGGAAAGCGAACGACAACACCTAGCGGTGTTTACTGCTGACAGCCACGACGCGCGCAGCCTCGGCGCCCTCACCAGTCGCGCCAAAGTTATTTGCACCACCGTTGGGCCCTACGCGACCCACGGTACGCCGTTGGTTGAAGCCTGCGTGGCCACCGGCACGCACTACTGTGATCTGGCCGGAGAGGTGCAGTGGATGGCTAGAGTTATACCGCGCCTGCAAGCACAGGCCGAGGACACAGGAACGAAAATTGTGCACACCTGCGGTTTTGACTCCATCCCCTCCGATATGGGTACTTGGTATGTTCAGCGAGCAATGCTGGAGCAGCACGGTGTCTCCGGCGACAAAGTCAGCGCCAGAGTCGGCAAAAGTAAAGGAGCGGCGAGCGGTGGCACCATCGCCAGCATGTTCGAAATGCTGGAAGAAGCAAAGCGTGACCCCAGTGTTAAGCGTGCGCTTGCGGACCCCTACTGCCTCTATCCAGACGGTGTAGAAAAAGGACTGGATAAACGCGATCAGACGAGCGCCATTTACGATGACAACTTCCACCAGTGGACGTGCCCGTTCATCATGTCAGCTATCAATGCCCGCGTGGTTCGGCGCAGCAATGCAATTTCCGGTTTCCCCTGGGGTGAGGGCTTCCGTTACGACGAATCACAGTTGTGTAGCAACCGCGGCAAAGCGCTAGCCGCTACCCTGGCAATGGGCATGGGTATGGTTACCGTGGCTTTTGGTCCAGGGCGAAAACTGGCCCAGAGAGTACTGCCGGCTCCGGGAGAGGGCCCCAATCGAGCGGCCAGAGAAGCAGGGTTTTATGAACTCTTTTTTCACGCTAGCCACCCTGAAGACAGCAGCAAGGATCTAAGAGCCAAAGTAACCGGAGACATGGACCCCGGTTATGGTTCCACATCCAAGATGCTCGCGGAGTCGGCTGTATGCCTGGCTATGGATAATCTTGAAACAGGTGGCGGATTTTGGACGCCCAGTACAGCACTTGGGGAAGCACTACTGAACAGGTTGACGGGAAAGGCCGGACTTACCTTCGAGTTAACCGCAATCACGTGAATTATCCTTCGCTTGCTGCTGGTAAAGCACGGCGAAAAACCGTACATTTTGTGTAGATAAAAAATGCAGGGGGCAACAACGCGAGGTGAATAAATTCAACCTCTCGTTTCGAGGCGAGATCCTGCCCGGCTACAAGCCGGAGCAGGTCAAGCCCCTTTTTGCCAAGCTATTTGCCATAGACGACCCGCAAAGGGTCGAAATGTTCTTTAGCGGCAAGCCCGTGAATTTGCGTCGCAATCTGGACCGCAAAGAAGCGGCTGACCTATTTCGAAAATTACACGATATCGGCCTGTCATCCGAACTGGTGAAGGCGAGCGAAGAATTCCAGCCTGCGTCCATTATAAAACCTCCCGAACCAGAAACCGCATCAGAGTCATCCAAAAAAGCAAATCCACGTGGGATGGATCACGATATATTGCAACGCGCAGCAGGTCGCATTGATCAAAGTTGGGCCGTATCCTCTCGCAAACCCAGACCGGCGAACAAGCCAAGAGAGATAGATCAAACCGGTCAGATCGCAGACCGTTCAGTTGCGGAAACAAACATCGAGGTTAGGGCAAGGGAAGAAGAAGCCACCGAAAAAACGCGTATTGCTGAACAGGCAAAAGCCGTGGCTGAGTCGGCTACAGCGACTGCCGCAGAACACGCGCGTATCGCCGAACAGGAAGCCTGCCGCAAAAAAGCCCAGTCCAGGGAAACCGCTGCGAAAGCCAAGCACATCGCCAACGAAGAACAAGCCACACGCCAGGCTAAGCAAGCAGAGGCCATAATAAAGACGGCTGCAGTGAAGCACGCGGCGATCAATGACGCCTCACGACGCAAAGCCGCTGCGGAAGAGGCAGAGCGCCTCGCCCTGGAGGAGGAGGCCAAGTATCTGGCTGCCGCAGCGGCGGCACGAAACAGAGCCAGAGAGGAGCGTCTAAAGGCCGAGGCTGCAGCAAGAATGGCAGCTCAGGAACAATCCGGGAGTACAGACTTTTCCGATCTGCAAGAATTGGATATCGAGCGAGAAGATGCCACCTCAATTTCACCGGCGGCAGCCGAGCCTCGAACTAGCAGCTATGACGTTGACCACCCCCCCATCACCAAGGGCATGCCTTCCACCGAAGCAAAGGTCAAGAGCGTCGCGACAGCAAAAGCGCTCTCCAAACGTCTGCGCACACGGTTTGAGGTGCCGATGCACGTCAACATTAACAATGGCACCGGCCCCAGCGACCCTACGATTAAAACCCACCGCCCTTCCCAACCCGGCGCGCCCAATCTATTTAGCATACTCCCCTTCAAAAACAGTACTGCCGTGCGCGAACGTGCAAAACAGTCACAGACCTACTATCTGGGTGGCATGGCCGCGGCTGTACTGGCGGTGATTGCCCTGATAGCGTTAAGTATTCGCTTCGCAGCGGAGCCTGCGCCGACATTACTGACCGGACCTGACAGTATCGCTGCCAGCCCCGCAGGACTTTTACTATTACTGATTAATGATCGTGCTCTTAGCCACGATCGTTCGGGCGTTGCCGTTGAGAAAATCATCCTACCTGCGGTACCTGATAGCAGTGCACGCCAGCCCTTACAGTTTGTGAACGAAGAACACTATATGCTGGCAGCAGAGCTAACTGACCTGAAGGGCGATCAAGTTGTCTCCCAGCTTCTTCGCTGCAACATTACCGAGAATTCCTGCGCGCCAGCGTTAACTGACAATC
>JBLIEI010000082.1:0-14561 GCA_047633055.1 Halieaceae bacterium | reverse complement strand
TTTTCTCGCTGGCTACCGGCTCATACAGTTCGACAACATCCTGCAGCAGCACCACCAGGTCGACCTCCGCATTGCCAGTGTGAAGCGCACCTGATTCCAGCGCTGAAATTCTGAGTAAGCCATTGAAGGACGCGAGTAGCTCATCACACTCGTCGATAATCTTATCTACTTCCCTGCGTTTATCGGCATCCAAATTGTGCGCCAGCTGACTCAAATTATTACGCATTCGGGTCAGCGGCGTGCGTAGATCGTGAGCGATATTATCCGACACCAGTTTCACGCCCTGCATTAACGATTCCATCTGAGCCAGTACGCTGTTGACCCCGATTGCTAGCTGTCGCACATAGCCGCGGCGCTGCGAGGTATCAAGCCGTTCTGCCGGATTGGCCCTCACTATTCTTGTCAGATCCATGTTCAAACTTTCGACCCTATCCAACATTTTAGCAGCGCTGACATAGCCGGCTGCGATACCCAGCAGTACCGTTGCCAGCATCGCCCTAAAAAGGGTTTGAAAGACAATTGATACCTGCCTGGCTGTATCGGCATAGCTGTGGGCGACAATGGCCCGATAGCCGTCACCGAGATCCGCGGGCCTCGCGAGAAAATCCACATCCACTGTCTCACCCCAGTTTGACAGCGCAAGTTCAAAGCCCAGCCAGCCCCCTGAAAACTCCTGGTAGCGAGGTGCAAGAGGCAAATCACCAGCAACTTTTTGCGACTGCGCATCTGTCACCAGATAGGAAAACCGTCCGGCAAGCTGATCCGAAAGCTGGTCATCAATATATTTATCCACTCCTGCCAATGACTGGTCCCGATAAATCATCTCCAGTGTTTCCAGTTCCCCAAGAATTGAATCACTGAGGTCGCTGAAATAGTCGTAGCTAAAATAGGCATATAGGGCAGCCAGCAGCACGAAGACTGTCGTGCTCAAGCCGAGTGTGTAGCGAGCCATATAGCGAAAAGTGAGGCTGGTGACCACCTCCCGCATCTTCATTGTGGCCACCTAGAAGACCATCAACTAACGGGCGACGATTCCGGTGGACCCAGGCGATAGCCTGCTCCCCGCACCGTTGCCAGAAGAGGCACGTCAAAACCCTTATCGATCTTCTGACGCAATCTGGAGATATGTACATCGATGACATTGGTCTGTGGATCGAAGTGGTAACCCCACACCTGCTCAAGTAGCATTGCGCGGGTTACCACTTGGCCTGAATGGCGCAAAAGATACTCGAGAAGTTTGTATTCTCGGGGCTGTAAGTTCACTTCGACACCTTGGCGACGGACCTCCCGGGTAATCAAGTCAAGGCGAAGATCGGCAATCTCCAGCATGATTGGAGTATCACCCGGGTTAGCAGATGCCCTGCGATGCAGTACTTCAAGACGCGCTAACAGCTCAGCCATTGAGAATGGTTTGGTTAAATAATCATCAGCGCCACTCTGTAAGCCGCTCACCCTATCGTCTACCTCACCAAGCGCACTCAGCACGAGTGCAGGTGTATGCACCCCCTCTTTGCGCAGCATTTTTATCAAGCTAAGGCCATCGAGTTGCGGCAGCATGCGGTCGATAATGATCACATCAAAGCCCTGAGCTCTGGCTTCGCGCAATCCCTGTTCACCATCCAGCCGATGCACACAACTATGTCCAGCCATCGCGAGTTCGCTGACAATAAACTCACCAACACTCGCATCATCTTCAACCAGTAATACTTCCATGGTGACCGCTCCGAAGCAGAAGCTGCACAATGTAGCATGCTGCCCAAGTCGCTCTCAATCCGCTTTATGCCTTACTGAAGCGATTACCGTTCTTACCATGCTAAACTTCGCACTATGATCGATAGTCCACAAACAACAGTAAAGCTTCCCCCGCCCTTCATCCTTCGACGACTCATGGCGCTACTCTATGACACCTTTCTGGTATTGCCAATCATCATGATGAACGTCGCCCTGGCACTAGGCCTGCAGGGCGCACTGGTCAAATTAACCGGAGGTGTCGCAGAGGCGAGTGAGCTACATCCTTTTCTGGTGCAGTCGCTCGCGCTTCTCACAATCATCACTTTTTTCAGTCTATTTTGGCTGAAAAATGGCCAAACTCTGGGCATGCAGGCGTGGCGGATAAAGTTGGTTTCTTTTGCTGGCGAGCCACCCTCGACGATGGCTTGTCTGCTGCGCTGCCTCGGTGCAGCGGTCTCTGCGGCTTGCCTGGGCTTGGGATATCTGTGGTGTATTGTGGACCGTAATGATCGGTATTGGCATGACTACCTGTCGGGCACTGAGTTGCAATTACTCCCTAAAGCAGCCGCCAAGAAAGATCAGAAAACCCAGCTAAACGACGCCTAACGGGCCCGCTGCAACAAAATAAACCCGGACAATAAGCAGACGCCGATCGGTATCAACGCGGCGTAAAGCGGAGAAAACCCGAACACCAGGCTTGCTGGGCCGAGTAAATCCTGACTGGTACGAAACACGATTCCTACAATTACCCCGGCAAAGATACGAAAACCCATGGTGCCATCGCGCAGCGGCCCAAAAATAAACGAGATAGCGACCAGCACCAAGCCCGCAATTGCAAGCGGCTGGAGTAGTTTACGCCACATGGCCAATTCAAAGTCATCCGCGTCCAGACCCTGCTGCATCAAATAGCGACTGTAACGGTAAAGATCGACCAGAGGCAGTTGGTCAGGTGCGACCACCTCCATGGTCAAAAGCTCCGGGGTAATCCCGGTATCCCAGCGCAGAGTGGCGTGACGGGTACGGCTAGTTTCCCAACTGTTGAAATCGGTTTTTACCGCTTGCTCCATCGACCAATGATCACGCTGAAAAGTGGCGCTCTGTGCTCTCAGCGCCGATAGCAAGCGGTGCTTTGCGTCGAACTGTAACAGGGTAACCCCATACACCACGCCGTTAGTCTCCAAGGCATTAAAGTGCAGATAGGTATTGCCTTCCCGGTTCCAGATCCCATATTTACCGGCAACGCCCTCCCCCGGATTCTGCGCGATCGCGCGCTGGCTCTGGGCCATTTGTTCCGCCTGGGGTGCCACATACTCGCCCACCAAAAAGCCGGCACAGGCAACCAGTAACGCCGGTTTCATTACTATCCACACCAAACGCCCGGTAGACACGCCGGCACCGCGCATCACCACCAGCTCGCTGGAGCTGGCTAATTGCCCCAGCCCAATCAAGCAACCAATTAGCGCGGCAAAGGGAATAAATTCATAAATTCTTCCGGGCAATGTTAACAACACGTACAACAAGACCTGGCCAAAGCTATAATTTTCGTCAATGTTGTCGGCCTCATCGATAAACGCGGTGACCGCGTCCAGCCCAACAATAATTGCCAGTACCAACAGGATGGCCACCAGCACAGTGCTGCCCACATAGCGGTCAAGTAGATTCACGAGAACGCCTCCATTGCCTGATCCGGGTGCGCACAACGTCGCCAAAAAGCATGCTCATTGCGAGCGCAAAAAATAGTAGGTGAACTGTGGCAAAGCCGCCCAGCAACTCGTCACCGGACTCTTCTTCACTGGTACGCGCATTGGCCAGTAACATGAGATAAGCAAGATAGATCAGAAAAGCCGGAGCCATTTTTACATAACGACCGCGCCTATGATCGGTACGACTAAGACACATGGCGATAATCGCCACAATCGGCACCATTAAGGGCAGGGACAAACGCCACTTCAGCGCTGCGATGTCTTCAGGTTTATCCGATCTGATAAGATCAAGGGTTCGCCTGCCATCAACGGGCGCAGCGCTTCTTATCCCACCCTCAGGCTCCGGTATCAGCTCGCCGAACTTCTCGAAACTGACCACCTCGTAGTCCAACCCTCCGGGCATGCCCTCGTATCGAAAACCATCCCGCAATTCCATATAACGGGCGCCGGTGGCGGGATCAACACGCATTTCCCCCTCCTCGGCCACGGTGATTACCATGCGCGGGTCACTATCTTTGTCGCTGGCGCGCTGAGTAAGGAATACCGAGCGCATTACGCCGGTTTCAGCGGAAATACTTTCTGCATAGCTGACAATGTCACTACCACGCCGGGACTGGAAGCGTCCGGCAACCAGCGATTGCAGTCCCTGAGAGGAGTTTGGATCGTCCAAAAGTGCTTCCGAGCGCTCGGCACCCAAGGGCGTGACCAGCAAACTGAGCGTGGCGACAACAAGCATAACAAAGGTTGCAGGAACCAGCGTATAGGCCGCCAGCCTCCTCGGACTGATGCCGCAAGCGGCAAGAATCACCATTTCGCTCTCGACATACAGCCGCCCATAGGACATCAGTATGCCCAAGAATAGCCCTAAAGGGATAATAAGCTCCAGAAACCCCGGCAGGCGATAGAGCATGACTGGCAGCAGGATATCTGCTGCGATATCCCCAACGGCGGCCTCTGCCAAATATTTAACAAAGCGCCCGCTGATGATTATAATCAACAGAATAAAGCTCACAGCCACCATATGGGTGAGCACTTCACGATTGAGGTAGCGCAGAATCTTCATGGATGGCAAAAGGGCAACAGGTTTTCGTCACTTCACGGTTCAGTTCGGACCTGCAACATCATACACTATGCGGCTGGATCACAGCGAAGGAAATCCTCATGAGCAAAATCAACTTCAGCGCCCGTAACATCGAAGATGCTACCGGCACCATTAGCGCGTGTGCCGTGGTGCCAATATTTGGTAGCGCCAGACTCTCTGGAGCAGCACAGCAGCTTGACCGGGAAGCCGGCGGGATTATTCGAACAACGCTGGCTCTCGGTGATTTTGGCGGCCACAGAGGGCAGACCACCTTGCTTCCTGGTGTCGGCAAAGCACAGCGTCTGTTGCTAGTCGGCTGTGGTGACAGCAAGAGTGTGGACCGGGCTGCAGCCATTCAATTTTGCCAGACTACCGCCGGAGCACTCACCAGGGGCCAGGCAAAAGACGCCATCGTGCATTTGGCAGGCTACAAAGCCAAAGGCTGCAGTTCACAATGGTTATTGGAATATTTCGCGCGCTGCGTGGTCACTGCGTCTTATCGCTACACCGAAACCTTATCGAAGCCAGCAGCAGCCACCCAGCTGAAACGGGTAGTGGTTGATCCGGGTGCGAAAATCTCCGTAAGAGCAGCAACCTTGGCTCTGAATACCGGCAAGCACACCGGGCACGGCATTAATATAGCTCGCGATCTCGCCAACCTGCCCGGCAATATATGCACGCCAAACTACCTGGCCAGCGAAGCGCGAAAACTTGCCAGGGGCAATGACAAACTGACCACCCGAGTTCTCGACGAGAAGAAAATGCGAGAATTGGGCATGGGGTCGTTATTGTCGGTATCCGCCGGCAGTGTTGAGCCTGCGCGGTTGATCGTAATGGAATACAAGGGCGGCAAGAGCAAGGATCAGCCCTATGTTCTGATAGGCAAAGGAATAACCTTCGATTCAGGCGGTATCTCCCTAAAGCCCGGCGCTAAAATGGATGAAATGAAATACGACATGGGCGGCGCTGCCAGTGTTTTTGGCACCATGCAGGCGATTACCGATATGAAGCTGAACTTGAATGTTGTCGCCATTGTGGCGGCTGCAGAAAACATGCCCAGCGGCTGTGCCACCAAACCTGGCGATGTAGTCACCAGCATGTCGGGTACCACCATTGAAGTTCTCAACACCGACGCGGAAGGGCGCTTGGTGCTGTGCGACGCACTCACCTACGCAGAACGCTTCAAACCGCTGGCGGTTATTGATATCGCCACTCTGACCGGCGCCTGTGTGGTGGCTTTAGGCTCACACGCCTCAGGGCTCTACGCCAACAAGGATGAATTGGCAGAGCAACTGCTGGACGCAGGTACGGAGAGTCACGACCGCGCTTGGCAAATGCCTCTCTGGGACGATTACAAAAACCAATTGAACAGTAACTTCGCCGATTTGGCGAACATAGGCGGCCCTGGTGGCGGCAGCATAACGGCAGCCTGCTTCCTGTCTGGCTTTGCCGAAAAGTACCCCTGGGCCCATTTAGATGTCGCCGGTTCCGCCTGGAACAGTGCACCGAAGGGCGCTACCGGGCGACCCGTAGCACTGTTGACCCGTTATCTACAGGACAGAGCGGGTAGCTGAGACTATGACGTTGGTTGGCTTCTATGTTGTCCAGGCCACGGATCCGAGCGATAAACTTCGCGTTGCGGCACGGCTGGTAGATAAAGCAGTACAGCAGGGACATCGTGTATTTATAAACACGGCAGATGAGCCCCAGGCCAAACAAATGGACGCGCTGCTATGGAGTTATCGCCCGTCCAGTTTTCTGCCCCACGGCATCAGCGGCGAAGAGCATTCCGAAAATATCGCCATCGGCTGGGGGCAGGAACCTGGCAATCATGACGATCTGCTGATCAACTTGAAATTGGCCGTCCCGGAGTTTTTCAGCCGCTTTCACCGGGTGGCTGAAGTCGTCACCCAGGACGCGAGAAGTCTCGAAGTACTGCGCGAATCTTGGCGATTCTACAAGTCCCGGGGTTATCAATTGGAAAAACACGACCTTTGAGGCGTATAATCTCGCTCCTTTACGCTCAGGATCGGGTACAGACCCGCTAGCCAATACCCATGGAAAAAACATTCCAACCCGCTGACATTGAATCCCGCTGGTACCAGGAATGGGAAAGCAAAGGCTATTTTGCTCCGCAGGGGGGCGAAGATGCCTATTGCATCATGATCCCTCCGCCCAATGTCACCGGCAGCCTCCATATGGGACACGGCTTTCAGGAGGCGCTCATGGACGCCTTGATTCGCTACCATCGCATGGCGGGCTATAACACCCTCTGGCAGGTAGGCACCGATCACGCCGGCATAGCCAGCCAGATGGTGGTTGAGAGACAGTTGGAAGCTCAGGGCACCAGCCGTAAAGCCCTGGGTCGTGAAAAGTTCATCGACAAAGTCTGGGAGTGGAAGGAGCAGTCAGGGGGCACTATTACCCAGCAGCTGCGTCGTTTGGGTTCATCCATGGATTGGTCGCGCGAGCGCTTCACTATGGACCCCGGCCTCAGTGATGCGGTGCAAGAGGTCTTCATCAGGCTGTTTCGAGAAGGGTTAATCTATCGCGGCCAGCGACTGGTCAACTGGGACCCATCTCTTCACACCGCTATCTCCGACCTGGAAGTTGTATCTGAAGAAGAACAGGGCCACATGTGGTATTTCCGGTATCCGCTAACTAACGGAGAAGGTCACCTCACTGTTGCCACGACGCGGCCAGAGACTATGCTGGGCGACACTGCGGTGGCGATTCACCCAGAGGATGAGCGCTACGCACATCTCATCGGGCAGACCATAGATTTACCCCTGACCGACCGCAAAATTCCGATTATCGCCGATGACTATGTCGACCCGGAGTTTGGCACCGGCTGCGTCAAAATCACCCCTGGGCATGATTTTAACGACTATGAGATGGGCCGCCGTCACGACCTTCCGGTCATTAACATTCTCAATGACGACGCTGCGATTAACGACAACGCGCCGGAGGCTTATCGCGGACTGGATCGCCTTGATGCGCGCAAACAGGTCGTTGCCGATCTGGATGCGCTTGGATTGCTCGACAAAATTGACGATCACACGCTAAAAGTACCCAGAGGTGATCGGTCTGGTGTAGTGATCGAGCCCTATCTGACCCTGCAGTGGTATGTCGATGCCAAGACCCTGGCCAAACCCGCCATTGAGGCGGTAGAGCAAGGCACTATTAATTTCGTGCCTAAGCAGTGGGAAAACACCTATTTTGCGTGGATGCGCGATATTCAGGACTGGTGCATAAGCCGGCAACTTTGGTGGGGGCATCGAATTCCTGCCTGGTACGACGATGCGGGCAATGTCTATGTGGGCACCAGCGAGGCCGACGTGAGAGAAGAACACGGACTGGCCGACCAAGTTGCGCTATACCAGGACGAGGACGTACTCGACACCTGGTTCTCCTCCGCCCTGTGGACTTTTTCAACCCTGGGCTGGCCAGAAGAAACACCAGAACTGGCGACCTTCCACCCTAGCTCCGTACTGGTCACAGGGTTTGACATTATTTTCTTCTGGGTTGCCAGAATGATCATGATGACCCTGCATTTCAGGGAGGAAGTACCCTTTCACACCGTCTACGTGCACGGTCTGGTCCGCGACTTTGAGGGCCAAAAAATGTCCAAGTCAAAGGGCAACGTGATAGACCCTATAGACCTGATCGACGGCATAGAACTGGAACCTCTGGTAGAAAAGCGCACTGCCGGCATGATGCAGCCGCAGATGGCCAAGCGCATCGAAAAATCCACACGCAAGCAATTTCCGGAAGGCATAGACGCTTACGGTACTGACGCACTGCGGTTTACCTATTACTCGCTGGCGTCGACCGGGCGCGATATCAAGTTCGATATCGGCCGCATTGAAGGCTTCCGCAACTTCTGTAACAAGATCTGGAACGCCGCCCGCTATGTACTGATGAACTGTGAGGGCGAAGATTGTGATCCGCAAGGCAATGGTGAGATTGAGCTAAGCCTCGCCGATCGTTGGATTATCAGCCGTCTGCAAGAAACCGAAACGGCAGTCGCACAGGCGCTTGAGCAATACCGTTTCGACCTCGCCTCGCAGGCCTTGTATGAATTTATTTGGAACGAATACTGCGACTGGTACCTCGAGCTCTCTAAACCTGTGTTGTGGGATGAAAACGCCAGCCCCGAGGCCAAAAGAGGTACCCGCCGGACGCTGATCCGAGTATTGGAGACCTGGCTGCGCCTGCTGCACCCGTTTATGCCCTTCATCACCGAGGAAATATGGCAAACTGTGGGACCGTTGGCCGGCAAAACCGGTGCTACTATTATGCTCCAGCCTTATCCGAAAGCCGATCAGGCCGCCGTAGACAAGGCTGCAAACGCAGATATAGAATGGCTCAAAGACGTTATTATTGGTGTACGTAACATCCGCGGGGAAATGAACATACCCCCAGGGAAGGAGCTGACCGTACTGCTCAAGAACGGCGACGCGACCGATAAATCCAGACTGGAGCACATGGCGCCGTTCCTGAGAAAACTCGCCAAGTTAGGGGACATAACCTGGCTATCTGAGGGTCAGGATGCCCCAGTGGCTGCGGCCGCGCTGGTCAGAAATCTTGAGATTCTGGTGCCCATGGCCGGACTGATTGATCAGGACACGGAACTGTCGCGACTGGCTAAAGAAATTGAAAAGCTGGAGCAGGACCTGAAGCGCATTCAGGGCAAACTGTCGAATGCTTCATTTGTTGACCGGGCCCCGGCAGAAGTCGTGATTAAGGAGAGGGACAAACTTCAGGCCCAGGAGCAGGCATTGGCTAAGCTTAGAGAGCAGGAGCAGCGAATTCGCGAGATGTAGCTGCTGCAGACAATCGGTTTCAACACTCCCCCGCAAAATGCGGGAGAAATATAATAAGGGAACAAAACCGGGGATAGGGGAATGACTGAACGTGTTAACGGCACAGTAAAATGGTTCAACAACGCCAAGGGATTTGGTTTTATAACCCGGGAAGATAGTGAGAACGACGTTTTTGTTCACTTTCGATCTATCGAAGGCGAAGGCTTTCGAACCCTCGATGAAGGCCAGGCCGTTGAGTTCAAACTAGTGGAGGGCCCCAAGGGCCTGCAAGCCGAAGAGGTTTCAAAGATTTAGAACACCCCTGAGCGAAACGACTGCATGGCATGGACCTGCAGGTAATACTCTATTCCTGCGGCGGGCAATCACCCACTACCGGTAGCGAATAATTTCTCTCAACCCCCTCAAAGCCGCATTATCGGTGGTAGACTTGCGCGCGCTGGCAGACCGGCCAGCGCTTAAATCAGGAATAAAGGAATAAAGGAATAATATGACCTTGCTAGGAAAACTCGTCACCAGCCTTATCGTCGCTGCGGTGGCCTCCATAATTACTACAAAATTAATGGGCGGCCAGTTAGCCGACCTGACTCTTCACATCGCCTTTGCTGCTGCCACGATAGCTACCGCTTTATTGACTTCGCTGACCAGGTCCACTGCAGTGTCCCGCAACCGCAGCGCCAGTTCAAATTCCAGCTCAGGCTCGAAATCCAAGTCCAAATCCAGTGCCAGCCCCGCTCGCACTGAGAAATCAGGGGATGCCGACAGAGAAGAAGGTGAGGTGAAATGGTTCAACGTATCCAAAGGATTCGGCTTCATCACCAAAGATGATGGCGAAGAGATTTTCGTCCACTTCAGGTCCATTCGCGGCGATGGTAGACGCAGCCTTAAGGACGGCCAACGAGTGTCCTTTCACGTCGCAGACAGCGACAAAGGGCCCCAGGCTGAAGATGTTGAGGGCCACTAGGTCTTAACTATGAGCTCTTAACTATGAGCTCTTAACCCCCGACGCAGAGTCGATGAGAATATCCTGCAGATAGAGGCGCAGCATCAACGCGCACTGACGCAAGATATTCTCAGGCGACAGCGACTGATCCTCGAGTGCCATCTCTATCGCGCTATAGCCCACGTCAATCGCCAAGCGGACCTGCAGTCCCAAGACCATGTCCATAGGCCTGTTCAGCAAGGTGCTTGTCGACTCTGCAACTTCAGCCGAAACAATTCTGTGAGACTCCAGACGCACTTCCTGTAGTGGGCCTACCGCGCGCAGACACTGCATGATTTGGGCACCACCTACCTGCGCCAGAGTGACCTCATAAGTTTCTTTTAGCACCCGGTATAAATCCTCCAGCAGAGAATCAACCGTTATCGTCTTATCGGTATTTTCCAGCCATAGCTGAAAAACCTCATTTTGGCGGTCCATGAGGGAAGCGCCCAAGGCATTTAAAACCGAATATTTGTTGGGGAAATAGCGGTATAGGGCAGGCACCGTAATGCCGGCACGCTTGGCAATGAGGTTGGTAGAAATTCGCTCCACACCCACTTCGACCAACAGCTCAGCGGCGGCATGCAATATTGCGTCATAAGTGCGTTTGGCGCGCGCTTGCCGAGGCTTGTGCTTCTCTAACAATTCTACGTGCGGTCTCGCTGACATCATGCTCCCGGCTACCCAGCAGATCTGCCGGACGCTCAGGCATCCTACCCCAGCCGTCGCCATGCTGCCACCCAGTGCACCTGGCGTCATTCTCTTGCAAGGATAGTAGATACTCTTGTCGCTGGTAATCTGTGCGCTGAAAGTGCGAAAATGTATCCATCCGTAGTAGGTCGAATAAGTCCACCAACCCAACCAATACCAAGGGGACACTTTCTTGAACAACAGGAAACGCGCGGAGCGCAAGTTTCGCAAAGTTATTATGCCAACCTCAGCCCACCCCGCGATCAGGCAAGTCAAACGGCAGGGAAATCCGCCTACAATTCACGGCACCAAACTGTGGAAATCCAGCTGCTTACTCATCGACTATATGAGCAAGCATCCACCCGAGCATACTGACACAGTCATCGATGTCGGCTGCGGCTGGGGCATCGGTGGCATCTGGACCGCCAAGACCTTCGGCTCCAAGGTAATATCAATGGACGCCGATCCGAATGTTTTTCCCTATCTGGACGCTGTGGCGGAATTGAACGGGGTGACAACGAAACACATGGTTGCCCGCTTCGAAAAGTTGAGCAAAGCCAAACTGAAAAAGTTCGATATGTTAATTGCAGCCGATATTTGCTTCTGGGACGAATTGGTAGAACCCGTCTTCAAAATGGTAGACCGAGCTCTGAACGCTGGCGTCAAGCATATTTTGATCAGTGACCCTGAGCGGCCGACTTTTCTGGAAATGGCGCAGCGCTGCCAGGAAGAATTTGGCGGCGAGTTGTTCGACTGGCAGGCCAGGGGCTCTATTAACGCCAGAGGCGCAATATTACTAATAGAGAACGCATGAGCCGGCAGCTGCGACTATCCACGAATCTCTTGTTTCGGCCCCGGACAGACAAACGACAGCTTACCGGCGCTGGAGGCGCGCGCCCGGAAATCATAGAATTGCGCCAATTTCGGCCTCCTACGCGGGCCCTTCGCCAAGTATCCGGGGCTCGCCCCGAACGGATCATAACGCTATGAAACAACTGGGAATTCTTGACAGCGCTTTTATCAATCTCGAGCAGACGAATACGCCTCAACACGTAGGCGGCCTGGGTATTTATGACCCCTCGACCGCTCCCGGCGGTGTAGTCCGGTTTAAGCAAGTTATCGACAACTTCGAGCGAAGATTAAATCAAAACCCACTGTTCAGGACTCGCCTGGTAGAGGTACCCGGCGGCCTGGATCGGCCCTATTGGGTTAAGGATGCGAATTTTGATGTGGAGTTCCATCTTCGCCATATTGCACTGCCACAGCCGGGGGACTGGCGTCAGCTTTGTATCCAAGTCGCACGCTTGCACTCACGACCCATCGATATGTCACGGCCCTTGTGGGAGGCTTACATCATCGAAGGTCTGGACAACATCCCAAACCTGCCTACCGGATGTTTCGCGGTTTACACCAAGATGCATCATGCACTAGTCGATGGTGCCGGTGGGGCCAGTTTTATTGCGCTACTGCATGACTTGGTGGCTGAACCCACTGCAGAAGACGAGCGAGCCAGAATAAGCGATGAACCATTACTGGTGGACAGTGAACCTAGTGTAGCCGAATTGCTGACCAAAGCATCCGTCAACTCCTTGAAGAATGGCTTGGACGTAATGCGGGGAAGCGTGAAAAATTCGATCGCTCTGGGTAAATACGCACTGGATATTGCGCGCAAAGAAATCCCCGCCCCTGACATGTCGGCTCCAAAAACAATCCTCAACCAGGCCGTGGGACCTCACCGCGTATTTGATGCAGCGGAATTTCCACTAGACGGATTGAAGGATATCAAGAGCGCGGCACAAGTAACCTTAAACGATGTAGCCCTGGGTGTCATAGGCGGAGCCCTGCAACGCTATTTGGTAGCCAAAGGTGAGGCACCGCAAGGCTCGCTGGCCGCCAGTATGCCGGTCAATATGCGGACGCGGCGTGGTACCAATGACGATAACAATCAGGTGGGCGCGGTATTCGCTTCCCTGCATTCCGATATCGAGGATCCGCTTGAGCGTCTAAGCGCCGTACATGAGACTACCAAAGAAGCAAAAACTCACGGTGAGGCCAGTCCCATGGTCGACATCTTGAAACTTGCCGGCGCCTTTTCACCGTTTGTTACCAAGACGCTTGCGGGTTTCTGGTCGCGCAACCAGCTCTCAAAACTTCTGCCAGTCAACATATCCACGGTGATTTCAAATGTACCAGGGCCGAACTTTCCGCTCTATTGCGCAGGGGCAAAAATGGTGGATTATTACGGGCTGGGTGTGCTCACGCCGGGTATGGGGATTTTTCACCTGGTTTTCAGCTACTCCGGAAAAGTCACCCTCTCGGTATTAGCCGACCGCGATATTCTGCCAGACCCCGAATTCTATAAAGATTGCCTAGTAAGCTCTTATCAGGAAATGTACCAGGCAGTAGTACCACACAAGAAATCCCGGAAAGCGACGGTCAAAAAAGAAAAGCCCGCGACCCGAAAATCTAACGCCGCTGGTCATGCTAAGGCCAAGTCGGCGGCAAAGAGCATTCGCAAACCGGAAACCAAACCCAAGCCTGCCAAGTCCAGACCTAAAGCGCAGCGCAGAACGTCAGGGAAGCCGAATTTAAAAGTCGTACCAAAACTCAGGTCGGTTAAGTGAAAAACATGGCGCGAGACATAAAAATCGCAGACGCTCTCACCGGAGCAAGTTCGTATTATGGGTAAAAAAGCACGCCGCGAAATCCCCAGATTTGATACACCGATTATTGAAACCCACTGCCATCTGGATTACCTCGATGAAACCGACCTGACTGAAACACTGGTCAAGTGTGAGGAAGTAGGTATAGAGCGTATAATCACCATCGCCGTCTCTCCTGACAACCTGGCCAAAGTAATGCGCCTGACCCGTCAGGCGAGCAACATCTGGGGTACCCAGGGTATCCACCCCCACGAGGCCGAGCTGTTTACGCCAGAGGTCGAGGCCCAAATTCGCCTGAATGCTCAGGACGAGCGCATCTTGGCAATCGGTGAAATCGGTCTGGACTACTTCTATGATCATGCCGACAGGGGTGTGCAGCGAGCCGCCTTCGAGCGACAGTTGCAAGTGGCGGCCGAGCTCGATATGCCTGTGGTAATACACACCCGCGAAGCAGATCAGGATACTCGGGACATTCTGCACAACTTCAGGGACTCACTAAAACGTAAAGGCGTAATCCACAGTTTCACCTCCGGCCTTGCACTCGCGGAATATTGCCTGGAACAAGGGTTTATGCTCGGATTCAATGGCATCACCACATTTAACAGTGCAGAAAATGTGCGCAAAGTGGTTTCTGCCACGCCAGTAGAGAGTATTTTGCTGGAGACCGATGCCCCTTATCTTACCCCCGTACCTTATCGCGGCAGGCCCAACGCACCATTTTACTTACCCTTTGTCGCAGAGAAAGTCGCTGAGGTAAAATTACTGGAAATCGAGACATTGCTGGCACAAGCCCACAGCAACAGTCTCCGTTTATTCTTTCCCACCTCATCCTGATTTTCACGCTGCGCACGGATTTTATTTCGCGGCTTCTACCATCCTGTAAATTCG
>JBLIEI010000081.1:0-15869 GCA_047633055.1 Halieaceae bacterium | reverse complement strand
TTTTCCACGCTATTCGAAATGGATTATTGGGGGTTGAGCAACGATCAGGCGCTTTCCTATATAGAATCAAGAGAGGAAGCTGGAAACTTCTCTATATGGCCGGGTAGTGCCATGCGCCTTGATCGCGCTGTTTTGTTGCTTTGGAGCACGCAAAGGTCGCGTTTTAGCATCGTTGAAAATGACAAGGATTCTGGCTGTCTACAGGCGATGACGGCGGTAACGTTGATGGCCCGGGTCTCATTTCCCGGAAGAATACGCGTCATTCGCGGGAACCCCTGACTGCCTGGACTCCTGTTTTTCTACCAACGCTGTTATCTGATCTAACTGTTTCTGCACCGCTGTCAGTTGTTGTGACATAGACTGCCGTTCATCGTGTGCCTCTTGCGCCTGCATGGCATTTTTTTCCTCGCCCATCACCTCCAATATCGATCCAATCATCATATTCAGAAACACGAAAGCGGTGAGAAAAATAAACGTGAGGTAGTAGATCCAGCTCAGTGGATATAAGGCCATGGTCGCATACATGATATCCGTCCAGTCCTCGAAGGTGGCTACCCTGAACAACGTGAGCATCGAGACAGCCACGTCACCCCACAGTGTCTCGTCAATTGAGGCGAACATCATCGATCCGATAGTCCCGTAGATATAGAATATGATGAACATCAGCAGGGCAATATAGCCCATGCGTGGTATGGCTTTAAGCAGCGAATCAATCAGTGATCTAAGCTCTGGCACCACTGACACCAGTCGCAGCACCCTGAAGACACGCAGTAACCTACCCATTAGAACGGCTTCGGCGTCAGCAATGGGGACCAGACTTCCTATCACGACGATGGTGTCAAACACGTTCCACCCATCGAGGAAAAACCGCTTTTTATTGGGGCTTACTGCAAAGCGCAGCAGTATTTCCGCCAGGAAAAACAAAGTGATGCCCGAGTCCAGAAAGCTCAGGCCTTGCTCAACAACGGGTGAAAGATCATAGGTTTTAGCACCTATGGCCAACGCAGAAACAATGATGATGAAAATCACCGACCCCTGAAATATTTTGCTGGATTCCACCCGCATGAGTTTTTCAAGGTTAGAGGCTGGGAATATATCAGTGGTCATTAGTTGTTGCGGCTCAGTGTTTTGCGAAGCCCGGAGTCTAATGTGCAAACCGCAGCATGGATACAGTGGACTGACGAAAGCTGTATGCGGGCACCTGCACGTGGCCCTAAGTGTCAGGCAAGTTGTCAGCGCCCCCAGGATAGATAAAGTTAATCGGTCGCACTGGTTATTTCTGGATTTTGGATGTTACGATAACGTTAAAATCCGAGGGTAAAACCATGCGACTACAAGGCCAGAATTGCGTCATTACCGGTGGCTCAAGCGGCATAGGGGCTGCCACTGCACGACGCTTCGTCGCCGAAGGTGCCGAAGTCCTTATTACCGATATAAATATGGAGGCGGCTGACGCACTAGCCGCAGAACTTGGCGATGCCGTCACCACTTTCAGATGCGATGTAAAGAGTGAGACTGAGGTTAAAGCAGCAGCCGAGGCGGCTTATGCCAGATGGGACAACGTTGACGTGCTGGTTAACAATGCAGGCAGCGAACTGAACCGTGCCTATGACGAAACAACCGAAGACGAGTGGGACCATGTGCTGAACACTGACCTGAAAGGCCCTTGGTTAATGTGTAAACATTTCGTACCGCGAATGGTAAAGATCGGGTCAGGCAGCGTCATCAATATCTCATCACTGAACGGGCTAGTGGGTTTCCCTCTATCAACGGCTTACGGCAGTGCCAAAGGGGGGCTTGTGGTATTCACCCGTGACATGGCGATCGAACTCGCCAGTACAGGCGTGCGCATCAATTGTGTCTGCCCGGGCGTTATCGCTACAGGTATGATGGAGCGCTGGACAGATCTAATGCCTGATAAGAAGGAAGCCCAGACGATGCTAAAGGGCACCATGCCAATCGGGCGCATGGGGACAGCGGAAGAAGTGGCAGGTTCGATCTTGTTTTTCGCTTCTGCGGATTCCAGTCTGTGCCAGGGGGCAATACTGAGCGTGGATGGCGGGTTTACCGCTCAGTAAAGGAATAACTATTCGTGTCATGGAGGTTAAAACTGTGTGTCATCATATATATGCTCGCACCGTAATATTTGCGCTGACGGTAACCACTTTAAAGGCGGCAGCGGTCGGCAGCGCGCCATCGTTAGTGACACAAAAGTCGGTCAACCTCGCGACTGCCAAACTGATGATCAAGGGCTGCGAAGCATACGCACAGGAACACTCACTCGCACCTCTGGCCATGGCAGTGTACGACAGGGCGGGCAATCTGACCCTGTTCATCAATCAAGACAATGCCATGCAGGCCACGACGGGGTTTGCCATGGCCAAAGCCCGAACAGCGGCAGTCTCAGGTGTCGCGACCGGCGCATTGGGCGATCTGGATTATGAGAACCATGAACGACCCATAGGTATTGCAAATATGCCGGGCCTGACGGTCGCGCAAGGCGGACTCCCGATCAGCACTGAGGATGGTGAGCACTTAGGCGGCGTTGGTGTCTCTGGCGCTTCTTCGACAGAAGACGAGGCTTGCAGCCGAGCCGCTATTGACGCAGTAAAAGGCTCGCTGAAGTAGACGTGCCAACGATACCGTTCTGATGCAAGCTTCGGACATTTCTGCCCTAATTTCGTTATCCAGGCCGAACGGCTTGCGGCCCGGCCAACAACATAGCTTTTTGGTACGCGGGTCTGACACTCACCCGCTCTACATAGGAGAGGGTATTGGGCATACTGTCATCGATCACGCGAACACCGAACATCACCAGCGATGTCAGGTTCCACAGTGACATAATGTCTGCGCAACTGAACTCCGGACCACCGAGATATTCTGATTCGCCAAGACGCTGTTCCAATGCCCGGTAAAGCCCGTCTTCTCGGCGCAGTATTGTTGTCATCATCAGATTGTCTGCGTCTGGCTGGCCACCGGCTGAGTCGTAGGCCATCTTACTGAACAGTGTCGTCTGCAGGTTATTATTGAACTGCATCCAGTAGAGATAGTGGGGATAGTCGGGAGACTCTCTACCCACGGATAACCTGCCGTTACCATGGCGCTGAGAAATGTACTCAACAATCGCTGTCGATTCAGCCATGACCAGATGGCCGTCAGTTATGATCGGCGCGGTGCCAGCGGGATGCAGGGCGAGGTATTCAGGTGGCGCCAAAAAATTCTCCCCACGATCATACCATTGCAACTCATAGGGTAACTCCAGCTCCTCCATTAGCCATACAAGGCGATCAGATTGCGACACGCCAAGGTGATGAATCGTTATCATAACAAGGTCACTGCAGCTCAAATTCGATTGGTAGCGCTTCAAGATTCCGACCAAAGAAACTTGGCGTGTACTTGTGCACCTGTACCGGGCTCTTCAAAGAGACTCGCCGTACCCGGCTGACCAGCACCTGAAAACTGGTGATAAGTTCTTGGCGCGCCAGGGGAGCACCAACGCAATGGTGCCGGCCTATGCCAAAGGCGAGATGATTGCCGGGTTTTTCTCTGTAAAGATCGATTTTATCTGCATCATGGAATACGGCTCCGTCTCTATTTGCTGCACCAAATCGCAGACTCAAGACGTCGCCCTTGTTGAAATCAACCCCGCCGACGCTGGTGTCCTCGGTGACCTCTCGGAACATGCCTTGTGCCGGAGACTCCAGCCGAAGAACCTCTTCCACAAAGTTCGGGATGAGCGTGGGGTCCTCCTTCAGGGCGAGCAATATATCTGGCTGTTCGATCAGCTTGAGCATGCCCGAAGAAATGCACGAAGTCGTGGTCTCGTTACCCGACGCCAATAAATCGATGGTGACGACTGTCAACAATTCGTCCATTGGAATATGTTCGTTTTCGTTATTTTTTTCATGGGCAAGAATGGTCAAAATATCATCCTTGGGGTTGCCGCGACGTTCATCAATTTGTTCCTTGAAGAACTGCTGCATTGTCACCACCAACCTGGCGCACTCCAGTTCCCGTTCTCGGCCTATCATCATCCCGAACGGTTCTACGATGGCATCAGACCAGGCCTTAAAAGTATCGAGGTTGGTTGTCGCCACGCCAAGTTGCTGGGCAATGACGATCATTGGCAAAGGATGAGAAAATGCCTGTACAAAATCACACTCACCGCTCACATCGAGGTCATCGATCAAGCGACCCGCTATCTGTTCAATGTAGGGTGTTAGAGCACGCACCTTGGCGGTGGTGAAAAACTTGTTCAATAGTGACCTTACTTGAGTATGACGCGGTCGATCCGAGGTCGAACATGATGCCTGCGGAACCCAGCCATGGTTCTCATATATCTCCATGACCTCTTTCGGCATACCGTCAGAACCTAGCGCCATTGGCGAGACGCCGCTGATGAAGAGGTCTGGTTCGCGCATAATTTTTCTGCACAAATCAAAACTGGTGACCAGATAAAATCCGGTCTCCGGCATCCGGTAAACTGGCGCCTCGGCTCTCAGCCGCTGATACAGTGAGTAAGGGCAGGCCTGTATCTCGGGGTCCATCAGATTTTCAAAAGATTTCATGTTTTTAAAACCTCTGTCGATAACTACCTTTCAAATATTGTGGTCAGCCGCTTCCATCGACTCACAAATCGCTGACAAGAACCTGGCGCCTGCTGCCCCGTTAATTACACGATGGTCACAAGCCAGTGTTAGAGCGCAGTAGCGTGCGATTTCCGACTGCCCGCCCTTCAGCACTACCTTCTCCTGGATCGCACCAACCGCCAGGATCATCACCTGCGGCGGATTGATAATTGCCGTAAAGCTGTCAATGCCAAGCATTCCGAGATTCGATACTGTTACCGCGCCGCCATCAAGGTCGCCCACAGCAAGCTGCCGATTTCGGGTTCGCTCTACAACCTGACCTGCACGTTCAGCCACTGTCGCTATACCAGCCTGGCCTATGTCTCTCACTACGGGAGTTAGCAGGCTATCGCCCGTGTCGACTGCGATAGAAACATCGATGGTCTCAAGATCTCTGATGCCCCCGGGCAATACGTTAACATTCAGCTCAGGATACTCATTCAAAGCCGCAGCAACCGCATGTACCAACAGGTGATTTATTGTTACCGCCTGACCGGAGTGTTCGCGAATTGCTGGCAGCGAAGCGAGCACCGCATCCATCGCGCAGTCTCTGTGCAGATAGAAGTGTGGAATTGTTTGTTTCGCCAACGTCATCCGCTCGGCAATGGTTTTCTGCGCGCCCAGAAAAGGTCGCAATGGCGAGCCCTGCACAGAGCCACTAACGGCATCGATATCGTTACGCAAAATCCGCCCGCCATCACCGGTACCGATAATATTTGCAGGGTCAATACCCATGCGCTGGGCTTTACGACGTAGCGCCGGTGATATGCGTATCGAACCATCACCTGCTACTGCCTGGCTCGCATCTGGCTCGGAGCCTTCGACTTCATTGGCAGGTGCCGGCGCAAGGTTCTGTTTTTCGGTCGTGCGCGCGGCGACAAATGCGTCGATCTCCGCCTCGGTGGTCGCTTCGGTAGCCATGACACCAATCAGCGAGCCCACCGCTAGCTCCTCACCCTCCTGTGCGATGATACGAACCAGTACGCCGTCGTCAGTCGCTTCAAAACTGTTGACGATCTTGTCGGTTTCGATGTCAACCAACTCATCGCCTTTGGCGATGGCAGCGCCAATGGCCACGCGCCATTCGGATATGGTGCCGCGCTCCATTTCAATTCCCCATTTGGGGATTGTAATCGGTGTAAGCTTGGACATTATTGGCCCTCCTTGATCTTGCCATCGGAAAGAGCGAAATTCAGCAGTACATTACCCGGCAAGCGGGCGCCGAACAGATAACCTGAATTGACCAGCAGGTGGCCGCGATAGGGGATAGGGCCGTCGGATTCAATAGAGCCGCCGTGCGCCTCTCGTCCAGCCACTGAAGTAAAGTTACGATTAGTTTGGTAGGTCCATAGAACCTTTCCGGTATCACTGTTATAAGCTCTCAGCTGGCCATCAAATCCACCTGCAAATACGAGTCCAGGCACAGCGGTTGCCGCAGCGGAAACACCGGCGTCGCAGGCGGGCTTTTCATCTTCCTGACAATCCTCCTCTGCCTTTGTGTACCAGAGCTGCTTACCCGTCTCGGCATCCAGGGCAAACATGCCGGGAAAACGTTCGGTGTCAAAACGGCCAATAAAGTCAGTATCGGCATTAGGAGCGAACACCGTTTTACCATCGGTGGCCATGCCCCAGTGAATACCACCAGCGTAACCCCCCAAACCCACTTTACGCGACCAGATTATCTCGCCCCTATTATCAGGATCCATACCGTAAACAAACCCATTTTTCTGCCCGACAGCCAGAATATCCTTACCGGAAGCAAGCGAAATGAGCAAAGGGGATGCACCAATATCCATATCCGGTCCATTTTCTTCAGGGCAGTTGTAGCTTGAGCCAATAAAGCAGCTCATATTCCATGCGTCTTTAGCGGTGAGTTGCTTGCTCCAAACCAATTCTCCGGTTTCGATTGCAAACGCCAGTACCGAGTCGCTGTTGCCATGGGCGGGTGATGTATAGGACGAACCCGTGCCCACGTAGAGCAAGCCGCGCTTGGCATCTACCGTGGGCGAGTTCCATATCGGCGCACCGGAAGGACCGACAATTGGAACATCCAGCGGATTCTTTTGGCCAGTATCGACGGGCTCCTCGGGTATTGAATAGTTCTTCCAGAGTAATTTTCCATCTACGGTGCTGAAGGCTGCAATACCTCCGCGAAACGTACAGCAGGCATAGTTGGGATCTGCCGCAGTGGCCCATTCACGCGAGGACATGGGTACAAACAGGCGCCCGTCATAAAGCCGCGGAGACCCCGTGATAATTGCATCGGGGTGGTCATCCAAGTGGGTGCGCCAGGCCAGCGCCCCATCAACGCCACTGATCGAATAAACGCTGCCCTCGATATCACCGAAGTACAGTGTCAGTGGCGTATCGTTAACGGGCGGCTCAATGCTGATCGCAGAGCGCACCTCAGCATCTGCCTGAAAGCTCCAATGAACACAGCCGGAGTCAAGATCAATGGCGTAAACAATACCGTGCTGTGACCCTACATAAATAATGTCGTCATAGACTGTGGGCTGCGAACGAACTCGGGTGGCGCCCGGGAAATCAAAAGCCCATTTCAGCTGCAGCCCGGATACGTTCTCGCGGCTCAAGCCCGCCGTGTCGGCATCGATAAAACGATGACTTTTTTCACCGACTCCCCATGAAGATATGGCTGTGGTCGCACCCTGGGTAATCGACAAGGGCTCACTGCACATCAAGGGGGAGCGATCGACATTAACCATATCCTCTGCGCCGGCCAGGTAATTAGCAACCTGCACACGTTCTTCCGGTGACATCGCGGCTGCCTGCTGCTTCATAACGCCATCGTTGAGCGCAATCAGAATATCTTCCGGCTGTGACATCCGGAACAGGATATTATGAGGAGCACGGGGTACGTTGCCCTCATGACACTGACTGCAGTGCTGTTGGTAAAGCAACTCACCGGGGTCAACAGCAGCGAGGATTTGCTGCGACGCCATAGGCAAAGCAACCCCCACTGCCAGCGCCCCATAAACGCCTAATCGACGACGCAAAACGTCGAAGCCACGTGACAGAACCAAATTCAATGAAAGAACATTAGCGCTCATCAGTACGCAACCACCTCGCGGATCGCCGCTTCAATATCAGCCACAGATGGTACGTAACCCATCTCCAGCACCGGACTGGCAGGCACCGGCGTATGGGGCGCGGTGACTTTTTTGATGGGCGCATCCAGGTAATCAAAACCCTTGTCCACAACGATACTGGACACTTCGGAAGCCATACTACAATAAGGGTTAGCCTCATCGACCACGACCAACCGGCCCGTCTTGCGCAAGCTGGCAAGTATCGCATCGTCGTCTAACGGCGACAGTGTTCTGGGATCAATGACCTCTACCGAGATACCCTCTCCGGCAAGTGCTTTGGCGGCTTGTTCTGCCAGTAACACCATCCGGGAAAAGGCCACCACGGTGATATCCGTGCCCTCACAAACCGTGCGCGCCTTACCAAAGGGAATGGTGTAGGGCTCGTCGGGGACTTCACATTCCTCGGTATAAATGACTTTGTGCTCGCAAAAAACAACCGGATCATCGTCGCGAATCGCTTGGGCAAGCAGACCCTTGGCGTCGTAGGCATTGCTGGGCGCCACCACCTTGAGTCCCGGTATAGCGACCAACATTGGGTAAAGAATGCCCGAATGCTGAGGTCCGCTGCCAGTCCCTGCGCCAATCATCGTACGGATGGTGACCGGTGTGGTCACGCGCCCGCCAAACATATAACGGAACTTGGCGATCTGGTTCATCAGCTGATCGAGACAAACGCCCAGGAAGTCAATAAACATAAGTTCTGCAACGGGTCGCAAGCCGGTCAGCGCCGCACCACCGGCTGCGCCAATGATCGCCGACTCGGTGATCGGTGTATCGATAACGCGCAACTCGCCAAATTTTTCTGCCAGCCCTGCGGTGATGCCGTAAACACCACCGGTCACGAGGTTGGCGACATCTTCGCCCATGATCACAACGCGGTCATCGCGCGCCATTTCCTCGTGTAAGCACTGGTTGATCGCCTCGCGTATAGACATCTTGCTCATGCTGTTTCTCCCCGATAGTTGACATACACGTCGCTGTATAACTGATCCGGCGTTGGATCTGCTGCGGCCAGCGCATGCTCTACGCCGGCATTCAAGATGTCCTGAATAGCATTATCAATCTGTTCGAGTTTAGCGCTGTCCAAATCACTGCAGCGAGCATCGGCGAGGAATTTTACAAGCGGATCAGAGGCTGCACGCGAGGTCGCGACTTCGTCCGAGTCGCGATATTGTTGAGCGTCACCTTCGTAGTGCCCGTAATAGCGTGACGCTACGGCTTCTATTGCCGATGGCCCTCCACCGTCGCGACCGCGCTGCACGGCCTCAGCGACCGCCTCGTAAACCGCAAAAAAGTCGCTGCCATCTACGGTAACCGCTGGCATGCCATAGGCACCGGCACGCTCGGCAATTCTGCCATCGGGTTTAGGGTTTTTAGTGAACTCTGCGTAGTGATTGTTCTCGTACATAAAAATCATCGGCAACTGCAGGACAAAACACAGATTAAGTGCTTCAGCCACGGTACCCTGATCGGAGGCGCCATCACCTATGAAGGCCATAGAGACCATGCCATTGCCCAATGTTCTGGCGGTAAGAGCCGCGCCAGCAGCAATGGGAGGGCCGCCGCCGACAATAGCGTTGGCACCGAGCATGCCCTTGTTCATATCGGCGATGTGCATTGAACCGCCCTTGCCTTTGCAGAGGCCGTCCTGCTTACAGGCTAGCTCCAAAAGCATATCTTCGATGTCACAACCCTTGGCGATGCAATGGCCATGACCCCGGTGGGTACTGGCAATATAATCTTCGTTGCCCAGATGCATGCAGGCACCCACAGCGATAGCTTCCTGATTACGATACATGTGTATAAAGCCGGGCAGTTTCCCCTGCTGGTACTCCGCCCGAATACGCTCTTCAAATTCGCGTATGAGCTTCATCGTTCGGTATGCTTCGTATAATGTCTCTAATGAGTAGTTCAACGCCTGCTCCGCTTAGTCAGTTTCAATTAGGTCCAGTGGGTAACTATAGATACTTTCGGTCTTGTCTTGGCCGATAATGAACACGTTCTCCATGTGCGAAGGCCCGTGCTTACTACCGAAATACAGCGCGTCAAAACTCAGCACCATGTTGGGCTTGATCTCAAACCCCTCGGTAGCAGCATGCAGTCCTGTTGAAGGAAAGCGCACCGGGCTCTCCAGCGGTACGCGTCCGATAGAGTGCACAATCATCAATAGCTTGGCGGGCGCATCAAGCTCCTGGGCAATGCCACAGCGCACAGGCTCACAGATCTCTGCAGAATTAGCACCCGGTCGTAAATTACCGACCACTTCCTCGAAGCAGCGCTGAACGATGGCATGTTGTTCACGGTACTCGCGAGAAGCTTCACCAATATGGGCGGTACGATTAATATCAATCCAAACATTCTTGTAGCGGCCCTGGGTTTCCAGAATCGCTATCTCGCCGCCCTTAAATGGCGTATCAAAGTGTGTTCTAAACAAATCAGGTTTGAAAATAGCGTCGTAACTGCCGCCGAATAGCATTGGGCTGCTGGGCAAGGGATCGATATTTTCATCGATCATAAAGTGGGCGACAGCCTTCTCGACCTGCGCCCAGCTTTTGCCACGACCAAGTTGCTCCACAGTGAACGCCATCACCCGATCAGCCTTCTTGCCGCTCTCGCAAAAGAGCGCCTGTTCCTCACTGGTCTTGATGGACCGTGTTGCCAGCATCAGGTCCAGGCCATCCGCGACTGTTTGGCCGCAGGCTTTTTCCGCGATAAATGCCACGCGCATGTCGTCGAACAAGACTGTTTCAGCTGTCATGCCCAAATGCTGCAGGCATTCGACTATCGAATCCACGATGGTCGGCGAACAAGCGCCATCGACTAACGCGTTGAATTGCTGTAATTCATCCAACAGATCTGGAGCAAGTTGCAGGTGAACATCTTCAGAACGACCGGTCACACAAAAATTCAGTAGATCGAAGGTACGCAGACGATCGAATGCTATGGCATGACCTTCACGCTCTGCCACCACCAACCCTATAAGGCTCGCCTCTGGGAGAAGAAGTGTGGTCGGTAAATCCGACGATGCAGGCACAAATACCGCGGATATAGGTTCGGGCAGATGCCATCCGTCCATCACAGACTCATAGCCAGTCAAGTAAGCGACATTGTCGGAAGTTGAAAGGACAATCCCGGCAGCACCCGACTCAACCAACCTGGCTCTAAGTCGATCGTTGATTTCTACAGACAAAGCATGGCTCCACTAAGCGAAAAAAAAGCCAACGGTTGCTGGCTTTAGTCGACTTGACTTCAAACGGCTACTTAAAAAGTATAGCCAACCTGAACACCCAACTCGCGAGGGGCACCGAAAGTAGTGAAGTTCCAGAGGTTAGCAACCGGGTTGGCTGAGTTCCGGTATTCTTCGTCGGTGAGATTCTTGCCATACACCGACACCTCAAATTGGCTTTCGCCACTCTCCCAAGTTACAAAAGCGTTAACCAAGGTACGCTCTTCCATCTGCGTGTTGGCCTTCGCCCGCACTATAGGGCTCTCCATAGTGCCTCCCTGAACGCCAGCTGGTGCAGGATTAGTCTCTGCTTCGCCCTGATAATGAAAGTTCAGGTTGTAGCTAACTGAGCCGCCGCTCGATAAGTCCTGGAAGTAGGTCGCACTCATTCCACCATTGAACTCTGGTGAAAAAGGCACGTCCAGATCAGAGAAATCAAAAGGCTGTGCTTCACCCGTTAAACCAAGCGTTGACGGTTCGAAGCCGGGCTCATAACTGTCATACTCGTGATCCAGCCATCCAAAATTGACATCAATACGGAAGTTGGGCGTTGGTACGTAACTGACCTCAAGTTCAAACCCGATGGCGGTACTTTCCCCTTCATTGAGGGCGACCGTTTCCTGGAAATCATTACCCGCTGCATCCTGAAAAGGGACAACAGTATCACGCTGCAGATTTTCATACTGTGTATGGAACAGTGCAGCATTCATCCTGAGAGTTCCGTCAAGCAGATCGGCCTTAATACCCACTTCCAGGTTCTGATTTTCCTCACTCGCGTAAGGCTGACAACTGAACGTACTACCGCAGGTTTCAGCGAAACCACCGGCAACAAAGCCGGTTGCGTAGCTAACGTAAGTCATTACTTCTTCGTTCCAGTTATAGTCGAGTACCACGCGGTAAGTATTTGCAGTAAACGTTTTATCGTCGTTGATAACGTTACCGAATGCAGACTCGGGCAATGGATTCGTATGGGGCCCCCTGAAATCGTCTACGCCAATAAAGTTACTTACGGGATTGTCGGCAGTACCCAAGCTCCAACGAGTAAACTCTTTCTCGTCCTTGGTATGCCGAAAGCCAGCGGTGAGCTTCATACGGTCAGTAATATCGTACGTGCCATCAATATAGAACGCGACACTCTCTCGATCTTGGGAGGTCGCCTGAATTTCGTAGGTATCGCGATAGAACTCAGCAGCAGGCCCGGAGAATATTAGGAAATATCCCAAGTTGCCGAACACCAGAAAATCGACATCATCCTCGTAATAGGCAGCACCCGTAACAAAGTTAAAGGGCCCTTCATAGTTAGTGGTCAGTCGGATTTCGTTTTGCAGCGTCTCACGCTCGGTATTTCTACTGGCGTCATACTGAGAGGTATATGCTTCACCCGTGTAGGTACTGGCAAGCACTTCATCCTGATTTCTGGTACCGAAAATCCACTTGACTTCATACTTGTCAAAGCTAAAGGTCTGGTTCAGATAAATACCATCAGTATCAATCTGGTGGCCGGCGGGGATGTCAACAACATTGGTGGCAGTGTAAGACTGTCCGGTTGAGAACGGATCGCCGTTGCCAATGCCAGGGAAACCCGCGATCGGCCAGAGATAACCCTCACCACCATTCTGGCTAGCCAGAGGTGTCTCATTCACCGCTGCAACCGTATCTCCACGATCTTTGACATATTCAAACGTCAGGTCTGCGAGGTAAAAATCGTTGGGCTGCCAACGAAACTTCAGCTTGCCGGCCAGAACATCTTTGCCACCAAGGTCCTCTCCGCGACCAACGTCAGGAAACGCAGAACGTGCCAGATCGTTGCACTGTGCATTGTCGGGAAAACCTGGATTGGGACATCCCAAACTCTGAAATTCGCCACCGGCTGGCTTGTCGTTGGTAAACCAACCGTCGCTCTTATCCTGAATAACCGCAAGACGGGCGGCGAAGGTCTCACCCAGAGGTACGTTGAGGCTAAATTTCAACTTGGTTGCGTCAGAATCATTAGAAGAAAACTGCGAGAAGTTGCCCTCGATATCGCCAAAGAACTCACCCATCACCGGCCGCTTGGTCGTAAAGGCGATCGCGCCACCCGTGGTGTTCTTACCAAACACGGTGCCCTGTGGGCCACGGTAAATTTCGATCTGCTCCATATCAAACAATTCAATGAACTGAGCCTGTACACCATTAAAAGCAAATTCGTCTACAGTAATACCAACCGAGGCATCTTTGGTCACTAGAATCGAGTTAAAGCCGGTACCGCGCATACCGCCCGCAATCGCGTTAAAACCCGTTTGGGGCGTCAGATTAACGTTGGGAGCCAACTCAGTCAGCGCCATTACGTCATTCTGAAATGTATTCGCCAGTTGCTTGGCAGTAATGGTCGTTACCGCCACTGCCAAATCCTGCTGCGCAACAGCCCGCTTGGTGCCCGTTACGATAACTTCCTCAATACTTAGCCGGTCGCTGGTGTCAGCATCCTGTGCATAAACATTGCCGACGGCCAAGGTTTGCGACAGTGCCAAGCATACGGCTGACCCCAAAAATTTTTTGTTCAGATTGATCATGATCGATCCTCGTAGATGTTTATAATTAACTTTTCCTAAGCCTTCTTCCTTCTTGCTAAGGAACGAGACCTATCCCGATTTGAACGCTTTTGAATATAATTCAGTTATAAATTGGCCGCAACAGTTATTTTCAATAAATTATTCGAGCCTGCCACTCACCGTGGCGGCGAAGCCCGCAAGGCGCGAGCTGCCCATGCGAACATTAACCCGATAATCTGTTGATTTAATTACCAATATCCAGCTCAACCTCACCCTCGATTAGACTTAGCAATGACTCGGCATCGAAAATATAGTCGATTGACCTATCTTCCTTAAAGTACGTTACCGCTCCGCAGCCCAGAAAGAGCATCTCGGTCTCGATTTCGCAGCGGGCCTCGGAATGTTCGGCAAATACAGGCTCGAAACCATAAGTACCCTCTGGTGCGCTACCCACCTCGTACAGCAGCTCACCTTTGGTAATAAAGAATTGGCCAGGCCCCTGGTGGCGATGTGGCTGGAAGGAGGCGCCCGGCTCCATATTGACAAACAGAGCCCAGTCCCCCGTGGTCCGGCAGGCACGAAGCACTTTGAAACGCGTACCGCCGCCGACCTCCAGCCACGGTAATGTGTGAATGTTAGCGAGAATATCACCCTGCTCTGATACATAGGGATTGACGGCGATGTCCATAGTGTTTTTCTCCGACAGTGTTCGTAGAAATTTGTTGATAAGCGTATCTAGGGTTACCCTGCACGGCAACCTCTTAGTAAAACTATCGATCATGATCAAACTTATTTCCATTTTTTTACTCGCACTCATCCCGCTATTACTGCCTTCAATGCGGGTACACGCAGAAGACTGGCCACACGTAGGCGGTGCTGCCGGTGGCGGACATTTTACCGTGCACACACAGATTAATCGGGACAATCTTGATGATCTGGAAGTCGCCTGGGTACATCGTTCAGGCGATTTTCGAGAGGGCGGGAACTTTAAGGATGGAAATAATTACCCGGAGGAACCACTACAGACGGCGCTGCAGGTTACGCCGATCATGTTCAACAATGCGCTGTACTACTGCACGCCGTTTGGTCGAGTATTCGCGCTCAACCCAGAGACCGGCGCAGAGCTTTGGTCATACGATCCGAAGGTCGACCTGGAGGAGTATGCTGTTCCGCGCTGCCGCGGTGTCAGTGCCTGGACCAGCAGCAAACTCGAGCCAGGACAAGCCTGCCACAAGCGTATTATCGCGCCCGTAATTGATGCTCGCGTTGTTGCGCTGGATGCACTGACTGGCGAACCCTGCAGTGATTTTGGCAGCAACGGCGAGATCAATCTCAGGGAAGGTCTGGGTGATCACCCAAATTATGAATATCTATTAACGTCTCCACCGGCCATCGCTGGCGACCTGGCCATTGTGGGTAGTGCCGTTACTGACAACATTACCACTACTGTTCCGGGCGGCGTCGTAAGAGCGTATGACCTCAACACTGGCAAGCTCGTCTGGTTCTGGGATCCAATACCCCCGAATACTGAAGCGATTCTTACTGAGGAGGGGCAGCTCTACCAGCGTGCCACGACCAACGTCTGGTCGATCATGTCTTTTGATCCCGAGTTGAACTTGGTCTACCTACCTACCGGCAACACATCCCCGGATTATTACGGCGGCCTGCGTAATGGCTCGGATTACTACTCCAGTTCAGTCGTTGCACTGCATGCGGATAGCGGCAAGGTAGCCTGGCACTTCCAAACGGTGCACCACGACATCTGGGACTACGATGTACCCTCACAGCCAACCTTGTACGACGTCACTATGGACGGCAAGCAAATCAAGGCCCTCGCCCAGACCACCAAGATGGGCTACGTATTTCTGCTCAACCGGGAAACCGGCGAACCCCTATTCCCGGTTGAGGAACGTCCCGTACCACAGGGCGCAGCACCGGGTGACTTTACCTCGCCGACCCAACCGTTCCCGACTAAACCGCCCACACTACACGACACTACATTCGGACCCGACGATGTCTGGGGCCTGACCCCGTGGGACAAAAATGCCTGTCGTGCACGGCTTTCAGGCTTGCGCGCAGAAGGCCTGTTCACACCCCCTTCTGTAGGCGGCTCGATACACTTCCCCAGTGCCGTAGGCGGCCAGAACTGGGGTGGCCCCTCGATTGATATGGACCGCAAGGTGCTAGTGGTTAACACTCTGCACATGGCAAGCCTGGTCGAATTAATTCCCAGGGAGAAATGCGCCCAGGCTGCTATCGACAGAAAGAACGACCCACTGCAGAAGAAATTCGCCTCGGTAGAGCCCTCCGAGGGTACACCCTATTGTAATTTACGCTGGGTAGGCTTCTTCTCGCCACTGGAGCTTCCCTGTTCGCC
>JBLIEI010000080.1:0-15927 GCA_047633055.1 Halieaceae bacterium | reverse complement strand
GTTTCGCTGGCAATCAGAATATTAACCGGGGACGGCGTACCATCGCGATCTATGGAGAAACTCAGTACGCCGTTATGCGTGCAGTTGGCGCTGCGCTCCTGCAAACTAAAAGGCAGGCTGATTCGACGGGTAAAGGACTGTTTCGAATCCTGCCAGATCCTGCCAGGTTCGAGGATATATTCGGTTTTGGGATGTTCACCGGGTATGGCGCCGCGTTGTAGCGGAACCAGGTGGCTGCCGTCTTGCACATAGTGGAAGTTGAAGGCTGGCAGCTGATCCATCCTCAGGGCGGGGTTGGCGCTAAACTGATAATCATCCCGGAACACCTCCAGCAGCAGAGGCGTTTCGGTTTGCAGTGTCAGGCGCCCATGGAAGTTAAATTCCGCGCGCCTGACGTCTGCCGGTGGGGCAGGAGCAAAACTTTCAGACCGCGAGTACAGGGGAGAAAGACAGAAAATTATGCCGGCAAGAGCTGACACGAGCTTATAAGGGCTTTGAATGCCTGTGGAGCGCACGTTAGCACGACCTTTTTGATCACGAGCCACCACAATAGCAATTTAGACCCCATACTCACTAGAGCCAGATGGATCTGCACAACTAGACCAGTTTTGCGGTTAAAACCGAGGTCGTTCTACCTACCGGTGCTACACTCAGCTGATGGAAAAGACTCTGATATTTCTGGACCCGGAAAGTGGCTTGAGCCTACAGGCCCAGATCCGGCAGAAGCTTGTAGAGGCGATTACGCTAGGCACCTTCCCGGCAGACAGACGGCTGCCGTCTTCGCGCAAGTTGGCTGAACAATTGGGTGTGGCTCGCAATACTGTCGTTCTCGTTTATGAACAGCTTGTGGAAGAAGGCTATCTGGTCAGTCGCGAACGAAGTGGCATTTATATCAACGAGGCAGTACTGGAGGGTCGGATAGAGCTTGAGAACAGCTCGCAACAGAATACGATTGACGTAGGCCAGTGGCGCCAGCGCTTCAAAACCTCTCCCACGGGTCGCGAGCCCTACCTCTTCCCTCCCAACTGGTCATTACACCCCTACCCTTTCCTGGAGGGGAAATTTGATGCTTCCCTGTTTCCCGTCAAGGAATGGCGTGAGGCTTCGCGACTGGCACTGGGTGTGCGCGATATCAACGTCTGGGCGGGAGAAACAGGCGATGCGGATGACCCATTGCTGATAGAGCAAATCCGCACAAAAATTCTTCCCCGCCGGGGCATTCAGGCCAGGCCCGAGGAGATACTGGTCACAGTAGGGTCCCGCCAGGCCCTGCACCTGGCAGTCCAGTTGCTAGTCGACCCAACCATCACCGTAGCTGTTGAGGATCCCGGCATGCCTCTGATGCGGCAACTGCTGGCCCAGCGTGGCGCGTCAATGATTTACCAACCGGTCGATGATGAGGGCCTGGTTGTTGATCAGAGCCTGGACAGTGCGCAGTTGATTTTTGTCACCCCCAGCCATCAGGTGCCTACCTCCGTGACCATGTCTGTTGCGCGACGGCAGCAACTGTTGTCCAGGGCCGCTGAGCAAGATCAATTGATCATTGAAGACGACAGTGAGTTCGAGAATAACTATATTGGCCAACCGCACCCGGCACTGCGTGGCATGGACAGGGAAAACCGGGTTATCTATGTTTCCTGTCTTTCCAAGGTGCTCGATTCAGGGCTGTGTATGGGGTTTATTGTGGCGGCACCCGAGATCATCGCCGAGGCGCGTAAACTTCGCCGGCTGACGGTCAATCACCCACCACCCAATAACCAGCGGGCCGCCGCTTACTTCTTGTCGCTGGGCCACTACGACAGCTTCATGATGCATATGCATCAACGCTTCCGTGAACGCTGGAGGGCACTGCTGGAAGCCCTAAACCTGTATCTGCTACATTTCGTTGAATCCACACGATCACAGGGTGGCACCTCAGTTTGGATCAAGGGGCCCCCTGAGATAAAAATGTCTCAACTGGTCACGGAAGCTGCCAAGCGCGGAATTCTGATAGAGCCCGTTGCCCATTACTATGCTGCGCCTGATGACGCGACTAACTATTTCCGTATGGGGATAACCAGTATCCCACTGGCGAAAATCCGGGAGGGTGTCGAGCGCCTGTCGCAGTTGATTCATGAACTGACATCAGATCGCTTTGAAACCCTGGAACACGCCAGGGGGAAACTGTTAGCTGCGGATGAAATTCGGGAAATATTCTCCGACACGACTGTTTTGTGGAAGACCATCAACGGCGATCCCGCCACGATCGATTATCTGGCCAACGGTCGAGCCGAAGGCAGCATTGGCTATGCCAATGAAGATCGAGGGGGGGGGCGATGGTGGGTGGAAGGTGAGCTGTGGTACCGCCGGTGGGAACGCTGGTATTTCGGTGAGCCCCTGGGCTTTCACGTTGTCATCGATGGCTCGACCATTAAATTGTTTGAAGAAGATGGGCAGCTGTCTGATATTGGCGTACTCCATAAACGCCCGCCAGAGGGCGAAGACACTGCGGAAAACCATCTGGACTAACTCACGGTCCGCAACTGGCGCTACCCCTGCAGAGCCAGAATCTCTATTTTGCAACTTCAAATAATGATACCCGCGTAGGCTCAGATCGCTGCCGAACCGGGTTTTCTGGAGTTTTTAATGAGTCACTTTGGCATCGCTGCCCTGCAATTGGACCTGTCCAACCAGGATAATCTTTACTTGATCCAGAACGAGATACAGATGGTGGCCACCCGCTACCCCTGGATTGATATGTTGGTGATTGGCGAATTGGCCACGTTTGGCCCCGGCACCTCGCGGGCACAACCCACGGGAGGAGAAGCGGAGCAGAGTTACTGCGAGCTGGCCCAGAAGCTCGGCATCTGGCTCATTCCCGGCACACTCTTCGAGCAGGTAGGCGAAGATATCTACAATACGGCCCTGGTGATTAACCCCGCTGGGGAAATCGTAAAGCGTTGCCATAAGATGTTTCCTTTCGCTCCCTATGAAAAAGGCATCACCCCCGGTAAGGAGTTTCCTGTCTTCGATGTTCCCGGTATAGGTCGCTTCGGGGTCGCGATTTGTTACGACCAGTGGTTTCCGGAATTTATCCGTTCGCTCAGCTGTCAGGGGGCCGAAGTCATTCTCTGCCCGACATTGACCAACTCGATTGATCGGGATGTTGAATTATCTATCGCCCGAGCCAATGCGGCGATCAACCAGTGCTACTTCTTCAGCGTCAATGTTGCGGGCAAGTTAGGCTTTGGACGGTCTATTGTCATCGGCCCTGACGGCAACGTCATTCATGAGGCGAGTAATGGCTATGAAATTATTACTATCGACGTAGATTTTAATCACGTGCGGCGCACACGCGATCGCGGATTACATGGGCAGTGTCAAACATTGAAGAGTTTTCGCGATGCCCCGGTACCTTTCCCTGCATATACAGAAAACCCTGGAAAAAATCCCATTCTAGCTGACCTGGGCGAGCTAAAAATGCCGGAGCGCGGAGGCTAATCATGGTTCCAGACCTGCAAAGCAATCGGCTGGACTCATCACAAAATGCAAACTGGACCTATGGCATACACAAATTTTTAGGTTAATTTAACTATCGCAAATAAAAAAAGTTAGCTTTTCTAGCATTGGAGAATAAGCATGGGTAAAAAATCAGGGTTCCCGCAGAAGTCACTTGCGGTTGCAGTTGCAACATCCAGTCTGATATTGGGGCAATCCTCGATAACACTTGCCCAGGACGGTAAAGTGCTCGAAGAGGTCATCGTCACAGCCAATGCGCGGGCCCAGAGCATAACCGACATTCCCTACAATATCTCTGCCATTCAGGGCGAGGATATTGCGGCGCGGCAAATTTGGACTGAAACTGAATTACTACGCAGCGTGCCCGGTGTCTATGTCGTGGAGAAAGGCTACCGCAACGCGGGCGTCATGAACATGATTACCATTCGAGGCCTGAATACCAACACACTCAGCAATGGTGATATGGCTTATAACTCAGCACCTACTGTCTCCACCTATATCAACAACACGCCGATGTTTGCGAACTTCCTGCTTAAGGATATCGACCGGGTTGAAGTCTTGCGCGGACCTCAGGGCACCCTGTACGGCTCCGGCAACCTGGGCGGAACGGTTCGCTACATGATGAACAGGCCCAGTACCGAGGCAGTAGAGGCGTCAGTCGACGGGCGATATAGCCAGACTGAAGGCTCCGATGGCGACAACCTAGGCCTCGACGTGATGCTGAACGTACCAATAGGCGACCAGTTTGCCGTCCGCATCGCCGCCAGCCAGATTGATAATGATGGCTACACGGATTACGACAATCTGTACGTCCTGAACCCGGACGGCTCACCGGCCGCTGATCCCTGCTTTGATGGCGATTGCTCCAGTACCAGTGTGGACGACAGGAGTCAGGGTGGCGCACTCTTCACCAGTAAGGAAGATGCTGATACCGTAGAAGTGACCTACGCACGAATCGCTCTGATGTGGGAGCCCAGCGATTCACTTCGATTTGACCTTGCCTACCAGACACAGGATGACGAAGTGGGTGCGCGCTCCGGTTCAACTCCGGTTGGCGCAGATGACGGCACCGGGTTTGGCGATCTTGTTTCCGGACGGCCGCAGCTGGAACCCTCCGAGCGCGACGTTGAAATGACAGCCCTGGATATTGAGTGGGACCTGGGCTTCGCTACCCTGACCTCAAACACCTCGAACTATGAGACAGACGGCGTGGGAGTCAGCGATAACACCGGCTTTTACGCCAAGGTGAGCTGGGGCGGTGCCTACATGACTCAACCCCGGCCGCTGAATGTTGCTACCCGCGGCTACAAGGATGAGGGAACCATTCAGGAGTTCCGCCTGGTGTCCAATGGCAGTAATACTATCGACTGGACGGCGGGAATGTACTATGCCGATCAGGACTATGAAGCCTACCAGGACAGCACCCTGCCGGGCTGGGTGGACTGGGCAGATGACACCATGAACGATTCCAACCCGGATAATGACTTTATCGATGGTGTTGTCGACCAGCAGTTTATTGATGATCGCGTTGGTTGGTATGGCGCCTATTCCCAGAGCGCCCTGGGCAAAAACCATCACGCATTCTGGCAGATATTGGACACCAATGACTTTCACATGGTGCAAAGCAATGAATACGAGGAGCTGACCTTTTTTGGTGAGGTGACATTCAATTTTGCCGAGACCGTGCACCTGACAGTAGGCGCGCGCGCATTCGACAATGAGTTGACTGCACAGGTCTTCCAGGAAGTGCGCACTTATCCGGCAGGTGATGCTGACACCAGGGAGACCCAAAAAGAAGATGACATTATCGGCAAGGTCAATCTGGCTTGGGATATGAGCGACCAAAATATGATCTACGGCACAATCTCTGAGGGCTATCGTCGCGGTGGCGCCAACGGCTACCCCACTATCGGTTCCTACGGTGACCCTGGAACTATGTTTACCTACGACTCAGACAAGGTCCTCAACTACGAAGTTGGTATCAAGGGGGAGTCCGATCGCTTTCGCTACACGCTTGCTGCATTTTTTGTGGAATGGGAAGACCCCCAGATAAACACGGTGGCTCCCAGTAGTGGTATCTATATCGTGCAAAATGGCCAGGAAGCTGAAACCTATGGTATTGAGGCCGAAATCGAGGGGCACATCACGGAGAAACTGTACATTAACGCTGGCTACTCTTACGTTAATGCAGAATTAACCGAAGACTTCTTCTACGACTTACCTCAAGATCACTTTGCAAACCCCATATCGACCGACGGCAACACCATGCCCGGAACGCCGGAAAACATGTTTAACCTGAGCCTGGATTACAATACCAATATCGGGGAGTACGGTATGGTCTATCGGCTCAGTGGTTACTACCAGTCTGAAACTGAGAACTCGATCAATAACGACAGTGAGCTGTTTGGGGTAACACACGATGGGTTCTCTATCTGGGACCTTTCAGCGACCCTGGCTATGGACCACTGGCATGCCACATTATTTGCCAAAAATGTCACGGATGAAGAGGGGATTACCGCTGCTTTCAAGAACGAGCACATGGGTTCTAACGCTGGCCGCAATCTGGCGAGCAACAATTCGTCGCATGATTTTGTGGCACGGCCGCGCACCATTGGTCTGTCACTGGGCTACCAGTTCTAACGGGATGCTCGCGGGTTGGTAGATGAAAGTAGCTAGCAGCCCTCATCAGATCATAAAACAGAACCCCCAGGCTGCGCTTGATCGCGTTCTGGGGTTTTTAGTTTCTCGGCAGGTGCCTCAAGCAGCCAGCCTGTGCCAGCAAATTGTTAAAGCTGTTCCGGAGTTTGCAGATGCCTGGCTGTTGCTGTGCCAACTTCAGCTGGACCTGCAGCGACCGGAGCGGGCCATGCAATGTGTTGACCGGGCACTGGCTCTCAGCGCAGACGACCAGAGGGCCACTTTGTTACAGGTCGAATGCCTGATCGCCAGCTCCCGGTCCGCAGAAGCCAGGGCAATACTTGAGGCAGTGGAGGCTCGCTCACAACACAATGCCCTGATACTTCGCCTGGCCGGTAATATTTACGCAGGTATGCACGCCTATGGCGATGCCCTTCGCTGTTTTAGGCAGTCAGTGCAATTGGATTCTGAGGATGTTGAATGCTGGCATTTATACTCGGGTGTGCTGTTTGCTCAGGGTTTGATGGAAGAGGCAGAGCGGGCGCTGAACGAAGTGTTGCGCCTGAACCCTCTACATTGTGAGGCGCTGCTGACCCGCGCGAGTATGCGCAAGCAGAGTTCCAACAATAATCACGTACCGCAATTGCAACAGCTGTTGGAGACAGGCCATGCTGATGGGTCCGACGCCGTCATGCTGGCCTATGCATTGGCGAAAGAACTGGATGACCTCGGTGAATACTCCGCAGCCTTTGCTCACCTCAAACGAGGTGCCGATAAAAATAACGGCTTGCTTGACTACCAGCCCGATCGGGACGTTGCTTTCATGGAGTATATCGCCGCCGCTTACCAACAGAATATTTCCGGATTGAAATCTGACAAAAGTCTGGGCAAGGGACTGGTGTTTATTGTCAGTTTGCCCAGGGCCGGTTCAACCCTGGTGGACCGGATTTTGGGGTCACACACCGCGGTTGAGAGCCTCGGTGAGACGGGCGCCTTCCATGAGGCCCTGTTACAACATGCCCGTGCCGCCAGCGCCGTAACAAAAATGACGTTTACGGATGCACTGTCACACATAGACTATGCTGCATTGGGTAACACCTATCTTGAAAAACTGGGTGCGTATTCCTCAGAGGCTGCGGTGCTCATCGATAAAACCCCAAGTAACATACAATACCTGGGCCTTATACATAAGGCCCTGCCACAGGCTAGGATCGTACACGTGCAAAAGTCGCCTATGGACGCCTGTTACTCAATCTATAAAACCTTTTTCAGTCGCGGCTATAACTACTCCTATGATCTACAGAAGCTCGGCCACTACTATGTAGCTTATCAACATATGATGACACATTGGGCACGGGTTTTGCCGGGACTTTTTCATGACGTGCAATATGAGCAGCTTGTGGCTGGTCAGACAGAGCAGACCCGACAATTGTTGGACTACTGCGGGCTCGAATGGGAGGATCATTGTTTGGACTTTCACCTCAATAGCAGTCCGACAGCAACGGCCAGCGTCATCCAGGTTCGGCAACCGCTGTTCAACAGTTCAGTGGGGAAGTGGCGTTGCTACCAACAACAACTCAATCCACTAGCTGCTATACTGCGACGCGCTGGTTTTGAGACCGGCTAGCCAAAATTCCGAACATTTGCGTAGTCCATGTCCAAAAAAGACCCATCGAAAACGCCTAAACCTGCCACGGAGGCGAATGCTCTGGAGCGCAGTGTTATCCAGCTCGCGCAACGGGGGAAGCTCAGGGAAGCTGCAATCGCCGCACAGCAGTTAACCGGTGATTTCCCCTACTACGCTCACGGCTGGCACACTGCGAGTCACTTGGCGTTACAGCAAAAGAACCCCAAAGCCGCCTTGCAGGCTATTAGTAAAGCCCTGTCTCTAGCGCCCGGTAATATTCAGTGGTTGGTAGAGCGGGCGCAGTGCCTAACGCAATTAGATCAGGCAGCCGAGGCGAGGTCGATTGCCGTAGATTTGTGTAAAAAACCGATGTCCACCGCCGCGCAATGCGCGTCGCTGGGCATGTTGCTCAGCCAGCTGGGTTTAATGGACCTTGCCGCGTCGCAGTACTTGCGGGCGACCAATTTGGCCCCGCTAGTTGGAGCGAATTACTATAACCTGGCCACAGTTCAGCGCGCACTGGGCGACCTCGAGGCAGCGCAGATTAACCTGTCTCTAGCCATTGAGCTGGATGGCAACGACTATGACGCCTGGTATGCTCGCTCTGAATTAAGTCGTCAGACCAGCGAGCAGAACCATATCCCCGAACTTGAAACACTACTGGGTTCGGGTATAGGCAGTCCGCAGGGCAAGGTGCAAATACTTTATGCACTGGCCAAGGAACTGGAAGATGTTGGCTGCGCCGAACAATCCTTTCAGTATCTGCAGCAGGGTGCCAATCTGCGCAGACATCATTTGAATTACCAGGTGCAAAGCGACACCGATACCATGGCGCAAATACAGCAACACTTCAGCGCCGAACTATTTGATGGACGCCATACCGGGTCTGACCATCGCCAACCGGTGTTTGTGCTTGGTCTACCACGTACCGGCACCACGCTGGTGGAGCGCATTTTGGCAAGCCACTCCAGTGTGCATGGCGCGGGGGAGTTGAATGATTTTCCTCGCAAGATGATGCAACAGGTGCAGACGCTCGCGCGCAATCAAAATAGCGCGGCGGGGCAACGGTCCCGTGAGCAATTATTGGCGTTAACTACCCGTCTGGACTTCCGGTTGCTGGGCGATGCCTATCTAGAGAGCGTCCGTCAGAAAATTGACGAAGCAAAGCATTTTGTCGACAAACTGCCACTGAATTTTCTCTACACGGGTCTTATTCATCTGGCCCTGCCCGGCGCCAAAATTATTCATGTACAGCGCGAGCCCATGGACAGTTGTTATGCAATATACAAAACACTGTTCCGGGACGCTTATCCATTCTCCTACCAATTGCAGGAAATTGGTGCCTATTACCTTGCGTACCACAAGCTGATGACGCACTGGCTGGAGCTTATGCCAGGGGTGGTCCACACCGTTCGCTATGAAGACTTGGTAGCAGATGTAGAGCATGAAACACGGCGGTTGCTTGCATACTGTGAATTGCCCTGGGAGGCGCAGTGTTTGCGCTTCCAGGAAAATACAACCGCATCAACCACCGCCAGTGCGGCCCAGGTGCGCAGCGCACTGTACAGCAGCTCGGTAGGGAAGTGGCGGCAGTATTCGAAACAACTACAACCGTTGGCCGAACAGCTCGCAGCTGCTGGGGTAAAAAACATCCTCTAGGCTTCGCCACCGGAAAAGTCCAGGTTCATTACATCGATACTAATTGAACCGAGCCCAGTTTACCTGGTATCGGAATAACCGTTTTTACTGCGCATATTTTATGGCGTGAGGGCCTGTTTGATATGACTAAACATAAGAACGCGTCATTGTTTATTCAAGATCCAGCTTTCAAACTGCTTGAAGGTCAGCCAAAGCCTGACTTCATGTTAATTGGCGCAGCGAAATCAGGAACAACTTCTTTTTCCTCATATATCGGTTCGCACCCTCAAGTAAAAGCCCCCCCCTATAAAGAGCCTAATTTTTGGACTTGGAAAATGCCTACTGCGAAGCATTACCAGGATCTTTTTGTTAACACAGAATCGTTGCTTGCGCCCACAGCGCAACAGAAAATTTCCGGAGATTATACAGCTGACTTAATACTACACCCGCTAGCGCCGCGCAGGGTTCGTGGGAGCCTTCCACACATCAGAATTGTTGTATTACTGCGCAACCCCATTGATAGAGCGTATTCACATTATATTATGTCCAAGCGCTCTGGGCGTGAAGATCATCAGTCATTTAGTGCTGTTGTGGAAAAAGAAATTGACGAAATCCCTTCGTTATTGGAATCCCACAGGCGTGCTTTTCTGGATCTACAACCTCGCACAACGCAGCATTTTTTAAAGCCTGACGGTTCGCCAATAGTGACCGCAACGCATGATGAGACCTGGACGCCCAGAGTTTTACGATCAAGAGAAGACATGATGTTTTATTACTACACCAGCTGCGTATTTCGATCTATTTATTGCGATCAGCTTTGGCGTTGGCTACAGATGTATCCAAGAGAGCAAGTTATGATTATCCAGTCAGAGAACTTTTTTTCAGCCCCTAAAAAGATAATGACAAAAATATCAGATTTCCTAAATCTTCAAGCCTTTGAATTTGATACCGGCGAGCTAGATAGGGCTTGGGGAGGTGGCGCTAGTGATGACTTTGAAAAATCCGGTGACTATGTTCCTATGGCTTCGGAAACTCGATCGTTACTTAGAGCTTTTTTTAAGCCGTTCAATCAAACTCTATATTCATTAATCGGCGAGCAGTTTGATTGGGAGTGAGAGTCTGATTCACCAGTACAATAATGACTATGCAGACATCACCATCGCGTAATCTGGCGGACTCCAGGAAATCAGGCCAGCTACACTGTCAATATTCCGATACGTAGTCATTTAGTCTAAAACCTCGTAAGCTTGCGCCTCATGCAGAATGGAAACACCGATAAAGAGCGTCGAAATTTCCGTCCCGGCGAAATTCGGGCGATTATCATATGAGCAGCTATAGCTGTCGGTCTCACTTGATTTTTAAATCAGACTTCCAGAAAAATTTTCCTGACAATCATTAGACTAATAAGAATTTAAATCATAGTGAGATCCATTCAATGAACGCAGTCGTATTGGCAGTCAGTTTGGTACTCATTCTCAGTCTTTTTAGAGTTAATGTGATAATGGCGCTGTGCTTGGGCGCGCTTGCTGGTGGCGTTTGGTCAGGGCTTACGTTTCTTGAGACAGTTGAGGCTTTTCAAAATGGATTAGGTGGTGGTGCGACAATCGCATTGAGCTATGGACTGTTGGGTGCTTTTGCCGTCGCAATATCACGCTCGGGCGTAACGGATGTGCTCGCTAGGTCAATCATTGAGAGGACAGGTAGAGGAGACCGCACTTCAGAAACCTGGATAAAATCCATTTTGATTAGTGTCATATTGCTGATAGCCATTTCGTCGCAAAATATTGTACCCATTCATATCGCATTCATCCCTATTCTTATCCCTCCGTTGTTAACTATTTTTGCCCAGCTGAATATAGATCGCCGGTTAATTGCCTGCGTAATTACTTTTGGACTTGCAACGCCGTTTTTGATATTACCCGTGGGATTTGGCGGCATCTATTTATTTGGGATTTTGCATAAAAACCTGTTGAGCAATGGTCTGAGTATAGAGGCATCGGATGTCCCACTCTCAATGCTAATTTCCGCGACCGGTATGCTAGTGGGGTTGCTTATTGCCGTTTTTTTTACTTACAGGAAACCCAGGCAATACAACGTACCTTTGATAACGAGCACAGAATCAGCATTAGTAACCATTGATAGGAAATCGCTAATTGTTAGCATGATCGCCATTATTTCGGCATTAGCCATGCAACTTTATAGCAACTCCATGATTATGGGAGCGCTGGCCGGCATACTGATTTTTACGACAACAGGTGTCGTTAAGTGGAATCAGACTCAGGATTTGTTCAGCCAGGGCATCACAATGATGGCGATGATTAGTTTTATCATGATTGCAGCATCAGGTTTTGCTGAAGTAATGAAGACAACCGGCAGCATCACCGACCTGGTGGCGTCGACTAGCGGTGCACTTGATGGTAGTCAGGCGATGGCTGCGATCATGATGTTAGTTATTGGCTTGTTGATTACCATGGGCATCGGATCATCTTTTTCAACGGTACCCATTATTGCTGCGCTGTATGTACCTTTATGTATTGATCTTGGCTTTTCGGCAATGGCAACTGCCGCCTTGGTGGGTACCGCAGGCGCATTGGGGGACGCAGGATCTCCGGCATCAGACTCTACCTTGGGTCCCACTGCCGGCTTAAATGCAGACGGACAACACGATCATATTTGGGATACTGTGGTTCCCACTTTCATCCACTACAACATCCCCCTGCTAATTTTTGGTTGGATCGCTGCAATGACGCTCTAGCAAATCCGAGGTTCAGATGGAGAATGTGATAACCATTTTTGGACGATAGCCTTTGATGAGCAACAAACAACAGCACTGACTTATAAAAAAATTGAACTGTACGCCTGCTCAAATGGTGGAAAACGACCTCTGCGATCTGCGTTTATCTGGTGATCCCGACGATTGAAGCAATACTTAAACCGCTGAGTCATCCCATCAGGCGAATTTAGCGTACAGTGAATGTGGGTACTTATTGGCGTCTCCAACCACGTCCGTGGCTCGCCAGATCAAGACTTCAGCAACTGCGTAGGTGCTGGCAACATAAAGGCGGTTAACGCAGAAACATGACTGGCATGAGTTTTTGGCTATGAAAATCATTTTGTTGTTTAGCTTAATAATGCTCACAACGGGCTGTGAAGCGCTGACGAAAAAAGCACTGCAGATATGGATGGCTGGCAACCAAAACCTGCAGCTGGCAGATGCCACCGTCACCTCCCAGGCACGGGGCTTGGAGGTGACGGTGCGAGCCGTGGCGAAGGATCTGGAGCTTCCCTGGGACATGGCTTTCATCAATGACGTAGAATTTCTAGTCACGGAAAAGCCGGGACGATTGTCGCGCATTAATCTTTCCAGCGGCGTCAGTACACTGATACAGGGGGTCCCTGAGGTGGCGTTCAAAGGCCAGGGGGGGCTGCTGGGCGTGGCGCTGCATCCACTATTTGCCGAGAACAGCATGGTGTACCTGAGCTATTCCATCGCATTGAACGAAGGTACCTACACCACCCGTTTGCTACGCGCCCGTTTGTTAAATGAGCAACTGGTGGAGCAGCAAGTGCTGTTCACAGCGGAGCCGGCGCTTACGACCCGTAAACACTTTGGCGGCGCCATGGTTTTTGATAATCAGGGATACCTCTACTTAAGTGTAGGTGACCGCGGACGCCGCGACAATGCACAGGACCTTGGCAGCCACCTTGGAAAAATTCACCGCCTCAATGCCGATGGCTCTGTCCCGCGCAACAACCCGTTTATAGATCAGTCCAAAGTACTCCCGGAGATTTACAGCTGGGGCCATCGCAACCCACAAGGCCTGGCGATTCACCCCCAGACCGGCGACGTATGGGCTGCAGAACATGGCCCTCAAGGCGGCGACGAGATAAACCTGATTCGGGCTGGGGCTAATTATGGTTGGCCCGTGATTACTTATGGTGAGGAATACGGTGGCGGTAAAATTGGCGAGGGCACCGCCAAGCCGGGCATGGAGCAGCCAGTACATTACTATCTACCGTCTATCGGCACTGCCGGCATCGGTTTTTATACCGGCGATCAGATACCGCAGTGGCGCGACAACCTGCTCGTCACCGGGCTGGTCTACAACCGGGCCCACGTGAGCCGCCTTGCCATAGAAGGTGGGTCTGTTGTCGAGGAAGAATTGCTGTTTGATCATCTCAACATGCGTATGCGGGGCGTCGAGGACGGGCCAGACGGTGCGCTTTATATACTCAGTGAAAATGGCATCCTATTCGCAGTGGAGCGGACCCACACTGAGTGATCGCCTTACACGCAAGGATCCACGCGTTTAGTCAGGCCGCAAATGTGCTTTTCGGGCACCAGAGTTCTTTGCTACCATGTGTCTCGTTCATCGACAATCTAAAAAGCATATGCAGCAAGCCGATTCCGCAGTAACAATATGCATTACTCCTCGGGAAAGATTCAGCTGTGCGGTCGATTCGCTGCACGATATAGCGACCAACACGGCGACGACTTTCGAGCTTGTATACATCGACGCCAACTCTCCCCAGGTAATCGCGGCGCAGCTTAAAGACATCTGCGCGCAGCACGGCTTCACTTACCTGCGGATACAAGAATATCTGCCACCAAACAAAGCTCGCAATACTGCGCTGGCCAGAGTAAAAACCCCCTATGTCGTGTTCATCGATAACGACCTGTTCGTCCAATCTGGCTGGCTGGAGGCGCTGCTGAACTGCGCACAGGAAACCGGAGCCTGGGCCGTCGGCCCCGTGGTTCTGGAAGGCACAGGCTTCCCGCAAATCATCCACATGGCAGGTGGTGATCTGGACGAGGAAAAATGTGGCGACTACAACTGTATCAGCCAGCAACACCGTTACACAAAACAGCCGTTGAGCCGTCTCCGCAGTAAGCTAGTGCGAGAACCTGTAGGCTGCTTCGAGTTTCACTGTGTGCTGGTCAGGACTGACGTGTTCCCTCAAACGTTGTTTCTTGATGAGAAGTTCTTGTCGCACCAGGAACACCTGGACCTGGCCCGTGATATCCGGATGGCGGGAGGCGAGGTGTATTTTGAACCCGCTTCGATCGTACGTTACAACAATGCGCGCCGCTTCCAAGACTACGACCGCGAATTCTTCGAGCTACGCTGGGGTCGCGAGTGGACCGAAAAGTCCCTGGAACACATGCGCGAAAAATGGAACCTGGACCCAGCTGACCCGTGGTTTGAGCGTTTGGCTGGCTGGACCGGCCAACACCGCCTGCTATACGAAAGATCGCACAAATCATGGGTATTGCAGGTCCTGCCCCTTGTCGTCAAGCGCAGCATCGGTACCTGGTTGAGAGAGCATCAGTTATTACCCACCAAGAGCGCCCATTGAACCCGCTATGTTTTCGTTAGCACAATGTCGCTGAACATAGATCGCTTGACGGCGCGCGAATCATCCGCCAACAGCCTGGCACCAATAGTCGACGGCCTGTTGGTCGCCCTGTCTGGCTGGCTCGCCTACTACACCCGCTGGGAAGAGTGGAACCTGCCCCTGAATTATCTGTCAGTGCTGATACTGGGAACCGGACTCGTGCTGGTAATGTTCCCGGTCACAGGGGCCTATCGCTCCTGGCGTGGAGACCTGCATTGGCGAAGCACCGGTAACGCGATGCCGGGCCTGTTCACTGTAGCCGCCGGGCTGATGTTCGCGGGCACACTGACCAAAACGTCAGCCGACTTCTCCCGCCTGTGGATGAGTTACTGGCTTCTCTACGCCATTGTCGCACTGTTCGTGTTCCGTTGGCTGAGCACTGTGATAATCACGCGGGTATTATCCAACCGACGCCCCGCGGTGCGTGTCCTTCTGGTCGGCGACGGGACATTTGCGCGATCAATTGCCGAGAAAGCAGCCGAGGCGACGGATGCCAACTGGCAAATCGTTGGCCAGGTAGCGCTAGGACAGACGAACGACGGGCCCACTCCAAACGACATACCCGTGGTCTCGCTGGAAGAGATGGAGCCGATGATTTCCGAGCCTGCAGGAACCGTAGACGAGGTCTGGATTACCATCGACAACAGTGCCCTCGACCGACAGAAGACCGTCATCGACCTGCTCCAGAGCAGCGCCCTCACCGTGCGCTATTTTCCCGACCTATCCATGCTGGCCCTGCTCAACCATGTTCCCTCCGAAGTCGCAGGCATGATGGTGATCAACCTCAATGCTTCGCCCCTGAGCGGTCCGAATTTAATTATCAAAACGGCGATGGACAAGCTGGTCGCGCTGACCGCTCTGATAATACTGGCGCCACTGTTTTGCGCCATCGCAGTCTCCATCAAACGCGACTCCACCGGCCCGATCTTTTTCAGACAAAAGCGTCACGGCTGGGATGGTAAGATCATCGAGGTACTGAAATTCCGCACTATGAGGCAGGAATGGGCCGCAGAAAAGACACTGCAGGCGCAACGGGACGACCCGCGTTTAACAGGCCTGGGCGGCTTCCTGCGGCGCACCAGTCTGGATGAGCTGCCGCAGTTTATCAATGTCCTCAAGGGTGACATGTC
>JBLIEI010000079.1:0-15951 GCA_047633055.1 Halieaceae bacterium | reverse complement strand
CGAGTGCATGTTGAATGCTGATTTAACAGCGCCAAACAGCACAGTGGACGAACTCTTCGCCCGCTTTGGAGCTGCTGTATTTCAGGTTCAGCCAACGGCTGATCTAACACCAACTCTGTGGGTAGACACAGCTGACCTGTTAACCGTGCTCGCTCACTTGCAGCGCCGATTTCCTATGCTGCTGGATCTTTTTGGAATCGATGAACGACTACGCGAGCACAAGCCACCCGCTGCTGAAGATTTCACGGTGGTCTACCACCTGCTGAATTTAGAGGATAGGGAAGAGATTCGGATAAAAGTTGCGCTCACCGAAAGGGAGCTCTCCACGCCCACTGCAGTTTCTATCTGGCCCAACGCCAACTGGTATGAGCGCGAAGCCTGGGATATGTATGGCATCGAATTTAGCGGCCATCCGAATCTAAGGCGGATACTCTTACCTCCAACCTGGGAAGGCTTCGCGCTGCGTAAGGATCACCCTGCCAGAGCCACGGAGATGGAGCCGTTTTCGCTGGACGAGGAAAAACAGGCTCAAGAGCAGGAGGCATTGCTATTTCGCCCGGAAGATTGGGGCATGGACCGGGCGACCGATGACACTGAATTTATGTTCCTCAACCTGGGCCCGAATCACCCCTCGGTGCACGGCGTATTTCGTATCGCCCTGCAGTTAGACGGTGAAGTCGTAGTCGATGCAGTACCAGACATTGGTTATCACCATCGCGGCGCCGAAAAAATGGCGGAGCGGCAAACCTGGCACTCTTACATCCCCTACACGGACCGTATCGATTATCTGGGTGGGGTAATGAACAACATGGCCTACGTGATGGCCGTGGAACAGATGGCGGGAATCGAGGTCCCCCACCGGGCTAAAGTAATACGCATCATGCTGGCCGAGTTATTCCGAGTTTCCAGCCACCTCGTTTTCTACGGGACTTTCGCACAGGACGTAGGGCAGATGTCTCCCGTATTTTATATGTTCGCCGACCGAGAGCGTCTATTGGGAATTATTGAGGCTATTACCGGCGGTCGCATGCACCCGGCCTGGTTCCGTATTGGCGGTGTCGCTCAAGATTTACCTGAGGGCTGGGAAAACCTGGTGCGTGAATTTATCGATTTCATGCCTGCCCGCCTCGATCATTATCAAAAGATGACAATGAACAACAGTATCCTCAAACGACGCACTGTTGATATTGGCAGCTATACAACAAAAGAGGCAATTGAATGGGGCATTACTGGCGCTTCACTCAGGGCGACGGGCATGGACTTTGATCTGCGCCGGGACCGACCTTACGGCGGTTACGATCAGTTCGAGTTTGAGGTGCCCGTCGGTCACAAGGGAGACAGCTACGATAGAGCGGTGATGAGAGTAGAGGAAATTCGCCAGAGCCTGCACATCATCCGGCAGTGCCTGGACAACATGCCAGCGGGTCCTTACAAAAGTGATCACCGACTAACCACGCCACCACCGAAGGACCGAACACTTAAAGATATAGAAACGCTGATTCACCACTTTCTCAATGTCAGTTGGGGGCCAGTCATACCCGCCGGAGAATGTTCGTTCCCGATAGAAGCAACCAAGGGTATCAACAACTATCACTTGATTAGCGATGGCGGCACCACCTCTTATAGGACCCGTATTCGCACTCCCTCGTTCCCGGCCCTGCAGCAGCTGCCACTGATAAGTCGTGGCCTTATGATTCCCGATCTCATCGCCATCATTGCCAGCATCGATTTTGTTATGGCAGACGTGGATAGATAGGCCTATGAGCGAACTCATACCCATACTCAGTAAAATTGAACTCGCAGAGATCGATGCGGAAATCGACCACGCGCCCTACCGCAATGCTGTGGCGATTGATGCTTTGAAAATCGTTCAGGAACACCGGGGTTGGGTGTCAGACGAAAGCCTACGGGCGATTGCCCAGCACCTGGAAATGTCTCCGGAGGAGCTCGAGGGGATTGCCACTTTCTACAACCTGATCTACCGCAGGCCAGTGGGCGAAAAAGTGATCCTGCTTTGCAACAGCATTACCTGCTGGATTAAAAACTCCGATCAACTTCAGCAGACCATTTCCAAGCAACTCGGTATTGGCCTTGGCGAAACTACCGAGGACAATCGCTACACTCTACTACCCGTTACCTGCCTTGGTGCCTGCGATCGAGCGCCGGTAATGATGGTAGGCAAAGAGTTGGAGCAGGACGTTGATACAGCGCGACTTAAAGAGCTGTTTGGCAGCAGTGGTGTTGAGCCATGAGCTTATCCACTCCCTTGACTCGAAATGTTCGGGCTGACAAAACGCCCACAAATTATGAAGGGTATGTAGCTAATGGCGGCTACCAGGCGCTGCACACTTCCGTAGGTAAGCTCTCGCCAGCCGAATGCCTGCAGATCATTAAGGACTCTAATCTAAGGGGTCGTGGTGGCGCGGGATTCCCCACCGGGATGAAGTGGAGCTTCGTGCCGATGGAGGATGCGACTCCAGGGCACAAATATCTGATCTGCAATGCCGACGAGATGGAGCCAGGGACCTTCAAAGACCGTTTACTGCTGGAGTCCGATCCGCATCAATTAATCGAAGGCATGATTCTCTCCGCCTATACTATCCAGGCAAACATTGCCTACATCTTCATTCGAGCGGAATATCATCTTGCAGCACAACTGCTGCGCGAGGCCATCGCCACCTGTTACGACAAAGGTTACCTGGGACAAAATATTCTGGGATCCAATTTCAGTCTGGACATGCACGTTCACTCCAGTGCCGGACGCTATATCTGCGGAGAAGAAACGGCGCTGATCAGCTCCCTCGAAGGTAAGCGCGCCAATCCAAGAGCTAAACCCCCGTTTCCACAGGTCAGCGGCCTATGGGGCCGCCCCACTATCGTCAATAACGTGGAGACGTTGTGCAACATTCACCACATCCTCGAGCGCGGCGCCCAGTGGTTCAATGATCTGGGTTTAACTGAAGATGCAGGCACCAAGCTCTATGGAGTAAGTGGTCGCGTCAAAAATCCAGGCTGCTGGGAACTGCCCATAGGGACGCCCGTGCGCGAGATTCTGGAAGTGTACGCCGGCGGCATGGAAGATGGTTACAGTCTGCGTGGTTTTTTGCCTGGAGGAGGCTCCACCGACTTCCTCACGCCCGATCACCTGGACCTTGCCATGGACTATGGCACCATCGGTAAAGCAGGTAGCCGCATGGGCACCGGCACGATGATTATCCTAGACGACAAAACCTGCCCGGTAGGCTTTGTAAAAAACCTGATGGAGTTTTTTGCCCGCGAGTCCTGCGGCTTCTGCACACCCTGTCGCGACGGCCTGCCCTGGTCAGCACAGGTACTTGACGACATCGAACAAGGGCGCGGTGAATCCAGGGATATGGACACGCTCGCACAACAAGTCGAATTTATCGGGGCGATGGGAAATACGCACTGTGCACTTGCACCGGGCGCGATGGAGCCTCTGGCCAGCGCCCTCAAATACTTCAGGGAAGATTTCGAGCGTCATATCAACGGCGGCGCCTGCCCCTGGTGCGCCAGGGGGAGTGAATAAATGCCCGTTATTCGCATAGACGGTGAAGAGTACGAGGTACCAGCAGGCAAGAATCTGCTCGAAGCTTGCTTGTCTGCAGGCCTGGATCTGCCTTATTTTTGCTGGCATCCCGCCATGGGGTCAATTGGAGCCTGTCGTCAGTGCGCTGTAGTGCAGTACCAAAATAAAGAAGATGAGCGCGGCCGCATTGTGATGGGCTGTATGACACCGGTTACCGATGGTGCCATTTTTTCGCTGGCGGGGGACAAGGCCAGTCGGTTTCGCCGATCCGTTGTTGAGTCGCTAATGCTGAATCATCCTCACGATTGCCCGGTGTGTGCCGAGGGGGGGGAGTGCCACCTGCAGGATATGACGGTGATGGTTGGCCACCGCGATCGCCAGTATCGCGGTCGTAAAAACACGCATCGCAATCAATACCTGGGGCCGTTGATTGACCACCAGATGAATCGCTGCATCACTTGCTACCGCTGCACTCGCTATTACAACGACTACGCCGGAGGTACCGACCTGTCAGCACAAGCAGCGCACGACCATATTTACTTCGGCCGGCACGAAGACGGCGTACTGCAAAGCGAATTTGCCGGCAATCTGGTGGAAGTCTGTCCCACCGGAGTATTCACCGACAAATCTCTCGTAAATGAATACACGCGCAAATGGGATCTGCAATCCGCTCCGTCGGTCTGCACGTCATGTGCGGTCGGGTGTAACACGATACCCGGCGAGCGTTATGGCAAGCTCAAGCGTATTCATAATCGCTTCAATGCGCAGGTCAACGGCTACTTTCTCTGCGACCGAGGTCGTTTTGGCGCCAAGTTTGTCAATAATGAAAATAACCTGCAGTTCCCGGGCCTGAGAAATGCAGAGGGCCGCTTTGATGCACAGAGCCACCAGTCAGCCTTGCAGCAATTGCAAGGCGCGCTGAAAGCCGGTCCGATATTTGCAGTTGGCTCACCCCGCGCCTCTGTTGAAGCCAACTTTCTACTACGACAGTTGTCTGGGGAAGCGAATTTTGCTCCCGGCTTCAGCGACGCCGAGCAGGCACTGCTCAACCAGGTGTTGCAGCTCAACAAAAGTACCCGCGCGGTTATCCCCGATATTCGCACGATCGAGTCTGCTGATGCCGTCTTTATCCTGGGAGAAGACCTTACCAATACGGCGCCACGCGTTGCCCTTGCCCTGCGGCAAAGTGTTCGCAACAAAGCCTATGAAATGGCTGCCGACTTGCGCCTGGAACCTTGGCAGGATGCAGCCATTCGTAATCTAGCGCAGGACCAAAAAAGTCCGCTGTACATCGCTTCTGTGGCCAGCACCCGGCTGGACGATATCGCCGTACAACAAATATCGCTCGCTCCTGACAATATTGCGAGACTGGGATATGCGGTTGCGCACCGACTCGTCGGCGGCCAGCGCCCGGACGTGGTTGCCAATGATGACAATTCAAACCACACTGCCGACGCAATCGCCGCGGCACTGAAAAATGCTAAGCGGCCCCTGATTGTCTCGGGCACTGGAACCGGCTGCGCTGCCGTAATAGCGGCGGCAGCCCAAATTGCAGACGCATTGACTGAGCGGGGACAACAGCCGATGTTATCCCTGGCCGTGCCTGAGGCCAATTCACTGGGACAGGCGATGCTTACGGGGCCGCATGCTCCCAGCCTCAGCCAATTACAGCAGCAAGCCCTAGAAGCTGAAACCGCCACCACGTTAGTGGTACTGGAAAACGACCTGTTCCGACGAGGAACTCGTGATCATATCGAAGAGTTTCTCGCGACGTTCGAGCAGGTCATTGTCTTAGATGGCATGGACACAGACACTACGTCCGCCGCCACGCTCGTACTACCCGCTGCAAATTTCGCAGAAACTGAGGGCACGCTGGTCTCTATGGAGGGCCGGGCGCAACGCCATTACCCCGTCTATCAAGCCGCGCAAGAGCGGCATCCCGCCTGGGTCTGGCTGCTCGCCTGCATGAAGGAGATGGAGCTACCAGCAGTCAAAGATCTTCACTATTTTGACGATGTAAGCCGCGCGTGCGCGGCGGCGGTTGGAGATCTGGCGGGGATAACCGCCGCGGCACCGGATAAGCAATTTCGCAGTCTTGGGATGCGAATACCACGTCAGCCGCATCGGTACAGCGGCAGAACAGCAATGCGTGCGAACATCTCAGTCCACGAACCCAAACAGCCCGAGGACGAAGAGTCACCACTGGCGTTTAGCATGGAAGGCTTGAATCGCTCCCAACCAGGCGCGCTTTTACCCTTCGTCTGGTCGCCGGGCTGGAACTCCAATCAATCTCTGCACAAATTTCAGGCGGAGGTTGGTGGTGAGCTCAAGGGCGGTAACGCAGGCGCCAGACTACTGGGGGCACACACCGGCGCAGCCAATTCGAAAGACGCTGCGCCCGCCCTTTATTCAGGTCGCAAGGGCACCTGGTTATTAGTTGCCCAATACAAAATATTCGGCAGTGAGGAACTCAGCGCGATGAGCCCGACACTGCAACCGTTGATAACTCCCGGTTTCATAACGTTGCGCAGCGTTGACGCCAAGGCGCTGGGCGTAGCTGACGGCGACGGCATTGAAGCAAGAGATGACGATGGAGAGAGCTTGTCTACTCTGGAGGTCAACATTGACGAATCGCTGGCTTCGGGTTGTGCTGGCTTCAGCGTGGGACTAGCGGGCACTGCTAATCTGCAAGCACTGAACGAAGTAACTTTACACAAAGCGCAGAGCTGGCAACGCCGCTCGCCGCAGATTATCGGCAGTGATGGGGGACGCGATGTCTGAATTAGGCACCATCGGATTCGGACTGGCAGTGCTACTGGCCGCAGTCAGTGGGGCAGCATTCCTTACCTGGTTTGAACGCCGTCTGCTGGGTATTTGGCAAGACCGGTACGGCCCCAACCGACTCGGACCCTTTGGCGTGCTCCAAGTGCTGGCAGATATGCTGAAGCTGTTAACCAAGCATGACTGGGTGCCACCTTTTGCGGACCGCGTGGTCTTCGTGTTCGCGCCCACCGCCATCGTCGTCGCCATGTTGCTGGGATTTGCTGTAGTCCCTTTTGGCCCCGACTTATACATTATCGACCTCAACATTGGCCTACTTTTTTTCCTCGGCATGACCTCTCTAGCGGTCTACAGCGTCTTACTAGGCGGCCTTGCTTCAAACAACAAGTACGCCCTGTTGGGGGGCCTGCGCAGCGCCGCGCAAATGGTCAGCTACGAGGTTTTTATGGGGCTTTCGTTAATGGGTGTGGTTATGCTCAGCGGCAGCTTCAGTATGCGGGCAATTGTAGAAGCCCAGCGGGATTTGTGGTTCTGCGTTCCACAAATACTAGGCTTGTTCACTTTTATGATTGCGGGAATCGCCGAGAGCCACCGCTTACCGTTTGATCTGCCCGAAGCCGAACACGAACTGACCGCCGGTTTTCACACCGAATATAGCGGCATGAAATTTGCGATGTTTATGCTTGGAGAGTATCTAGGCCTCATTCTAATTTCATGCATGATTACCACCCTGTTCTTCGGCGGATGGCTAGGTCCATGGTTACCACCTTTGGTGTGGTTTTGCCTCAAAGTATTTGTGCTGATCTGTTTTTTTATTCTACTCAGAGCCGCCATCCCACGCCCCCGCTACGACCAGCTTATGTCACTTGGATGGAAGGTCATGCTGCCGCTGACGCTGTTCAATTTATTGGCCACCGGTGCTCTGGCACTGACGATGAGGGGTTGAGCGCATGATTAAAGCACTGTTAAGTCAACTGATCAGCATATGGACAATACTGCAGCACAGTTTCACCAAGGCTGAAACTGTGCAATACCCCGAGGAGAGGCCTTATCTTGCGCCGCGTTATCGCGGGCGCATAGTGTTGACTAACGATCCCGATGGTGAGGAGCGATGTGTCGCCTGTAATTTGTGTGCTGTGGCCTGTCCAGTGGACTGCATAGCACTGCAACAAGGAGTGAAAGAAGACGGGCGCTGGTATCCAGAATTTTTCCGCATTAACTTCTCTCGCTGCATAATGTGCGGTATGTGCGAAGAAGCCTGCCCGACTAACGCCATTCAACTCACGCCCGACTTCGAAATGTGTGAATACGACCGCAGTAATATGGTTTACGAAAAAGAGCATTTGCAAATCGCTGGTACAGGGAAATATCACGATTATAATTTCTACCGGGTTTCAGGCTTGGCAATAAACGGCAAAGATAAAGGCCAAGCCTTAAATGAAGCGCAACCGATAGACGTAAAGAGTCTGCTGCCATGATGAGTATCCTCTTTTATAGCGCAGCGATAATAGCCTTGGCGGCGACAGGCCTTGCCTTGACGCGCGCAAACGCAGCCCATGCGCTTATTTATCTGATTGTTTCGCTGTTGGCGATAGCAGTTACGTTTTTCCTCATGGGCGCTCCCTTCGCCGCCGCTCTTGAAATCCTCATCTACGCCGGCGCCATCATGGTGCTATTTGTGTTCGTGATCATGATGCTCAACCTCGGAGATGCCGGTGACGCAAGGGAACGAAACTGGCTCAGCCCAAAGCACTGGTTCGTTCCAGGAATCATGGTTTCTCTGTTGTTGCTAGAGTTAATGCTCGCTCTAAACGCCACCCCGGGTGCTACCGCAGGTGTCTCAGTTGATCCCAAAGCTGTTGGGCTTGCTCTATTTGGCCCCTACGTTCTGGCGGTTGAAATCGCCTCTATGCTGCTGCTCGCTGGACTCATTGGCGCTTATCATCTAGGACGCCGATTCATCGTGCGCTATGGGGATAGAGACTGATGGGCGGCCTGCAAATACCCATGGAGCATGTGCAGATTTTCGCCGGCCTACTTTTTTGCATGGGTTTGCTGGGTCTGATGCTAAGACGCAATATTATTTTTATGCTGATGTCGCTGGAAGTCATGTTGAATGCCGCGGCTGTCGCATTTATCGCGGCAGGCGCCAAGTGGGGCCAGGCCGATGGACAAATAATGTTCTTGCTGATACTCACCGTTGCCGCGGCAGAGGTCGCTATCGGTTTGGGCCTTGTCCTGCAAATTCAACGCCGCTTCAGGACATTGGACATGGACGCCGCCAACAGGCTGCGGGGTTAACATGGACTTAATCGCGCTTATTCCAGCCCTGCCTCTGGCCAGCGCGATAGTGCTGATGGTGGCAGGAGCCAGGCTACCTAAAATTGCTTTGGCGACTTTAGGCGCCGGCTCTGTCGGTCTGGCAGCAATCTGTGTGGCGATTTCTTTTCTTAATTTCTTACAGGACGGTGAGGTAAAACTGATTCATCTGTGGACCTGGATACAGGTCGGTGAATTTTCTCCCAGTATCGCTTTTTACATCGACGGCCTGGCCTTGGTAATGATGTCGGTTATCACCGGTGTCGGATTTCTCATCCATCTCTACTCCATTGAGTTCATGTGGGATGACGAATCATTAGCGCGCTACTTCGCTTATATGAATATGTTTGTGGCGTCAATGCTGCTTCTGGTCATGGCTGACAACCTTTTGCTGCTCTATCTGGGCTGGGAAGGTGTGGGCGTATGCTCCTATCTGCTGGTAGGGTTCTGGTACCGCGACCCCAACAACGGTCAGGCTGCGCGTAAAGCCTTTGTTATTACCAGAGTGGGCGATGCTGCGATGGCACTAGGATTATTTTTATTGCTGACAGAGCTGGGCACTCTCGATATACGGGCGCTGATGTCGGCTGCTAATAGCGCCTGGGAGGTCAGCGATAAGCTACCACTTGTTGCGTGCTTGTTATTGCTGGGCGGCGCCGTGGGTAAGTCAGCGCAGTTACCTTTGCACACCTGGCTGCCCGACGCCATGGCGGGTCCAACCCCGGTGAGTGCCTTGATCCACGCAGCAACGATGGTGACGGCCGGTGTCTATTTGATTGCCAGAACGCATGAGTTATTTTTGCTCGCACCGCTGGCTCTCGAAATCGTTGCCTGGGTAGGTTTGCTCACCCTGCTACTGGCCGGATTTGCCGCCCTGGTCCAGAATGATATCAAGCGCATTCTCGCCTACTCCACCATTAGCCAGATTGGCTATATGTTCCTCGCGCTGGGAGTAGGTGCTTTTAGCGCAGGCATTTTTCACTTGATGACCCACGCCTTTTTTAAAGCGCTATTGTTCCTTGCTGCTGGCGCAGTCATTCACTGTCTACATCACGAGCACAATATTTTCCGCATGGGCGGCCTGCGAACAAAACTACCCATTATTTTTTGGAGCTTTGTAATTGGTTCAGCCGCACTGGCGGCCTTGCCGTTTACCTCGGGGTTTTACAGTAAAGATGCAATTCTTCTGGCTGCTTGGGCATCGCCGCGAATCAGCACCTGGCTGTGGCTAGGCGGCTTACTGGGCGCACTTCTAACAGCAATATATAGCTTCAGACTGGTGTTCATTGTATTTTTTGGTGAGCTCCAAACTGAGCCAGATCGCAAGCCGGGCTGGCGCATGTCGTTACCACTGACCGTGCTCTGCATACTGTCCATTGTCGGTGGCTGGATAGCACTTCCTCTCGCAGCTGTATTCACAGAGGCCCCAATCACTGATCACAATTACACCGTTGAAATCATCGGGATAAGCGTGCCTTTAGTGGGTTTGCTCATAGCCTATCTGCTATTTCTTGGTAAACAAATATCCCTGCGAGGTGTTACTGATTCCGATGTGGGCAAGTTCCTGACGGCATTCTTCTTCAGCGGTTGGCGCGTTGACGCCCTGTATCACACATTGTTGGTGAAACCTTTCAAGCAGTTGGCCAATGGGTGGCGTAATGAACCCATCGACTTCATCTATGGTCTCGTCATTCATCTTAGCCAGTGGGGGCACAGAGGCCTGATGACATTGCAAAACGGTGAACTAAGGTGGTATGCCACCAGCATGGTTTGCGCACTGGTATTGCTGGGCGCCATTGTGCTGAGGCAAGCGCTATGAGCTTGATGATTCTCATCACGTTGCTGCTACTGGGAGGACTGGCTGCCTGGCAGGCCGAGCGTATTAGCCCAGTGCTACCCCGCTACATTAGTCTCGCTATTGCCGGCTCGGCGCTGTTTTATCTTGCCATCATAGTGTCGGATATTGGCCTAGACCAACTGGCTCTGCCAACACGGCCGGGCGAACCCCAAAGCTGGCTAATCCATTGGCGAGTCAACTGGATACCAAGATTTGGTATCGGCCTGGAACTGGCCATGGACGGTCTCAGCCTACTGCTGGTGTGCCTCACTTTGCTTCTCGGACTTATTGCCGTGTCAGCGTCATGGTCTGAAGTCGATTTCAAGCCCGGGCTGTTCCAGGCCAATATACTGTGGACACTGGCAGGTGTCTGTGGCGTGTTCCTGGCACTGGACCTGTTTCTGTTTTTTCTGTTTTGGGAGGTAATGCTAATACCAATGTACCTGCTGATTGCTGTCTGGGGTCATGAGAATAAAGCCTACGCAGCGATGAAGTTCTTCATATTCACTCAGGTTTCCGGGCTACTGATGCTGTTGTCGATTGTGATTCTGGCCTACCAGGCCTCGGTGATAAGCGGCCAGTGGAGCTTCAGCTATTTCGACTTGCTGGGAGTGGAGATTGAAAGCAGGATGGCAATGATTACGATGCTCGGCTTCTTTCTCGCCTTTACCGTCAAATTACCAGGTTTCCCTTTCCATACGTGGCTGCCTGATGCACATACTCAGGCCCCAACAGCCGGTAGTGTTTTGCTGGCAGGTATTTTGCTGAAGACCGGGGCGTACGGCCTGCTGAGAATTTGCATACCGATGTTCCCCGAAGCTTCTGCCAAGTTTGCGCCGGTAGCGATGACACTCGGCATTATCGGCATAATCTACGGCGCGATTCTGGCCTTCGCACAAACCGACTTTAAGCGCTTGGTCGCTTATAGCAGCGTCAGCCACATGGGCTTTATCCTGCTAGGTCTCTACGCCTGGAATACGCTAGCATTGCAGGGCGCTATCCTGCAGATGATCGCCCATGGCATTAGTACGGCAGCCCTGTTTATGCTGGCGGGCGCACTGCAGCATCGTCTACAGACCAGGGACATGCAGCGCATGGGCGGTCTATGGCATCAGGCACCGAGAATGGGCGCCTGTGCTCTATTTTTTGCAGTGGCCTCGCTGGGACTGCCAGGACTGGGCAATTTTGTTGCCGAGTTTCTGATCCTGGCAGGGCTGTTCGCGGTCCAACCCTGGTTCACTGCCCTGGCTGCTCTGGGCCTGATTACCGCGGCTATTTATTCGCTGTGGATGATGCAACAGACGTTTCAGGGCGCACCCAGAGAGGAGCTGAAAATGCCAGACTTCGACAGCCGGGAAATGCTCACTATGGCTGTCATGATGATTGCCCTGATTGGGCTAGGACTCTTTCCGCAACCGGTCCTGGACCTAGCGGCGCCGGTTATCGTCGGCCTCAGCGAGCAGTTTTCATTGAACATGCCGGTGGTGTCGCCATGAGCATGTCGTCTCTGTATGCCTTGCTACCTTTGATCATTCTGGCGTGCGGCGTGATCGTAATCATGGTGCAGGTCGCCTTTTTCAGACGCTTGCGGGTAACCGTAGCGCTTACCGTGCTGACGTTTACGGTTGCGGCCCTGTCAACTCTGTACGCTGTTGAATACACCCCATTGGCAGTGACCCCTTTGTTACGAGCCGACCGTCTGGGCTTACTGTTTTGCAGCCTTTTTTGTGTAGCGGCGACGATCACTGCATTACTGTCCGTAGATTTTTTGGAGAAAAGAGAAGACCAGCCCGAGGAGTACTTCCTCCTGTTGATACTCAGCACATTGGGCGCCTGCACTCTCGCCTGCTCTGTGCATTTAGCCTCCCTATTGCTCGGACTTGAACTCATGTCCATTGCACTCTATGCCCTCATTGCCTATCCAGATCGATCTTTCCTGCCGTTGGAGGCCGCAACTAAATATCTGGTTCTTTCGGGTGCGGCCTCCGCCACGGCGTTGTTTGGATTTGCACTGTTATACGCTGCCACCGGGACCCTGGAGTTTTTTGAAATTGGCATAGCATTGAACACCACGGATACCCGTCAAAGTGGGTTATTGATCGCTGCCGTGATGATCGTTACGGGTTTAGGTTTCAAGCTGTCACTGGTCCCTTTCCATTTATGGACGCCTGATGTCTATGACGGCGCGCCGACTCCGGTCACTGGCTTCCTTGCATCGGTTTCAAAGGTGGCGGTATTCGTCGTTCTCCTGCGCTGGTTTGTTGATGCCAATCTTTTCCGGTTCGATGTGCTCATCAGCTGCATGAGTCTTATCGCCGTATTCAGTATGTTGGCAGGAAATCTGCTCGCGCTGATGCAAACCAATCTAAAGCGTCTACTGGCCTACTCTTCAATCTCTCACATGGGCTATCTGGTAATAATATTTACTGTTGGCGCGGACGTCCAGCATCGCAATCTGGCCACAGAAGCAGCAGTTTTCTATTTGATTGCATATACCGCAACCACGCTCGCCGCATTTGCCCTGCTCTCGATCATCTCCAGCGGCGATATTAAGCGCGAGCACCCTCAGTTGCGCGATGTAAGCGGCCTCCTATGGCATCGACCCCTGCTGGCAAGTATGTTCCTTCTCTCCCTGCTTTCGTTAGCAGGAATTCCACTTACCGCCGGGTTTATCGCCAAGTTTTATATTATAAGCGCCGCTGTCAGCGGCTCCCACTGGGTTTTACTGGCCAGTCTGGTCGTCGGTAGTGGTATTGGAATTTACTACTATCTCAGGGTGATCTATTACCTGGCCCGCAGGCCGGAAGAGCACCCTGGTAAACGTCCCGTTCCTCAAGGGTCGCTGGTTCGCCTGATTGCTTGCGGACTTATTGCTGGAATATTGGTGCTTGGGGTGTTACCCCAATCACTTATGTCGTACTTAAGGTCTACACTATAGGTACCAATACCTTAGTTAGGCCACATCAAGGAGAGAGGTATGCTGAAATCGGTAAACTTGCGAGACTACATGTTGAAAAACCCGGTGAAGGTCAAGGCCGATGACAACGTGTTAACGGCCATGCAGGTAATCATTGATAATAGAGTTTCCGGCGTTTGTGTGGTCGACGATCGGGAGAATTTGGTTGGCATCTTGTCCGAGCTGGACTGTCTGCGTGCCGCCTTGGGAGCGATTTATAACGATACGGGTATCGGCCAAGTGAAAGACTATATGGCCAGCGAAAATCTTGTTATAGCACATCCCAATGAAGATATCGTCGATGTGGCACAGGATATGTTGCTAAAGAACAAGCGTCGTAGGCCCGTAGTAGAAGACGGCAAGTTGGTCGGCCAAATTACCTGCCGGCAATTGCTCACCGCGGTAAAAAAATTCAACCTCTGAGCGCTCCTGCCAGATATTCGGCAGTAGGCTGATCACAGCGCTATCACGGTCATATCTATTTCATAAGCATCGGGTTGCAGGCTGCACGCTGTGTCCAGACGTTTGCCATCTGCGGCATTGTTCTGGGTAAACAGATCGATGGTTTTGACTTCAGCAATAGGCTGCTTCTCGCCATCGAGCAAGAGAGGGACTCTCGGGCGTAAGCCGCGGTTCCGATGTTCTGCAATAACCACACCTACCTCTCCGTTAGTCAACTCCACCAGAGTGTCCGCAGGATGGATACCCACCGCTTGGATAATGCTCTACCAGCTCGCCCTGAAACATCTCCTGCGTGGAGAGGCGAGGCCGATTGCGCACCTTGCGTCGCAGGGTTGACTCTTACTGAGCACTTTTAACGCAGTCTACTTAGACAAACTTGCAGAACCCACGGAGTTGCTCTATTTCATTCTGCTTACAGAGGCGAAAACCCTGCAGAGCAAAAGGGGTCTCCAGCCACGGCCTATCCAAGCTGGCAATGCATATCCCACCTCAAGTTCCGGAGTATAGATTTTGACTATGTCTAGCATTCCGCAACACCCATGCCAAAAGGGATTAAGCAATAAATCATAGCGTTGTACTGCATTTGTGGCTGGCGACCGAACGTGACCCAGTTCTCAACATAGGGACTAATTAAGGTAAACGTGGTTTGGTTCTATTTACACAGCCTTTTGTACTCACTGAAAACCTGCAATTACTCACTTCCAGCCATAGTTTTCTGCTTTTAATATAAGCAGCGTAGGCTGATCGCCAGACTGCTGACTAACGAGCCAAGGCGTAACATCCCTCAACAATCCCGGCCTGTCGTGCAGGAAGGGAACGGCTAGCAGCAGCGAATCCCCTAGATCGTTCAGGGTCACCAAATGAACCGGCTTTTCAGGAATTGCGCGAGTTTCCAAAAAATCCCAGTCCAGATGAACGCCGTGGCGTTGCTGCCACGACAGATCGTTTTGAAGTGCCGCTAACTCCTGCAGCAGCTGGCGGCACAGAGGTTTGACGCGAGACAAGTCAGCCCTTGAATCAAAGTGCACTTCAACAGAGTGCCCGGCACACACGGGACCCGCACGGGTGAAACGCCAATCGGGCTCAGTGACAGGTGCCGACATCGGAATGGGTGTCGGTTCTGTGTCCTCCTTTATCAGAGAATCGCAGTCCCTCCGGCGACAAAAATCTGTTACAGCGATAGCTTCATAAACCCGTTGCTGGTCTTCTCGGGGATGGTTCAGAATGACACTCCGGCCACCGATAACAATTCGTGGGGGGCCTAGAACGTCTACGTACAGGGCCACAGGCAAACCACGTTTTATATCCTCCTGCACCCGCACGAGTTGATTGGCGTACTGTTCAACCGCACGAGACCAACCATACAGCTTGGGATTTGGATTTTTTTCACCGGCCTGAAACATTGCCAGATCAGCTTCCGCCAAATATATTTCGACCAATTGTGATAGCGCCGCGTCAGCGAAAGAGGCCTTCCAACCCCCTTCTTGTGTTTGTAGGGCCAGCAAAATTCGTTGATATCTGGATAGCGTAGAGGGAACAACCGGTTCGGCAAAGACACCAACAGCGACAACCAAGGCCAGCGCTAACAATCCCGAGCAGGTATGGGCATGATGTGACACACGAGCGCCGATATGTACTTTGTCTTTATAAGGGTCTGAAAAAGAGTTCGACATCTCCGCTTCGCATTTTGTCTCCGGGTTTGAGGTTTGAGGCTTTGGTTCTGATGCCATTTACCCGTATCCCATTAATCGAGTCCTTGTCCGCCACCGACCAAACTCCATCGACCAACGCTAGCGTAGCGTGATCATTTGAGACCGTCACTTCGTCAATCGTAAGATCGCGCCCCGGGCATCGGCCAATGAACCACTGGGTGTTTTCAGTAGACCGCGGAAGAATGAACAAAGAGTACTTACCTACGTCAGACGTGCAGCATAAACGGGAAACCGTCCTTGCTCCACTAAAAAAATCCGCTGGAGGGATCCGGCGTTCTGAAACCCCAGACAGTAAAACGCCCTGACCGTAACCGATCAGGGCGTTTTGATTTAGAAG
>JBLIEI010000078.1:0-16497 GCA_047633055.1 Halieaceae bacterium | reverse complement strand
GTTACGCGTACCGCCAGAGGCGGCGATAAAGAATCCGTCGCCATGCAGACATTACTGGAGAACAAGCTTCTCCCGCACCTGAATGAGGCCTTGCCAGTGCGCTCCCTGATTCTGGACAGCGACGAGCAAGCTCTCGCCAAGCAGTTGTTTTTACTGACCTCGAAACCGACCATGTATATTGCTAACGTGGATGAGGAGGGGTTCGAAAACAACCCATTTCTTGACGTGGTGAAGGACATTGCCGCGACAGAAAACGCGATAGTAGTGGCCATCTGCAATAAGCTAGAAGCAGAAATTGTCGAACTGGACGATGATGAAAGACTGGAGTTTTTGCAGGACCTTGGCATGGAGGAGCCCGGCCTGGATAAGGTTATCCGGGCCGGCTATGAGTTATTGAATCTGCAGACTTATTTTACCGCCGGGGAGAAGGAAGTCCGCGCCTGGACGGTTAAAGTGGGCGCCACCGCCCCAGAGGCCGCAGCCGTTATCCATACGGATTTCCAGAAAGGCTTTATACGCGCTGAAATTGTCGGTTACGAAGACTTCGTCGCGAACAACGGTGAGCAAGGTGCAAAGGATGCTGGCAAATGGCGGCTAGAAGGTAAGGATTATATTGTTCAGGACGGCGACATTATCCACTTCCGTTTTAACGTCTAGGCAAAATGGGATAAACGGTGATTGCCAGGGCTACCCGCCGGTTCGACGCTCTGAGACGTAACCTCCGGCCCTTGGCAGGCCCAACAATCCAGGAACCCGCCGCGCAGGCAGTGTGGTCTCACGACTCCAGGGCGGTGGCATGCGCATACCATAAGATGCCGCCATTAATGCAATGGTCTGCCAGCCAATAAATAGCCAATAGTTTTGGTAAATCGCAAAATGGGTGAGGCACAACGTCATATTGGGTATATGGGTACGTGGCACTTTTTTGCGGATAGATTCCGGTGAGTCGTGCTCGGGGGACACATACACATCCCAGTACATATCCATCCACAGCGCCTGCCAAAGAGAGATCATGACGTAAGCCAAAAGCCATACCAGCCAAAGTGGCCAGTCACTACCGACAGCCAGCGCGAGATGCCAAAAAGACAGAAAATACAGACCGCTACTAAGCCCCCAGCAGAGCCCAAAAGCTCCCTGAGAAAACAGTGCGAGCCGTCTACCGAAACGAAGCGTATTGCGGTACCAATAACCGCAGTACGCAAACACTATAAAAAAACTGACGGCTAGAGTACTAAACCACCATAGAGAGTCACTCCACTGCTGTGAGGCAATAAACGGCGAGACCAGCGCGGCCTCTAGCGCACCGGTGAGGTGCGCGGCCAAGAGGCAGTATGAAAAATAGATAGCAGCACGCAACCAGGCAGCCGGTGGCGACCATATCTGCGCCGAATGCCCGCGATAACGAATACAGTAAAGTATCAGCAATCCGACGATGACTGCCAAAAGCAGACTTACCGACATTCGCATCCCATCCGTGATGAACCTATATGAATCAGTGTATCTGCTTGCCGCAGCTCGATTTTGACAATTCGCAATGAAACACCCCGGCGGGTCAACCACACTGATGTAAACCAGTTATAGAAGCCCACACGTGCATCAGACCACACGGCAAACTACATCCAGTGCATCCAATACGCTACCCGAGCTGCTCAGCTATATCGACGGGGAAGTCGTGAAGCCGGCGGTGGACCGCCAAAACATGCTCCGTAATCCCAACGATACGCTGCCGCTGCAGGCTCAGTTGGCCTGTTCGCCACAACAAATAGAAACAGCTTTACAGTCTGCGGATGCCGCTCATCAGCTAGCGGCCTGGGAAAACACGCCTAGCATTGAGCGGGCATCAATTCTAGACACTATCGCTGATGCGCTGGCCAGACCGGAGACATGCGAGCGCATTGCTTATGCCGATGCGATTACCACCGGCGCCGTGATTGGCGTGACCGAGAAAATGGCCGCTCTGTCCCCCTTCATCTTTCGCGCAGCGGCACAGTTCATTCGTGAAGGAAATCTTGAGCAACGCCTACCGGGCAAACGTGGCGAGGTAGAGTATTTTCGCCGCCCCTGGGGACCCGCGCTATTGATTAACCCCTGGAACGGGCCCACGGCCATTGGCGCTCACAAGATAGCCAGCGCTCTGGCAGCCGGGGCTCCCTGCATCATAAAGCCATCGGAGTGGGCCCCGCATTCAGTATTGATAATAGCTGATATTATTCAGCAGCTCGGGCTACCAACAGGGACATTTCAGCTAACCTGCGGCAACCATTCTACCGGCGGAATCATGATTGATGACGCGAGGATCAAGTCCATCTCCTTCACCGGCGGCACTGCTGGCGGGCGGGTCGTTGCCAGAGCGTGTGCTGATGATTTCAGGCCAACCCAACTGGAACTGGGTGGCAGTAACCCGCTCGTGGTCTTTGCTGATGCAGACCTCGAACAGGCTGCTATCGGCATCTGCTATGGCATCAGTAATCTCAATGCACAGTGGTGCCGGGCACTCGGCCGTGTGCTCGTTCACCATTCGGTTAAAGACAAGTTATTGCGGCGGGTTGAGGTGAATTTCTCAAAGATTCGCCTAGGCCATTCACTGGACCAGAGCTCGGACATGGGGCCGCTGATTCATCAGGCGCACTTCGACGATGTACAGGCGCAGATCCAGCATTTACAGGCAGCAGGTGGAGAATTGATCCAGTCGACGATCATGCCCGACCTGCCAGGGTACTTTATTCCGCCCACACTTATCGATGGCTGCAAGCCACAGGACACCACCGAGGAAATTTTCGGCCCGGTCGCCAGTATCCATACTTTCGAATCCGATGAGGAGGCGCTGCGACTGGCCAACGGTACGGCATACGGATTGGCGGCCTATGTTTACAGTCAAAATAGAGAACGCGCATACACATTCAGCCGCCGCATCAATGCCAGCAGCATCAAGATAAACGGCTACAGTCTTTTATCCTTGAGCAGCGCACCCAGAGGAGCATGGGGGAAGTCCGGGCTAGGTGAAGAAGGCACCAGGGCGTCTATTGAATTCTTTACCGGCGCCCGAACAGTAGGGCTATCGCCTCAGGACAAAATTCGTGATTAGATTTTCTCAATAGAGATATTCTGGGTCGCTGCCTCGGAGCCGAGCGTGAAAACAGCATCCTTGTACTTAGGTGGACCAAATTTGGGGCGAGCGTTATTAGACAAAGCAACCGGCTCTTTTGGTATGCCAATAAAATTGGAATCCAGTTTCCCGTTATCATTTTTATCATAAAAAATGGACAGCGCGTATTGTCCCGGGGGCAAGTTCAACTCAACACAAACAACGTTCTCTTGGAGAGCATCAACAATCACTACCTCGCGAGTCAGCACAGTGTCCTTGCCCAACCAGGTGTCATCGGAGTCGTACACAGAGATATAGAGACTACCCTCAGCGTCTTCCAGGCCAGTCACCTCGACTCGGAGCAAGGTCGTATCAGCAGTGGCGATTTCGTCTGAGGTTTCCTCTGCAGCAACAATTGCAGTATTAACAAATAGCAGACTCAATAACGCGATAGCATTTGTTATATTTTTCATTACACCCGTCCGCAAATAGTGGGACTGTTGATATAAGCATTTCGGGATAAAAAGCACAACCAGGATGAGTGAACCGGTGGATATTGAAAAAATATGTAAAGTACTCGAAGGCAGGATCCGTGGCAAACCCGTGGCGATCAGCCGCTTCGTGGACCATCCACCCAGTGGCTTTGAAGGGCTGAAGGTAGACCCTTGCCAGATTCTTCGTCATGCGATGGACGACGGCAGACGCGTTTACTTTGATCGAGAGCATCAGGACTGTGTGCACGGCGCCTATATTACCGGTGTGCATCCCGGCAACGAGCAAATCCGCAGCGGCAGACTGCTTACAGATTACATCCCAGTTTACAATCTGGAGGCAGCCCATACATTCAACTCCGGCGAATACATCCTGCCACAGGACACTGTCAAAGGTTTTTGTGCTGCGCCGCTGGATGACTTACCAAAAGATATGGTGACAGAATGGATTGTTCTGGTGTGTTCGCCTGCGATCGCAACGCTGGCCGGCGCAGCACGCGCGGTCAAAGATGGTACCCGCCCGGATACCGCCGCCGGAAACTCTTTTTGTAGCGATCTGTTTGTCACGCCGTTCTACAACGACAACGTGGTGGTCACCACCGGCGATATGGGCGGGCGGATAAACAATCGCATGAAAGACTCAGAAATGTTCGTCATCATACCCGCGCGCTGGGCGGACAATCTCATCCAGCTCATTGGTGAGGTGCCGGATGTTAAAGGGATTTACGAGGCAACACGACCCGATGACTCAGTCTATTGGGGGAAGCAGAACGCGAAGGCCCAACGTGCTAGTGGCAGCAGCGATGCGCGCTTGGCGAACCAAAAATACGGTCTGGAAATATCCATGCCGTGGGACGACGATGCGCTCGACGCGATCATGACAGCACCAAAGTTCGTTCGTAAAATGGCTATTGGCAATGTCGAGGATTTTGCCGAGGAGCAAGCGATAGAGCGGGTTTCGTTGGACACCGTAAAGGCGCAGGCCGAGCAAATCGGTATGGGGAGATTCATGAATGACTTAAGTACCAAACCCGGTGGTTTGCTAAGACGAATGTTCGGGAAGCGCTAGGGGGCCCGCTGCAAGCGCACATCCCAGAACAGCTCGGGAGATTGCTGCCATTGATAGCGCTCAAGCAGATCATCGGCAGCAAGCCAAAAACGGCTTTCGGCGGTATATTCTCCGCCGCTATATTCACAGCCCCGACACAGCAGCTCTTCCCCATCCGTGGCCGAAATCATTTCTTCTCCGAGCAACTTTGCGCTGCGCTTGCTGATCAGAGGCTTCAGCAACTTCAATTCGTCCGCCGGGTCGGCAATATCAGGCAGAACAACCGTACTGTTGCTGTCACGCTCTAGTAAGCGCGCGATTAGTGGGCCGGTGAAAATTCGCATTAGTGGAAACAACAGCGGAGGCTCGTGCCGAGTTTCTATGGCGACCTTAATTACTTCTAGTTCCGTATTTCCTATACCGCGCCGGGTGACAATAGGATTATCACCCTGCAAGTCATATTGCGCAGAAATATTTTCTGCAGCGCCATCGCTCCAATCCACACTGAAGTTTTGTACCGCACCGCGAGAAACTAACGCGGCTACGCTAATATTGGTACCGGGAGCAGCGCGCTTACTGGTAATTCGGCATTCGCCGGTCAGCTCACCTTCCAGACTCCACGTTTCGCTCACCTCCGCGGGCTTACCATTTAGCGAGTAATGGTAGAAACCATTGAGCATCAGTTCTCCGTCGCCGGATACTCGATGAGCTCGATAATCAGTCCATCCGTTGTATCGGGGTCAAGGTAGACCATTTTTTTCTTGCCAATGCTTACCACGCCATCTGGCGTAACGTGCCCTGGCCTGATACCGCGGGCTAAGAGGCTCACCAACGCTGCCTCAATATCACTCACTCGCCAGGCTACATGATTGATGCCGGCTCCGCCGGAGGGCATGGAAAGTAGCTTGTCGCGAAAATCGGGAGACACCGGCTCAATCAGTTCGAACTGCAGATCACCCACCGAAAAAAAGGCAAACCTTGTTGCAGCCTCTTCTCCGGGTGCTGGCACGTATCGAACATCGCTGTCCTCTATACCGTACACCCTGCTCGCTTGCGCAACCGCCGCGGTAAGATCGGGAACGACAAAACCGATATGAGCGGCCTCCTCGATATAATCGCGCAGTACGGATTTTGCATCAGGCATGTTGTATTGCCTCAGCGTGAACCACCAGACCTGCGCTAAGCTTCCAGGGACGATCGAGCAACAAGTCAGTTCGCTCCGACATCAATTTGTTGCAAGCCGCCCGAGGGTGAATCCGGGCTGATACGAGACCGGGCAGAGTGCCTTGTTCGGTGATTCGAGGGTTATTGATATAGCCATCAAAACGGCGATGCTGCCATTCGGTCATCAAGGTGAAGTCCTCTTCAAGATCAGCAATCAATCCGGCGCGCTGTTGCAGGGGACGCGAACTGACCGCCACACAGACTCTATTTTCCGCAGCTCGACTACGCCAACCGAAGCGCTCTTCCCAAAGTTCCTGTAGCATCACCGGAGCGACTAACAGATGCGCACCTTGCAGCGCTGCCACTTTTGCCAGTTCAGGAAATACCATATCGTCGCCGGTAATCATTGCCAAGCGCCCCCAGGGTAGGTCAACCATAGACAGCTTGTTTCCGGTCGTCATCCAGGGATAGCGCTCGCACCGATGCAACTGAGGCTGGCTGGCGACTATGCCATTGCCATCTATTAGCACCGACACCACTCCATATCCATCCTCTACCGGCAGTACTAGCGAAGCACACAGCATAAGCTGCCTATCCTGGCAAGCGAGTGTCATCGCTGCAATGGCTCTATCGGCAACCCCCGCGCTGGGCACTGTGCTTAAATGACTGGTATCACCGTAGCAAAACAGCTCGGGTAAAACAGCGAGCGCCGTCAACACTGGCAAATCTTCAACCAGCTCCAGCAGCTCATCCAGAGCCGCCTCATCTGTGGCCGCAGGCTGCAGCAGCGCAATCTCGATCATCTTAGCTGCATCACCGCAAATAGGCTCAGAAGAAGCTTCTGCGATTGGCGCATAAAGCGCCGGTCGACGCGCAGTAAAGAGATCTGTTTCGTCTGGGCGAGATTTGTCATTGGCAAGTTCAAGGTCAATCTCTGCAAACACCACCGCTTCCTTATCTTGCGGACCTATAGCCAAAATTTCTCCACTGGGTGACACAATCTGGCTTTCACCAGCGCCGTTTAGAAATCGAAGCGGTATGTGGGTCTGCGCGCTGACGTTTTGTAACAGGTGCGCAGGTATCAGTGGCCCCACTTTATTGGCTGCCACCAGGAACACCTTATTTTCTGCCGCCCGCGCCGGCACATGCAGGCTGGCTTCATCAAGGGCAAAGGAATTTAGCGAGTCACAGAACAGCTGCGCACCGCGCAAGGCCAGTCCCCGAGGCGTTTCGCAGGTAACCCCGTCACGGCAGGGAAACATTGCCAGCGCGCCAAAATGTGTGTGCACAATGTCACTTACCTGCTCAGCGCGCGCAAACCAGATATTTTCATGCCCCATCAGTGCTTGCTTGTCAGCGCGACCTGACAGTAGCCCCTGAGGGCCAAAGCACAGCGAAGTTACAGTAATAATCTGGTCGGAGTTACGTAGCGATACATTGATTACTATGTAGCAGGCGTGACGAGCCGCTCGACCCGCAATCGTCTGCAGGAATGGACCGTCCAAAGCCAGTGCTGCTCGCCAGGCGTGATCCGCGTCGTCATACCACGAAATATGGTTACTGAATTCCGGCAGCACCATCAACTGGACTCCGCCTCGGGCGGCTTTATCAATACCCCTTAAACAGGTCTGCAGATTTTCGTCGAGGTCTGTACCTGACGCAAATTGTAACGCGGCCACACGCACCTTCAAGTCAATACCTCCGCTTAGGGTGTTCTAGCACCTGAATAGCTGATTTGTGCTGGCCATGTCATTGTTGCCTAAATATTATAATGTTATGGTTTTATATCATTACAAGCATGTCATTGCGAGCCAAGAAGATGGCATTTAAGCCACAGGAACAGAGGTAGTAACGATGACCAACGTGGTAATCACCGGCAGCACACAAGGCATAGGCTACGGTCTGGCTGCCGAATTCTGTCACCGCGGCGATAACGTCACCATAGCCGGCAGAGACCAACAAAAGCTCGCTCAGGCTCTAGACAATCTCAAAAATGCATCTGGACAGATTGCGGGTATAACCTGCGACGTAACTCAGGCAGAGGAGGTCCAGGCACTGTGGAATCACGCCTTTGAACAGTTCGGAACCGTGGATATCTGGATTAACAATGCAGGACTGGCCAGAACCGCCTGGAACATTCTCGAGGTCCCGCAGCGCGAAATAGAGGCGATGATTCGTACCAATATGCTGGGCACGATCAATGGCTCAAGAGTCGCAGCGACCGGCATGAAGGCGGGTGGACAAGGCAAGATATTCAATATGCTAGGCGGAGGCAGCGATGGGGAGTACTTCCCGGGCATGGGTATTTATGGCACCACCAAAAGAGGCCTGGACTACTTTACCGATGCTATCGCTAAGGAAATGGCCGGTGACGGCGTGATCATCGGTAAGATCCGCCCCGGAATGATCATCACTGAAGCTGTGGTACGCGAAGCCAGGGAAGATATTGCCAGCTTCAAAAAATCACGGCAGCTCATGAATAATCTGGTGGACACCATCGAAACCGTTGCCCCCTTTTTGGTAGACAGAATCATGGCAACCAAAAAGAGCGGTACCAAGATCCGCTGGCTTACTGGTAGCAAAATCGCTAAGCGCATGATGATGAGTCGATTAAGAAAACGTCCGGACCAGTTCGAGGCTTTTGGGCTATAGCAGGGCTGACTTTGCCGCATGGATCATAACAGGCAGCTTTCGCTGATCTACATCCCTTGTGCTGTTTGGCATTATAAGAAATCTGGTTTTTTTTGGGGTCTCCCCGGGTTCGCTCACCCAGAATTGACCAATCGCATTGACTTAAATGCCTTAATGTTATTTTATTATATCAATTGCCAAAGCAACGAGTTTTTGAGGCATTTAACGCGCTTTCGACACGACGATTTAATACATTTGAATGCACGTCACCTGGGCTAACACGGGGAATTTTATGCATTGGGACAGTACCAATAACCACAAATTTATAGCGGCAATAGTTCTGGCCATCGCGGCCAGCACCGAATCAATTCCGCTCACCGCGCAGCAGCCGCTGGTGCTAGAAGAGGTGATCGTGACGGCTAGAAAGCGCGCCGAATCACTGCAAAGCGTTCCGCTTTCCATCAGTGCTATTGGCGAGCTTGAGATTCAACGACTGGGCGTCGCTAGCACCGAGGATGTCGCCAAGCTCACTCCGGGCCTGGTATTCAATCGCGGCATTGGGGGCAGTGATATCCGCCCGGACATACGCGGCATTACACAACTCTCAGGTCGCTCAAACGTAGCCATTCTTATTGATGGCGTTGACCAGACCACAGACGCCCTCACCGGCACAGGCGCCGGCCAGCTGGTAGGGATGGGCTTATTTGACCTCGAGCGCATAGAAGTCGTTAAAGGACCTCAGAGCGCGCTGTTCGGTCGCAACGCCTTCGGCGGCGCAATAAGCTACATCACTAAACGCCCCAGCGATGAATTCGATGTCAATGTAGAGCTCGACAGCGCGGAATACGGCAACTATCGCGGCAAGCTTGGCATCACCGGCCCCCTCTCTGAACAGTTCTTGTACCGATTGAATTATGCGCACGATGAAACCGGCGGCTACTACAGACACCCGGAAACCCGGGACCGACTGGGTGATAGTGAAACCGATGCCGTCTCGCTGACATTACAGTGGTTACCCAGCGACGGCATCAGCAACCTTATCCGCCTCGATTACAGTGACCAGGATCAAGGGCAAAAAGCGATTGCGGTTGCGCCATACAATAAATGCGAGCAGATTCGTGGCAAGTCTAATCCCACACCGTTCACGGATGGCACTGCCAGCATAGTCGATGGTGGCTGCGAATTTAGATCTTTTGTTGGGCCGGACTTCAGCGACTTCCCTAACATTACCTTTGGTGAGGATGTGCCTGTTTACCGCGGAGATTTACCCAGCGAAATTAAAGAAGAGGATATCCTTCTTTCTCCCGAGGGTGTGAGAGGCACCGGTAACGAGGTAACACAGTTCAGCAACTTACTGGAATGGGCGATCAACGAGGAGTTCGAACTGGTTTCCAATACTGCGTTTATAAAACATGACGGGCGCGATGATTACGACCTTGACCAGCAGGGAACCAGTGCCGAGCTACAATCATTATCACTGGCAGGCTTTTCCTTCGGTTGGGTCAGTCCCGACAATCCGCTAAATTTCCGCTTCGACACTGAGTTCGAGCGCGAGGTCATTTTCCAGGATTTACACTTAAGCTTTGACCGAGGCGATAGTATCCAGTGGATGATCGGTGTGGAGTATTACGCCGAAGAATATGACCAGGTAAACTACCAACGGGCAAACCATGCTATTGACCCAAGAGGCACCAGCCCTATTGCAACCGGAACTGTTTTGACCGGCACTTGGGTTGACGTCACCGGCAGCATTCCCACACCGGAATTTGAGTTCTCGGAGGCCACCATCACCGGGACCCTGCCAAGACGCGATTTTCGTGACACTGAGGTAGGTAGTATCTATGGTAGCTTTGACTGGGCCCTGTCTGAACAATGGGAGCTTAGCCTATCTGCCCGCTATCAACGTGAGACCGTAGAAATTGAGTTTGATGCGCTGGATAGCACGTACCTCGTCCCCGCCTTTGAAGACCAGAAGGCAGGTACTTTTTATGCCAGCATCCCGACTGCCGGCGGATCACCATGCTCAGTGACCGGTGGCGTCGAGTCACCCTCGGGGGCGCTGTGCTCAGTGGCCTCCGCGCCGCTCAATGAAGGGCCACGTAACATTAGTGGCAAAGAAACTTTCAGCGCGTTTAACCCCAGAGTATCGCTGACCTATCACCTGAATGACGATGTGATGTTTTATGGCTCTGTGGCCGAGGGCACAAAGCCCGGCGGGTTCAACTTTAATGCCAACCTGGTTGAGTCGAATCAGGCCTATGACCTGGAGGAACTGATCGCCTACGAACTCGGCTGGAAATCAACCTGGGAAAGTGGTCGAACCCAATTCAACGGTACGCTGTTTTTCAATGACAATACCGACAAGCAAGCCAACGATATTCAGTACAGCAACGAGGGGGGCGCTCCTGAGACATTTGTTAACAATATCGGCAAGGTCGAGTCTTATGGTACCGAGTTAAAGCTGGCTACTATGATTCTTGAGGGCCTTTTCTTTGACTTCAATTATGTCTATACCAAAACAGAAATAAAAAACTTTAGTCAAGCGATCAGCCCGGATGGCGATGCGTCGACTGACCTTAGCGGAGAAGAGTTGCCGTGGACGCCCGAACACAGTGCAGTTGGTACATTACGCTACCAGAAGCAGCTGAACAGCAGCATCGGCATGTTTGCTCGCTGGGACACCCGCTACATGTCGGAACGAAATCTTGATCTGGAAGGCGATGTCCAGTTCGAGTCAAAGACCGTCAGCGATTTCAAGGTTGGCCTGACCACAGAAAAACTCGAGGTCATCGTATACGTAGACAATATCTTTGACGATCGCACACCGGAGAACGGTGTGGCATTCGTGAATTTCTTCCAGGCCTTTCAGGATATGGCGATCATTTATCCACCCCCTAAACGTTTAGTGGGCGTGCGTCTAAGCTATCACTTTGCGCCGTAAAAAATAATGCCACCAACAAAAAAAGCGACTCGATAACACGTTTTTTTGCCAACGCCCCGCAGAGGTCTGCCCTATTCAGTCCAGGCCGTGCAGACTTAAAATTCTTCCAGTAACCTGCCCTTGCCAGTCACTTTATCTTCGACGCCGCACGCACGCAGAGCGTGCCACACAGTGGCAACATTAATAGGAATCAAAGGTTTCTCCAGTATATGCTCCAGGGTGGGGAACACATCAACCGTTGAAAGGTTAGTGCCGCACTGCACGATCGCATCCACGTCGTCGCCATCAATCTCGTTTATCGCTGCCAGCACACCTTTGATCGGAGTCTCTGCAATAGAGGTCGCAGACGGCCTGTTAAGGCCCATGATATGCTTTACGTCATAGCCTATCTCAGTGAAGTATCTGCGAACGTTTTCGTCGCCCACCGAAGGATAGGGCGTCAGTACGGAAATAGATTTTGCGCCAAAGGAATCGAGGGCCTCGCGCATCGCCGTAGCACCCGTGGTTAGGCCCAGGTCACCGATATGTTCGCGGATACTGGACTCAAACTGTTCGGCTCCCTCCACACCACCCCAGAATGTCTCCGCTGACATACCGAGCATAATGTGATTCACCTTAGCGGATATGACATTGCGTAAAGACGCCGGGATTTCACCACGCATAATTGCAAGGAAGCGTTCAAACACGGTATTGCTGTCGTCACCAGTAGCCTCTGACTCATCGGCCCAGTTACGTAACTCAATCCAGAACCTTGAGGGATGCCAGGTAACTCCGTCTAGATTAAATTTCTGTAAATCGTACTCGACTCCGGTATTGGTGGAGGGAATTATTACGCCAATCTGGGCTCGGCGCGCTATTTGATAAAGTTCCATTGACTAGATCCTGCTAATTGATATTACTAACAACAGTACAAACGAATTGAGGCATCACCCATGCAGCCGACCCCTACGACCGCTGCTAGCACTTCTCTTACTCTAGCACTGGTGCTCTGGCCCTACCCTCTAGCAAAGCTTTCAAGTAGGCAGGTGCAGGAAGGTGGCAATAATAAACGCCCTTGAATGCCGCAGGCGCGGGGATGAAAATTGACCAGGGAACATAGAGGGCCTGCGACTTAAGATGCAGCGTACCTGACTGATCAATATAGGCTGGCTCGAAGGGCCAGGGGTCAAGCCAAGATGGACCCATGAAAGTTAGCTCTTCCTCATCGATCTCCACACTCTCCGCGGCCACTACTGTACTCCGGGACCGAGCATTGTCACTGAGTTCACTCAGCATGGTGCTGATCAAGAACTCACAGTTGGTCTCTTCTCCAAACGTCACGGACTCGCCGTGTTCGGCATAGGCATCAACAATGCTACCGGCCGTACGCATTTTACAGGACACAACCTTGAACGAGTCCTCGCTTCCAGCAAACAGATTACTGCTAAATTGCTGTACTTCCAGAGGATATGCAAGCACTTTGGAATCGACAAAAGATTCATAGGTTTCGTTGATTGACGTCGTGGCCGCCACCTCCACCCCTGCAATAAGTGCCTGCGCATTCGAGCAAAAATTGGCGTCATCGCCGGTCAAACTGGGCTGGGCAAGCACAACAGAACTGGCCCCGGCCAATCCAATGCCGACCAACATTAGGGGAGAGCATTCTGTGAGGATTAACGAGAGATAGGTTTTTTTTATTTCTTTCACATCGCAACCGTAGATTAAATTAAATTAGCAAGACCTAGTGCTCTTCAAACAGGCGCCCAATATGATCGTACTGATCATAAATTCCACAGCTGCGTAAAGCGTGCCAAGCGGTGGCAACATTGATCGGCAACACCGGCTTGGACAGCCACTTCTCGATAACCGGAAATATTGTTGATGTGGATAGATTGGTGCCGACTTGGATGATTGCGTCGATATCGTCACCATCCACCTGCCTTACCACATCCATAATCTGATGATCCGGAATCAGCGCGATAGCATCGTGTGCATTCTCACAACACAAACCAACAACGTGGCGTACGTTGTAACCTGAATCTTCGAAAAACAGTCGCACATTCTTGTCGCCAATCGGCTGATAGGGCGTAATCACGGCGATATTTTTATTGGCATTTCCGGGGACATTGAGGGCGTTCAACGCTGCGCCTACGGCATTTGCACCCGTGGTAAGGCCCCTGTCATGTCCCACCATTTCGTGTATGCGATCAACGAAGCCATCGTTACCTTTAATGCCACCCCAGAATGTCTCAGCAGACATACCCATCATCACATGATCGGGCTTGCAGGTTTTCAGGCTACTGATCGAATCGCCTATTGTCTGCCTCAGCATCTCCAGAAAACGCATGAAGTTCTTGTCGGTACTAAGATCGGCGTGCTCTATCATGAACCGGCTGAAGTGCCAGCTAACACCACGTGGAATTATCCGCTGGCAATCGTATTCCACCGCCGTATTGGTAGAGGGAATTATGACGCCAATTTTGGCCCTATGGCCAATGTAGTTATCTCGATGGCCATCAGTTAACTGATCCCGTTCCCTGGTTTTCGACAGGTCCAACTTATTATTTTTTATGCTCATAGTATTTTCCCGGCGAACATCTCCGCCACAAAATCCTGCCTTTAAGCTACCGCTTCGCTGTCCCGAACACAGTTGATCATTGCCCGTTCTAACAAAAAAGCCTTGGCCTTCTGCGGATCTGACGCAGTTTCCATCAACATCTTCTGACGTTTGCATTGCGTTTCACGGTCCGTCGCTTCCATCAGCTTCTTGTTGGCGATAGTGTGCTCCTGTACGAAGCGCACCGCCAAATCTCTGCGCTGACGATTGTAGTGTTCAAACAGGGCGATGTGATCCGCGCCCTCGCTGACTATCGAGACTAGCTTGGCCGCCAGATTATTACCATCATGGATACCGCCATTCATGCCCATCCCGCCAAGTGGATTATTGATATGACACGCATCACCCGCCAGAACAACTCGGCCGCTGTAGTAGGTTTCAGCGACCCTTTGGTTGACGTTATAGAGAGTGCAATGGCCTATTTCATAATCTTCAAAGCGGCTGTATAGATGTTGCAAGCGTTCCTGAATAAACTCGTCTGATAAAAAATATTCTTCCTCGGCAGCGTTCTCTGGACGGATCGGGAACAATACACGCCAAATTTTCTCAGTCTTTAGGATCACGCACCACTCATCAGGATCAGCGACATAGTTAACGTAGGACAAGTCATCGAAAGCGGTTTCAAAAGGAAAGGGGGTGCTGATCACCAGAAATTTTTCGTCGTAAGTAAAACCGGTGAACCCTATCTCAGCCAACTTCCGAATGGTGCTGTGGGCACCCTCAGCGCTAACCAGAAACGGCGTTCGTACCACTTCCACACCCTGGTCTGACAATACTTCGACATCTACATGGTCATCGGACTGACAGTAGCCAATCACTTCATGGCCAAACCGCACCTCGGCAGCGGGCATCTCTGTCAGTTTTCGGTTTGCAATCCGAGTAAATTCATACTGCTCCAACTGCAGACGAAACGGAAAACGGGTGCTGTCAGCAATTAACCCCATGTCAAAGCTGGCGACCTCGTTGCTGCGCCGGTCCCGGTACTGATACCGATCGGCATGGAGCCCTTTCTCCAGCATCTCGTCGATCACGCCATGACCCAGATCTGCAATCATCTCCAACGATGGCGGATGAAATGTCGAGGCTCGCAAGTCTATCGGCAGATCCTGCTCTCTCTCCAGCAGCAGTACAGGGATATCCCGCTGCGCCAGATAAAGTGCGATAACCACGCCTACAGGTCCAGCACCGGCAATAATGATGGGGGCACGAGTCTCCATCAGCCGAGATTTTCAGTGGGTGTGCTCAAGGGCATTCAGGCAGAACGGCTATAATATCTGCCACAGCCATAACATCTGCATATTTCGCATGCATATCAAACAGGTTGGCAGCGTGCGCTTCGGGATTTCGGTCGCCAACCGCTTCCCGCGGTACAACTACCGTATAGTCGTACTGCATGCCGTCCACCACGGTAGCGCGAACACAGCCGCTGGTAGTCAGGCCCGTTACCACCAGGGAATCAACACCGAGGTGGCGTAACTGCTCATCCAGATCGGTTTTAAAAAAAGAACTGGCCCACTGCTTTTCTATCAGCACTTCACCGGGCATCATCGCCAACCGTTCATCAACTTGTACCCAGCTCGAATCAGGCGTCAACACATTGAGTGCTTCGATCCGGGAGCGGAACACCTTCGCCTGATCGGCACTGGTGTAAACGACTGTGGTAAAGAATATCGGCAGATCACGTCGACGAAATTCAGCCAACAATCGCGCATTCGCCGCTACGACATCGGGGCAGTCATTCCCCAGCGGACACGCGCCATCAGTAAAACCTTTGATCATATCCACGAGTACTAAAGCGGGGGTTTTTCCAACCCCCAGATTCTTACGTTCCAGATCCATATTGCTCCTCACTTTTCTGTTGGTGGTCAGGGCGACCAAAAAATTCTCTTAACAGCGCTGCAACCGGTTCGACCTGTCGCTCGCAAACATAGGTGCGTTCGCCACCAGCCAGCGTAGCCAGTTCGCCTCTGGGCAACAGTGCTAACGTGGGTTGCACCGCAGGGTAGAGCGGGTCGCAATCACCAGCGTAAACCAGGGTGGGGCATTCTATTGCAGGTAGCTGCTGAGCGAACCTCTGCCGGGTGATTGCCAAATAGGATGCCTGATAACTGGCGCCACTAGCAAATGCTGATTGCACTTCGCGCTGCAACAAGTGCGCCGGCGCATCCGGATCTTTTGCCGCTATACGCCGCCACATTTTTTGCAAGTGAGAGCCGTCCATCCTGATTTCTATGGCGCTGGCAAGTGCCGGCAAACTTTTCTTCTGGTGGTTGCTCAACAAGGTCGGCCCGGATAGCACGATCGCGATAGCGGTGCCCGGAAAATCATATTCCAACTGAACTGCAATGCCCGCGCCTGTGTGATGGCCAAACACAAAACAACGCTCTACACCCAGCTGTTGCAAAAACTCATGTATCACGTTGGCATAATCAGTAATCTCAAGATTGCTGATATTACCGGCTAGTGCATCACTATCACCAAACCCCGGTGTATCAGGCGCCAGCAAATGATACTCATCGGCCAGTAACCTCATCAGCGGTT
>JBLIEI010000077.1:0-16581 GCA_047633055.1 Halieaceae bacterium | reverse complement strand
GCCATTGGCAGACTACCTGCTGGCAGCGCCAACGAATTATCGACCATGGTCGCGAAGCTGTTGCGTTATGCGCAGAACGCTCCCGACGGGAGCTGGCGCAATCGCACCACCTGGATATCGGATGTGGACCCGGAATTTCAGAATATCAGCAATCTATTATCCGACGGCGCCGCTGCCCAGGGTCTTGCCCAACAGCGGATATACCCCACACCAGGGGACACCGCCGGAGATCAATTGCGGATAATCGAGTCTTTTAATGAGGGCAGCTTGTTAGTCCACTTTCTTGGCCACGGCGGTCGTTACGTCTGGCGCACGGGACCAAGGGATTTAGCAGGCGCCACCGACCTGTTTGGTCTGGAGGATATTGAGTCTCTGCACAGCAATCGCCGGTTGCCGCTAGTCCTCAGTATGACTTGCTCCTCCGGGCCTTTTGATCATCCCACCGCAGATTCCATCGCCGAAGCCTTCTTGCACTCTCAGGACAAGGGCGCTATCGGCGTGTTGGCTGCTTCATGGCGGATACCGGCTTCAAAGCGTTTCAGCAAGCTGCTGATAGACGCATTGCTGCAAACTGAATATCGTATTGGAGAGGCAGTGATGCAGGCCAAGCGCCTGGAGAATCGGCGAATTCTGGTGGAATCGTATAACCTACTGGGGGATCCGGCCTTGCGTTTGGCCTCATCGGAATTGCGTTGAAAAATATCTATTTTATTGCATTGTGCGCCGCCTCGTTAGGACTGCTAGTTATGCTGCAGACTAGCGCCTGGGAGCCCTTTGGCTTGCCGCCCAATGTCATACGCTGGGTGACCCAGAGCGAGGAGGACAACTTCGGTTACGACATTTACAGAGGCCTGAGCAAGAGCGGGCCTTTTGAGAGAATCAACGAACACAGCATACTCGGGGCAGGTACCACCGATCTCCCTCAGCATTATAAATACAGCGACGCTTCAATAGAATCCGGGATGGTCTACTGGTATTACGTGGGGAGCATATCCCTCACCGGTGAGCGTTCACGGCTGACCCCCGTCTACCCTTCCAAATCCAAGTCGGCCTGGTTCTGATGAGCCCCGCCCTGAACATGCAGGAGTGCGCTTGAGCTTTATTTCATTCGCGTTCTGCCTGCTCTATCTGCTCGCGCTGACGGCACGCTGGTTGCCAGTTACCGGGGTAGCAAGCGCCGGCCTGCCCGGTCTAAGGGTGTTCGCTCTACTACTTTTGAGTTGGACTTTTTATGCCTGGCACGTGCCCTGGTATATCGTTCTTATTCTTTTCAGCACGCTGGTGGACTACACGGCCGGCAGATTGCTCGCTGCAACACCCCCGGCCCAGGCGCATCGACGAAGAACACTGCTCGCCGGGTCACTGGTGGCGAATTTAGGACTGCTGGCATACTTCAAGTATGCGGGTTTCATGGTTTCAGGCTTTAACTCAGTCACTGACAGCGCCTTTAGTGTTCCTCAGATTATGCTGCCGATCGGCATCTCTTTTTATACGTTTCAGTCGATGAGTTACACCATCGACGTGTACCGCCGAGAGATTGAACCTGAACGAAGTTTTCTTCGTTTTGCCTGTTACATCTCGTTCTTTCCACAACTGGTGGCCGGCCCGATCGTCCGGGCCTCCCGCTTTCTCTACCAATTCAACCGGCGTAGAAGATTCCATAGGCGGGTATTCGTCGAAGGCGGCTATCTTATTCTGCGCGGACTATTCCTGAAGATGGTGGTAGCGGACAACCTGGGCCGGATTATTGATCAGTACTGGGACCAAGCGGCAGCTGAGCCCCACGGCGCACTCGCCCTGACCCTACTCATATTCTTTGCCTGTCAGCTATTGTGCGACTTTGCCGGCTACGTTGATATTGCCAGGGGCGCAGCCTATCAATTGGGGTTCTGCCTACCAGTGAATTTCAATGCACCCTATCTTGCCACCTCCTTTTCTGAATTCTGGCGACGCTGGCACATTACTCTGTCGCAATGGATTCGCGACTACTTATACAAGCCTTTGGGCGGCAGCAGGAAAGGAACCGGGCGTGCTTACGTGAACTTGATACTGGTTATGTTGATCAGCGGCTTGTGGCATGGCGCAGCATGGACATTCGTCATTTGGGGAGGCGCACTGGGACTTGCGCTGGCGGTCGAAAGATTGCTGGGTATCGGGCTACGCGCGCGACCTGTAGCAGCCGTCATTGCCTGGTTTTTGGTCGTGCAGCTGACCTGGGTCCTGAGTATGGGCTTATTCAGAGCCAGTAGTTTAGAGCAGGGGCTGGCTATTATTAATCATGCTCTTGTCGGTTTAGTGGATATTTTCTTTGATGGTTATACAGTGACCATGGGAGCAGATCTGGTACAACTGGGATGGTGGTTAACGCTACCCGTCTGGTTGCTACACGCGAGAGTCTGGCTGACAGAACATAGCCGCCTGGGAAGGCCATCACCGGTTGAGCGCTCGGCTTACGCCGGGGCAATGTTGGCGGGATTACTGATGATGTATTCCACCGGGCAGCAATTTATTTATTTCCAGTTCTGAGGATACTTCGAAGATGGATGGGCGCAGTTATCGGAGCAAGAAAAAACCATGGCAAGGCCATGCTGCGGTTTTGGTATTTGCACTGTGCTTTATTCTTACCGCCTGGGCTTTACCGCAAATGGAATTCCGTCCCGGAGGATTTCCAGGCAAGTTCACCATCAATAATGACGCCGACCCCGGCGAAGATGCTTTTTTCGTTAGTCGTGGAGAACATGAGCTAAGCCATCTTGCGCTTTATCATGACATTGGCAGATCAATCGACCACGCACGCAACGCCGACATACTTATCATCGGGAACTCGCGTGCCCAGCTCGGCTTTAGCGAGAAAGTGATGGTTGGCGAGGCCGAAAAATTGGGCCTGAAAATATTTAATCTCGCCGTTGGTCACTCTGATTCAGCACGTTTTGCGCGGGATCTGATTTCTCGACACGACCTGAAACCACTTATCGTCATCGCCAATGGGGGACACTTTTTCTACGGCAATAAATACTCCAACTGGGCGAGCGAGGTGGTCAATATGAGCCGCTGGGAGGCCAACAAAACCTTTTTCGAATACTCGATGGCATGGCAATTGGAGACCCGGCTGCATCGTCACCTCCCTTACCTGGATCAATTCGAGCGATGGCGCTATCCCTGGACCCATTATCGCTCAGTGCAAACGGGCTGGTGGCGCAATACCGTGGTACCCAAAGCCCGCTATCCAGTGAACGCGGGCATCGAAGCAGATAGTTACAAGAGGAGTCTAGTGGTAGCGCGGGAACTGAAGACTGAGCTGGAAAATAGAGGCGCACAATTAATCCTGAGTATTGCCCCCCACAGAAAGGTTAGAAGCGGCCACCTGCCTTACCTGAGCAAAGAGCTCGATATACCTTATATTCTAGTTCCATTCGACGGTCTCGAAACTGCTGATAGTTCGCATCTGACCCCCGCTAGCGCGGTGACATTTTCTGTGGATATCTGGCAGCGGTTTATTGAAATCCCGGAGGTTAGAGCAAAGCTCTCACTGCCTGCTGGCACCTGACAGGCTAGTAAATTCAACTTAAGGATGCTTTCCTGCATCAACGGTGTTGCACATCATCAGATGACGAGCTTCAGTCCCGCCTCAGCGGCCCACTCGTCGACACTGCGCTCTTTACCCAGGGTATAGCGGCCGAGGATTCGCGGGTCCCCCTTACCGAACATCAATGCATAGAGCCGGCGTATCATCTCAGTCGTTTTGTCATCCTGCCACTCGTCACTTTTTGCATCCCACACTTTATGTCGGTTGCCATTGGGATAGTTGCCATAGTCGAGATGCCATATCTGTATTTCATCCGGCAGGTATATGTCGTAGCCGTGCGTAAAGGTGCGCAGTGACAGAGCCGATTCATGGGCAGCGTTAATCATTGCCGGGTCTTCGGGCACTTCACGAATCCACCGGCCATGAGTAAAAACAAAGTTACAACAGACCAGAGGCGTTTTTTGATGTGCTTCTTTTTTCCGCTCAACTGACATCTGAATATCAATCCATCCAACTGGCGGAATCAGCTCGCACCGCATTAGCGGCACGCCGTCGTGTTCCGTACCCGCCCAGGGGATGACCACTTCACCGCCGTCATCAAAGGTGAAAGGCGGAGAGCTGGTCGTCAATAATGGCCTCTCGCTGGGCTTACTCTCCAACTGTTGTATCAAGTTGTCGTCCCAGCCTTTGGCAAACCAGGTGTGCGAATCGATGAGCAGATGATACTCCTCGCCGGCATAGAGTTTCTGCACTTCGACCCGAGACCAACCATAGCCCAGGCTGGAGTGATAGGGGTATTTGCGGATGCGAAAGCGAGGATCGTCTAGCCATTCATCAAGATTTTCATCGTCATCTGCTTGCCAGCAGATGCCAAAAGTAAGCCGCTCCGGATGAGACGCCTGGGACAGCGCCGAGCGAATAGTAAACGGTAGAAATTGGTCCCGATAGGACGCTATGGATACGAAAATTTGAGCAGTATCCGAGGAATGAGTCATCAGCTAACAGTCTCCAGGTCGATAGCGCCTTCATGGCGCAGCAATTTGGCAGCCTGTGTTATATCAGCTGCCATGGTTCCTAAGGGTATATCAAATTGAGTGTGCAGCTCGCGAGCGATTTCAAGCAGATTCCGTTGCCCGTCACAAAGACTCCAGATTGCCGCAGCCGAGGTATTTAGTTTGACTAACCGAGTCGGCCACCCTGATTCAACATACAGTTGATCCAGCACGAGGGCTTGCCTGACACCGGGTCGACGCAACGGACGCAAGAACTGAAGAAAATCTCCGCTGATGCGGGAGGATTCAAAAATATCCGTGCAGTCACGATACGCCTGCCCCCCATTATCCGCGCCTATCACAAATTCACTTAGATCCTGAGCACGCGGCGCAACCTGGTATTCTGCGGCCGCAATGGCAAAGGCTACCTTGACAGCGTTCTCTGGTGGCTCACTTTCAAACGATACAGCGTGACGGATGATGCCCGTTAACTCCAGCCAGCGGGCGGACATTTTCAGTAGGTCGCTAGAATGGATTAAAAGAGGTAACTGCACTTTGGGCAGAACGAGTTCACGGTTTACACAATACGCTTGCAACGACATGTAATCCGATGACAGCTTGAAGGGCCCGTCGCCGGTAGGAAGCTGTTCCCATGGCTGCGCTATGGCCTGTCCCGGGGTCACCTCTTGCGTCACCGCCCCACGCAATATGTTGCCGGCGTCGAGTAACAAAATGGTGGCGTCAATGTGATCACGCAGCAGCCATTCCAGCAGAGCAGCAGGCATATTGTAGCCGGCGTAGGTGTCGTTAAGGTATGGATGTTTTCCCCAGGGCCGGGTCGACTCGACACTGGCCTGTGTATGCAGCGGCAGTTGCATATTGGGTTCATTGGCGATCAACCTGACCAAACTGCCAGATTGGTGAGATTGCTGCCACGAGTATTCCAGTAACTCGGCCTGCGATTGTTCGTTGGCGCTGTTGCCCGTTACGAAGACAGACAAAATCATCAGCTTGAAGCCCCGCGAGGACGCCAATCCTCAGGTAATTTCGCGCAGTGCAGATGGCCCCAGCCATGGCTTGCCTGAGGATCCGCCTGATCGGTACGCCATATCCAATTGGTCACCGCAAAACGACTGTCTTCGAATCTGCGGCTTGGGCAGCTTACGGGTAGCAGCTCGTGATAGCTATCGCTAGGGAAGACCACCATGCGGTTGGATACCGGTTCGATCTGCTGATAGGTGTCTGCCTGAAGCCGCTGTCCATCACTGCAAAGACTGTCGTAGATACGCAACGCACCACCCGAAAACTGTGCCGGTTGCTTGCTAAAGTAATAGACACACGTGAGAGCTCGTTCGATTTGCATGCTCTTGTCCGCATCCAGGTGTGCCCGGTAGTAGTGCCCGTCGTTACTGGCAGTCATTTGCGACTCGACCTGTGCAACGGGAAAAGGATCCATGCCAAGCGTGTCGAGAATATGGGGGTACCAGGTCAACAGACGATTACAGAGAAGCGTTGAATGCGAGTGCTGCGCAAAATCGAGAATAGCCAGATTTTGGCGCGCATTATATGAACCCGTCGCCACGGTGCCAGCATCAAACTTATCCTTCTGCTGCAGGGCGTGCGCCAGCATATCGAGATGTTCGCCGTGACCCAGAAAGTTGTCGATCACCATATGTTCCGGGCGTTGGCTGTGGCGAGTGCCCAGGGGCTCACCTGACGCAGGCACCGGCGACGGCGGCTGCTCAAACTCAATGACGATCGGGGGCCGGGTTGAAACTGCCACCAGTTGGGAGGAATGGAAGCTGAAAGACTCCCTGCCGCCGTCCATAGGCAGCTGGAAAAACTGCTCCAGCGGAGAGTCGGACCCTGACCCACGAGAGGCCAGTATTTGAAAAAACAGGGTAAGTTCAGCTGCGTCTGCGGCCAATTCTATGCGTTGGCTGTGGCCGCCTTCGAGCAGCACTTGCAGTTGTATCTGGGTTCCGCCCGACATTTATACTACAGCCCGCTTGGAGTCGTCCTCAGAATCGCCCACGAGAACAGCCAACGCGCCAGGCACCTCTTGCACGCGGCTGTAGCTCAACTGGTAAACGGGGATCTGCTCGGTCAGCTCACAAATCCGCTTTATTGCGGGGTCACGCTCAAGTTGAAAATCGAGAGAGGAGCGGGCCAGCTCAGCGACAGCGGCCGAGGGTGACAAGCCGAAAAGTGTGCTTCGATTATGAAGTTGCTGGGAGCCATAGACAATCGCATCCAACTTGCAAACTTTGCCAACCATACGACTTGCGGCACCCTTAGGCCAGGCGCATCTCACAAAGGGAATGGCCTCGCCCTTATCAGCGCGAACCGGTATCGCTTCGTCACCCAGCAGTTCCCAACCGGAGCTACACAAGGCATCCGCCAGCGAAGTATCGCCATCGCTAGCACTCCAGTCACCGACCAGTAATAGGGTTTTGTCTGCCTGCTGCAACACCATACCGTCGAACCAACTATGATTTTTTCTGGCGCGAGATAAGATAGGAACCAGATGATCAAGGATTGCTCGGGGTATGCTCTGTTGATTGACCACATCGGCAAGAGCTATTCCTTGAGACTTTAAGCAATAAAAACCTGCTCTGCGCTCAATTTCAATCTGCGCGATAACACTGCCGCCGTTTTCACCGGGCTCGTCGTACATCATGCTAGCGATCTTAAGCGCCAGGCCCGGAACTAAGCTACTGATCCTGGCTCTGAGACCTTCAAAGTAGACCATGGCTTCGCCGACTTCTTTGCCCTCAGCTCGCCCTGTCATTGATCCCTGGTACGATTTTGTCAGGGCTCCGCTAGCTAATGCCTGATCGCTTAGAAAACTTTCAGGCCACTCGCGCATCCAGGCCGGGTTGATGAGGTCAGTAAATTGATTCCAGGAGTAGCTGCCGTCATATTCTGGCGTCATTACACCCTTTTCAAGAGGGACACATTCGCTGACAGGGTGCCTACCTCGCTCAAGTCGCTCACCGGGTTCGGGTAACTCGTTCCACAGAAACTTGAACAGCTCCTTCTTACCTTTACTACCGCGTAATCTGTGGATCATAGCGGTGTAGGTACTGGTCATGGAGCCAACAAAGTCCATCGACTCAGCGGCAACTAACTGCGACAGGTAGGCTAAAACCAGGCTGTCATTTTTTGGTAACGCAGAAAATTCTTCGCTGTAGTTGTCGAGAATATAGTGGTCTATAAATACGTGGTCGGGCCAGCATGTCTTGATTTCATCAAAAAATGGGTCGTCGCGCTCATCGGTACAAATCAGCAGGCGCTCATCCCGACCGAAATGCTGTTCCAGCGCTTCAACGGCTTCCCAGGAATCGCGGTCTAGCACCGTAACGCCATAGGTGACCTTGAAATCACCACGGCGCATATGCACTGCATTAAAGTCACCGAGATCCGCCGCAATACGGCTTGCCAACTCCGCATAGGGCTGCTGGGCCTGCATGCGCGTCAGCAATTGATAGACCGCGCGTCGGGTTTCGTTGTCGAGATAAAAAAGGTACGAGTAAAAACTCAGATTATGTCGATGACCTTGAGTGCCAGGAGTAATTGGCTGCTCGGACACTCGCAACAACGGTACCTGTGCCAGCTGCTCGTTCTCGCAAATCCATTGGGTTCGACCCCGGGCAAAATCAAGGGCATCCGGTGAATTGATATCCACCAATCCCGGTTGATAGAACACCGAGTCCATCAAGTTGTATTGTGTCAGCTCACTGCTGGCGAGTCGTAAAACTTCTTGCTCATCCGGCTCAGCCCAGGGTACGGGAATATCAATAAGATCAGTGATACGACTGGGAGACGAGTTGTCTACACGACCCCCGTAGGAGACGATATTAGCCGGTGGCGATACATTGCCATCGAGCAGCAGGAAGCGCTTGGTCAGAAAGGCCATAATCACGCCACATTCAACCGACATAATACCGTTACTCAAGCCCGAATTTCCGGACTGGTAATTTGTGTAGAACAACTGTCTCACAGTCTCAAGCCTCCTGACTCGCGGGGCGATAGTGGATGAACATGCCAATATAGTAATCACCCTTCAGCGGCCAGGGCCGACCGTGTAGCAAGCGAGCGCCCTCATAAAAAAGAAACTCTCCCGGCTCCAGAGTCACCTGATGCGCCTCACCGTAAATATCTTCCACGAACAGTGGCCAGGGCTCTTCCAACTGGTAGTCAACGCAAACCGTAGAACTGATGATATGTGATAATCCGCGATCCACGTGATTGTGCAGGTAACTACCTCGCTGATAAGCCCTGAATCCGTAGCAGGCGGACTCCAATAACGCCATACCGGACCATTGTTCATGCGCCGACTTCAGAGACTCACCAATAGCATTATTAAAAGCATGATCCTCAAAGCAAACGGCCGGAATATAACCGGCATCAACCGTACCGATTTCACCGATTTGCCGTTCAGGCTGAAACAAGCCTGCACTGTCGTGTAACTTATTCAACATTGCATCATGAATGTCAGCAGGCAGGCGACCACGCTTGAATCCCAGCCCACAATAGGGTGCCATCGCTTGTTGTTCACGTGACTGTTTCTGTAGCCAATCAGGGACTTCAAAAATCGCCTTCATTGGATTGGACTCAGTCACCGTCATGACCGTAGATGCGATCCCGCGCCGCGATGGCAATAGTCATGAAGCGCTGCTCAGCCTGCCCCGAGGCCGTATCGAGGAAGCTCTCGATGTCCGCCTGCAAAAAGTTCCGGTCAGCAAACAATTGTTTGTGCCAATGGGAATTAACAAAGGGGCCGGGGGCACCATCATTTATATCGGTGTAATAGTGATAAAAACTACCCTCTGGTAGTTGGTCGGCATTTGCCTCCTGAACAGCGAACTGCTCTATATCGAGTAGCTCATAGTCAATTTCATTAGGGTACATCGCCAGGGCGAAACAGGCCATTTCCGCAACCCAGACACCGCGCGGCGGAAGTTCCAGAATTTTACCTGCCAAGTATAAAATTTGTAGAAAACGGTAGCAGTCCAGAACCAATTTCCCATCGTTTTTCTGCAACGCTTCCCCGGTGAGGAATACCATCACGCCGCCGGGCTTGAACTCCTGTTCGTAGCCCAAAGCTTCCAGCAACTTGGGCAGCGACAAGCCCTTTTTGTCGTCGGTAGAAAACTGAAAATAGCGCTCTTGCCCGATAATCCAATTCGAGGCCATGGCATTCCCCCGGGGGAACAACGACGCCTGTAACTCGCCGCACAGAAAGATGTCAGAATCCATCAGGCAGATAAGATCATCGGGAGCAGCGTGGTGGCGCATCACATTAAGCGCCTCCACCCGGTTCATCGGTGCGTAGCGATCGCCCCCTCCGGCAAAGTCTATATCGTGATTGTCGGCGGGACTGGCACCCGTATGGTGTCGCACTGCGTAGGTATCAAAAATTCGCTCAAGCTCATGCGAAATTGGCTGGTGGTTATTACAAACCACAACCACAATGTCCCAACCGGCGGGCATCTGTCCGATCAGCGATTCGAACATGATTGCCAATTGCCAGTGAAAATACGGCCGGTCCTCAATACCATGGACAATGCAGACCCTCGGGCGATCCGCCTGGGCAATGCTGGGATCAATAATGCCGGAGCTTGCAACCCTTGGGTCTGACAAGGAGCTGAGCTCCAGGAGATCCAATTCCCGAAACTGCAGCAGGGCGACATTGAGGTCGCTCATTATCTGGAGCTCGTCGCCCTCGAAACGGCCCCGCAATTCCAAGAACATTTCAGTCAGAGAAAGCGTGCCGTCGCAAAGCTCCCAGATGGCAGCGCCGGTAGCATTTAAGGCATATACTGTTTCGCCCTGACTGGGCAGCAGCACCAATTCGTCCTTGACAGGATAACTGGCCAGACCCGCCTTCTGCAGTGGTTGCGGCTGGTAGGCGCGAACTTGACCAGGTGCTGCGACCATTTCAGGTAGGTACAGAGATTCTACAGCCTGGTGTGAGGCCGGTGGCACCGGGTCCGTCACTTCAGCTGATATCGAATTCGGATATTTCTACTGGAATGGCTGCCGGCGCCGCAGTGGGAAACGACGTTGACGGGGCTATTGCTGTTGCTGATACCGTCGGACTTCTAGTCGGACTTCTAGTCGGCATATTAGTCGGCATATTAGTCGGCATGTTAGTCGGCATCGCTGTAGGCGAACCGGGAAAACCGCCCCCCCCTGTAGTAGGAGGCTGGCTGGTAGGTGCGCCGGTAGGTGCGCCGGTAGGTGCGCCGGTAGGTGCGCCGGTAGGGGACATTGATGGCGCCGCCTGCGCGTATGCCTTCTGAGAGTGAGCGATAGACGCAGCTATCGGCACGGTCAGGATAACCGGCGCCACCCAGGCAGAAGCCAATATGTCGCGCCGGGTAATTCCGCCCTTGGATTCGCTGCTGACCTCAGGTTCTGCAGGCTCCGCCGCCAGCTTAGCTCTCAAAGCTGCGATTTCCGCCAGCAGTGCTTGTTTGCTCTTACCTGAATCACTCATGGCACTATCTCTCGCCTACAATATCTGAATAGCACGAGCTTAGCAGTGATTGAGTGGTAATTGTAGTCCGCTTGCATAAAAAATAAGTCACTGATTGGCATGCAGCTCTCATCAGCTTGGCCGGGCAACCTCAGCGCCGGTACCTAAGAAGACCGCAATAAAGCTTGCGCCTCCTCAAAACTGATGCATTTGGCCCAATCTTCCGGGCTGTGAATGGTCACAGGGTCTGGGTTTGAGCCCGTAAATACATCCGGGTGGGCACGCTTGGCCTTCAGATCGAAACCGGAATAGGTCTCATAATCACGCAGACTGCGGTGCGGCCCGAGACCATACGGGCCTAGATTGTAGCCTTCTTCACTATAGATCAACCGACGCAGGCGCTCAAAAGCCACGGCATTGCGCTGCGCTATTACCTGCTCCCCATGTTCCCAATGCCGGCGCGGCGGCCCCTCGGTGTGCAGCATATGCCAGGCAACCACTTCTCGCGGTAGAAACAGGTCATAGCCCCAGGTGTAGGACCGCACCGTAACGCTAATTTCTTCCCCCCAGTAATAATGTTCCGGGTCTTGCGGCACCTCCAGACACCACTCACCTCGACTGAAGGCGAAATTGCCGTTAATGAATCGAGTCCGCCCTGGCTGCTGCGTGTTTGCTGGACCAAAGTCGAACCAGGGGGCCCAACCGCTGCTGGAATTCCAACCGCTGACTTTAGTAGTGGGCACGCCCATTTCAAATTGGCGGTGGAGCATTCCCTCACGATCATAATGAAACAGCGGGGCATTCATGGTGATTACGGGTTTTTCTGCAGGCAATGATTCGAGCATATCGATCAGTTTTGCATCCCAATCGGGCTCAAACTTCATATGAGCATCTACCTGCAGCGTGTAGGGCTCACCTCGCCACAGCGACTGGGCGAGATTGCGAGCCCAGGGGCCGCCACGGCTCTGCATAACGGTCCTGTTGTGAAAGCGGAAGCGAGGGTCCGCCTGAAACTTACTCAAATCAATCGGGCCCAAGGGGTCTTGCTGGGCACAGATGCCGAATGTGAGGTCTTCAGGAGAGGCGGCCATCGCAATGCAATCGTCAAGTGTGTGCGGTAATTCAGGGTCCGCATAGGACGCAATGGCGACAAAAATTTGGGCCCTCAAAGGTTCATCCCCACATCGCGCTCGCACACCACATTAATAATGTGTCGGGAGCCTGTACGCTCGAAGTTCGGTGCCATAGTTTGTCTCTTGTTTATCGTTCCGGACTCTCGATTGGAGCGCCCGGCTGCCAGGAGCGAGGATTGTAGCCAAAGTAATCGAAATCTTTAGCAAAACGCTGGGCTACACGCTCACCCGCAGATTCGGAGTACGCATTCTGCATCGAACCATGATCAGGAGAGGCGTTTAAACTTTTCAGGGGAATCAATGGAATAGCTATCTTCTCAGAGAGGCGCGCCCAACTGGACTCCAGTCGATGAAAATCCAGCCAATAATCTACCCTGTCCTTATCAACAAATTCGAGTATCGGCGCATCGACCCAGGCCCCGGCGAACTCTGTAGCGACGGAGGGGTCGCAGGCCCACTCAGTGTAACGAGCCCAACTGGTGGTCTTGAATATTTCTGGATTGCCTCCCCGCTTACGATGCTTCCAAATAGACCATAAGCGGTCGAAAGGGTTTCTGTGCGCAGCAATAAAACAATACTCAGGGTTGGCGAGTAACTGCTGGTCAGTGATGTGGTGGTAGCCAGCACCGCTGCCATTGAGTTTGCGCTCAGCCACCGTTGGCGACTCTGGGTCCAGTTCGGTGAGTGCCCGGGTAATTGAATGACTACCCGTGCGCGGCACCTCGTAGTAAATCAATTTATATTTGTGCGATACGAACATAGATTTTCCGGATAATGTTTAACGGGTTACTTCGAATCGATAGCCTGCCTGCGGGCCCTGTTCGCGCTGTCGATTACCTCACTGCCCCGTCGCCAGAGTCTAGCCGCCCTCGTTCATGGGCACACGATCACTGGCCTGCGGGAAAACTTTTCTGGCCTGCGGACAATAAGCGATAAAGGCCGCGAGATCCAAATCATTGAGTCTGCCGATTTGGTGGCAACCAAAACTACTGTCCTCAAAGGAGTCCTGCGTAGAAAATTTACCCGCCTCTTCCATCGATGCTACCGATGCACCCATTAACTCCAGATGAAAACCGAAATATCCATCTTCACCTGCAGGCCATGCACTGGCAGGGAAACGCTCCAGGCATGATACGGATTGTGGCCAGTCACGCAAACTAAACCCTCCACATCCACCATCTATTATCAAGCCGACGGGGCGTGATCTTCCCCAGGGACTTCCAATATAGTCGAACGACATGAAATCTGTGGCTGAAAACCTGGATGCGGGGCAACACATGGAATCAGTTTGAAATACCAGTATCTTCTGCCGCCCTATCATTTGCTCCCAAAAACACGGAGACAGGAGCAGCTGATTGTAAGAGGACTGCGCTATGTCTCTAGGCAGATTGAGCGCGGTCAAGATGACCCGCCCCTGGTCCACCAGCCCCGCAATCGCGCCCGACATGATGAAGCCGATATTGTCGCGACTGTGGAAAATTTGAATGGGGGCATCGCAGCAAACAGCCATATTAAGGACAACAGCTTCTAAAGCGGGGTGGTGCCTGGTCTCTATAATCACGCACCATAAGGGCTCAGGCCCAGCTTCGGCCGTTGCGGGCAGGCCGCGCAGAGCATCACTCACCAAGCCTTCACGGGACGGGGCAAACACGCTCCTCAGCCGCAGATAGTTCTGCTTCAAATGCTCGCCGCGAATCTCCGTCTGCGCAAGACCAAATTGCTGCTTGAGATCTCGCGCCAACAACGCGGCAGACGAAGCAGTATTTTGCCCATCATTCACGATGGCGAAGTATTCCTAACACTTAGGGCTGGCACGGGGGTCGGACTTGCTCTCAAGATTGTTTTCAGGCGATTGGCATGTCGATTTACGTCGACAAGAAATTTATCTTTTTTCATATACAGCGCTGCGAAGACACTTCGCTGGAATCTCACTTCCGATTCCGTGATCCTGCAGCACTTTTTAACATCATGCTGATTAGCAGCCAGGTCCTTATGCGTCACCATTTAATTGGCAACGACGAACAATATCGACCTTGTTTACTGCTTATACGAATGTGGCACTACCCTTATGACAACTTTACGCTAATGAATGGCTAGAGTACCATCTGAACTCGGGGTTTGATCACATTTACTGCATTAGCACCGATGATGATTTTGAGGTGGCCCGAAAGAAGACTGGCTGCTGGTTCTCGATCTGGATGAACTTCTATCTCTGAACCCAAACCAAAACATAAAGGACTTTCTAAACACCTGGGACGACCAAATTGGTCAAATGTGGACATAACAGATATCGACTCTTCCAACATGGTTCAGAAATTCGAGCAGCGATTTCATTTAGTTTCCAAGAACAGGCAACTCGATATCGGAAATCTCTGCAATCAGGAGGAATTCATGAGTTGCGATACTCAGGTGCAGTATGTTGCACAGGTACGACGGATGCTGGACTCACGGTGACCCTTTAATAGTACCAACTCAGAGCTGCGTGATTGACCAGCGCAACTCCTAAAATTAATGTCCGGAGTCTGGCGTGCCCATTTGCCACGATAGAAAGTTTATCTTTTATCACATACCGCGCTGCGGAGGCACCTCATTGGAATCGTTTTTCCAGTTCAGGGACCCAGACTCACTTTTCGGTGTAACCCGGCACGGGCACCAAACACTTACGCTTCATCATTTAACCGCGGTAGATCTAAGGCGAACTAACTCGATTGACAATGAGACCTTAAGCTCCTATTTCAAGTTTACTATCATAAGAGACCCGTTTAACCGGATGGCATCTGACTTTCACTGGCAACAGGTCCATGACGCCCACAAAGAATTCAGCAACATGAACTTCGCATCCTATCTGGACATGGCCGAGAACGTGATCCGCAATGAACGCTACTTTGAAAAAATCCATTATGATCACTTCCGCCCCATGGCCGACTATTGTATTGAGGATGGCAAATTGCTGGTAGATGATATTCTGCTGCTTGAGAATATTGAAAATGAACTACACAGAATCCGCAGTAAAGTGGGTGAAATAGACCTCCCTTACTTGAATCAAAGCCCTAGCTATGAAGATTTAAGAACAGCGAGAAATATCGACCGCGTTTACAAATTATACGAGTGCGACAAGGTCCTCTATGACAACATCCACATGTTGCTGAGCTAGCTATTTTTAGAACATCTTCCCGTTCGGTTCGGGAAACTCAGGCTAGGAATGCGCCCAATCAAGCGGCTTACTACCGGTAATATACAGTAGCCGATACAGCCAACTGGACGTTGTTCATCAGGTACAGCCTTACGACGAACGCCTCTACGAGATTAGAATTCCCTAAACGACAACTCTGCTAACCGGGTCTCAGACAACCCGCGAATCATACGCCCAATGCAACAGTGCCTGACGCTGTTTGCGGCGGCAGTTACAGTCGCCTGGAGCGCAGTTTTTGCGGATAGCCCCCGCGTGTCGACGAATTCCTTTCCAACGCGAAATCTGCCGTCGGTCCTCAACGGGTAGTCGGCGCCCACGGAAGTACCGGCAGTACCATTGAAACCAACCGCGAGGATCCTGCGGCGACAACCAGCCCTTCGCTCGCCAATGGGCTAACGGTAGCGACGCGTCCACCGCAAAATAATTCAGGCCAATATCTTTCTCATTGGTGCTGGAAAACTTTGCTTGGAAAAACCAGTCGGCAGGAAACTCATCAACGCAATCACGGATATAGATACCGCCGAAAACACCCAGCGCCAAGATATCTCTGGGGCTCAGCTCGGGCTGAAACTCGGGATCAAAGTTTGTACCGTCGGGCTCTACACGTTGGTAGCGATAGCCGCTCTGCATGCGATCCTCAACACTCACCCAGACAGCGCTCATTCGATTAGATACACCTTGCTCACCGGGAAAATGCCATTAGCATCGTGCGATTTCCGGAACACTGAACGTCATCAACGGTAAACAACCCGAATTCGCTACTGTGGATATTGGACGACAAGTCTCTGCTAAGGCTTATGCACAAAATTTTGCATAAGCTCAGCTTTGCCTGCCACGTTGCGGTTGAAGTATTCACCGCCTTGAGCCGACTCTGCCGGTGTCAGTAAGGTGATCAGGTACTTATAGTTATCGCTTTCAAACACCAAAAATTGAACTTGCTGATCGTAAGCATTACCCTTCAGCTCAGCCGCTACAACCAAAGCCCTGGCGTTACGAAAGCCTGTACCGGAGATGGGTATATCGTTCTGGCTACTGACAAATTCACCCAAGGTATACCCTTTCCTGTGAATAGATGCCGTTTCGATATTCACCACATGCTGATACCAATACTCAGCATCAGCAGAAGCACCACGCATGTCGAAAGAGGAAACACGCACATAGCCAAATAGCGAACCGTCAACCACCAGTGCCATCTGACAGCGTCGGATCGTGTTGTCATTCGTCTCCAGAGACGCCGTAAGCCAACCCTTTGG
>JBLIEI010000076.1:0-18573 GCA_047633055.1 Halieaceae bacterium | reverse complement strand
GCTCGTCGCTGTCCAGAATCAGGGAGCGCACTGGCAAGGCCTCATTCAGGTGCGGGAGAAGCTTGTTCTCCAGTAATGTCTGCATGGCGACGGATTCTTTATCGCCGCCTCTGGCGGTACGCGTAACCTTTTGTAGCTGTTTTTCACAGCTCTCCAGATCGGCTAGAGCCAGCTCGGTGTTGATAACTTCGATATCGTTTTTCGGGTCGATGCGATTGGATACATGAATGATGTTCTCGTCTTCAAAACATCGTACTACGTGCGCAATGGCGTCGGTCTCGCGAATATTTGCCAGAAATTGATTGCCAAGTCCTTCACCCTTGGACGCGCCTTCAACAAGTCCAGCGATATCGACGAATTCCATGGTAGTTGCAATTTCTTTCTGCGGTTTTACGATTGCCGATATTTTGGTCTGGCGCGGATCGGGGATGGGTACGATGCCAGCGTTGGGTTCAATAGTGCAGAACGGAAAATTCTCTGCATCAATTCCAGCCTTCGTCAAAGCATTAAAGAGTGTGGACTTGCCCACGTTGGGGAGGCCGACAATACCGCAATTAAAACCCATGGAAATATCCTGTATAGATGCGACTTAGGCCGCGCTAAAGCTGTGTAGTTGTGTCATCGCCTTGGTGGCGTCACCATCAAGCAATAGAGGCAAAGCAGAAATCGCCTCGTCGATACTGGCATCGATTCGCGTTCGGTCAACCTGGGAAGGCTTGCCCAGCACGTAGCCGGTAACCTTTGATGAGTGACCGGGATGCCCTATGCCCAGGCGAAGACGATGGAAGTTCTTACTATTCGCTAATGCCGGAACAATGTCTCGCAAGCCGTTGTGTCCGCCATGACCGCCTCCCTGTTTAAAGCGTGCGGTGCCAGGTGGAATGTCCAGTTCGTCATGAGCGATGAGGATTTCCTCAGGCGTTAATTTGTAAAAACTGGCCAGCGCTGCAACCGATTGTCCTGATCGGTTCATAAAAGTTGTGGGAATCAACAGACGAACGTCATGAGCGACAAGGTTCACCTTGCCGCTCATACCGAAGAATTTGGAGTCTGCTTGTAGCCTGGAACTGCATTGTCGTGCCAGTTCCTCAACGAAGTCAGCACCCGCATTGTGGCGAGTACCCCGGTAGTCACTACCGGGGTTGCCCAAGCCAACTATAAGTTTGATAGTTGCTGTCAAAGCGGGTCATGCTTACAGCGAGGGTGTTACGCCTCGCTGTCGCCTTCCCCAGCGCCGTCTTCACCCGCATCTTCGCCGGCTTCGTCAGCAGCTGCTGCTACTTCAAGTCCGTCTTCATCAGCACCGCCTTTAGGCGCTACGATAGAAGCAACTGCAAGGTCGTGATCTTCGCCCAATGCAAGCGCGGTCGATACGACGCCCTCAGGGAGCTTGATCTCAGACAGGTGAACGATTCGGCCAATGACCACGTCCTGCATATCGAGTTCGAGGTACTCAGGAATATCGCCAGGCAGACACTGAACTTCTACTTCGACGACCTGGTGTTGTACCAGGCCACCTTCCGTTTTCACGCCAATCGAAGTTGCTTCGTTGAGGAAGTGAATTGGAACAGTCACTTTAACCAAGGTGTTGGCATCTACGCGCAGAAAGTCGGCGTGCATCACGGCATTTTTAGCCGGGTGACGCTGCAGGTCCTTGAGAATGGCCTGTTGCGAGGTCTTGCCCACATTGATAGTGAGTACGTGGGAGTAAAATGCTTCGTTTTCCAATGCCTTTTCAAAGTCCTTGCGAACCAGGGTTAAAGGCTGTGGAGCATCACCGCCACCATACATAATAGCGGGTACATTGTTGACAAGACGACGCAGGCGGCGGCTCGCACCTTTCCCTATGTCCTCTCGCAGTTCGGCTGTTATTTCAAATTGGTCAGACATAGTCGTGACTCCTTTGATTGTGCATTACTGTACTTGCGACCGGTGCAGTAATGGATTGCAAAAAACGCTGCTCTTAATCGAACAACGCGCTTATAGATTCCTCATTTGACACACGGCGGATAGATTCCGCCAGTAGGTCTGCGATGGTGAGTTGGCGGATTTGATCGACCGCTTTCGCCTCATCGCTTAAAGGAATCGTGTCTGTGACTATCAACTCATCGAGTTGGGAGCCTCTAATATTTTCCAGTGCTCTCCCGGACAGCACCGCGTGCGTACAGTAGGCCACTACTTTGACGGCACCGCGCTCTTTTAAAGCGTCTGCTGCCTTGCAAAGTGTGCCCGCTGTGTCAACCATATCGTCAACCAACAGGCAGGTTCTGCCATCTACTTCACCGATCAGGTTCATCACCTGTGCTTCGTTGGCCTGTGGCCGACGTTTATCGATGATCGCTAAATCTGCATCGTTCAATTGCTTGGCAATCGCCCGCGCTCTAACGACGCCACCGATGTCTGGCGACACAACCATCAGGTTGTCGTAGTTGCAGGCCACAATGTCATCGTTCAACACCGGCGAGCCATAAATGTTGTCCACCGGGCAGGCGAAAAAGCCCTGAATCTGCTCAGCGTGCAAGTCCACTGTCATCACGCGGTCTACGCCCACTGCAACCATCATGTCTGCTACCACCTTCGCGGTGATGGGCACCCTGGCCGATCTTACTCGCCTATCCTGTCTGGCGTAGCCAAAATAAGGCACCACCGCCGTTATCCGTGTCGCCGACGCCCTTCGCAGCGCGTCGATCATTACGATCAACTCCATCAGACTGTCGTTGGTCGGCGCGCAGGTTGATTGTAAAACGAACACATCCTTGCCGCGCACGTTCTCGTTCAATTCAACGGCGACCTCACCATCGCTAAACTTGCCAACATCGGCTTTACCGATGGACAAATACAGCCTGCTGGCCACTTTGTGAGCCAACTCTGGGTTGGCATTACCCGTAAAAACCATCATTTTTGAGGACACTGCGCTTTACCTTTTGGGTTTAGCTAGAAATCTCTTGTACACAAAATGGGCGCCACATACCTACGGTACATGGCAGCCATCGAAATATGGCTGGGGTGGCAGGATTCGAACCTGCGAATGCTTGGATCAAAACCAAGTGCCTTGCCGCTTGGCGACACCCCAATAATCTATCTGGTTAAAACCAGTTGTTTGAGTGCAGGTGACTGATTGACGCCCTGGGCGACCATAACGTTCCAATATGTCGGAACCTGGCACCGGACGGCCTCTGCCTCTGCCTGACTTGCAAAGCTTGCAAACACGCAAGCGCCCGTTCCCGTCAGTCTGGACTCAGCAAAATTGCCTAACCATGCCAGTGCTTTACCGATCTCTGGGTAGAGATCGACGACTACTGGCTGGCAGTCGTTTCGGCAGTGCCCCTCAAAAAAGGTCGCCATTGTGATGGCAGGGGTGTCCCGTGTCAATTGCCCTTTGGAAAATATTTCCCCTGTGTTTACAGGGGTTTGAGGGAATATTACCAAGTACCATTTGATGTCCAATTTGACTGGCGTCAGGACCTCGCCAATACCCTCTGCCCACGCAGTGTGGCCGGCCAGGAATACCGGTACGTCAGCCCCCAGGCTAGCGCCAATGGCGAGCATAGCATGGGGTTCAATGTTGAGTTCCCAAAGTAGGTTTAAGGCCATTAGGGTGGTGGCGGCGTTGGAGCTGCCGCCGCCAAGGCCGCCTCCTATGGGGATTTTTTTGTCCAGGACGATATGGGCTCCAAGACCGGGCTTATGAAGTCGCAGCGCCGCTGCCATGATCAAATTATCGGCCTGGTCAAACCCCAAATCCGAGCTTTCGAGGGTCACTTTACCTAAATCGTCGTGATCGAATGTGAGCGTATCGCCCCAGTCGAGTAATTGAAAAAGAGTTTGCAGGGTGTGATGTCCATCCTGCCGCTGGCCGGTAATGTGGAGAAATAGATTGAGTTTGGCGGGTGCCATCACGGATAAGGTTGGCATCAGGGGGCCCGCGTAAAGGTCCAATCACGGATGATTAGCCTGGCCCGGCTCTCATTTCGTTCGATGATAATGTGCACCGGAAGACTAAGCCCGTCGAAGCTGCCGTATTGCTCGTAACGAACAGTCCAGCCGAGTTCGGTGAATTGCCGTAATACATTATTCTCGACCACTGCACTGGCTACTGCGGCGTCCCCAGTGGGCATGCCCAACAACCAGCGGGGTAACTCTCTTAGTGGCAAGTCCCAGCCGGTGCCGGCGGCAATGGTGTCAGGAGACGACATATCGAACCGGTCAGTCTTGCCTCCGCGGTTGATCTCAAGAATTTTGCCATCGGCATAAATGTGTGTTGCCGCCGCGCCCAACGGGCCGCTGAGACGCAATTGGGTGACATGGTCTCGCTGACTCCAGATCATGCTTGCAGATTGAGACTCGGTTGCGGTGCGTAACGCCATTTTGCCCTGCACTTGCCACTGGTCCAAGGCCTCCAAGGCTGTTTTCTGCTGTTCCCAGGACTGCTGCGTGGACGGCGCGTTAGTTGGCTGAGCGGCGCAGGCCGACAGAAGCAGACTGCCTATAGCGATCGCCAGGTGAGACAGGCGCGTCATAGGGGCTAGGGCTGTATTTCCGGTGTAGTAACGTTCAGGCGTTTGATGGTAGCGATTAATATTGTGTGATCGGGGTTTTGTAGCAAGGCTGTGTCCCATATATCCATGGCCCCATTTCGGTCGCCACTGGCCCACAAGGCCTCTCCCAGGTGGGCGGCGACCTCTGGATCCGGGAATTTGGCAAAGGCCTCACGCAGGTACTTAATAGCCTGTTCGTATTGGCCTTGTTTATAAAAAACCCAGCCCATACTGTCTAGAATGGCGGGATCACCTGGTTGAATTCTGAGGGCGTGAGCGATGAGACTGCGAGCTTCCTCATACCGATTGGTGCGGTTTGCGAGGGTATATCCCAGTGCGTTCAGTGCCGTGGCATTATTGGGGTCCTTTTCGAGAATGGTACGCAGGTCGTTTTCCATCATGTCCAGATCACCCAATTCTTCGCCTAGCATAGATCGGCTATACAGCAAATTGGCGGAATCCGGGAATTCATTCAGGCCCTGATTGAGAATCGAAAGACTAGCATTCCACATTTCTGAACTATTGAGTAATTCGGCCTCCAGGCCATACAGGGGCTCTCTCTGCTCGGGACGCCGGTCGCGCAGCGCGGTAAAATACTGCTGGCTTTGTTCAAGTTGGCCCTGCTCGAGCAAGATTTGGCCGATTCTGTTGTTGGCGCTAAAGAAGTCCCGACCGTCCTTGACCTGCATGTATTGTTCAATGGCGAGTTGCTGATCTTCTTGGTCTTCGGCGATTCTGCCTAGATAATAGTGAGCTTCATCCTCTCTCTTAGAGATGTCTAGCAGGTTTTGCAGGTAGCCTTTAGCCGCTAGCAGGTCTCCGGTTTCACGATTTATAAGCGCCAGAGAAAACAGTAAGTCGGCTTCTTCGGGGTTCTGCGACGATAGGATTTCAAACTGCTCTCTTGCGGCATCCATGTCTTCCCGCGTTAGCAAACGTGCATATTGTAGACGCAGTCGACTGTCGTCTGGCTTTTGATCTAAAGCGGCTCGCATCCGCTTGAATGGATCTTTGGCACCGATTTCCACCAACAATTTGGCTTCCAATAGCACCGCCTGCTGTTGATAGGGCTCCAGTTCGAACAGTAAGTCCAGTATTTCAAGAGCTTGTTGGGCCTGCTCTAGCTCCTCGTGAATCAGAGCTCGAGTCAATAGTAATTGGGGGTCGTCGGGAAATTCTGTTGCCAGCGTGTTGATGCCATCCATCAACGCGCCCTGCTGCGCTGGTGACAGCGTTCTAAAGCCGTTGAGCAACATCGGAAAACTGGTGTCAGCCCCGCTACGCGCTACGATGGCGACATAGGGGATGGCCTCAACCGTTCTACTTCTTCGAACCAGCAGGGTTGCCAGAGTATTATTAGCTTCGACATTGTTGGGGTCCACTTGAACCCAGAGTTGGGCCGCTGCCAGAGCTTCAGGCTCGCGCTTCATGAATTTCGCCAACCGGGTGGTGTGGGCACTGATTGCCGGGTCCTGCAGAACCTCAGCCTGACTCATATATTGGTCTAAGGCTACCTCATAGGAGCGGCGCCTTAGCGCGAACTCTGCGACTAGCAAGGGGTAAAGGCTCTCATCCGGGATGGAACGCTCGGGTCTTGCGGGAGCGCTCGCCATAACCACCAGTGCCTCGGTTGCAGTGGTGTCTAGCTCCGTCGTCTCTGGTGTAGAGGCGCAGGACCAGATCAGGGCGGGGAACAATAGGACGATTAAGTGGTTGCGGTGCATGATGATAAAATGAGTAAAATCCAGCTGGTTAATAGTGATGATGACACAGTAGTGCTAGTAAGCCTACATCCCTAGACCGCAGAGTCCCCCTGCAGTTCCCGTTCTTCCGCTATCGGGGTTGTGTCTTTTGCCCTGTAACTTGTTAAAATCCATAATATTTTTCGCGAATTATGCTATCTTTCGCGGCCTTCGGTGACGGTAGCCGGAATGATTTGACATCTTCGGGAGTGAAAAATAGCGACAATGAATCTGCTAGCACTCGGCATTAACCATAATTCGGCGGCTATTGAGGTGCGTGAGCGTGTAGCTTTTGCCCCAGATCAGGTCAATGAAGCTCTTATCGATGCTCTTCGCAGCGCACAATTGGAAGAGGCGGTCATTCTATCCACCTGCAACCGCACCGAAATTTACGCGATAACATCCTCGGACGTACCGTTGGCCGACAAGGCCTTGGAAGTCGTTGATTGGATGGCCAACTATCATCACTTGTCGGCGGACGACTTGCGCCTGTCCGCCTATCATTTTGAAGGCCATGAGGCGATACAGCATATTATCCAGGTAGCCTCGGGGCTTGATTCAATGATATTGGGTGAGCCGCAGATACTGGGTCAAATGAAGTCGGCCTACGCGGTAGCTGCAGAGTCAGCCGCCGTGGGTAGTCAGTTGGGTCGGCTGTTTCCCAGGGTGTTTTCGATTGCCAAAAAAGTGCGTACAGATACCGCGATTGGAGAAAATCCGGTCTCCGTAGCCTATGCTGCGGTCGATATGGCCAGACATATTTTCGCAGATTTGGGTGAGTGCAGCGCATTATTGGTTGGAGCGGGTGAAACTATCGAATTGGTCACCCGTCATCTCATTGATGCTGGCGTCAAGAGGATCGTCATCGCCAACCGCACACTGGGACGCGCACGGGAAGTGGCACAGAAATTCGGTGCTGAAGCGGTGTTGTTAGCGGAGATTCCAGCGCAATTGTTGGACGCCGACATCGTTATTACCTCAACCGCCAGTCAATTGCCGATCTTGGGTAAAGGCGCTGTTGAGCAGGCCATAAAGGCGCGCAAACATCGCCCTATCCTGATGGTGGATATTGCTGTGCCCCGTGACATAGAGGCTCAGGTCGGTGAATTGCCGGACATCTACTTGTACACTGTGGATGATTTGCGGGATATCGTGGATCAGAACCTGCGCGCTCGACAAACTGAGGCGCGCAAAGCCGATGTGATCATCGAGGCGGGGGTCAGGGATTATGTGGAGGAAATTCGTAGCCTTGGTGCCGTTGATTCGGTCAAAGAATATCGAGCACTCGCTGAAAGTGTCAGAGAGCAGGAGTTAAAACGGGCATTGCGGGCTTTGGCGAAAGGCGAGGATCCCCAGCAAGTCACTGCACAATTGGCTCGCAGCATTACCAATAAATTGCTGCATGCTCCGACTGCCGGACTCAAGCAAGCCAGTATCGAGGGCCGGCACGATGTTCTGGTCAGCGCCCGCAAGTTGCTGGGCTTAAACGAACTCCAGACAGTTGAGCAACCATCACCTGAGTCCGAGACAGAGTCTGAAATCACTCGCTTCGGAGATCTTGATCCTGACGATGCTGCCGAGCGGACACTGCAATGAAAGCTTCTTTATTGGGTAAACTGGAAACGTTGACTGATCGGCATGAAGAAGTGTCGGCCTTGTTGGGGGACGGTGAAACGATTGCTGATCAAAACCGCTTTCGTGATCTCTCTCGAGAATACTCAGAGCTGGAAACAGTGGTCAGGTGTTACGCCAACTACAGCAGAGCAAAATCAGATCGGGAAGACGCCCAGGCGATGATGAGCGATCCTGACCCTGACGTGCGGGAGATGGCGCAGGAAGAAATCGCCACCAGCGGTGAACAGATGCAAACGCTGGAGACAGAGTTGCAAGCATTGCTGTTACCGCGTGATGCTCGTGATTCCCACAATGTGTTTCTGGAAATTCGGGCTGGTACCGGTGGGGACGAGGCGGCTATCTTCTCCGGTGATCTGTTTCGCATGTACTCGCGCTTTGCCGAGAATAAAAAGTGGAAAGTCGAAATCCTTTCTGAGCGTAGCGGCGATCACGGTGGCTACAAGGAAATTATTACTCGGGTGGAAGGTAAGGACGTTTACGCACACCTTAAGTTTGAGTCAGGTGCCCACAGGGTTCAGCGAGTACCCGATACTGAATCCCAGGGGCGAATTCATACTTCAGCCTGTACGGTTGCCGTCATGCCTGAAGCTGAGGGTGTCGATGCCATTGAGATCAATAAAGGCGATCTGAGGGTAGACACCTATCGGGCATCCGGTGCCGGTGGTCAGCACGTTAACAAAACCGACTCGGCGGTGCGTTTGACCCATTTACCCAGCGGTATTGTGGTGGAATGCCAGGACGAGCGTTCGCAGCATAAAAATCGGGCCAGAGCGATGTCATTGCTGCAGGCCAAGCTGCTGACCAGCGCGCAGGATAAGTTGGCGGCTGAGCAAGCTGAGGAGCGCCGGAATCTAGTAGGCACAGGTGATAGATCGGATCGTATCCGCACCTATAACTTCCCCCAGGGTCGCGTTACTGATCATCGCATCAACCTGACCCTGTATAAATTGGCCGAAGTCATGGAAGGCGATATGGATGCGGTGGTTGGCCCTCTGCGGCAGGAGCATCAGGCCGATCTATTGGCCGCATTGTCGGATCAGTAATGACCAGTGTGAAGGACTTGCTGCGAGAGGCTCATGACCTGCCGGGTGAGAGCCCACGCAGAGACGCTGAAATTCTGCTTTGTCATATCCTCGACAAACCGCGTAGCTGGTTATATACCTGGCCTGAGTCTGAGCCTACTGATCCTGAACTCGAGCGCTACACGTCGCTACTGCAACAACGGCAGGAGGGTCAGCCAATCGCATACCTTACTGGCAGCAGGGAGTTCTGGTCACTGAATCTAGCGGTTAATGAACACACTCTGATCCCACGTCCTGAAACAGAAGGTCTGGTGGAGTGGGCGTTACAATTGCCATTGTCGAATAATGCATCGGTACTGGATTTAGGTACCGGCTCAGGGGCAGTGGCCCTGGCTTTGGCGAGTGAGCGCAGCGGCTGGAGTATTACGGCGGTCGATGTCAGTGAGCCGGCGCTGGTAGTGGCCGAAGCCAATAGACGTGCACTGGGCCTTGATAACGTTTGCTGCCGACATTCGGACTGGTTTGGTGCCCTGCAAGGTCTGCGATTTGATTTATTGGTGAGCAACCCACCTTATGTCGACGCGGGAGATGCCCACGTGAGCGAGGGCGATGTGCGCTTTGAACCCGCTGGTGCATTGCTGTCTGGCGCTGACGGGCTAGATGATATTCGTCAGTTGATTAAGGCGGCTCCTGCGCATATGACGCCCGGCGCCGGCCTGTTGCTTGAGCATGGTTACCAGCAGGGACGCGAGGTACGCGAAATACTGTCTGCTGCGGGGTACTCGGGTGTCGTTACCCGGCGTGATGTGCAGGGACATGAGCGTGTCACCGGAGGGTTCTACTGTGCTGACTGACGCTCAGCTGCAGCGTTTTGGCAGGCAGATACTATTACACGACTTCGATATAGCCGGCCAGGAAGCGCTGCAGGCTGCCACAGTTTTAATTGTAGGCCTTGGCGGATTGGGTAGCCCCGCTGCGCTCTACCTGGCGGCCGCCGGCGTAGGTAAGCTGATTCTGGCGGACGGTGATGTCGTGGAGTCGAGTAACCTGCAGCGGCAGATTAGCCACACCGAGGCCGATGTCGGCCTTAATAAAGCGAAGTCAGCAGCGGCCACGGTGGCTGCAATTAACAGCGACGTACAGGTCGAGACGATTACCCATGCGTTGATTGAAGATGAACTTGCCGAGCACTTACAGGCGGTCGACCTGGTGATTGATGCCAGCGATAACTATCTGATTCGGTTTGCCCTGAATCGCGCCTGTATTGCATCGGGTATTCCACTGGTCTCGGCGGCAGCCGTACGTACCGAGGGTCAATTAGCGGTATTTTATCCGGCCGCCGGTGGACCTTGTTATCGTTGCCTCTACCCAACTTCAGGCGATGACACTGCTTTGAGTTGCAGCGAGAGTGGTGTGCTTGCGCCGGTCGTGGGGGTGTTGGGTTCGCTGCAGGCGCTGGAGGCCATTAAATGTCTTGCAAACTTTGGTGAGCCGCTGATAGGCCATTTACTGGTGATGGACTTTCGCACTGTAGAAATTCAGCGGCTGGTTCTGCCCCGGCGCCCAGATTGCCCGGACTGCGGTCAGGTGGATTACCCGCCACTTACGTAGATGGCCTCGTTTCCTGTCGCGCTGAAGCCACGACCTGCACTGGGCGAGTCTGCGAACATAGTTTAAATGGCCAAAACTTTTTACCCGGGACACTGTCTCAGGTATACAAGAACTTAAAAAGAGATCAAATAAATGAATGCGTTAGTCGAGTTTTATTACACGATACATAGAGCGATTTTTTCCCGCCTGCGACATCTTGACGGGCTTGCACCGCTGGCGCTGAGGCTCTATCTGGTGCCAATATTTTGGATGGCCGGGACTCAGAAGCTGAGTCATATAGACAGTACCATCGACTGGTTTGGCAATCCTGACTGGGGTTTGGGGCTCCCGTTCCCCACCTTACTGGCATACATGGCAGCGTATACGGAGGCTATTGGCGCTCTGCTGTTACTGGTGGGACTGGCCACGCGATGGATATCGGTGCCCTTGATGGCGACCATGGTGGTGGCAATTTTTGCGGTGCACTGGGACAGTGGCTGGGCGGCGATAGCAGACTCCAGTGCGCAGGATGTGGCAGTGCGTCTGGGCGCGGCCAAAGATATCCTGCGTGAGCATGGCAACTACAGCTGGCTCACTGAAAAAGGCAGCTTGGTCATCCTCAACAACGGTATTGAGTTTGCTGTCACCTATCTGATTATGCTGTTCGCCCTGCTGTTTACGGGAGGCGGTCGCTACTTGAGTGCCGATTACTACCTCTCAAAGGTCTTACCGCAGAAGTACTGATAGCCAGCGGTGCTGGGCATATGGGGAGGGCATTAGCGCGGAACGCTGCGGTCTTGTGCGCGAAGCGAGTGGCTCTGGAGGTCGGGTAAGGCCGCTAATCGGCCACAGATACAGACCAGTGAGAAATCCCCATCTACAGGTGACTTACCACCCCGTCCGAAAAGCTTGACAGGCCAAGTTTAACTCCACCTATCACCGGCCAAAGATGCTAGACTAGCGCGCTTTTTGATCAGTGACAGGGATAAGATTTTGATAAAAGGTTTAGTAGGACGCCTCACCGGGAAGGGCCGTACAGTTCAGGAAAGCCCCTCGGCAGCGCCTGCACAGAAGACGTCTTCCCATGGTAACGCCGGTAATGCCCATGTGGGCGGCCAGCGAGACAGCGAAAAGAAATCGGCTGCCAAGGCCCAGAATGGGAGAAAGCGGAAACGCGACAATACACCACCTGCCCCGGAGGCCTGGTCTCTCGATGACTTTCCGGTAGAGCCCGAGGAGGGTCAAACTCGCTTTCACGACTTGGGTCTGCGCGACGAATTGATGCATGGTATTGCCGATCTGGGCTTTAAATACTGTTCACCAATTCAGGCGGCAATTTTGCCGCAATGTCTGCAGGGCCATGACGCCATCGGTAAGGCTCAGACCGGAACCGGCAAGACCGCGGCATTCCTGATTACCCTGTTCAACGATATGTTGCTGCACCCACAGGAAGGCGAGCGCTTTTTGGGCGAGCCCCGGGGCCTGGTTATTGCGCCAACCCGTGAGTTGGTTATGCAGATCGCCGCGGATGCAGAAGACCTTGCCAAGCACTCGGGCTTACAAGTTTCCACTCTGATTGGTGGTATGGATTATCAGAAGCAGCTGAACCGCCTCAACAATGTGGTTGTTGACCTCGTGGTGGCTACACCTGGACGCCTAATTGACTTCATGTCGCGGCGAGATTTATTTCTTGATAGAGTCGAATTCCTGGTATTAGATGAAGGCGACCGTATGTTGGATATGGGGTTTATTCCGCAGGTTAAACGTATTGTGCGGGCCTGTCCTGCCAAAGAGGATAGGCAAACACTTTTGTTCTCCGCCACGTTTACTCAGGATATTATCAATCTTTCTCAGCAGTGGACGCACGAGCCGATCACGGTAGAGATTGAACCTGACCATGTCGCGACGGATTCAGTGGATCAGAAGGTCTATCTGGTGAGCAGTGAACAGCGCTATCGGGTGCTGAAAAACCTGGTACGCAGCCCTGATGCCGACAGCGTGATTGTCTTTGCGAACCGTCGCGACCAGGTCCGGAAGTTGCACGAACGTCTACGTAAGTCCGGTGTATCTTGCGGCATTTTGTCTGGTGAGGTGCCGCAGGCTAAACGCACCAAGACACTGGAACAATTCAAAGACGGCAGCATCAAGGTGTTGGTCGCCACCGACGTAGCGGGTCGCGGCATCCATGTAAAAGGTGTTAGCCATGTGGTGAATTACAACCTGCCGGAAGATCCCGAGGACTATGTCCACCGTATCGGTCGTACGGGTAGAGCCGGGGCAACGGGTACGTCTATCAGTTTCGCCAGCGAAGATGACGCATTTCTATTGCCTGATATAGAGGCTTTGCTGGGCAACCGGCTGGAGTGCACCCATCCTCCCAAGGAATTGCTGGCCTGATTAGCGGGCGTTAAGAGTGGTGCCTTCTAGTTCTTCGCACCAGAGCAGAGTCGCTGCGACCACAGCGGATGGCACCACAAAAAAGTTAACCAGCGGAATGCTGGCGCACAGTGCAACTACCCCGCCAAAGCCCATACTACTAAGGCGGCGGCTACGGGCAGCTTCCTTTACGTCGGCGAAACTCAATTGATGGTTGTCCATAGGATAGTCCAGAAACTGTAGGCTCATCATCCACGCGCCCAACAGAAACCAGAGGAAGGGGGCGGCCAGATTCAGCCCAGGTATAAAAGTAATTACCAGTACAAAGAGCGCCATGGGCACGTAGTACAGTAATTTCGCCAGTTCCCGCACTATCCCGCGCGGCACCGCCAGCAAAGCTGGCCACAGGCCCTCCAGGGAATCCACGGGCTTGCCGGTAATCAGCTCTTCCGCCTTTTCTGCCAGCAGTGCGTTAAACGGCGACGCAATAATCAGTGCAAGGGCGGTAAACATATATCCTGTCGTTAAGCTCACTGCCACGACGATGAGCGGCCACAAAATCCACTCCAGGAAATTGAGCCAATCCGGCAACCAGCCCAGCCAGCGATCTACCATGTCCACCAGATAGGTGAAACCAAAGCCGATGAGTGACGCGAATATCAAAATATTTATCAATAGGGGGATGATAACAAAAAGACGTAGAGAGGGGTGAGTAAGCATTTTGGCCCCTCGCATCACATAACCGGCGCCATTGACTACGTTACCCTTCATTACTTTGTCCTCCCTGATACTGAGCGCAAGCTGCGCACAGGCATTGCTTGTTGCGAGCTTCCTTAGGTACCCGGGCCAGGGCGTCCTCGGCAATAGTAACGTTCAGACACCAGCAGTCCGATACCTGCCTGTCATCGGCCATGGCGCACTGATTGTCACAGCCGCAGATGGGGCATACGCATTCCAGCTTTTTATCGAGTTCGGACACAATGTCCACTCCAGTTGCCGCTTCAGCCGTTATAATAACTGACTGGGGGCCTGCAGGGCATCTCTGAATTATTTCCAGGTATCCAAAAATTAGCTGATGAGTGACGACGATTTATTTCAAACTGAAATGTCAGGCGTGGAGCCGCTTAAACGGACACCTCGGGCAACGCGCTCTGCTGCTGCAACAGCGGCCGAGGACGCGTCTCTTGCGCACCGCCGGCAAGCGGCGGTGGCTTCGCTGGCCGCTGATGGTAATCCTCTTCGGGAAGAAGGGGTAGAGCCGCTGGACCATTGGTTTGTTCTCGAGTTCAAGCGGCCCGGCATCCAAAATGGTGTATATCGCAAGTTAAAACAAGGGCGCTATGAGATGGAGGCGCGGCTTGATCTGCATCAGATGACGGTGAAGCAGGCGCGGAATGAACTGTTTAGTTTTATTCAGGAGAGCCATCATCTGGGCTTGCGCAGTATCCTGCTTGTGCATGGCAAAGGTCAGAGTAGACCCGATCAGGAACGGAGCTCCATTTTAAAGGGCTGCGCGAATCAGTGGTTGCGTGAGTTGGATGTCGTGCAGGCATTCCACAGTGCTCAAGTGCGCCACGGTGGCACTGGCGCAGTTTATTGCCTGCTGAGGAAAAGTGAGGAAAAAAAGCGCGAAAACCGCGAGCGCATTAATAAAGGGCGTGTGCCTATTGATTAATTTATCGGCGCGGTCGCCCCCGCGGAAATTAAAATACTGGCGTATTCACTTCCGTGTCGATGGGTATTCACGATCTCCAGTACCGATCTTCCATCACGCCCCGGAGCATTGATGTTGCGCTCTTGCTTGCCGAAGAAATCCATAAATATTTCAAAGTCGTCAGCCCGCATACTCTGATAGGCTTTCAGCAGCATATGAAAATCCTCATCGCTGCCATCATGAGGCCGCACCGTAAGAAATGTTTTGATGTGATCTTCGGTCCAGACATCGTCCAGTACCTTTTCCTTGTCTTTTTTCATAACAGCTTACTTTCCTAATGTTCTATCAGACTAGTTTATCGGTCAAAAGTTGATTTACCATTTGCGGGTTGGCCTGACCCCTGGAAGCTTTCATAATTTGTCCGACGAAGAAGCCAATTAATTTCTTGCGTTTGCCTTCATCAGCGGCTAGATATTGCGCCACCTGGTCACTGTGATCAGCGATTACCCGGTCGACCATCCCAGCCAGTTCAGAGCTGTCGCTGACCTGCTTCAATCCCCGGGTCTCTATGATTGTGTCAGCATCACCTTGGCCTTGCCACATCGCCTCAAATACCTGCTTGCCGATCTTCCCAGAAATGCTGCTATCCAGTATTCGAGTAATGAGCCCAGCCAGATCTTGCGCGCTGACAGGGCTGTCGGCTAGTTCCGTATCCGCTTTATTCAATTGCCCCAATAGTTCTGACTGCACCCAGTTGGCAGCAATTTTTGCATCGCCGCAGCCAGCGACCACGGCCTCGAAGTAGTCAGCGAGTTCCCGGCTCCCGGATAGCACGCCTGCGTCGTAGGTGCTTAGATGATACTCGCCGACAAAGCGATCACGTTTCTGCGTAGGGAGCTCTGGTAACTTTTTGCGTAACGCATCAATGTAAGCGTCATCGATAACGATCGGCAGCAGATCTGGCTCAGGGAAGTAGCGATAATCATTGGCTACCTCCTTGCTACGCATCGGTCGTGTTTCATCGCGGTCGGCATCGTAGAGTCGTGTTTCCTGAACTATTTTGCCACCGTCTTCGAGAATGCCAGTCTGTCGCGCTATTTCATGTTTGATGGCTTTTTCGACAAAGCGGAAAGAGTTTACGTTCTTGATTTCAGCGCGAGTGCCCAGGGTTTCGCTTCCTTGGGGCCGTAACGACAGATTTACATCGCAGCGCATGGAACCCTCGGCCATATTGCCGTCGGAGATGCCCAGGTAAGTCACCAGGCTATGAAGCGTCTTGAGGTAGGCGACGGCTTCCTCGGCACTGCGGATATCGGGCTCCGAAACAATTTCCAGTAAGGGCGTGCCAGCGCGGTTAAGGTCGATACCCGTCTGGCCGTGAAAATCTTCGTGTAGAGATTTTCCGGCGTCTTCCTCTAGATGGGCCCGGGTAATACCGATGTTTCTTATAGTCCCATCCTCCAACTGGATCTCGAAATCACCACGGCCGACTATGGGTTCGTCGAACTGGCTGATCTGGTAGCCCTTCGGTAGGTCGGGGTAAAAATAGTTCTTGCGATCAAACACCGACCGCTTAGCAATTTCCGCACCGATACCCAGACCAAACAGAACAGCGTATTCAACTGCCACTGTGTTGAGTACCGGCAACATGCCCGGCATAGCGAGGTCAACAGCGTTGGCCTGTGTATTAGGTTCTGCACCGAATCTCGTTGAGGAACCAGAGAATATTTTCGACTTGGTCGCAAGTTGTAAATGAACCTCTAGACCGATGACCGTTTCCCACTGCATCAGTAGTTACCTCCCGCAGGCGATTGCGGCTGCTGCAGATGCCAATTGGTGTGCTGCTGATATTGATGAGCAACATTGAGTAAGCGGGATTCGTCAAAGTGTTTGCCGATTAATTGCAAGCCGATGGGTGCGCCGTCCACCAGGCCCGCGGGCATTGATAGTGCGGGTAGCCCGGCCAGATTCACCGCCAGGGTATACACATCCTCGAGATACATCGAGACGGGGTCACTGGTTTTTGCGCCCAGCGCAAACGCCGGTCCTGGTGTGGTCGGTCCCGCAATCAGATCGACCTGCTCAAAACATGCCATAAAGTCCTGTTTTATGAGTCGCCGGATTTGCTGGGCTTTTTTGTAGTATGCGTCGTAGTAGCCAGCGGACAAGGCATAGGTGCCCACCAGTATTCGGCGCTTCACTTCGTCACCGAACCCTTCTTCGCGGGTACGCGTATAGAGGTCGTGGAGGTCCTTCGGGTCTTCACAGCGATGCCCATAGCGCACCCCGTCAAAGCGCGACAAATTGGTAGAAGCCTCCGCTGGAGCGACAATGTAGTAGGTCGGAATAGTTAGGTTGCTGTGGGGCAGCGATACTTCAACCAGGGTGGCGCCCTGTTGCTCCAGAAGTTTCAGCGCCTGCTCGATATTCTGACCCGTCGAGGCGTCGAGACCCTCGCCAAAATATTCTTTTGGCAGTCCAATTCGCAACCCCTGAAGCGGCTGATTGAGCCGCACCGTATAGTCTTCGGTGGGTTCTTCAGAAGAGGTGGAGTCGCGGGGATCATGGCCGGCCATAGTGTTGAGCAAAATCGCGCAGTCTTCAGCCGTGCGTGCCATGGGCCCGGCCTGATCAAGGCTGGACGCGTAGGCCACCATGCCCAGGCGTGATACCCGGCCGTAGGTGGGTTTGATTCCTGTTATACCGCAAAACGCAGCCGGCTGGCGGATAGAACCACCGGTGTCGGTGCCGGTAGCTGCTGGCGCCATCATCGCGGCAACGGCTGCCGCCGAGCCGCCCGAGGATCCACCCGGAACCCGTTTAAGATCCCAAGGGTTACGCGTCGGCCCGTAAAAACTGTTCTCGTTGGAGGAGCCCATGGCAAACTCATCCATATTAGTTTTGCCCAGTAGGATGGCGCCCTCCCGCTGAAAATTCTCAATTAAAGTGGCGCTGTAGGGCGGCACGAAGTTATCGAGCATGCGTGAACCGCAACTGGTGCGCATACCGCGGGTGCAGAAGATATCCTTATGGGCGATCGGTATACCCGTCAGTGGCGCGGCACTGCCGTTGCTAAGACGCTCATCCGCGGCTGCAGCAGCGGTCAGAGCAGTATTTTCATCGACCGTAATAAAGGCGTTGAAATGATGATCCAGGGTAGCGATACGATCGAGGAAGCAGCGCGTAAGCTCCAGGCTTGAAAATTCTCGGTCTTTCAGTCCCTGGCTCAGGCGAGCGACGGTTTGGCTGTGCATGTTTGAGTCCTGGTTTGGGCCGGTGGCCTAGTCGATGACTTTGGGTACAAGGTAGAGTCCGTTTTCAACTGCGGGGGCGATGGCCTGATAGGCTTCCCGACGATTTTCCTCGGTAACCGCATCTTCCCGCAATCTTTGGATTGCATCCATTGGGTTGGATAGAGGTATTACGTCACTGGTATCGACGTTTTGCAGCGTGTCAGCCATGGCCAGTATTTCACTGATACGGTCGGTTAGCGGTCCAATTTGGTCGTCCGATATCCGGATTTTAGCCAGCTCCGCGATTTTTTGAATTTCGTCTTGCTCTATCGACATTTCGTTTCACCACTTACTCCCGCCGAGAATGCGGTGGGGACGTAAACTTATCACATTTGCGTCTTGCCCAAAATCCCTGTGATTGGTACAGTTGCAGGATATTTATGGTGTAAAAAAAACATCTATAATGCTGCTTGTTTACGCGGCATATCCCGGCCGAGAGGCAGCGAGTAGGGGTCACTGGAGAACTTCGCCAAGCGGTTCACCAATGTATTCATTAGGGTAACTAAATTTAATGCTAAAGAAATTGCGCGGATTGTTCTCTAACGATCTTTCGATAGATCTGGGCACCGCCAACACGTTGATTTATGTGCGCGACCAGGGAATTGTGCTGGATGAGCCTTCTGTCGTTGCAATTCGAATTCACAACGGCCAGAAAACGATCGAGGCGGTAGGTAAGGATGCTAAGCGCATGCTCGGCCGTACGCCGGGGAATATCACCGCGAT
>JBLIEI010000075.1:0-19494 GCA_047633055.1 Halieaceae bacterium | reverse complement strand
GGCGGTTTGCGGCGCAGCACATACTGATTCTCACCGGCGGTCACTTTGAACGTCGGATTGGATTGGCCGCCGGCAAACTTCTCGGCCTTTAATTCTCCGCTAAACTCCGGGATGTGATCGGCAAGATAATGTGCCAGTTTGGTGGTATCGAGTTCCTGGGCGCTCATGGGATTCCTTGTGCGGTATCGTGGATGTGGACGGTATGCCAGAGAAGGCACTAGTTTGTTAGTTTGGCAGTGTAGGGGCAATGGCGGACGGGATCAAAAAAATAGACGGCAGATGACAGTTTTTGATGCTGTCTACCCACATATTGTGCTCTGGTCAAAGCGGAGTTACGCTGGCACCTCGCTAAATATCTAATAATAGGAACGATGCCGTGTATACAGAATTGACCCAAGTTTGGGAAGAACTGACCTCGCCGGGTCAAATGTTTGAGATTGTTACAGAACAGGTGCGGGGCGCTCCCGTTAAATGCTTTGCCCAGGCGCCGGGGTCCCTGCGAGATTTTTGGTTGAGCACGGCGGGCCACGGTGATAAAGACTATTTGGTTTATCAGCAGGAGCGCTGCAGTTATACCCAGGCCCATGAGTACACGGCCTCCATCGCAAATTGGCTGGATCTGCAGGGCGTGGGTCATGGCGACAGAGTAGCCATTGCTATGCGTAACTATCCCGAGTGGATGTTGGCTTATTGGGCGGTGGTATCAATGGGAGCGGTGGTCGTGGGTATGAATGCCTGGTGGGTGCCGCACGAGATGTCTTATGCGCTGGAGGACTCTGCACCTAAAGTGCTTATTTGCGACCGCGAGAGGATGCTGCGCTTCGAAGAGATTCGGACTGACTTTCCAGATATTTTGGTAACAGTTGTTAGATTGGCAGAGGAGGTTCCCGAGTGGGCTGTAGACTGGACCGAGGTTATCAACGCCCCCGCTCAACTGCCTGAGGGCGAGATCGACCGCGATGACGATGTCTGTATATTTTATACCTCTGGCACCACTGGCAGGCCCAAAGGTGCGCAACTCACGCACCGCGGGTGCATAGCCAACATAATGAATGTTGCCTTTATGAATACGGTGCAACCTCAAGCGGTGGCTCGCGCCAATGGTACGGAGAGTGAGATAGAGACTGCCTTAGGACAGGTCAATGCCATCGTGGCCACGCCATTGTTCCACGTAACAGCCAACAATTGTGTCGCTCATATAGTGGCTCTGGCCGGTGGTAAACTGGTACACATGTACAAGTGGGATCCCGGCGAAGCGCTGCGCTTGGTTGAAGCAGAGCAAATTACAACCTTCTCGGCGGTGCCCATGATGACGCGAGAAATGTTAATGCACCCGGACTTCGCCAGCCGCGATGTCTCTACCTTGAAGTCTATCGGGGGAGGGGGCGCTGCAATGCAACCCGATCTGGTGGCTAAGGTCGATCAGGTTATGAAAGGTGCGGCCCCGGCCACGGGTTATGGAATGACCGAAGTCTGTGGTCTTATTTCGGGGGTGGGTGGAGAGTTCTTTCTCGACAAGCCCGCCAGTGTGGGTTTGCCGGTGCCTACGCTGGAAGTTAAGTGTGTGGACGAGCACGGGCAGAAGCTTGCAGCGGGTGAAATTGGTGAGTTATGGGTGCGCGGCTCACCCGTGATCAAAGGCTATCTCAACCGCCCTGAGGCGACGGCAGAGAGCATCACCGATGGTTGGTTGCACACCGGCGATATCGCCTACCTGGACGAAGATGGCTTCATCTTTCTAGTGGACCGGGCCAAGGATATGGTGCTAAGGGGTGGCGAAAACGTCTATTGCGCGGAAGTGGAAAGCGCCATTTTTGCCCATAATGATGTTGCAGAGTGCGTCGCTTTTGCTGTTCCGGATGAACGCCTTGGCGAAGAAGTGGGGGCGGCTATTTACCTACGACCTGGGGTGACGCTTGATGCGGCAGCCATCAGGGAGCACAGCAAAGTGCTCATCGCCCCTTTCAAAGTTCCACGCTATATCTGGTTCGTGAGCGAGCCGTTGCCCAGAAATGCCAGTGGCAAATTCGTCAAAAAAGATATCAAGGCAGCAATGCAACTCCATGACGCCAGTTAGGGCTGCAGTGAAGCATCACTGTGTTGTTCAAAGGCAACCGGTTAGCTATCGACGAAAGCCCGCTCGATGACGTAGTGGGCTGCCTGGCCATGGCGTGACTCCTCGAACCCCTGGCTGTCCAGCATCTGGGTAATGTCCTTGAGCATGCTCGGGCTGCCACAAATCATGAATCTATCGTGCTCTACGTTGATGGGGTCCAGGCCCAGGTCACGCGGCAACTTGTCAGTGCGCAGTAAGTCGGTGAGTCTGCCGTTATTACGAAATTTCTCTCGGGTCACGGTGGGGTAGTAGAGCAGTTTGTTCGCCACCATTTCTCCTAAATACTCGTGCTTGGGCAACTCCGAGGTGATCAGGTCTTGATAGGCCAACTCGTCCACCGTGCGACAGCCATGGGTGAGGATCACTTTGTCGAAGGCCTCATAGATGTCCGGGTCTTTGATGATGCTCATAAACGGGGCCAGACCGGTGCCGGTGGCGATCAGGTATAGATTGCGGCCCGGCAACAGATGGTCAAGCACCAAAGTGCCAGTCGATTTGCTATTCACCAGAACTTCATCGCCTACCTTAATGTCCTGCAGCTTTGATGTCAGGGGTCCATCGGGCACTTTAATGCTGAAGAACTCGAGCTCGTCCTCATGGTTGGCACTGGCCATACTATAGGCGCGCATCAGTGGTTTACCTTCGCGCTCCAGCCCAATCATGGTGAAGTGGCCGTTTTTAAATCTGAAACTCTGATCACGAGTGGTTTTAAAGCTGAACAGGCGATCGGTCCAGTGGTGTACTTCGGTGACTTCTTCGCGCAGTAGCGTCGCCATAATGTGTGTTCTCCTTCACTGTTCCGAACTAAAGCCCGGTCCATCAAATCAGTTGATAGACGTAGTCTAAAGATTAACGTCATATTGGTAAAACAGTAAATATCTATATAATATATCGAAAAAACAGATTAGAGGTTTTACTGTGCGATACAGCCTGCGACAGCTTGAAGTGTTTCTGGCAACAGCACACTATGAGAATATAACCCGCGCTGCGGCCAGCCTGAAGATGTCACAGTCCGCGGCTAGCGGATCGCTCGCCGAACTGGAGCAACAGTTCGATGTCCAGCTGTTTGATCGACGCGGTAAGCGCCTGCAATTGAGCGAGTTGGGTAGAGAGCTACGCCCACAGGCCGAAAACCTGTTGGCTCAGGCCCGCGAATTTGAACAGTCTTTGGGGGGTGAGGGCGTCGTGGGTCGGTTGAAGCTGGGCGCCACACTGACTATCGGTAATTATCTCGCGGTGGCCATGATTGCGGAGTTTCGAAAGTTGTACCCGCAGGCCGATGTCACCCTGGAGGTCGCCAATACTGCGATTATTGCTGAATCCGTCGCTAATTTTGAATTGGATGTTGGCTTGATAGAGGGAGAGTTCCATCATCCTGAGCTGAAAACGCAGCATTGGCGAGATGATGAGCTGCAAGTATTTGTTGGTCGTGACCACCCTCTGGCCAAACGGCGCACATTAAGCGACAAAGATTTGTTGGCCGAAACATGGATAGTACGGGAAACAGGCTCGGGCACCCGGCAGACCTTCGATCGGGCCATGGCGGGCCTGTTACCTGATATGGATATTAGCATGGAACTACAGCATACCGAGGCGATTAAGCGCGCGGTGGAAGCTGGCCTTGGCATTGGGTGCCTGTCTGAGATTAGCCTGAGGGATGCTGTCGTCAGAGGCTCACTGGTAACGTTATCCGTTCCACATCGTGACTTTCGTCGTCAATTGAATATCATTACCCATAACAGAAAATTCCATGGCGCAGCACTGCGCCAATGGCTGCAACTTTGTCTGCCGCAACACGTACCAGGAGCATCCACAGTGTGATTGATCCGATTAATAGCGCTCAACGTGAAGAAGTGCTGAGTGAAACTGAGCGTTACATTGTCAAAGCTTCAGAGATGTTGGACTACCAATTTTCCTCAATACCGGTGGAGTTTGATTTGTGCGGGACTACGGCCGGGATGTTCAAAATGTTGGGTAAGAGGCACTGGATTCGCTACAATCCCTGGATATTCGCGAAATACTATACCGAAAATCTGCGGGATACCGTGCCCCACGAAGTTGCGCACTACATCACTCATCATCTGTATGAGCGCCAACGGATCAAGCCTCATGGACCGGAGTGGCAGGCCATTATGGCGGGTTTTGATGCCAACCCCGGTGTCACCTTCAATCTTGATTTGACAGGGATACCGCAGCGACGCCAGCGCAGCCACCCGTACGTTTGTGGCTGCCAAACGCACGAGGTGTCCAGTACCAGGCATAATAGGATGGTGCGTGGAAAGTCTAGCTACCAGTGTCGAAGCTGCCATGGCGATTTGGTTTACGCCAGTCAAACCAGTGCGCTGAGGATACCTTAGGCGGCAACAATGGTGTTTCTAGCCCCGTTACTGAGAGACATCAGGTATCCAGAGACATTTTTACGCCGCTGAACCGATTACTTTCTTCTTTAAGGTCCGACTGCTCGATCACTGAGCGACTGGCAGACAGCCCCGCTTCATTGACGAGGTAGCGTTTGGTCGCTGCCGCGCGATCCTTGGCCAGCGTTTCTAACAGGGTGTCATCTATTGATATGCTGGCCGTGATCAGCCCAAGTTGGCGGCGCAGAGAGGGCAGCGCTTCCTCCTCGATCGCCAACGTCATGTAACGACGCTCTACTGCCCCAACATAGCGCTCCGACTTGGCTTTGATTTCATCATTAGTGAGGCCTTCCTTTAACAACTCTGCCTTTAGTGAGCTTTGCTGCAGATACAGTCGATCGGCCGTTGGGTGCAGGCGACCCTTAATTATCAGTGTTAATTCAGGCCTTCGGCGCATAGCGTCCGCGAGACTTGAAAGTTTGGTCTGGCCTGCCTCATTCAGGGTTGCGACTCCGGGAGGGAAAATCACGCTCTGTAAGTCCTCGTCGGAGCTAACCAGCCCGGCCAGTAATTTGAACGGCGCGGTCACCGAGCCAGTGATGAGATTGAGCAGGGCTTTTACGACAATGCCACCCACGGAAAACTCCGGGTCATTGACATTGCCGCTCACTGGCAGTGACAGATCAATGACACCCTTGGCATCGGTGAGCAGAGCAAGGGCCAATCGTATGGGTAAGTCCGGGGCCTGTTCACTTTCAATTTTTTCGCCGAGCTTTAAGTGGTCGATAATGATCCGGTTATCGCCTATTAGTTGATTGTTTTCCAAGCCGTATTTAAGGTCGAGATTGAGCAGGCCTCTATCAATTGCGTAGCCCGCATAAGGGCCGGAATAGGGCGTCAGTCTAGCCAGATCTACGCCCTCGAAAGTCAGCCGTAGGTCGATCGCCGGAAGCGCGTTAAAGGGGCTTGCGCTACCGACCAGTATCACCGGAGCGTAGCCGTCCACTGAGCCGCCGATGTCGATCTCCATGCGACTACCGGGGGTGGTGTCCAGACCCGAAATGTCACCCTGAAGCTGGCCAATAACGGCGCGAAACTTCAGCGGTAGGGATTCGTCCATAAAATCCATCTCACTGTCGGCGATATGAATTGTGGCTATTTTTACCGTCCATGGGGGAGAGGGTTCGGTAGGCTCTTCCGCTGGTGATTGCTTTACTGCGGTGTCATCTTCCAGTAGGCGCCGGGTGTTGATCGAGCCATCTTCCTTAATGTGCAATCTGCCGGAATAGCGTTGCAGGTGAAGTGCGCTGAGCTCTACGGTCTGGCCTGGGATATCCAATAGAAGTCCTTCTAGCCGCATTTCTTCCCAACCGGTAAGAGAGGTTTTCTCTTCCGCGACGGACAGAGAAAAGTCGCTGATAGCGCCATCCAGCAGAGCGCGCACAGGCGCAAAATCAGCCAGTTCCACAGCGCCGCTGGCCTGAACTTGGCCCTTGCTGATGTTGGCCTTTACAGCGTTGGGTAGATTGGGGTTGAACCAAGGCACTGGCAGGTCGGCAAGCGAGTATTGTAGGGAGCCGTCGCCCGTATCCAAGTCGATTTCGCCCTCCATGGAGAAACTGGCCGTGTCCAACAGCATCAGCGAAAGTTCGCCTTCGCTACGGCCCTCAAGTGGCCAGGCAATGTTGCGCCAGCTGAGGGAGATTGGTGACACAACGAGGGTTTCCGGTTGGGTGAATGCGCTACGCCAAGCCAGCGAGCTGTCAACGACCTCGAACGCCTTTAAATGTACTTTCCACTGGGCATCGGCTCCCGTGTCTTTGTCCTCCTCCCCTTCTTCCTCATTGGCTTCGACGGACGTTTGGAACAATTCCGCCAGGCTAATCCGCGATTCTTCCATAAAACCAGCCACAGCGAGACTGTCTACGGTGAGTTTTTCGAGATCGATCCGGGACTTATTGCCGTCCAGTTGTACTCCGTCTAGCGAGATCTTGGTGAGCTTTAAACCCGTGTCGGGCAAAGTCTCTTGGTCCTTGGGTGCAATGTCCAGCCCTCGAATGACCAGCGCACCGTCGCTGACCCGGTATTCAAACTCCTGTAGCCACGAAACCTCGTAGTCCCCTTGCATGTCGAGACTGCCGTGCCGCAGCTCTAGCGCCAGCCAGGGTTCCAGGAACCGCCACGCGGTTCTAAGGCGAACATTCGACAGAGAAAGGCGGCCACTGCTTCGTGCCTCAGGAAAGGAGATATCGCCTTTCCATGTCAGTACGCCGCCCTGCTCAGCCGAGAGCGTGATTTGGTAGGGTTTGCCGTCACGTCGAATAGTGGATAGGTCGTAGAATCGGGCGTTTAAATTGTCCCAATGGGTTGCAAAAGGTCGTGCTCGGTCTTCATCGGTTACCTGAATTCGGTGTGCATTGAAATTCACGTCTCCGATGGTAATACCCGGTAGGGGAGAGGCTTGCTCAGGGTCGGTCTCAGTCGGGGAATCACTGCCCAGCATATCTGAAAAGTTAAATTTATTACCGGGAAGTCGCTTGATGTGAAGTGTGAGACCCTCGACGATGAGGCTATCCAGGACGACGCCAGATTGCACCAGACTTGCCAGAGACAGGTTAACTTCCAACTGATCGACAGCGGCAAAAGGCTCATTGTTGGTCTCTTTCAGCTGTAATTTGCGCACCTCCAGAGTCAGAGTAAACGGATTGAACAGAATAATTTCGGCGTTCAGTGGGCGATTTAAATGTTCCTCCACCAGCTTTGGCACAAGGTAATTTAGCAGTGGTAAGACCAACAGTAGACTCAGGGCGAGATAGACGCAGTAAACGAAGGCGGAGATCTTTACGATGCGGTTCAATTTTGGTGCTCCATCAATATGTTTCGGTATTAGCTACAGTCAAAATATCGGTGCCCCCCATGAGTTAGCGCAGGGGTGCTAGAGGCCTTTGCGGTAGGTATAGGGCGTGACCCCGGTCCAGCCCTTAAATGCCCGTATAAACGCACTTGCTTCGGAGAAGCCCGAGCGATAGGCAATCTCCTCAATGCTCAGGCCATGTTTACCCAGCAAGTGTAAGGCGGTGTCACGGCGCAGCTGGTTTTTTATTTCCTTGAAGGTAATCCCCTCAGCAGACAGACGCCTTCTCAATGTTTGAGGGTGTATTTCCAGTGAGTCAGCGACTGCGATCAGCTCAGGCATATCGGTTAGATTATGGTGAACTTTTTCTGTGACCCTGGTGGTCCAGCTGCGACTGACATAATCCTGCGTGAGCATCATCAACACAGGGTGGCGTAAGTAGTGACGCAGGGATTGTTCATTCTGCACAACCGGCTTGTCCAGCAGCGAAGTGGCAAGCACGATTTTTGAGGCCTGTTGCTCAAATGCCATCGGGCTGGCGCGAAACATGTGGCGATAATCATTGGTTTTTGCGGCTGGCGGGTAAATGAGGTTAACGGATTGCAGGGGAATATGCTCCTGAATTAACCAGCTACCGAAGCGGTGAATGTTGAAGAGCATCGTCTCACAGTGGTACGCCTCCGGTTCTTTCTGCTGATCGGTTCCTGCCAGCTCTATGGAGGTGGTCTTGTCCTCGCTCAACAGGCGAGGATAGGTATCAAATGCAAAGAGCTGGATAAAGCGGCAGTGGCGTGCAAGGGCCTGTCCCAGAGTTTCGCAGCTGATAACCGCGTGGCACATCATCGACCAGGTGCCTATTGGCATAGGCCTTGAAGCGTAACCCAATGCTTCATCCTCCATTGCGAGCATGGTGCTGACTTGTAGATCCGCGAATCGCTCAATCGAAATTCGAGCATCACTTTCTTTTAATAGTCGTGGGGAGATTCGGTTCTTTCGCAGCAGACCGATGGGGTTGACGCCAAGACGAACAGTGTGGCGTAAAACGGCGCGGACAAAGTGAATTGAAATAGATAGATCGCGCATATGCTTAGTCGATTTCTTTCGCAGCGCTGATTTGTACGGGTGTTTTTTCTACGGATGCCACTCGGTTTCGCCCGCCGCGTTTGGCCAGAAACAGGGCACGGCTAGTCTCATTGTAAAGCCTGTCGACATCGGTCTGGCCCTGGGAACTTGCAACACCAATACTGGCCGTCACCGGAACATTCTGCTGTTCAACCAGTAAGGGGTAATCGCCAATGGTCATCCTTATGCGTTCTCCCAGGGTCTTGGCAGCATCGATGTCCGTATTGGGGAGAATCAGCATAAACTCTTGGCCCTCCGTGCGGGCGACGACATCGCTGCCGCGGGAGAGCCGACTCAACATAGTAGCAACCATCTGAATGATACTGTCACCGATTTCTTGGCCAAAACTGTCGTTAACCTGTTTGAAGTGGTCGATATCAACGAGAATGGCCGAGGTTGTATGACCATGGCGGGAAGCTGCGGCGAGACTGACATTCAACGCTTCACCCAGGCCGCGACGATTGAGTAGCCGGGTGAGCGGATCCTCGGTCGTAAGATGGCTTAGATCCTGCTGGTATTGGATTAGGGTGCTTGCCAGAAAACCAATAACGATTAGGGCAAAGCCAATGGAGTGGGTTCGAAATACCAGCATCCGTACTACCTGCGAATCAGCATCGGCTGTCGCTTGATAAGCGGCCACTGTCATGCCAACTAAAGAGATGACACAAGCCAGTGCAATGATGCTGTCACCCATATTGCGACAGCGCCAGCTGCGCAAGCTGCTCAGTACACCCGCTGCGGCGAAAAACACTGCGCTGGCCGCAGTTTGCGTAAGAAACATGTGTTCAATCGGTAGAAAGAACACGCTTAAGCTAGTCAGTAGGCAGACGCCGCCAAGCGAGTAGCGTCCGCTATAGATGCCCGATCGTTGGCCGCAGGCCAAAAACAACAAATAACTATTGATGATTGCCACCACCGCAGTGACATCGATGCTGACTGCGCTGTTGCCCGATCCGCTTGGGACCGACAGCGCGATCCAGCCAAGCAGCGCTGCCATGAAATAGACCGTAAACAGTCCCAGTCCAACGGGAGGGTTTGCTGAGCCACTGAGTGAATACATCACAAACAGCTGGGCACAGGTGATTGACAGAATCAGGGCATAATCTGACAGGGTCCATCCGTCTGTGAAAATCTGGTCCATCATCTGTGTTCTGTGTTCTGTGTTCTGCGGTCGCCAGTGTTAGTGGTAGTTTAAGTCAATTTATTTGTCGGGGCAGGTCATTGTTGCACTTTTTACCGCTAAGCATACTGTGTCTGACTCAATCATCCCCCCTTAACGAGGATATCGCTCGTGCTTAAGCGTAAATTTACCGAAGAACAAACCATGTTTCGAGATGCCTATCGGAAGTTTCTGGCTGCCGAAATAGTGCCCCATATGGAAGGCTGGCGCGAGGCCGGAATAGTGCATAGAGATGCTTTTCACAAGGCCGGAGAGCAAGGCTTTTTGATGATTTGGCCAGACGAAAAGTATGGCGGCCTGGGTGATGATGACTTCCGATTTGAGCAGATTATTATTGAGGAGACGGCCTATGCGAGGGCTGGGGACTGGTTTAGCACGCTGCACAGTCGCCTTGTTGGCCCGTATTTTACGCGCTTTGGTACTGACGAGCAGTGCCAGCGGTTTCTGCCCAAGTGTGTCAGCGGTGAGACAGTTCTTGCCATTGCTATGACCGAACCCGACGCGGGCAGTGATTTGGCCGGGATGCGATCGACTGCCATCGAAAAAGACGACCACTGGTTGTTGAATGGATCGAAGACCTACATATCTAATGGCATCAACGCCGACCTGATTATTGTTGCCGCCAAAACCGACCCGGAAAATAACCCGCATGCGATGACCTTGTTTCTGGTCGAACGAGGGATGGCCGGATTTGAACGAGGCCGCAACCTCAAAAAAATGGGGATGAAGGCACAGGATACGGCGGAGTTGTCTTTTAATGAGGTGAAGGTGCCCAAGTCCAATGTGCTGGGCGAGCCCGGGCAAGGTTTTATCTATCTTATGGAAGGGTTGGCTGAGGAAAGGTTGATTGGTGCGGTCGGTTACCTGGCCGCTGCACAATTGTCCTGGGATCTCACTGCCGACTACGTTAAAGAGCGCAAGGTATTTGGTAAACCGCTACATCATTTTCAGAACACGCAATTTATTCTGGCGGATTTGCGTACTAAACTGGACGTCGCTCAGGTTTTTGTTGACCAGTGCGTGACTTCCTTTAGTGCTGGCGAGTTAACCGCAGTTGATGCGGCTAAGGCCAAATTGGTAACCAGTGAGCTGCAGGTTGAAGCTGCGGATATAGGCGTGCAGTTACATGGCGGCGCTGGCTATATGGATGAATATCCGATTAGCCGGCAGTATACCGATGCCAGAATTTCGCCCATTTATGCGGGTACCTCAGAGGTGATGAAAATAATTATTAGTCGCGATTGCCTGTCAGATGATTACAATGCGTTCAATTCACGCAACTTTTAGTTAACTGCAGGTCACAAAGGAGAACCGGCATATGGGTCCATTGAACGGATACACGGTCATCGAGTTGGCGGGTATTGGCCCAGGGCCCATGGGCGGAATGATTTTGGCCGACATGGGTGCCGAGGTGATTCGCATAGATCGAGCCGACGGTGCGGACGCACGTTTGGTGGAGAGAGTCAGCGGTCGAGGGAAAAAGTCGGTCATCCTTAACCTTAAGGACCCAGCCGGTGTTGAAACCTTACTGCGCATAGTCGAAAACGCCGACGTCATTATTGACCCTTATCGGCCAGGCGTCTGCGAAAAACTGGGTGTCGGCCCAGAGCAGTGTCTCGCCCGCAATCCCCGTATCGTATTTGCTCGCATGACCGGCTGGGGGCAAGAGGGTCCTCTTGCGCAGGCTGCCGGACACGACATTAACTATATCTCACTCACTGGCGCTTTGTTCGCCACTGGCCGGAAGGGCCAGAAGCCGGTACCGCCATTGAACCTGGTGGGCGATATGGGAGGCGGTGGCATGTTGCTGGTGAACGGTGTGCTGGCGGCACTATTGGAAACTACCAACTCGGGCCAGGGCCAGATTATCGATGTGGCCATGGTCGATGGTGCAGCCCAATTGATGTGGATGTTCCACGGTCTTGGTGCCATGGGTATATGGGATGCCGATCATCGTGAATCGAATTTACTGGATGGTGGTGCGCACTTCTACGATACTTACGAATGTGCAGACGGTGAATATATCTCTATAGGGTCAATTGAACCGCAGTTTTATGCGCTGCTTAAGCAGCATGCTGAACTCGCTGAAGAGACTTTTGGTGATCAGAATAACCGTGATTTGTGGCCTGAACTTAGCGCCAGGCTCGCTGATGTATTCAAGCAGAAAACCCAGGCCCAGTGGTGCGAAATAATGGAAGGCACCGATGTGTGCTTTGCGCCGGTACTGCGCTATACCGATGCGCCTGACCACCCGGCAAATGTCGCCCGCAATACGTATACCGAGGTTGATGGCTTAGTGCAGCCGGCGCCGGCACCGCGATTTAGTCGTACACCTTCTGAAATTGCACACGGCGTGCATGGCGGTGGTGAAGACACCGAAGCCGTGCTCTCTGCCATGGGTTTTGCTGGGCAGGAAATTGCCGAGCTGAAGGACAAAGGCAGTATCGTCTGAAGCGGGAATAGGGATTGGAGTCTCAGTGAGTAATTTTGAAACACTATTGATCGAGCGACGGGGTGCGGTAGCACTGCTAACCCTGAATCGCCCTGATAGCCTCAACGCTTTTGACACTAAGATGCGTCGAGAATTTGTGATGGCAGCGCGAGAGCTTAATGAAGATGACAGTGTCAGAGTGGTTGTACTGACCGGTTCAGGTCGCGCTTTCTGCGCTGGCGCTGATCTGGCAGAAAGTCCGGAAGATGGACTCGCTGATGGTCAGACAACTGAAGATATGCTGAACGCTGAATACAAGCCGGGTTTGCTCGCCGTCCACAACGCCCCCAAACCCTGGATTAGTGCTGTTAATGGTGCGTGCGCCGGTATCGGTAGTGCCTACGCGATGACCTGCGATTTGATGGTCATGGCGGAAAATGCCTATATTTATCAGGCATTCGCGGCCATCGGTCTGGTGCCTGATGGCGGCGCTACCTGGCACTTACAGCGTATTCTTGGACCCAAGCGAGCTTACGAGATGATTGCTACCGGGGAAAAAGTTGCGGCTGGTAAATGTTTGCAGCTTGGTCTTTGTAACCGCCTTTGCGATCCTGCTGAGTTGGTGCCACAGGCTCTAGGCTGGGCCCAGGAGCTGGCGGCCAAATCCCCGCTGGCACTTCGCTATAGCAAGGAGTCCCTCAATTTTGCGGCAGAGGCTTCGCTAGCGGATGTGATTAGTAACGAGGCGAAACTGCAACGCCTGTGCGTTGACAGTGAAGATGCCGGTGAAGGTGTTCAGGCCTTCCTTGAAAAGCGTGCTCCTGAATGGAAGGGCTGCTAGTTCACTCAAGTAACAGTTTGCCCGACGCCCACGGGCGCGTCTTTGACCTGGTTGTTGGAGTGGCGTTTTAGGCGTTATAGTGTCGCGGCCTTGGAACTGGAAAATAACGCATGGACGGTGAACTCCGACCTGAACTCAAAGAACTCAATCGACGACTGGCGAAAACGCTGGACGTTCATCGATCCGAAGCCCTGGCTAAGCGGCACGGTAAAGGGTTTAGAAGTGCGCGGGAAAACTTGCAGGACCTCGTTGACCCTGATTCATTTATTGAATACGGCCAACTAGCGGTCGCCGCCCAGCGCAGCCGCAGAGACTATGAAGATCTGCAGTCCCGAACCGCAGCGGATGGCATCTTAACCGGACTGGCGACAATAAACGCGGACAAGGTGGGTAGCAGTGCTGCTCAGGCAGTAGTCGTTGTGAATGACTACTCGGTGCTCGCAGGAACCCAGGGATTCTTCCACCATAAGAAACTTGATCGCGCCTGCGAGCTGGCGGTTCAATACAGTCTTCCTGTTGTCATGTATACCGAGGGAGGTGGGGGTCGTCCCGGTGATACCGACGTGACCACTCAAATAGCAGGGCTCAATGTCCCCTCTTTTAGCGCCTGGGCTCGTCTAAGCGGCAAAGTTCCTCGTATCGCGGTTAATAACGGCTATTGTTTTGCTGGTAATGCTGCGCTGTTTGGCTGCGCCGATTTTGGCATTGCTACTCGCCAGTCATGGATAGGGATGGCAGGCCCGGCAATGATAGAAGGTGGCGGCCTGGGTAGTTATGAAGCGACTGAAATAGGCCCGATAAAGACTCAGGAGCGCAACGGTGTGGTTGATATCGTCGCTGACGATGAAGCTGACGCCACTCGCATTGCCAAACAATTGTTGTCTTATTTTCAGGGCCCTATTACGCAATGGCAATGTGCGGATCAGGAACCGCTGCGCAATATTGTGCCCGAAGACAGGCGTTGGGCCTACCCGGTTCGGACCATCATATCGACAGTGGCGGACCAGGGCAGCTTTCTGGAATTGCGGCGAGTCTATGGTCGCAGCGTCATTACAGGGTTTATTCGTCTGGAGGGCAGGGCCGTCGGCTTACTAGCCAATGACTGCCAGCAACTGGGCGGGGCACTGGATTCAGAGTCGTCCGAAAAGGCCGCTGAGTTTCTGCGTATCTGTAACGAATTTGGCTTGCCCGTACTATCGCTGACCGATACCCCGGGATTTATGGTGGGCCCGGCCAGTGAGGAAGCCGGTGCCGTGCGCCGCATGTCGACCTTGTTTCGGGCGGGCGCGAGTATTTCGGTGCCGGTGGTGGCCATATTTTTACGCAAGGGCTACGGTCTGGGCGCGATGGCCATGGTCGGGGGTAGTTTTCTTGATCCGATTTACGCAGCCGCCTGGCCGTCGGGTGAGTTTGGCGGTATGGGTTTGGAGGGCGCGGTTCGGTTGGGGTTCAAGAAAGAGCTGGAGGCTGAAACCGACGCAACCAAACGCACCGCTTTGTTTGATAAGTTGGTCGCGCGGCTTTATGAAATTGGTAAAGCAACTGAGGCTGCAGCACATCTTGAAATCGATGCTGTGATTGACCCCGTCGATACGCGGGCCCATGTTATAAAAGCCCTGGCTGCGGCCGGATACTGAAACCTAACCTAGGTTCCGATGAGTTCGAAATCCTCTTCGACCAGTACTTTGTGGTCCTTAAGATAGGTACGTGCGTTATAAGGATAGAGCGTTGAAATCAGGCCATCGTCGCGCTTGTACCAGCTCGAACAATTACCGGCCCACACCGTGTCTTGCAGCGCCGACTGAATACCATCGTTATAGCGTTGCTGCGCTTCTGGTTTCACCTGAATAAAACCCCGGTCGCCCGTTTTTTCTATGGCTTGCAAAATAAGCGTTAGCTGCGCTTCTATCATGTACACCACCGAGGTGGTGCCGACACCTGTATTGGGGCCAGTGGTCAGGTAGAAGTTGGGAAAACCACTGACAAATCCACCTTTATAGGCAGACGGTATGTCGGCCCAAACTTCGCTCAATTTTTTACCACCGGTGCCGGTAACTTCGGTCTGGCGCATATGTTTTTCCAGATCAAAGCCGGTCGCGTAAACGATAATGTCTGCGGGGTGGACTGCTCCGTCCTGTGTTGTGATACTCGCGCGATCAATACTGGCGATCCCTTCGACCTGCAGGTGGACATTGGGGCGGTTCATAGCGTTGAAGAAATCGTCTGCCACCAGAATTCGCTTACATCCCAGAGGGAATTCGGGGACCATGGCTTTACGCATGGTCGCGTTGGTCACACTGGCTCTGATGTGTGATTTTAGCATCTGCTGCGCGCGATCTCGCCAGCGGCTGGGTCGTTTATCGCGGATGATTGGAAACAGCATCCATTCTCCCCGCAGGAATATAAACTTGCGGTACAGCCGGTTCAACCAGGGCCAGCGTGCGAATCTTTGTTTCTCCACAGCACTGTATTCCCGGTCGTTTCTTGGGGCTACATAGTTTGGCGTTCGCTGGTACACATCGAGCCGGCTGGCCACTTTTGCCAATTCTGGTATTAGCTGAATAGCGCTGGCTGCGCTGCCAATTATGGCCACAGTTTTCTCAGTGAAATCCACCTGATGATTCCACTCGGCAGAATGCATCGTAGGCCCAGAAAAATCTGCCATTCCCGGAATATTCGGCAACGCGGGCAGATGTAGGCCGCCGCTGGCGAAAATAATGTGGCGTGCCTGTTCTACGACGCCATTCGCCAGGTGTGCTCGCCATGACTGGTGCTCAGCGTGCCAATGGAATTCCTCGACTACTGTGTTCAGGAGAATGTGTTCACGCAATCCGTACTTGTCTGCACAGTGTTCGATATAGGCCTGAATTTCTGCCTGCATTGAATACTTGCGCGACCAATTGGGGTTGGGCTCAAAGGAGTAGCAGTACAGATGCGACTGGATGTCGCAGGCCGCACCGGGGTAGGTGTTATGCCACCATGTGCCGCCTATGCCGCCTGCTTTTTCGAGGATCTTGAAGTTGTAAATGCCGCGTTTCCGGAGCTTGATGCCGGCACAGATACCGGCAAAGCCGGCGCCGACAATGAGCACTTCAAGGGGTACCGTTTTGGGTTGATCTTGCGCCGCATTCATTTCCACACCAAATTAAATCACTTGCTTTAATGTTAGGGGCTTCCCTCTCCAAATACAAGTCTGGAGTCGAATACTTGCATCGACGCTTGGTCGAGCGCTAGAGTACTCGCCAGGAAATCAAGGGAGTAGACAACATGGAAGCTATTTGGTCGCAAAAACTCATTCGAACTGTGGTGTTGTTGATTTTGATCACAGCTGACCTAGGCGCCAAAGCTGATTCAGGCGAGCAGCAGCGGGTTCACCAGGCGCTGGATGCGTTTCATCAGGCTGCTGCGACCGGCGATTTTGATACCTACCTGACGTTAATGATCGAGGATATTGTTTTTCTGGGTACCGACGGCACCGAGCGTTGGCAGGGTGCCGCTTTCCGGGACTTTGCGCAGCCACGTTTTGCACAAGGCGGTTGGCGCTATGTACCGCAATCTAGAAATATCAATTTAAATGCCCGTGGCGATGTAGCCTGGTTTGACGAAGCACTGGAAAATGACGGACTAGGCAAGTGCCGTAGTAGCGGTTTACTACTGCAGCAGGACGGTCGCTGGAGGGTCGCGCAATACAATCTCAGCGTGCCTATCCCCAATGAGTTGGTGGACAGCGTGGTGGCGGATATACAGGCTTTCGCGATGGCGCCTGCGGACAGGGTGATAGAGGATGCTGCGGTTGAAGGTGAAACCGAGGGGCAGAACTGTTCCCGAAAGCGTCACAAAACCAACCGTAAGGCTGGCTGCTGACACAATATTCAGGTGGTGATGATTAACCGCAATGCCTGCATTTGAAGACTTGCGTGTTGAATGTGTAATGCACATTCGTCGATCCGATACCGCAGATGATCAATCTCTTCCTGCCGGATAGAGGGGTTAACTTCGCGCAAAGCCTCCAACCGGGATAGCTCCGCGCCCAGAGAGTCGCGCATGGTAGCCTCAGCATCGTTCAGCAGGACCTGCAGTCTTTTCTCGGCCTGTTGCCCAGCCAGCACCAGTTTTGCATCGACCTCCTGCTGTACGCGCTTGATGATCTCCAGCGCGGTGGACTTTTGAACCTTCTCAGCCAGTGAATTCAGCCGCTCGTGTGGCACGAGGTCGGCCAGTTCTTTACCCCGTGCATCTACCAGCAGACGCATCGGTGACATAGGCAGGAATCTTTCAACCTCCAAGGCTCGCGGAGCCACGCAATTAACGGTATAAATTGTTTCCAGCAGCATCGTGCCGGGTGCAATTCCCTTCAGCTTAATCGAGCCTATCGCAGCATTGCCCAGCTCGGTGGAATGAACCATCTCCATGGCTTCAACCAGCATTGGGTGTTCCCAGGTGAGGAAGGCTATATCTTCACGGGTCAGCGCGTTGTCTCGACTGAAAGTTACGGTTATTCCATCTTCTCCCACATAGGGGAAGTGGCCCGTGAGCATATGCTCAGTAGGGCGCAGGATAAGCGATTGCTCGGAATGAAATTCATGTTCGACGCCAAATGCTTCGCACAGAGATTCCAGGTAATTCTGTAGCGCCTCACCCTTTTCGTTGTTGCCGATTTCTTCGATTAGCTGATGGGCGATCTCTGGCTTACAGGAATTACGTTCCAGCAATCGGTCGCGGCCTTCGCGCAGTTCCAGGCGGGTTTTTTCGGTGAATACAACGGTGTCAGCAATCAGCTCCGCCAGGGTGTCATCTTTTTTGAGTAATTGTGGGATCAGACGCTCTCGAAAATTCTCTAATATCATGGTGCCTGCAGAGCAGCTGTTACAGAACAGATTCATGCCCTCCTGGTACCACTCAAACAATACTTGTTGTGCGGTATCGGCCAGGTAGGGGACGTGGATTTGTACGTCTTCATGCTGGCCTATTCTGTCTAGCCTGCCGATACGCTGTTCCAGCAGGTCTGGATTCAGCGGCAGATCAAACAGAATTAGATGGTGAGCAAATTGAAAGTTGCGCCCTTCGCTACCAATTTCCGAACACACCAGAGTCTGGGCACCGCCATGATCATCGGCAAAATACGCAGCGGCCCGGTCACGTTCAATTATCGATAGACCTTCATAGAAGGCTGCTGAGCGGATACCCGCACGCATTTGTAGATGATGCTCCAGGGCCACGGCGGTATCTGCATATGCGCAGATAACAAGGACCTTGGCAGGCCGCAGTTCCTTGAGGGTTTTTTCGAGCCAGCTGACCCGTGGATCAAAATCTAGCCAGCTGTCGTTAACATAGGGTAGCTCCGGGTGCAGTAAAGCTTCCAGATCCACTTCAGCGAGAGTGTATTGCTCCGGTGCGGGTAGCGGATATTGGTGTAGGATACGCAGTGGAAAACCACTGATCGCTGCTCGGGTGTTGCGGAACAAAACCCTGCCGGTGCCGTGGCGATCGAGAATCTGTTCGATCAATACTTCGGTTGGTTGCTCCGCCGTTAAGCCTTGGGGAAGTTCTTTGACATCCTCTCCCTGTTCGAGCGCATCCACCAGTTCGCTCAGCTGGCGATAGGATTGTTCTTGCTGCTTGAACGCCTCCAGGCTGTGAAATCGGGAAGGGTCCAGCAAGCGCAGCCTGGCGAAATGGCTGGCCTGGCCTACTTGTTCAGGCGTTGCGGTGAGCAGAAGGAGTCCTGCACTCCGCGCGGCCAGGGCTTCGACAAAAAGGTAGTCATCTCCCGGCGCGTCTTCTGACCAGTGCAAGTGATGGGCCTCATCGATTACCACCATATCCCAGTCTGCCGCCAGGGCCTGCGCCTGAATATCTGGCTGATCGGTAAACAGGTCACTGCTGCACAGTACCAGTTGCTCGGTTTCGAATGGATTTTCTTCCGGATGCTCGGCGATACGTTCGGCGTCAAACAGGGAAAAGTGCAGGTTAAAGCGACGCAACATCTCTACCAACCACTGATGCAGCAGGGTCGCCGGTACCAGAATCAGTACTCTGCTAGCACGGCCAGTAAGCAGTTGTTGCTGCATTATCATGCCCGCTTCTATGGTCTTGCCCAGACCTACTTCGTCAGCAAGCAATACCCGTGGGGCATAGCGTCTACCCACTTCATTGGCTATGTACACCTGGTGTGGCAGCAGACTCGTTCTTGAGCCCATCAACCCCCGTGCACTGCAACGCTGCAACCTGTCCATGTTGTTGAGGGTGGCAACGCGCAGGGCGAAATCGGCATTTTTGTCAAAATGGCCATTGAGTAGTCGCTGCTGAGGTGTGGTGAGCTGGACAAAGGCGTCCAGTTCCAGCTCCGAGATGGTGACCATCTCTTCGTGATGATCGGTGCCGATATAAATCAACAGGCCCTGGTATTCCTCCACTTCCGATACCACGAGTTCTACACCATTGACCGTCGATACATGGTCGCCGGGTTTAAATCGAAGGCGGGTGAGGGGGGCATTGTCGGTCGCGTAGGTACGTTCTTCACCTACTGCGGGAAAGGCGATAGTGACCCGACGGCCTTCGAACTCAACGACGATACCCAAGCCCAGCTGAGC
>JBLIEI010000074.1:0-19995 GCA_047633055.1 Halieaceae bacterium | reverse complement strand
TAGCTGACGCTATCCGGGCTGCTTGCGCGGTGTTACTCTGATTACGCTGCAGCTTTGGATTCGGCGTTTCCGTCGACGGTAGATCGATTTGAGGCCCCGCCAGAATCGCAATAGGCGGATCGGTGTTGACAGTTCCGTTAGGCGCTGAACCTTGCGCCAGAGATGTCGTTGGAATAAGTAAAACCAGCCATACCGGAAAGTGCGATCTCATTTGCCATACCTCCTTGATTAAAGCCTGAGCAGTTAATCCGCGAGATCGCTCAATATGTTCCTAAGGGCATGCGTTTATATGCCTGGCGAAAGCAGATCTATCTGCCTGCCCATCATCCGATCCCTGGATTGACGAGTGCTGTCTATGAACCATAGAGCGCGTTAGCGGCTCACTCAAGAAATTGGTTATAGATGATATTTTTTGGCGTTTATTGCAGTGTAAAACTGCGAAAGCTGGCAACTCAATGAAAAGAGTGTTCTCTAAACGGAGCCCGCTGCCTCAACGGCCATTCGAGTGACGCTTGCTGAAGTGCGGTGAAGTGCCGTCTCTTCAGTTAACCGCAGTCGAACTGATGTGTATCGGATTAGACAAGAATTTAGCGTGATACGGATGCGCAGCAGCGTTTCGCTATCGGCAATATTTCCAAACCTGAAAGTGCTCAAGACACAGGGTTATGTAAGGTCTAGGGTGCATGGAAATTTAAGTTGCCAGCACCCGAGCGGCGAGCAGCGCCCGCCGCGCGTGGTGTTGGTTGGTGCGGTGTAGACTAGTTGCAGATGATGCCGTCTTCCTGAATAAGCGCTTCGTAGCGCTCGTCGGTCAGTGTCCGCATGAAACACACCAGCGCCTCAATATCGTCATCGCGAAGGTGTCTACCATCCTGCAATTCATCGAAGCTGACCGTCTCGGGGATTGGTGCCTCTCGCCAGGCTGCTCCGGTCTCCGGGTTTGTCAGGTTAATTGAACCTGCCAGAAACTTATCGTAAAATCGCATCACGGTGTCCAGCGATCGGAATACCCGGTTGTGCATATAGGGTCCGGTAACGGCCACATTGCGCAAAGTAGGCACCTTGTATTTACCCTGTTCGGCAGGATCGTCTACCTCGGGATTAGCGATAAGTCCTTCGTCCGGAACATCCAGCGGAATATTCGCGGCGATGCGGGCTCTTTCGTTTATTGGTACCCCGATATTGTGGTATTGGTAGCTGCTGAAAGTTTCGGTTCGGCTGCTGTTAGATTCTAGTTGATGGCAGGTGGCGCAGTTGGTGAACTGCTGTGAGAAAAACAAGGCGCGTCCGTGTTTTCGAAAATTTCGCGTTAGCGGAGTCGCTGCTAGCGCCGCAACCCACCAAAGTCAGCATAGCGATGCCGGATATAAAAAGAAGGTTAGTCGATAGCGCAGCCCCGAAGAGAGTATCAATTACGAATATGGTGTTCGTTATACCGCAGAGGAGGTAACCGCTGACCTTGTCGGGTTCTTCAGTGACGACCAAAACTTCCTTGGCCGCTGCGGGGTGTCTGACCCAAGTTGGACCGTGGGGGAGGAGTTCAACGGAGGTGAAGTGCAAGTAGCTGGCGTAGAACTGTCTGGCAGCTATAGACACAGTCTGGCTGGTAATCTGTGGATGCCGTTGAGCCTGGTGTATACCTATACGGAAACAGCGTTCCAGGCGACCTTCTTGTCGAACTTCTCTCAGTGGAGCCCGGGTTACTTCAAAGACCTTCGTTTGCCGGTTCGGCAAGGTGATGAATTACCCTATACACCGGAGCATCAGGGTCGACTGCAGGTAGGTCTTGCCGGGCCGCGGTGGAGTGCGGATTTGGCTATACGGTTTGTTAGTGAAATGCGCGAGGTCCCGAGAACCTAGCAGATGAACAAATTGTGGTATCACGACGCCCGTTCGGTGCGCGCCCTAATTTGCCGCAGTACTTTAAACTGGGTTTTATCTATAACTTTTGAGCGGTGCTTACTCAAACAGGAGTGAGCGCTAGCCAACTTCCGGCTCGCGCCACGCGTCAATCGCCGGGCAGGCACAATACAAATTGCGATCGCCGTAGACGTTGTCCACTCGATTCACCGGCGGCCAATACTTGTTCTTGCGCAATGAATCGACAGGAAATGCCGCTTGCTCTCGTGTGTAGGGATGATGCCAATTGTTCGCGGTGATGTCCGCCAGTGTGTGCGGTGCATTGGCCAGCGGATTGTCGTGTTCATCCAGTTCGCCAGCCTGTACTGCGCGAATCTCATCTCGAATAATAATAAGCGCGTCGCAGAAGCGATCGATCTCCGCCAGCGATTCGGACTCAGTCGGTTCAACCATCAGCGTGCCGGCAACAGGGAACGACATAGTGGGTGCGTGAAAGCCGAAATCAATCAGCCGTTTGGCAATGTCCTCTTCTGAAACACCGCTGGCGTCTTTGATGGGTCGAATATCCAGGATGCACTCATGGGCAACATTGCCGTTGGTGCCTGTATACAAGATTGGATAATGAGCTTTAAGCCGATGGGCAATGTAGTTGGCACTCAGTATGGCCACCTTGGTTGCTTCTACCAGGCCAGTGCCGCCCATTAACGCAATGTACGCCCATGAGATCGGCAAGATAGAAGCACTGCCGTAGGGTGTTGCTGATACGACGTCGTTGTCAGGATCGAGCCCGGGAACGGGAGAGACAGGATTAGTCGGTAAAAAAGGCTGCAAATGTGCGCCAACGCCAATTGGGCCCATGCCAGGGCCACCGCCACCGTGAGGGATACAGAACGTTTTGTGCAGGTTGAGGTGGGATACATCCGCCCCGAATTTCCCCGGCGCAGCAATGCCCACCAGTGCATTGAGGTTGGCACCATCCACGTAAACCTGACCGCCGTGACCGTGAATGACATCGCAAAGTTCGATAATGGATTCTTCGAACACTCCATGAGTCGATGGATAAGTCACCATTATTGCTGCTAGATCCGCAGTGTGACGTTCGGCCTTCATTTTAAGGTCTGCCATGTCGACATTGCCCTGATCATCGCATTCCACAATAACCACGCTCATACCGGCTAGCGCAGCACTGGCAGGGTTGGTGCCATGCGCGGAGGAGGGGATAAGACACACGGTGCGTTGATGATCGCGGCGGCTTTCATGGTAGCGCTTTATCGCCAGTAGGCCTGCGTACTCTCCTTGAGATCCCGCATTCGGCTGCATAGAAATTGCATCGTAGCCGGTACATTCCAACAGCATGTGGTCGAGTTCGGCCAGCATGGCGGCATAACCCTGGGTCTGGTCGGTGGGCGCGAAGGGGTGAATAGCACCAAACTCAGGCCATGTCACCGGCAACATTTCAGTGGTGGCATTGAGTTTCATGGTGCAACTACCTAGCGGAATCATGGCTCGATTCAGCGCGATGTCCTTGTCTTCCAGGCGGCGCATGTAGCGCAACATTTCTGTTTCACTGTGGTACTCGCTAAACAGCGGGTGCTGCAGGTAGTCCACCTCGCGCAACAGCCCCGCGGGAATGCCGGCGGTTTCAGCCACCGCATTGTCCAGATCTGAGGCAGAAGTACTGATGCCCCGGCCAGCGAATACCTCAATCAGTTTGATCACATCCGCGGACTTAGTGGTCTCATCTAGCGATACGCCGAGTTTATCTTCGCCGATAACACGCAGATTCATACCCTGCGCGAGCGCGCGCTCGATAATCGCTGATTGTTGATCATCAACGGTAAAGCTTAAGGTGTCGAACCAGCAGTCGTTATCAGCTTTTAGTCCCGCATTGGCGAGCCCATGTGCGAGCATGCTAGTGAGGCGCTGAATTCGTGCAGAGATGCGCCGTAAACCGTCCGGGCCGTGATACATCGCGTAAAACGCGGCCATAATTGCCAGTAGCGCTTGAGCGGTACATATATTGCTGGTCGCCTTTTCCCGCCGAATATGTTGCTCGCGGGTCTGCATGGCCATGCGCAGAGCCTGATTACCGAGCCGATCTATCGACACCCCAATTATTCTGCCGGGGGTGGAACGCTTATAGGCATCACGCGTGGCAAAGAAAGCCGCATGCGGGCCGCCAAAGCCCATCGGTACGCCGAATCGTTGGCTATTGCCGACGACTACATCTGCACCAAGCTCTCCCGGGGACTTAAGTAGAGCCAGCGCGGCCAGATCGGAGCACACGGTGACCAGAATTTTCGCGCCATGTGCGCTGGCAATCAATGGTGCAATATCGCGAACTTCGCCAAAGCTGCCAGGGTATTGTATTAGCAGTCCGAACGCCTCGTTCTCAGCGATAAGTGCTTCCGGGTCGCCCACAAGGACGGCTATATTCAATGCCTCGGCACGCGTTTTCACCACGGCTATTGTTTGTGGATGACAATCCTTGGCAACAATAAAGACCTTGCTGCGATTCTTCTTGTTGACCCGCTGCATCAGCGTCATGGCCTCGGCGGCGGCCGTGCCCTCGTCTAGCATCGAGGCGTTCGCCAGTTCCATGCCGGTGAGGTCCATAATCATCTGCTGGTAGGTCAGCAGTGCCTCAAGGCGGCCCTGTGCAATCTCTGGCTGATACGGTGTGTATGCGGTGTACCATCCCGGATTTTCCAGTACGTTGCGTTGGATCACAGACGGCGTATAGGTGTTGCTGTAGCCCGTGCCGATATAAGAGGTATTTACGATGTTAAGCTCAGCCAGCTTACGTAATCTGGCTATTACCGACTGCTCGGTCTCTGGCCCCGGAAGATCCATAGGGATACTTCTGCGGATGGCGGCAGGTACTGTTGCGTCTATGAGAGCGTCCAGGTTGTTATAGCCCAGTATCTGAGCCATATCTTGCTGCTGTTGCTCGCTGGGGCCAATATGCCGCTGAATAAATTCCTGATGGTGTTCTAGTTCAAACAGGGACTCGCGGGTCATTTGCGCTCCAGGGGAAATGCGGGAAATCATGCAACAAACGATGTTACCAGCAGTCGCCCCTGACGGGCAATAAGCGCCTGGCACTTGTCCAGTTTCACTCAAACTTGCCAGTGGCATACGTTCGCGCGACACTGGCCCTTTTCATCAGTGCAGTAATTAGAATGAAGCTTGTCGAGCCAGAATTTGTGGGTATGGACCACACCCAGTTGAACCGGGTACATCAGCATTTACGGGATCGCTATGTCGAGCCTGGGAAAGTTTCCTGCAGCCTCGCTCTGGTTCAGCGGCACGGCGAGGTCTGCTTTCTCGATGTTCAGGGGGAGAGCGACCTTGAACGGCAGACCCCAGCTACTGCCGATACCATCTTCCGGATTTATTCCATGACCAAGCCGATTACTTCGGTAGCGCTGATGACGTTGTATGAACGTGGTTTGTTCGCTCTGTCCGATCCAGTGAGCCGATATATTCCCAGCTGGAAGAATTTACAGGTTAGAACCGGCGGCGAATATCCCGCATTTGCGACCGCCCCTTGCCAGCGCGAGATGACTATCGCCGATCTTTTGATGCATACCTCGGGGCTAACCTACGACTTCATGGAATCAACAGAGATCGACAAGGCCTACCGTGACTTGCACCTGGCTCGTCCTACGCCTAAAACCACGCTGCAAACTATGATTGATCAACTGGCGGAGCTGCCCCTGGAGTTTTCACCGGGTGAGCGATGGAATTACTCAGTGGCCACAGACGTGTTGGGCTATCTGATTGAGGTGATCAGCGGGCGCTCCCTGCCGGACTTTCTCCAGACTACAATCTTTGAGCCTCTGGGTATGGTCGATACCATGTTTAATATCACGCCCGACAAAGTCGACCGACTGGCCTCGTGCTATGTCCGGAATCTGGATAAAACGCTGGGGCTTTTTGACGACGGTCAAAGTACTGCCTATCAGAACCGCACGTTTTTCTCAGGCGGAGGGGGTTTGCTGTCCACCGCCGGCGATTACCTGCAGTTTTGCCGGATGTTGCTTGCGGGCGGCACGCTCGACGGCAGGCGAATTATTGGCTCTCGAACCTTGGACTTCATGACGCGTAATCATCTGCCAGGCGGGCAGGACATGTCTCAATTTGCTCAGGGCACCTTCAGTGAAACGGCCTACAACGGTGTTGGTTTTGGTTTGGGTTTTGCCAACCGGGTAAGCCCGCTGGTGAACGGTTCGCCTTGTAGTGCGGGCACCTATTATTGGGGAGGAATGGCCAGCACTTTATTCTGGGTAGACCCCCATGAGGATCTTATTGTGCTGTTTATGACCCAGTTAGTACCCTCGGCCAGCTTCAATTTTAGGGGTCAGCTGGAGTCGATCATCTACGGGGCCCTTAGCTGAGCATTCATCCCAGTCTTATTGCGGGAATTTCCGGAGTAAAGTAGCTAAACGGGAAGCGTTCTCAGTTACGGTTGCAAATGCGAATCATTCCTATTAAACTGCCGGCATTATGCAGGGAGCGGGGCGCCAACTCGGCGTTCAGCGTCCCAAATTGCTGAAGAGGTAGTATGAAAAAACAAATTCTAACATTGGCTGTAGCTGCATTCTCCACGAGCTTCCTAAGCGCCGCGCAAGCGAGCAATCATTATATTGAAGAAATCAATATCGTCGGTACCTCCGAAGAGGCCCAGATTCTCCCGGGCTCGGGCGCTGTTGTCAGTAATGAGCAAATCCGGATTGAGGCTGCTGGCGACATTAACCAGCTGTTGAAGACGGTTCCCGGTATTTATATTCAAGAAGAAGATGGTCACGGACTGCGCCCCAACATCGGTATCCGCGGTGCCACCTCAGAGCGTGCCTCCAAGGTGACCTTGATGGAAGACGGCGTGATGATTGCGCCGGCCCCTTACTCCAATCCCTCCGCATATTATTTTCCCACCATATTACGCATGCACTCCATAGAAGTGCTTAAGGGTGCACCACTATTGCGCTATGGTCCGCAAACGACCGGGGGCGTAGTGAACATGGTGTCCACGCCAGTGCCTAAAGAGAGTACTGGTACTGTGAACTTGGCCTACGGTCAAAACGGGCAGGCTGATTTAGTGGCCAATTATGGTGCGCGCAGCGGCGAGTTTGGGTTCCTGGTAGAAACCGCGCAACGGCGCAGTGATGGCTTTAAGGATATCGACCGGAGTAGTCAGGACACGGGTTACGATATCCAGGATTACCTGGTGAAGCTGTTGTGGCAAGGCGAACGTCAGAGTGTGCTATTGAAGGCTCAATACTCGGAAGAGGTGTCCGATGAAACGTATCTGGGCCTGACCGACCGAGACTTCGATAGGGATGAAAATCGTCGCTATGGTTTGTCGGAACCGGACGAAATGGACAACAAACATGAGGGCTACAACCTGGTGTATCGCCTCAGCCTTAGCGACGACGTCGCTATGACCGCAATCGCCTACTACAACGAATTCTCAAGGGACTGGTTTAAGCTTAGCGGTGGCGGTTCTTTCGTTAATTCAGCCAATGACGGCGATACGCTGGCGCAGGGTATCCTGGACGGTACCGAAGACGTACTGGGCCTTCAATATAAACACAACAGCCGAGACTATGAATCCCAAGGCATTGACGTTAACTTTGATGCAAACTTTGGTAGTCATCAGTTGGCTCTGGGTGGCCGGGTCCATCGCGATGAAATGGATCGGTTTCAGCCAGTGGAATACTACGACCAGATTGATGGTGAACTGGTTTTTGCCGGCGACAAAGCGCCCACTGGCAGCAATAATCGGCTGGAAGACGCCGACGCCTTAAGTTTTTGGGCGGTAGATAGCTGGCAAATTAATGATGCACTGAACCTGAATCTGGCTCTACGCTACGAAGATGTTCAGTCCTCACGCAAGCAATACGCCGACCCCGAGCGCAACGAGTTGGACAGTCGTCGCAGCAACGACAGCGCAGAGTGGCTGCCCGGTGTGTCGTTTACTTATGATCTCAGTGATCAATGGCAGATGTTAGCCGGTGTACACCGTGGCTTTTCTCCGCTGGGTGGCGGTGCCCGAGAAAATGAAGATGCCGAGACCAGCACCAACTGGGAAGCAGGCGTCCGTTTTCGTGGCGACTGGTTTATTGAGGCCATTGGCTTCTACAGCGACTTCGACAACAAAACTGAGAACTGCTCCAATGCTAGTCCCTGTAGCAATGGCGACACCTCCGGTGCATTCAACACGGGCGAAGCGGTAATTTCCGGCGTGGAGTTACAAGCCAGCACTGCGATGTCTCTCGGTAACTTCTTGATGCCAATTAACCTGATGTACACCTATACGGACGCTGAAGTGAGTGCAGATAATCCCGAAGAAGGTTTCGAGAAAGGCGATTTACTGGGCGCTATCCCCGAAAACACCTTCAGTCTGCGAGTAGGTCTGGAATCACCCGGTGGTTGGAGCAACTACGCTGTTGCCAAGTATATTGATGAAATGTGTGTAGATGTGGGCTGCAATAAGAGCGCTGACGAGTTCGGCAATAGTGAAGATTTGTTCGTCGTTGATTACATTAGCCGCTATACGCTGAGTAACGACGCGGTGATCTTCCTGAGGGTCGAAAATGTATTTGATGAGCAGGCGATCGTATCCCGCCAGCCTGATGGTGCGAGGCCCAATAAATCCCGCACAGCCTCCGTCGGTGTGGAGTTGTCTTTCTAAACCTTGTAACGTATCGCGATCACAAAGTAGGTCTGTTTTCCCGAGGGTGTCTGGACGTTCACCTCATCGTCCAGCCCCTTGCCTAGCATCGCTCTGGCCATCGGCGAGTCCATACTTAACTTGCCATCTGCGAGATTGAATTCGTCAGGCCCTACTATGCGCCAGTGTTTTTCGTCCCCGCTGTCATCTTCCAAAGTAACCCAGGCGCCAAAGTAAATCTTATTGGGGTTGCCCGGTGGCTGGTCTACGATCTGTAGCTCATCCAGTCGTTTGTTCAGAAAACGAACCCGTGAGTCGATCTCCCGCAATCTTCGCTTACCGTAAATGTAGTCGCCGTTCTCTGAGCGATCGCCATTTTTCGCGGCCTCGTGCACCGTATTAGTAACCACGGGTCGTTCCACTTTCCACAGCTGATGAAGCTCCGCCCGCAGAGTCTGTTCGCCCTCGGGAGTTATATAAGTGGAGCCGTGTTGTCGCGGTGGTCTGTATCTGCCCATGCGGGCATTGTAGTGCCGGCGCCGGCAAAACAGAAATGATGAGCGAGAGAGAATTGCGCCGTTTTAGCAAGACCAAGGGTTATCAGTAGGCGTACAGATGAAAGATAGGGCTGGACTCACGCTTTTTGCCCTGCTAGAAATGTCGCTTTGGTATTCAGGAGCGATGCAGGTGTTTCAAGTTGATAGACGAACAGCCGTTGCGCTGATGGTTTCAGTGCTTTCTGCCTATGTGACGGCCGAGCCTGGCGCTACTGCGTCGTGCCTGGAGCTGCAGGGGCAACTTGTGCAGGGCGGTTTGATCTGGGGCAGGGTGGCTCCTGGCAGTAAGGTCTCCCTCGACGGGCAGCCGTTGGAGGTTCTTGCCGATGGCACCACTTTTGCGGGATTTGGCCGTAATGCCGGCTCGAAGGCAGAATTGAGAGTAGAGGGAGCTGACAACTGCAGCCAAACGCTCCATATCATTAAACGGGAATACACTATTCAGCGGGTGGAGGGTGTTCCGTCGCGCACGGTTACCCCGCCAAAAAAACAGCTCGACCGCATCGCTAGGGAGCGAGCCCTGGTCGCAGCCGCTAAAGGTCAGCGTATTGACAGGCCTGATATTCTCAACGCGACGCTGGCCGGCCTGGTGTGGCCGGTACAGGGCCCCATTTCGGGGGTTTACGGTAGCCAGCGGGTCTATAACGGTAAGCCCGGCAGCCCGCACTATGGCGTAGACGTGGCGGTGCCTACTGGCACGTCAGTGCATGCACCTGCTCCGGGAGTGGTTACCTTGGCAGAGGGCGACCTGTTCTACTCGGGCGGTACGGTCATCCTCGATCACGGCTATAGGCTGTCTTCTTCCTTTCTGCACATGAGCAAAGTCACTGTAGCAGTCGGTCAGGTTATCGCCGCAGGCGACCCAATTGGTGAGGTCGGGGCGACAGGCCGGGCAACCGGTCCGCATCTCGATTGGCGCATGAGTTGGGGGCCCCATCGCATCGACCCCCAGTTGTTGGTGCCAACCATGCCCAAGTCTTAAAAAATCCGTATAATACCGCCCCCGCTTAGGAGCCCTGAACGATCATGATAGATAAAAAGTTATTGAGCATATTGGTGTGCCCGGTGAGCAAAGCGCCCCTGGAGTATCACGAAGACAAAGACGAGCTGTTTTGCAAGGCCAGTGGCCTGGCCTATCCGGTGCGCGACGGTATTCCGGTGATGCTGGAGAACGAAGCCCGCCAGCTTACAGCCGATGAGAAATTGGGGTAGGCGATGACAGATACCATCTTTGGCAAGATCATCAGCGGTGAAATTCCCAGTGAATTCATCTACGAAGACGAGCACTGCATCGCCATCAACGACATCAACCCGCAGGCGCCAGTGCATGTACTGGTGATTCCCAAGCAGGCAATTCCCCGTCTGGTGGACGCACAGGCGGATGATCAGGCACTACTGGGCCATTTGTTGCTGGCGACGAACAAGATTGCGGCGCAATTGGGCGTCGCTGATGCTTTTCGTCTGCTAATCAACAATGGTGAAGACGCGGGTCAAACCGTATTTCATCTTCACTTACACATAATTGCGGGCCGCACGTTTACCGAAGGCGAGATGGTTAGTTAACCTTCGCCGCCGTTATCAATAGACTGAGACACACTATGAAAACCGGAGAAATACGCGAGGCCTTTCAGGCCTTTTTTGAGCGGCAGGGCCATACCCGAGTAGCCAGCAGTTCCCTGGTGCCGGGCAACGACCCGACTCTGTTGTTTACTAACGCCGGTATGAATCAGTTCAAGGATACTTTCCTGGGCGCCGATCCACGCAGTTATGTAAGGGCCACCAGCAGCCAGCGCTGCGTGCGAGCCGGTGGCAAGCACAACGATCTGGAAAATGTAGGTTATACCGCCAGGCACCATACCTTCTTTGAGATGTTGGGAAATTTCAGTTTGGGCGATTACTTCAAGCGTGAAGCCATTCAATACGCCTGGGAGTTTCTTACGGTTGAGTTGGGCTTGCCCCCAGAAAAGTTGTGGGTGACCGTGCACATTTCAGACGACGAAGCGGCCGATATCTGGATTAATGAGATTGGTGTGTCGGCAGACCGTCTGTCTCGCCTGGACGAAGATAATTTCTGGCAGATGGGCGACACCGGTCCCTGTGGTCCCTCTTCCGAGCTGTTCTATGACCATGGCCCCGATGTTCCGGGAGGCCCGCCCGGCAGTGCGGACCAAGACATGGATCGGTATATCGAGATATGGAATCTGGTCTTTATGCAGTTCAACCGCGATGTCAGCGGTGAAATGCATCCCTTACCCAAGCCTTCGGTGGATACAGGTATGGGTCTGGAGCGCATTGCTGCGGTGATGCAGCATGTGCACAGTAATTACGAAATTGATTTGTTTCAGGGCCTTATTCGGGCTGCTGCTGAAGTGCTGTCAGTACAGAATCTGGAGGAGACGTCGCTGCGGGTTATTGTCGATCATATTCGCTCCTGCGCATTTATGGTAGCGGACGGTGTTATGCCCGGGAATGAGGGCCGGGGCTATGTGCTGCGGCGCATTATCCGCCGCGCGATTCGCCACGGTAACAAGCTGGGCGCCAACGAAGCCTTTTTCTATAAGCTGGTTGCGCCGCTGGTAGTACAAATGGGTAACGCTTATCCCGATCTTGCGGTGAAACAGGAACAGGTGGAAAAAGCGCTACTGGCCGAAGAGGAGCAGTTTGTTAAAACGCTGGATAACGGTATGGTCATTCTGGAAGACGTACTGGCAAGTCTCAGCGGCGATGTTATTCCCGGCGATGTGGTTTTTAAACTCTACGACACCTACGGCTTCCCCACCGATCTTACTAACGATATTGCCCGTGAGCGCAAGCTGACCTTGGATATGGCGGGCTACGACGCGGCAATGTCAGATCAGCGTAGCCGATCTCAGGAGGGCGGCAGTTTTAAGGTAGATTACAACTCGGTGTTGAAGCTTGAAGGCAGTACTGAATTTATCGGCTATGACCGTACCACTGGCAAAGGCAAAGTTACTGCACTGTTACTGGACGGCGCGGTTGTGGCCGAGCTCGCTCTGGACCAGGAAGGCCTAGTGGTTCTTGATCAAACCCCGTTCTACGGTGAGTCTGGTGGCCAGGTCGGTGACACCGGTTATCTTGGCGGTAAAGGTCTGCGTCTTGAAGTAACCAACACCACCAAGTCTCAGAATCAACATTTACACCATGTGAAAGTGCTGGAAGGTTCGATAGCCGTGGGCGATGAGTTGTGCGCAGAAGTCGACGACGCCGTTCGCCAGCGCACGCGCCTTAATCACTCTGCCACTCATTTGATACATGCTGCTTTGCGTGAAACTCTTGGCGACCACGTGGTGCAAAAAGGCTCTTTGGTCGACTCTCAACGACTCCGTTTTGACTTCTCCCATGGCGCAGGCATTACCGGCGATGAGATGAAAACTATTGAGCGACGAGTCAACAGCCAGATCAGAGCTAATACTGAAGTCAGCACTCGCCTGATGACGATGGACGATGCAGTTGAAGCCGGTGCTATGGCCTTGTTTGGCGAGAAATATGGGAGCGAGGTGCGCGTACTTGCCATGGGCGAAGACGACTTCTCTGTTGAACTGTGTGGCGGCACCCATGTGTCACGCACCGGCGATATTGGCTTGCTGCGTATTACCGGTGAAACCGGGGTCGCCGCCGGTATCCGTCGGATTGAGGGCGTGACCGGGGAAGGTGCCTTGGCGCTGGTTGACGCTAACGGTCAGCGACTCGAGGCGGTGTGTGATGTCGTTAAAGGCAATCCGGACAACGTGGCAACTAAAGTGTCAGCACTGCGTAGCGAAAACCGCGACCTGGAAAAAGAGATTGCCCGACTCAAGCAAAAGCTGGCAACCGGTGCCGGCAGTGATCTGACCGCCGAAGCTGTAGAGGTCGCAGGCATCAAGGTGCTGGCCGCCAATGTGGAAGGCGGCGATTCAAAGTCTCTCAGGGATACTCTGGATCAGTGTAAGAACAAGCTGGGCAGCGCGGTTATTCTCCTGTCGGCTGTTGAAGGCGATAAAATTGCCCTCGTTGCGGGCGTGACCAAAGACCTGACCAGCAGAGTGAAGGCAGGCGAGCTGATGCGAGAATTCGCCAGTCGACTGGGTGGCAAAGGCGGTGGTCGACCCGATATGGCCCAGGGCGGCGGCACCGATATCGCTGCTTTACCTCAAGTGCTCAAAGATGTCCCCGAGTGGGTTGCAGAAAAGCTCTCCTAAACGCTGGTGTTACTGGCGTTCAGGGTACTAATCCCGTTTAAAACTGCCTCCGTTTAGTGTTTAATATTTTCTTTTTTCAGTGTGTGGGCGTGTTTTTCAGTTATGAGCGTGATCGTACAAAAATTTGGCGGCACCTCGGTAGGTAGTATCGAGCACATTGAACAGGTGGCCGAAAAGGTCGCCGGGTTCCGTGCAAACGGCTATGGCATCGTTGTTGTCGTCTCGGCTATGAGCGGCGAAACCAACCGGTTGATTGCGCTTGCTCATGAGATACAGGATCGCCCTGTGCTCAGGGAAATGGACGTTCTTGTATCCACGGGAGAACAGGTCACCACTGCATTGCTGAGTATGGCCCTCAATAAGCGGGGCGTGAAAGCCAAGTCCTATAATGGCAGCCAGGTCCGTATTCTCACCGACGACGCGCACACCAAGGCCCGTATCAAGGAAGTTGATGACGAGCGCCTGCGCCGTGACCTCGACGATGGATACGTCATTGTTGTTGCTGGTTTTCAGGGTGTTGATGAATATGGCAACATCACTACTTTGGGTCGCGGTGGTTCAGATACGACAGCGGTAGCACTCGCGGCAGCACTGAACGCTGACGAGTGTCAGATATACACCGACGTCGACGGCGTATACACCACCGACCCCAGAGTCGTTGATGGCGCTCGCCGGTTGGAGAAAATCACTTTTGAAGAGATGTTGGAAATGGCCAGCATGGGTTCTAAGGTGCTGCAGATACGAGCGGTAGAGTTTGCCGGCAAATATAATGTACCCCTCCGGGTACTGCACAGCTTTCAGGACGGGCCGGGCACCCTGATATCATTCGAGGACAAAGACGCTATGGAAACCCCAACCATCGCCGGAATCGCGTTCAACCGCGATGAAGCCAAACTCACTATCCTTGGCGTGCCCGATATGCCCGGTGTCGCTTACCGTATCCTAGGGCCTATTGGCGAAGCGAATATAGAGGTTGACGTAATCGTACAGAACGTTGCTGACGATAAAAGCACCGACTTTACTTTTACCGTGGGCCGCGACGATCTCCACCGAGCAGAAGAAATACTGCGCCGGGTAGCTTCAGAAATTGATGCTAGAGAGGTCCGCAGTGACAGCAAAATCGCCAAGGTATCGGTGGTCGGTGTAGGTATGCGCTCTCACGCGGGTGTTGCCAGCCAGATGTTTGCTGCACTGGCGGAAGTTGGTATTAATATTCAGATGATTACAACGTCTGAGATCAAGATATCGGTTATTATTGAGGAAAAGTTTCTTGAATTGGCAGTGCGGGCATTGCACTCGTCTTTTGGTTTAGATAAAGAGCCACTCGACGAAACCGATGCCTAAACAGCACAATACACTAGGCTATAGAATAATGGGTTAAGCGATAAAACTGGCGTTTTTGCCAAAATAAGCTAAACATAATAGATAATTACACCTTCTATAGAGTGTAAATAGACTTACGTACACACGCTTCATGCCAGGTCGAGACAAGGAGTCATTTTGGTCGTGGTTAGTGGTACGCAAACTGGAGAGGCTAAATATGCTCATTTTGACCCGCAGAGTCGGCGAATCTTTAATGGTTGGCGATGAAATTACCGTCACCGTACTTGGTGTCAAAGGTAATCAAGTACGGATTGGTGTGAACGCACCCAAAGAAGTAGCGGTTCACAGAGAAGAGATTTACAACCGTATTCATGATGATAGCGACGACAGCGAAGGTAACCAAGGAAACGCCGTCTAAACTGCCAGACAATTCCTGCAAAGCTTTGTTTTTTCACTGATTATGGTATTATCCGGCGCCTGTGGATTTGGCAGCTTCCGGCTGTCAAAAAGTGTGCGCTAAGCACTCCACTAAAACCTACGGAGAGCTGGCCGAGTGGCTGAAGGCGCACCCCTGCTAAGGGTGTATAGGCTTATACCCTATCGAGGGTTCGAATCCCTCGCTCTCCGCCATTTCTGAAACCCAAGTAATTGATTTGCTTGGGTTTTTTGGTTTCAGGGAAGGGTGAACCCACACCCCAACCCACACTCTGATTAAGAAGGCACTTATGAAGAAGAAAGTCATACATGTAGGTAGCCTGTTCGCTGTGATCTCTGCGAGTGTGATGCTCGGCGGAGCGGAAGCATGGAGTGATCTCAGTAATTCGATTACCCACTGGGGCGCACTTGTAGGATCGGTGATAGTCTTCGTCGCCACTATGGACTTGCATAAGCCTGCTGAGCCTGAGCCTTCTCTCGCCTCACCAGAGCCAGAAAGGCCCCACCCCTCAGATGTTGCGTTGATAGACGATTACTTAAAGCAATTTGCGGAACCATGGTTTCTGAACTTTATGAAAGAAAACGACTTCTGTCAGACATTCCGCGCGGACAGTATCGTCCCGCTCGATGTGATGCTCAATGAATGGAATACTGCTAATCACGAATTCATCGACGAAGACATAGAGCAGCAGCGCAAGGGTGTCTTTGCCAAAGCTGGCAATTTACGAACTGCGATATTTACACACTGCGGGGTGATCGGAGGGAATGTGGACTTGCTAAGTGTCAAGACCGACAACATGGACGAAGCGAGGCGGCAACTGGCATACGAGGATGGCGGAAAGATAAACGACCTCGTGACTGAATTCTTGAAAGCCCACGAAGAAATGATCAGGAAGGGAAAAGCGAAGCTACTTTGTCAAAACCTATTAAATGAATAAAATGAATGATAAAAATTTACCTAGCTTTCTTGTTATTGGCGCAACAAAGGCTGGGACAACTTGGCTTTATCAAAGACTACTAACGCATACGGAGTTATGGTTGCCCCCTGTAAAAGAGTTGCATTATTTTGATGTCTTGTATCCATGTCCTGAATTTAATAAAAACAATCAAACTGTTTTTAAAAAAAATATATTTAACAAAATAAGAAGAAACCTAAAAAAACACATTGTGAGCAAAGAAAATTTAGATAGAGATTACATCATGTATTTGATGGAAATAATTAGAGAGCCAATTTTTTCGCTGGAATGGTATATCAGTTGCTTTAGTAATGACCATGCAAAAAGTAAGATTTGTGGGGAAGTAACTCCTAGCTATGCTACATTGCCGAGTGACGGCATTTTGTACCTCAAAAAAATCTTGCCTAACGTGAAAATTATTTATCTAGTGCGTGATCCTGTTGAAAGAGCGGCATCCCATGTCAAAATGATTGCTGATATGATGACACAAAACAATAAGCAGGCAGATCTAATGTCTCTATGTGATCATCCTAGAGTTGTTGCTAGCAGTAACTATAAATCAATCATCCCTCTATGGAGAGAATATTTTGATGATAAAGATTTTCTGATAATGCCCTTTGAAAAAATACAATCTGATCCCAGAGGTTTTTTGAAGTCGATAAAAGAATTTCTTGTTCTCGATAATGATTTCGATGACCTCAATTTAACTAAAAAAGCAAATGAAGGTAGTCATATTGATTTACCCCCTGATGTGATGAATAAATTGGAATCTAAATTTAAATCACAACGGGATTATATTTTACAAGAACTGGGTAACTGATAACGGTTTACGAGCACATGGATTGCTAAACAATTTGTCCCCTTCGATCTAAATCGGCCCTAAAATCCAATTTATAAAGCCCATCTTCTAAAGCTATCGGTGTTTTTTCCCGTAGTTGATTCATTTTTTCGATATAAAAGGTTCATTATAAGTATGACTGACTTAAGCAAAAGAAAAGTTGAAGTTCAAACTTATTTTCAGCAAAAAAAATATTCTCATGTTGTTGAATTAAGCAAATCTTTCACTGACCCTCAAATAAAATATTTTTTGATAAGAAGTTTGATTGAAATCGAACAGCTTGAAGATGCGCAATTTGAATTAGAAAAAAGTATACCTATTTCCGGATTTTCGTTACCGCTTTCCTGTTTAATGTTGAATCAATTTAAAAAACTTAAATTGACAGAAAATGGAAAGAAATTTTGGTTAAAGCACAATGAATTAATACTAAAAAATGCTTCAAATAACGACCAAAATGCACTTTGGATTGTAATAGAAATTGCAGATTCTCTTTGGGCTTATGAAAGTAAGTTTGATCCAAGGTTTCATTCCGACACTTGGATAACGTCAAAAGCTAGAACTTTATTGCGCTTAGTAGATGACAAGCAATTATCAGAGTTTATTAGGGAAATTGAACTTAATTTTGGTCATGATTACAGCGCACTTTGGCATATAAAGGGACAAGTAGCAGCGAAAAAATATATGTTTTATGAGGCTAGAAATTATTATATAAAACATTTTAGGCGATCAAGTAAGAGGCTTGAAGAAAAAGTATTCTTACTTGATTTTTTAGTTAAATTTTATGGTGAAAATGCCCTTTCAATTGATCAGGATATTGTCAACCATCTTATGGAGGTGGTTATACCACCTTGCGATGATAGTGAGAGCAAGATATATTCGCGCCTCGTAGAGCTACAAGAATTATTTGTAGATTCAAAAAATAGTCACAAATGTTATAAAGTAGCCCAAATTGAAAGTTCTGAAGTATCAAAGGGAGGGGTTCCTGGTATTCAACATAGTGTATTAAGTGGTTTTCAAATTCTGTCCAGTGAAACTATAAATGAACCTCTCCCATCCAATTTCAAAAGTTTATGTATCTATGCTATTGAGCCATCTGGAAAAGCTGTTTATCTCTCTCGGCCCAATTCAAAGAAGATTTTATTGCGTGAAGCTCCCTTCTCAAAGGTGGCTGCCTATCAGCACAACTCGGGCAGCTTAAAGCGGGTTGAACTGAGTGCATTGCGAGATATAAACGTTCGTCCTTGTCGGCATCGATACATTGCTTCCCCAGGAAGGGTTGGATCAACGTTGATTCATAAAATTCTAAGGGAAGCTGGGATTGAGTCTATTTCTGAGACTTGGACGGATACTAAGGCGCCCCAACTGGCTTGGGAGGGGGTTATATCTCAACAGGACTCTATCTTTCTTTCCAAGCTTGATTCCGACTTACTTTTCGATGAAAACGAATCACCTAGCTTTGTTGTTAAAAAACTTTCAGGTGACTCATCTAGATATATTGAATCATTGATGAGTGAGGATGATGATGTTGTTTTTTTATATCGTGAAATTGAATCTTGGATTCAGAGCTATCGACGCATGGGGGCGCCTCCAGAGCGGGTAGCAGGATTACTACAAAATACTCTCCATGCACACATTGCAATGCAGGAAAGAAATAAACTAGTTCATGTGCTTTCCTACAGCGATTTAGTCGATGTTAATGAAAATTCTCTTGAAAAAGCATTTGGAGATATTCCTCATAGTAAGTGGAAGAAATATGAGCTTGACTCGCAGGGTGAAACGCACCTATCTCGCTCAAATTTGATTAAGAATATCCCACAATATTCAACAAAGGAATATATGGAGGCCATAAATAAATCATCATCAATCGATATAGCTCGAGACTTGGGGTTAGATCTTATATCTTCTGGTTTTTCAAGGTCTATTCCTAAAGTTCATTTCAATAATCAAACCAACAGAGAGTCAGTTCTCGTTGTGCCTGGAGCTAAATGGGGCAGCATAACTCATTACTACCACTTTATGTTTGGTCTATTTTTACCTTTTATCTCTAAGGAAATGCATAGGCAACATGAAACTCATTATTATTTGCCAGAGATTGGCCCCATGAGCCGCCACTTAAGAAAGCTTGTTGAAAATGGGTGGAGCTTTGGAACACATGAAGAAGCCAGTGCCTTAAATACTGGGATGAGAAGGTTGACCCCAATTGGTTGGGATCACCCCAGTACTTATCACATGGCTAATCTAGAACAGGTACGGGATTATATTTTTAAAATATTTTCTATAAAGCAGGAAATTAGAAGTGCAGAAAAAAACATCTTAATAATTGGTCGTGGACAAGAATCAAATAAATCAGCCCCATCTGATACTTACGGTGCCCAGCGCAGGACTATTCCCAATTTAGATGATCTCTATTTGAAAATAAATGGGCAGGCTAATGTGACATTTGTTGAGCTCGATTTAATGGAGCTAGATACTCAAATTACCTTGTTTGCTAATTCTGATTGTATTATTGCCCAACATGGGGCGGCACTGTCAAACCTCATTTTTTGCAGGCCAAATACTACGATCATTGAAGTTATTGATTCATTAAAAAGGCCGATGTTTTTCCAGTCATTATCAGAAAGGCTTAAATTGAATCATATTCTATTTGACCAAGAACATCCTAAAGCTCCGATAAACATACCAGATATTATTAAAGTGTTGAGAGAATATAAGTGTATTTAATTTGGTACTGACAAGTTAACTTGAAGGCCTGGGCTGAGCCGACAAAATTCAGCCTTTGTCGCCGGTAATCGAGTCGCCAGCCTCCACATTTAGTTCGTTTACTGGGTGTGATGTGTTCTAAAACTCCACTTTTTCAGGAAAAATAAGTTAACTTGTCAGTACCATCAGGAGGATTTAAAACTCTATAACTATGCATGTGAGAACTTTGCGCTTTTATCTCGGTAAAGAAGCTAGTCACATTTCTGGAATTCACACAGTGGTGTACAGGTGGAGATATCGAAAATACGGTATGTAACTGGCGGGCAATCCATTTATTGATACGGCCTGAGTTTCCTAGACACTTTCCAACTGCTCTAAATATAACTGTTCGTACTTCGTAGGCGCAACTCTACCATTGTGTGTATGACGCCGTTTTGGATTATAGAACATT
>JBLIEI010000073.1:0-21366 GCA_047633055.1 Halieaceae bacterium | reverse complement strand
CCGAGGCGCGATTGGTCGCCGGTGCAACGGATCTCGCTCTGGAAATCACCCAGGGTTTGAAGGAGATCGATACGCTGATTTATACGGGTCGGGTTTCTGAACTGTTGGAGTGCAGCGATGACGGCGACGAGCTACGTATCGGTGCAGCGGTGAGTTTTAGTGACTGCAAACACGTCTTACTAACGCACTGGCCTGACCTGGCTGAATTGCTGGAGAGATTGGGATCATTGCAGATACGCAATCAGGGTACGCTAGGGGGTAACGTGGCTAACGCGTCCCCGATAGGTGACATGCCACCGACACTACTTGCCCTTAATGCCAATCTGGTACTACGTCGCGGTGATGCTAGCCGGGTTGTTCCGGTGGCCGAATTTTATATCAGCTACAAGGTCACGGCACTGCAGGCCGGCGAATTCATCGAACAGATTCTGATCCCTAAACCCGCAGACACCGATTGGTTTCAGACTTATAAAATCAGCAAGCGGCTGGAGGATGATATTTCTGCTGTGTGCGGTGCTTTCAATTTAACAATTGAAGAAGGTTTCGTCAGCTCGGCGACTATCGCGTTCGGCGGAATGGCTGAGATTCCCCGGCGTGCCAGTCAGTGCGAGCTAGCGCTGATAGGGCAACCGTGGCAACAAGACACCATAGACGCTGCTATGACCGCGCTGGCACAGGACTTCAGTCCCATTGATGACTTTCGGGCGAGCGCGGAATATCGTATGCAGGTGGCGCGGAACCTGCTGCAAAGACTATTTATTGCGCACACCGGTAAAACCTCACAGTTACAGGTTACTCACTATGCGTAGCTTACCGACAATCACCGCTGACGCGAATGCAGGGGTGATACAGGGTCCCGGTCAGGCGACTAAACATGAAAGTGCCCGCCTGCATGTCAGCGGGGCGGCACGGTACACCGATGATCTCGGCGCGCCAGCCGATTTGCTATATGCCTATGTCGGTCTTAGCACCGTCGCCCACGCTCGCCTGCTCAGTCTGAATCTGGACAAAGTGCATGCAGCGGCTGGCGTGCGGGCAGTGATTACGGCCGACGATGTACCGGGTCACAAAGATATAGGTCCGGTGTTTCCGGGAGACCCGCTCATGGTGGGAGATACCGTCGAGTTTTACGGCCAGGTTTTGTTTGCGGTTGCGGCCACTAGCCAAGATCTGGCGCGTAAAGCTGCACGACTCGCCGTAGTCGATTATGCTCCCCTGGATGCCGATATACGTATCGAGCAGGGCTTGGCGAACAACAGCTATGTTCGTCCCAGCCATACGCAGCAACGCGGTGACGTCCCCACTGCGATTGAGCAAGCGCCTTTGAAACTTTGTGGGGAATTTTTTAGCGGCGGCCAGGAGCAGTTGTATCTGGAAGGCCAGGCCTCGTTGTGTATACCTCAGGAAGATGGCGGCATGCTGGTATACACTTCTACGCAACATCCTTCAGAGGGCCAGAAGCTGGTCGCCGAAGTACTGAATATACCGATGAATAAGGTCACAGTTGATGTGCGGCGTATGGGTGGTGCGTTTGGTGGCAAGGAGACCAATGCTAATCAGTGGGCCTGCATCGCTGCGGTGCTGGCCAGTAAAACAGGAAGGCCCGTAAAGCTCCGATTGGCGCGGGCGGATGATATGACCGCCACCGGAAAACGCCATCCATTCCTGAGCCGTTACAAAGTCGGTTTTGATGATGCCGGGCAAATTCTTGGGCTTGATCTCGAGCTTGCTGGAGAATGTGGAATGTCGCCAGACCTGTCAGATGCGATTGTGGATCGGGCGATGTTTCATGCCGACAACGCGTACTACTTGCCGGCAGCACATGTCTGTGGCCATCGGGTAAAAACAAACACCGTGTCGCACACTGCATTCCGGGGCTTTGGTGGTCCTCAGGGTATGCTGGCTATTGAGAATATAATTGAACAGATTGCCACGGCCACGGGGCTGGATCCGCTGGCGGTGCGCCGCCAGAATTTCTACCGGGAAGAAGGCGGGCGAGATACAACACACTACGGCCAGCAGTTGGAGCAACATCTGATTGAGCCCGTGGTCGCGCGGCTTGAGCAAACGTCTAACTACCAAGCGCGTCGCGAGGAGATCCGCGAGTACAACAGAGGTAGCTCGATTCTTAAGCGTGGCCTGGCTCTGACGCCGGTTAAATTTGGCATCTCATTTACCGTGCAACATCTGAATCAGGCCGGCGCACTTATACACGTGTACACCGACGGCAGTATTCAATTGAACCACGGCGGCACCGAGATGGGGCAGGGCCTTTATACCAAGGTAGCTCAGATCGTGGCCAGCGAGCTACAGGTTGGTCTGGATAATATTAGCTGTACTTCCACCCGTACAGACAAGGTGCCCAATACCTCGCCGACGGCGGCATCTTCCGGCACCGACCTCAACGGCATGGCGGCACGAGATGCCGCCCGTAAAATAAGGACTCGCTTGGCAGAATTTGCCGCGCAATACTTCGGCACAGCGTCCAGCGAGGTGCAGTTCGCCGACGGTCAGATCACTGTGGGTGAGCAGACGCTGAGCTTTCCCGAATTGGTGCAGCTGGCCTACAGTAATCGGGTGCCACTGTCTGCTACTGGATTCTACCGTACACCTAAAATCCACTATGATCGTGAGACCGCGCAGGGCAGGCCATTCTTTTACTTTGCGTATGGGGCAGCAGTATCCGAAGTTGTCATCGATACGCTGACCGGCGAGTACAAAGTGCTGAGAGTCGATATCTGTCACGACGTAGGGCAGTCTATTAATCCGGCGCTTGATATCGGCCAGATAGAAGGTGGTTTTATACAGGGCATGGGATGGCTGACTACCGAAGAACTGGTGTGGGGAGATGATGGCCGATTGCAAACCTCCAACACGGCCAGTTATAAAATTCCTGCTATCGGTGATACGCCGCCAATTTTTAATGTTGAGCTGTTGCCCGACAGCCCGAATGTTGAAGCCACTATCTTTCACTCTAAAGCAGTGGGCGAACCACCGCTAATGCTGGCAATATCGGTATGGGCTGCGCTGCGCGACGCTATCTGCAGTGTTGGGGGCTATCGTCTCAGTCCGCGGCTGGATTCTCCGGTAACGCCTGAACGCGTGTTGCGAGCCTGTGATGAACTGAAGGCACGACAACGGGAAACGGTGCCATGAGTCGCCTCAATACCAACACTCACTGGGCGAATGCCGCCAGACGGTTGCAGCAGGCCGGAGAAGATTATGTTCTGGTTACTGTACTTGGCGTGCGTGGATCGACGCCGCGAGATAGCGGCACAAAAATGATTTTCTCGAACCAGGAGTGTTTTGGCACCATCGGTGGCGGCCACCTTGAATATCAGACCGCGGCAATAGCGGCAGGAATGCTCAGTGAGGAACACGAGGAGCAACGTCTGCACTATTTTCCGCTTGGACCTAGCCTGGGCCAATGTTGTGGTGGTAGCACCAGCGTCCTGTTTGAAAGTTTTAAGGCCAGTCGTATGGATATCATGCTTTTTGGTGCCGGCCATGTTGGCAGCGCACTGGTCCCTATACTGAAGCAACTTCCCTGTCGTTTGCGCTGGGTGGACAGTCGGGAAAGTAGTGATGTAGGCACGGCAGACGTCAGCGTTGACAGGGTCTGCAGCGACGAACCCGCAGCAGAGGTCGAAAGCATGCCTGCGGGTAGTTACTTCTTAATCATGACGCACAACCACCAGCTTGATTATGAGATTCTGTGCGCCGCTCTGAGACGCGAGGATGCCGCGTATGTTGGCCTGATAGGTTCCCAGACCAAGTGGCGTCGATTCCAAATGAGGTTGCAGCATCAGGGTTACAGCCCCGATTTTTATAGCGCGGTCCATTGCCCGATCGGGCTGGCCGAGGTGCCCGGTAAGCGGCCGATAGAGGTTGCCGTGTCTGTGGTCGGTCAGTTGATCGGCATTTCTAATGAGATCTCCGCGAATCGTCCTGTGCAGCAAGGTCCCACTAGAGCTGAACTGCAACCGTTGATGGAACAGCTAAAAGATAATGAGCCTGTATGAATAGTTTTGCGCCCTATGCCTTGCGTAGTCGACGCGTCATCTCCGATGGTGCTGAGATTGCGGCCACTGTTGTAATAGCCGACGAAAAAATCGCTGCGATCCTGGATTATGATGAAACGCCGGCATGTCCGGTCGAAGATCTTGGCGATAAAGTGCTCATGCCTGGTCTGGTCGATACCCATGTCCACATTAACGAGCCGGGTCGTACCGACTGGGAGGGATTTAATACCGCCACGCAATCAGCGGCGGCGGGTGGCATTACTACGGTGGTTGATATGCCGTTGAACTGTACACCGGTTACTACCAGTGTCGGTGCGCTGCAAGTTAAGCTCGACGCTTTGGGTGATCAGCTCTGGGTCGATTGCGGTTTTTGGGGTGGCGTTGTACCAGACAGCCTGGATGATCTCGATGAGCTTTTGCATGCTGGCGTTCTGGGTGTGAAGTCTTTTACTATCCACTCTGGCATTGATGATTTCCCCCGGGTAGATGAGACCCATATTCGCAGAGCTTTACCCATTATTGCGGCACACAATGTTCCCTATCTTATCCACGCGGAATTAGATCGGGACGACACGCCACCGGCCGAAATCGGTAGCAGCTATCAAAGTTTTTTGGCATCCCGTCCACGCAGCTGGGAGAACGACGCAATAGATCTGGTGATTGAACTGGCGGAGGAGGCTCAAGCGGCGGGTCACACGCCGCATGTTCATATTGTGCATTTATCCAGCGCCGAGGCACTCCCCGCTATCGAGCAGGCCAGAGCCGCCGGAATCGATATAACCGCTGAGACCTGCCCACATTATTTGACCCTGTTTGCGGAAGCGTGTCCCGATGGCAAAACGTTATATAAGTGCTGCCCGCCGATTCGAGAGGATGAAAATCGAACGGCGCTATGGCACGGCTTGGCGCAGGGCGCTATCGAATTTGTAGTCTCCGATCACTCGCCCTGTACACCGCAGTTGAAACACCTGGACAGTGGTGATTTGGAAAGGGCCTGGGGTGGTATATCCTCTCTGCAATTTGGCCTGCCGTTGGTTTGGACAGAGGCTCGCGAGCGCGGTTTTTCCCTGGTAGACGTCGTGGACTGGATGGCCACGCGGCCCGCGATTTTCGCCGGTATGCAGGGCCGCAAAGGCCGCATAGCGCCAGGTTACGATGCAGATCTGGTCGTGTTTGATGACAGCGCAGCATTCACCATTTGTGCTGAGATCATCAAGTATAAACATAAAATTACGCCTTACGAGGGTCGCGAGGTTATCGGCGTGGTTGAGCGAACACTGCTAAGGGGTACGGAAATATTCGCCGGCGGGAACATCGTTGGCACGCCTCATGGGCGGCCACTACTCAAGAAGGGTGATATTGCGCAATGAGCGACAGTAACGAAAATTATTCGCGCAGCTACACCGACCTGGTGAGCGAGCGTGTGGGTGGCAGGGCGCTGGCCTGCTCTGATGAGTGGTTTGCCGAGTCTGGAAATCTGGTCAAGCAAAGCGAGCCCATATTTCGCCAGGGACACTTTGTTGCCACCGGCCAGTGGATGGACGGCTGGGAGTCACGCCGCAGCTTTGGACGCCACGATCGAGCTGATTCGGGTGTTGATCATGACTGGTGTATGTTGCGGCTGGGTATTCCGGGAGTTATCAACGGTGTTGATATAGAAACGACGCACTTTACGGGTAATGCCCCAGAGTATGCCTCTTTGGAAGGTGCCTGGGTGGAAGGAAGTCTCAGTCAGCATATTGAATGGTTTGAGCTGCATCCCAAAAGCGTTACGACTGCCAACGCGCATAATATATTTACCGTGAGCAGCCGGCAGCCATGTACCCATATACGGTTGAAGATATTTCCCGATGGCGGTGTTGCTAGATTGCGCGCTTGGGGTAATGCGAAGCTGCTGAGAGAGAATTACGTTGAGGGAGAATTGGTGGATCTGGTCAGCGTGATGGTTGGCGGTCGTGGGCAGCAATGTAGCGACGAGTTTTACAGTTCGCCCAGCAATCTGCTGATGCCCGGACAGGGGGTCAATATGGGCGATGGCTGGGAAACTCGCCGTCGACGCGATGCCGATCACGATTGGTGTATTATCAAATTCGGGGTGCCGGGCAGCATTCGGAAAGTTATTTTGGATACCGCGCATTTCAAAGGCAACTACCCAGAAAGTTTCAGCTTGGAAGCGACCTATACGAAAAAAACTGATATGCAGCCTGAGGAGCTTAGCTGGCAAACGGTTATTGCTGAAACACGTTTGCGGGCAGATCAGGTGCATTTATACATCAAACAAATTCTAACGGCACCGGAGCAGGAGTTTACTCACGTACGACTGAATATCTTTCCGGATGGTGGCCTGAGTCGCTTGAGGATTTTTGGCAGTCCTGACTGGGATGCGGCTAGGTGAGTTTGGCGTCACTGAATAATGCTGACGCCACTGAGGCGTCTCAGCAGTTGCGGCAATGTTGCACCAGTGAAGCTTGGATAAAGCGGCTGGAACGGGCTAGGCCCTTTGCCAGCAGTGAAGCCTTGTATGTTGCCGCAGACGCGGCTTGGCAAGGGCTGACGGAAGCAGATTACCTGCAGTCTTTTGATGGACATCCGAAGATTGGCGACTTGGGCTCTCTTAAAGAAAAGTATGCAAAAACCAAGACGCTTGCTGCTGGCGAGCAGGCATCGGTCGATAGCGCCAGTGACCAAATTATTAACGCACTTGCAGAAGGCAACGCGGCCTATGAAGAAAAATTCGGCTTTATTTTTATCATCTGTGCCAGTGGGAAAAGTGCCGCTAAAATGCTGGCCCTTCTGCAAGCCCGGCTCCCCAATAGCCGCGAACACGAATTATTAAACGCAGCGCAAGAGCAGAGAAAAATATTCCACTTGCGATTGGAGAAATTGCTATGAGTCAGATCACCACTCACATTCTTGACACGGCCCTGGGCAGCCCGGCAGCCGGTGTCGCTATTACTCTTTTTAGACACGTTAACGGTGAGTGGCGGGAAGTAGGCAGTGACGAGACTAATAGCGATGGTCGTGCGTCGGCACTTTGCCCGGCTGATCAGCTCATGGATGCTGGTACCTACCGTATACATTTTGCGATCAGTAGTTATTTTGAGGCCATCGCATGCCCCGTATTTTACCCATGGGCCGAGGTAGTTTTTAATATTGAAGGTGATGGTCAGCATTACCATATACCACTGCTGCTAGCCCCTTTTGGCTATTCGACGTATCGCGGTAGCTAGGAAAAATTGATGAATTTGATATTGGAACCACTGAGCAAAGCGACGTTTGCCGACTTTGGCGAGGTTATTGAGCGTGGCGTCGCGGAGCAGGTTATTCCTATCAACTACGGCATGACGGAACGGCACCACGCACTGGCAAAAGTGGACGTCGAGTCAACTGGTGGTCGTGGCGTCATCAGTATATTTCACAGTCAGCCTGTGGAACTCCCCTTCAGAATTAAAGTAATGGAACGTCATCCGCTGGGTAGCCAGGCGTTTATGCCCCTGACTGGTAATCCCTATGTAGTGGTGGTGGCGCCGGCCGGAGAATTCAATCCGGCGCTGCTACGTGCTTTTCTGGCGGGCCCGGATCAGGGTGTCAACTATGGTCGGGGCACCTGGCATCACTATTGCCTTGGGCTGAAGACGGCTAACGACTTTCTGGTGGTGGATCGCAGCGGTGAGGGAGACAATTGCGACGAGGTCGAACTTGACCTTGACACGCAGATCTACGTGCGCATGGCGCCCGGCGCTCGAGATCGGGTGACACGCTAGTGCAAGCCTATCGCGCCAGTATTCTCCATTTTATCGATGATCCAGATAAGGTCGATCCGGATGCCAGCTACGAGTACTTTGAAGATGGCATTTTGCTGGTCTCGGAAGGCAGGGTACGGCGTGTTGGGCTGGCTGAAGAGATCCTGGCAGGGTTGAAGCCTGGTGTTCCTGTGCAGGAATACCCCGATGCCTTGATTATCCCCGGCTTTGTCGACACGCATGTACATTATCCGCAAACCGAGATGATTGCGTCCTATGGCGAGCAGTTGCTTGAGTGGCTTAACACCTATACATTTCCGGTTGAAGCGCGCTTCTCAGACCCCGATTATGCACGCGAGATTGCCGAGCGTTTCCTGGACGAATTGTTGCGCAACGGTACTACCACTGCACTGGTTTTTGGCACCGTACATAAAGAGTCGGTCGAGTCTTTTTTTGAAGCGTGCGAGGCGCGCAATCTTCGTATGGTTGCTGGCAAGGTCATGATGGACAGAAATGCACCTGATTATCTGCTGGATACACCAGAAAGTTCTTATCGGGACAGTAAAGAGCTAATAGAAAAGTGGCACGACCGTGGGCGTCTCCGGTACGCAGTGACCCCCCGCTTTGCGCCCACGTCCACGCCAGAGCAATTAAAAAAAGCAGGTCAGTTGTTGCAGGAGCACCCCGGCGTTTATCTCCACACACACATGTCAGAGAATGCTGAAGAGGTGATGTGGGTAGAACAATTGTTCCCGCACTGCGATCACTACTTGCATAGCTATGATGAGGCGGGCTTGTTAAGTCGGCGTAGCGTGTTTGCCCACTGCATTCACCTGAATGATGAAGAGTGGTCGCGACTAGCTGAAACGAAATCAAATATTGCATTTTGCCCAAGCTCCAACCTGTTTCTGGGTAGCGGGTTATTTAATCTAAAGCGAGCAGTAGCGCATGATATAGATGTTGGGTTGGGCACTGATGTAGGCGGCGGTACGAGTTTTTCGCTCATACAAACCATGGCCGAAGCGTATAAGGTGTTGCAGCTGCGGGGCGAGAAGCTGACACCGTTTAAAGCGTTTTACCTGGCTACCCTGGGCGGAGCGAAGGCACTGGATATGGATGACCTCATCGGCAACTTCGAGAGCGGAAAAGAGGCCGATTTCATTGTGTTGGATAAAGCACCGACCCGTTTTATGAAGTTCCGCTTGGGGCACTGTAAAGACGTATCAGAACTACTTTTTGTCATCGCGACACTTGGCGATGATCGGACGATCAAAGCAACATATTCGGCTGGCGTGAGAGTGCATGACCGGGATCAGGATATGGAAATAATATGATGGAAAGCTACATTCTCGACTGGGTCCAACTGATATTCCGCTGGCTGCACTTGATAACCGGCATCGCGTGGATAGGAGCTTCGTTTTATTTCGTCTGGCTGGATAACAGTTTGGAAAAGCCCCCCCGCTGGAAAGAGGATAAAGGTATTAAGGGGGACTTATGGGCCATTCATGGTGGCGGCATTTACGAGGTGGCGAAATATTCGCTGGCTCCCGAGCAAATGCCTGCCCACCTCCATTGGTTCAAGTGGGAGGCGTACACCACTTGGTTGACTGGCATGGTGTTGCTGACAGTAATTTATTACCTGGGCGCTGACGCCTATCTGATCGACAAACGTGTGGCGGATCTGACTCAGCTACAGGCGATTGCTATTGGCGTGGCTTATCTTGCTGGGAGCTGGATTTTCTACGAACTGCTGTGCCGCAGCCCACTGGGCAAAAACCCTTATATTATTGGCACGATTTTGATTCTCGCCGCAGTTGCTGTGTCCTATTCGCTGGCACATCTGTTCAGTGGCCGTGGTGCTTATATTCACATGGGTGCAATCATCGGCACCATAATGGTCGGTAACGTGTTCAGGGTAATCATGCCTTCACAGCGGGCACTGGTCGCGGCGATTGAACAAGGGGAGGCGCCAGATCCTGCTTGGGGAGCACGCGCTAAGCTGCACTCCACCCACAATACCTATCTCACTCTGCCTCTGCTTTTCATTATGATCAGCGCTCATTACCCCATGACTTATGCCAGCGCATATAACTGGCTGATACTGCTGGTGATCATGGCGATTACGGCGGTTGCCAGGCAGTATTTTGTGCTGGCTCACAAAAAGGTTAACCGTCCAGTGATTTTGATGGGTGCGGCCTTTGCTACGTTGATTCTGGCGATCGCAATGGCACCACAATCGGCTGCGCCCGGACAGGTCGAGATGACGGTGTCTGACGCCGAAGTGGTGAGCATTATCCAGAGCCGGTGTGTCAGTTGTCATTCCGCAACGGCCACAGATGATATGTTTAGCGTGGCGCCCGGGGGCGTGATGCTGGATACCCTGGACGATATAAAGCGCTGGGCACCGCGCATTCAGGCCAGATCTGTAGACTCACCGGATATGCCCTTTATGAATAAAACGGAGATGACCGAAGAAGAGCGCCAAATGCTGGGAAGCTGGATCGCATCCGGGATTTAGTGTAGCCGCGACTCCGATTGTCAGTCGATTGAGTGCAGGCCCTTACTTCAAGCCAAAAGCCAGCAGCACATTACCCGGCATATGTTCGTAAATGCCATAGCCTGAATTCGTGTAGAGCATACCGTCTGCAACGGTGACACCGGCTCCGCTCATTGAACCGCCACTAGCCATTTCACCCGACACGGTTTCAAACTCGCGGAGTGTGCTGAAGTCCCACAGAACTTTGCCATCTGTAGCGGAGTAGATTCGCAAGCGTCCATCCATGTGTCCCGCGATTACGCCACCGGGAATTGCGGTTGCTGGAGCTGAAATACCCTCATCGCACCACTCTTTTCTATCTTCCGGGCAGACATTATCAGCCGGTTGGGCCCAGACCTCTTTTCCTGTTGCCGGATCCAGTGCATAGATGCCAGGGCGGGGATCGTGTTGGAAGTCATAGCGGGTGAGATCCTCTGGATAAAACATATCGTTGATAGGGACGTACAGTAAGCCATCGCCGGCGGCCATACCGAAGTGTACGCCGCCCTGAACACCGCCGCGTCCAACCTGGCTTTCCCAAATAACCTCACCGTTATCCGGATTGAAACCATAAATAATCCCTGATTTTTGGCCCGCCACCAGAATGTCTTTTTTGTTCTCTAGTTTCAATAAAATCGACGCCCCAGAGTAGTCAAAATCGGGGCCATTTTCCTCGGGGCAGTTGGCAGCGTCACTGGTAAAATAAGTCAGGCAGGCGGCGTTCCAGGCGTCACCTGTTGTGGTTTGAGTGATCCAGTTCTTTTTGCCGGTTGCCATATCGAAGGCAATGATAGCGTCACTGCCACCTTCCGCAGGCGATGAATAGTTCTCTCCGGTCCCGGCATAAATCTGGCCGCGATTCAGGTCTACGGTTGGGCTGTTCCAAATCGGCGCTCCGGAGGGAGCCAGTATTGTTGTCCCGACGTCGGTCTTGCCAGCATTAGCCGGCTCATCATCAATGGTATAACTTTTCCATAGTAAATCGCCGCTGCTCGCATTCAGCGCGACCATAGAGCCGCGAAAGGTACAGCAGGCATACTCGGGATCAACGGCAGCGACAACTTCCAGCGATGAGACCGGTACAAACAAACGGTCGCCCACCAATGTGGGGGTGCCGGTAATAGTTGCGTTGGGATGATCATCAACTTTCTTGGTCCACAAGAGTTCACCGCTACGGGCATCTACTGCGTAAGCCCGGGCCAATATGTCGCCAAAATATATCTTCGGGCTGGCATCGGTATCGCCGACGCTCCAGGGCGAAATCACGATAGCCGTGCGTACTTCGGCGCTGGCGCGGAACGTCCAGCGTACGCAGCCTGCTTTAGCATCCAATGCATAAACATTGCCGTTCTGGCTACCGACAAACACGGCGCCTCCTGCGACTGCCGGCTGTGATCTTGCCTGTATTGCGTTGGGAAAGGCAAAGGCCCACTTCAGTTCCAGTTCCATGCTGTTATCGGCCGACAAACCACCGTTTTCCAAGGGCTGGAAGCGCGTATTGGAGGGTTCAACGCCCCAGCCAGCCTGAGCCGGGGCCTTATTCATATCTAACGCTGACTGCTCGCAGGCGGGTGGTGGATAGTTCACGACCACAGATTCAAGCGAGCGCCCGGCGATGTATTCCGCCACATCTTCCTTCTGTTGGTCGGTCAGCGCTGCCGACTGGGCCGTCATGATTCCGTCCATTGAATGCAGGATGGCATCCGGGGCCATCATTGACAGAAATAAACGATGCGGGGCCTTGTAGACGCCGCCCTCATGACAGCTGGCGCAGTGCTCGAAATAGGGAATTAAACCCGGGTGCGGTTCTTCCACTTCCGTTGAGGCAGTTGCAATAACCTCCTCCTGTTTCACCGCTTCACGGGCACATCCCGATATCGCAAGTAGCGATGCCAGCGCAGTCGTGATCAATCCCCTTTTTATCGACATCATGCGAACAATCTCCAGAAGCCCTGCGCAGTTGCAGAAACAGGTATAATTTACGCGCTTTAGTTGCCAGCGCGAGTATTAGGTCATTTCGTCAGAATCTAAGACTTAGCCATTCTCGAACTCTTGACGTTCCACAATATTGTGGGCAATGTTTGAGCTGTAATCAAGATTAGACGCCCTCAAAAGGATATCACGATGACCAGAATCAAAAAGCTGCCCCTTGAAGACTGGGATTCCGATCTACGCACCATGACGCTCGCTGATGAATGCAGCCCCCTGGAGCAGGGTCTCATGCGCATTTTCGCCCACTGTCCGGAGCAGGCCAAAGGGTTCGCTGCATTTGGCGGATCTCTGAAAATAGGTCGAACCCTGCCAGAGAGACTCGTAGAGCTGGTGCGCCTTAGGGTTGCGTTCCACAATCAGTGTCGTAGCTGTATGGCCATACGCTATACCGGCGCCATTGCCGATGGTGTTACCGAGGACTTGGTGTGTTCGCTGGAGAATGCACCGGAGGCGGATAACCTGACTGATGCCGAGAAGGCAGCGATCGATTACGGCGATCGCTTTGCGACCAACCATCTTTCTATCGATGACGACCTTTACAACGGGCTGCGCACGCACTTTTCTGAGGCGCAAATTGTAGAATTGGGCCTGGTAGTCGCCTTCTTCGTCGGCTTTGGCCGACTGGCTGCCACTTTGGCAATGACAGAGGAATTGCCGCAGAAGTTTCAGGATTATGGCGAAACCGTCGCACCCTGGGGGGGAGAGTCTATTGTCGTGCGCTAGAGCACGGGAAGCATAGGCAGTCGACAAAACTATTATGCGTATACACTCAGACAACAGAGCTTGGATTGTTCCGCTTATCCTGCTGTGCGTTGGTTGCGGCGGTGGGGGCGGTAGTAGCAGCGGAAATAGTGGCACTAACCCTGCACCTTCCAACCAGGCACCTATCGCGAATGCCGGTGGCGCGCAAACAGTTAGCGGACTCTCGGACGTAATACTCGACGGCACCGGTAGCAACGATCCGGATGGTAGTATAGACAGCTGGCAATGGCAGCAGACTGCCGGGCCCGAGGTAAACCTGACGGGCGCGGATAATCCACAGACCCGTTTTACCGCGCCAGATTTACCGCAGGGCGCTGAGCTGGTCTTTAGCCTTACCGTTACTGATAACGAGGGGGCCAGCGATATGGCATCCGCTATGGTCGCCGTGTCCGGCACCGATCCATCGCTGCGCTATAGCGTAGCTGGCGAAGTGACTACCTCAACCAGCCAGGCTCTGGACGGCGATACTAATGATCCAGCCAATCCGCTGGCCGCCAATGACTCCATCGGCACAGCACAGGCGCTGGTCAGCCCGATCACCCTCGGGGGCTACGTCAACCAACCTGGTACCGGCGCTGACGGCCGCTCGACAGTTGTTGGTGATATTGACGATTACTATCGGCTGGACCTGATAGCCGGCCAGGCAGTGACGATGCTGGTGGCCGATTATCAACTGGCCGACGCCGACCTCTATGTCTTAGATTTACAGGGCAACATCGTCGATTTTTCGATTGCTACCGGCGAACTTGAGACCATAACGGTTAATGCTAATGGCACTTATTTCGTTAACGTATTCGCTTTCGAGGGTGCCACCAGTTATACACTGGCGATCGGTTCGCGCGGTCAACAACTCGGTGTTGAGCGGTACGCCAATGTTATTCCGTGGGAGGCGGTGGTGGAGTACCGTGAAGACGATGATGTCGTCGCCGAACAACATCGCGGTTTACGGCAGCGCATGGGCCTACATCGCCAGGGTGGCGGTCCAGGCCGGGCTCGTTTATTGGCAATAAGGCAGTCGGTGCAGGAATCCATCCAGCTTGCTCGTGGCCTGGGCAACGCCAGACAGCGGCGCAGTGCCTTTGCAGACGACGGGCTCAGAGTTCAGTGGGAAACACTGATGACCGTCAAGACGCTGCGCCGTGATCCCCAGGTGCGCTATGCAGAGCCTAACTATAGAGTCTCTACCTTTGCCTCGACCAATGATGAAGCGTTGTCTGTGCAGTGGCACTACCCACTGATCAGCCTACCAGCGGCTTGGGATACCAGCACTGGTGTCTCAGATGTGGTGGTGGCAATTATTGATACCGGGATCCTGTCTGCTCACCCCGATCTGCAGGGGCAATTAGTCCCGGGCTACGATTTCGTCCGCGACCCCCAGGTCTCTGGCGACGGCGACGGTATCGACCCAAACCCTGAGGATCCCGGCAACGTCGGTGAGCCTGGAGCCAGTAGTTTTCACGGCTCACATGTCGGTGGCACGGTGGCGGCGGCGGGTAACAATGGTATTGGCGTGGCGGGGGTGGCTTACGGCGCTCGGATCATGCCGCTACGAGCGCTAGGCGGCAGTGGCAGCGGTTCATCCTACGACGTAAGTCAGGCCGTACGTTATGCCGCTGGACTGACCAACGACTCTGGCACCGTGCCGCCACAGCGGGCCGATATCATTAATCTCAGCCTTGGCGGTGAATCCTTCAATCAGTTGAGCCAGGCACTGTATCGAGAGATATATGAGGCCGGGGTGATCGTGGTCGCGGCAGCTGGCAATGAAGGCAGTACCCGGGCGAGCTATCCAGCAGCCTATGACAAGGTTATTTCGGTGAGTGCAGTTGATGCCCAAGCCGTCCTGGCCGGCTACTCGAATCGCGGCAGTCGCATCGACATTGCGGCACCAGGCGGTAACAATAGCACCGACTTCAATGGCGACGGCTTCCCCGATGGCGTGCTGAGTACGGGGCGATCTGCCAGCGGTTTCGCTTACGTGTTTTTGTCGGGAACCTCTATGGCGGCACCGCACGTTGCCGGCGTAATGGCGCTGATGAAATCGGTCAACCCCGGGCTGACAGCGGCAGATATTGATGCGCTGCTTGAAGCAGGGGAATTGACCGATGACCTGGGCAGTGCCGGGAGAGACGACCTGTACGGCCATGGACTGATCAATGCGCAGAGCGCAGTGACTGCGGCATTATCTGCGGTCGGTGGGACACCCGCGACCGAACCTGGCCTTGCGGCCAGCACCAGTGTGCTGAACTTTGGCGCAGGACTGGATACGCTGACGGTAAGCTTGCGCAATCGGGGGGAGGGCGACCTGGAACTGCAGGCGGTCAGCGTTTCCCAGCCCTGGCTATCGGTAAGCCCGAGTGCAGTCGATGCCAACGGTCTGGGGAGTTATCAGGTCACCGTTGATCGCCAGGATCTGGTGCCAGGCAGCTATGCTGCCACACTCAGTGCCCGGTCTACTGCCAACTCGCTGGATATTGAGGTACTTCTCAGCGTTGGCGGAACCACCGAATCCGACCTGGGTGTGGTTTACATATTGCTTTATGATATTGATAACGATGTCGTAGCAGCAGAGACCGCGACGTTTGCAATCAACGGCAGCTACAGCTTCAATTTTAGCTCCATCCCCGGTGGCCGCTATCAGGTCATCGCGGGTACCGATCTCGACAACGACCTTTTTATATGTGACCCGGGAGAAGCCTGTGGTTCATGGCTGACCATAGAGCAGCCTCTCGCCATCGACCTGAGCCGCGACACCGAGGATATTGTTTTTCCGATCGAGTATCTTGTGGCGATACCCACCCTAAGCAACTACACCAACGCTGCCTCCGGTACAAACGAAACTCTGCAGCGCAGCGCCACTCTGACCGAGTAACTAACAACAAGATGTAAAGGTTTAATAAATCAAAAGGGTAGGTTGGCTATTAGAGGACTGCCGCTAGATTCCTTTGATCTCTCAAAGTTCAGTTGGCATTACTCATAAATGTGTTTCAGGCCGAAAGGAATCGCGTCACCAGATACCAATACATTGGAATCCCTACAATAATATTAAAGGGGAAGGTTATGCCCATACTCATTGTGAGGTACTTGGCCGGATTGGCCTCGGGCAGCGCGTCCTTGATGATGGCAGGAGCGACGATATAACTCGAACTGGCGCACAAAATAATCAGCAGGAGCGCACTGCCTTGAGGGAGATCGAAAATGACGGCAAGCCATAGCGCCAGCATACCGTTGATCAGCGGCACAAGCAGTGAAAACGCAACTAAACCGAGATTAAAGCCCTCTAGTTCCTTTACTTTTTTACCGACCAGAGTCCCCATATAAAGCAGGAAGAAGATAAGCATACCCGTAAACATATCGCCGGATATAAACGTCGTCAGCATGCTGGTGTCGTTCCCCATCAACATCAATAAGTATCCGACAATCATACTGCCCATCAGTAATAACAGCGTACCGTCAGTAAGTGCTATTTTCAGAACTTTCCATTTACTGGTGTTTCCAGACTCAGACCACTTGGCCATCATGATGGCAAATATCACGGCCGGCGTTTCCATTACTACCAATGCAACAGTCATGTAACCACCATACGACACGCCGATGCTGGTGAGAAACGCCGCCGCCGTAATATAGGTCAGGGTAGAGTTAGAGCCATAAACACCGCCCAATGCCGCCGCGTCGGAGTCATTCTCAAACCGGCGCATTAAGAAAAACACATAGACCGGCACAATGGCGCTCATCAGCAGAACGATACCAATTGAGGCAAGCCCGGTATCTCCCAAAGGTGAGGCATATAGACTGACTCCACCCTTGAACCCAATGGCCATCATCAAATAGAGACTCAAGAACTTGACCACAGATTCGGGAATCTCAAGATTAGAATTCACCATCACCGCAAAAAAGCCAAGAATAAAAAACATCACACCCGGGTTAAACAGTGTCGATAAAAAGTCAAGTTCCAACGGAGTGCTCCTCTTTAGTCAGATATAAATCACGCCAGTTCATCTTCCAGATAGGTCTGAGTGAGCGGCAACGCAGCGCAACTGATAACGCACCATGCGAATGGTGATTTTGGCGTAGGGAAGTGTAAGTAAATCTGCCGGCGCTGGCCACAACTCATGTGGCCGTATCGTCAAGTTAAATGCGGGTGGTGAGATAATCTGGTGATGAATACACACAAGCGCCATTGATTTCGGCTCGGCGCGCCCCTCGAGGGATCATTCCCTATGCTTTTTGGCTCTACTATAGCTTTAACCGTGAGTCACGGAGACATTGAACATCTGCTGGCTCAGAGGGGCACCGCCGTGTCTCGAGAAGCGGTCCGTCTCTGATGCATCAAATTCGGAGGCCTCTAAACTTGAAGATTGAAACGAAAGGTCTGCTGTGGCTACGGTTGGACTCTAACGCCACCGCACTGCAAGTGCAGTGGGCCCGGCTAAAGTATTGCCAAGTGGGCCGACGCTGAGGCTATACTCATGACTGTGTATTTCATTCCTGCGGTGATGGCCACCCTGACAAATGCCTCTATCCAGATTAGTGTTGTCGTTTGATTGTTACTGAAGGTAATTCTTGAAATAGTCGATAGTACTCGCCCGCGAATCGGCCTAGTTCAATGAAGCCCCAATCAAGCGCTACGTCGGTTATTCGAGTGTCCTTGGAATTAGAAATTAATAAATCTCGCCTTACACCATTTAGCCTCAGCAATCGTAAATAACCGATAGGCGTTACGCCTAAGTATTCCTTAAAGGCATATTGAAGGTTTCTCCCACTTAGGTTGGCGATCTTACATAATTCGGAAATTGTCGGCAATTCAACAGCGTACCTGTGTAAGTAGTCTATTACACGTCGCACGCCTAGTCGCCGGTTTGATCGGCTTGGTGGCTTATCATTGTGCGGGGTTGTTGCGCCGATAACATCAAAAACCAGTGTGAAAGCGCTATCGCCAAGCATACGCACAGCATTTTCGCTGGCCAATATTTCTGGTTTTTTTTGCACAATATTCATAATAGCATTGAGCCCGTCGGCGTACCGGCGCAATGCTAAAGGGTCCGTTAGGCACGCCTTACTGACTAACCATTCACTGGCAACTTCCCGGCCGGTCAGCTGTTGAATATTGTCACTAAATGATTCTTTATTGAACGCAGCGACGATAAAGCTTACGTGTTTCTCAAAACTGGCGTCCCATGAGCCTCCTGTCGCTTGAAGAATCGTGTTCTTTTGTCGTTGCTTGCCGCAAAAATGAAAATCACCGCCATGAGAAAGCACGGCGGCGAAGGGAGCGATAGTGCTTGCAGGTGCTCCGGCGATGAGTGCGCCAGTTGTGAGCGTCTCACGAAAAATCTGTACCGTATTCAAATTTATTTCTAAATAACGGCCCCGTAAGTGCCCTGCTTGCAACTGGGTGTATTGACGGTTTTTATCAATTTGAAATTGAGCTAGCTCATCAATATCATTCGTCGATATGCTTCTGATTTTCTCCGTGTTGTGGACGTTTCTGTGAGGGCGCATCGCTCATTAAACTCCCTTGTTGTTAGCCGCTATATGCTTAAAAATTCTGGTATTTCATCTGCAGCCTCGGGTTGGTATGTATGTTCTAATCAGGATAAAGAACAGCATCGTGCCAATTCGGCCGAATCCATGGCTAAAGACAGCCGGCAGCATGCCCTGTTTGGCGCAATGCGATATGAAAACGATAAATGCAGCCAAGCCTCTGAGCCCGGTAAGGGAATTAATGTAACTCATGGTATTCATTCGTACGTTGCCGTGTCGGGAGTTGTAGTAGCAGTGTCGATTGCAGTAACCGTGCCAATCGGCTTCTCAGGGTTATAAAATCATCTAACCTACTGATTTATTTGTATATAAAGAAATGTTGAGTACTTGCATCTTGGGTCGATCAGGCTCGGCAGCCCAATAATCTCGCTGCCTCCAAGAAAGAAACGCACAATGCAACTGGAATTGCAAAACCGCTTTCCCGTGATTGTCTTCAGGTTGAAGATAGTTTTATATTTCATGTATTCCAAAAAAACAGGAATTACCACGTGATCGACCCTAATTTCTTCCGTCTAGTTGGTTGTTGATTAAGCGGCCGATGCCGTTTATCGGGAGGGGTTTTTTCAGAACAGCAATGACACTACTGTGTACGCCTTTAATGGTTCTTTCTATACGAGACAGGTCTTCAAACGCTGATATCACGATGACCTGAGTTTCTGGGAGAAACTTACGAATATCGTTGACCAATTCGAATCCAGTGTAAGCACGCAGCAAATATTCCATAATTATGAGCGCAGGGCGGTGTTTGTAGGCTAGTTTTATTGCCATATCTTGATGGCTAGCCGTGTGTACCGTCAGCCCATAGCCCTGTAGGGCGTCAGCCATCTCTTCCAGCGCTTCAATGTCGTCATCAACGATTAGGACTGAGCCGCAGAGAGACGCTGTACCGACGTTCATGGAGTACCTACTATTGCCTGAGCGTTGGGGTAGGAGTACACGTTAAACGTAGAACATGTAAGAACTATGCTAGGTTTGTGCAACTTTTGTGTAAGACGACTCGGTGTTGATTATTCAAGATGTGATTAAGTGACAAACCAAAGTTCAAACGTTCTTTCCATAATTCTACGACCCATACAGATGATTTGGGTTAGGCCAATAACAATCTAGATTGTGTTTCTTTACCCCTTTAAGCTGAGATGTAAGCTTCGAGCATTTAGCAGTCTGCCTTTAGCCCAAAAAAACATGGTTGTATCAATAGCGTGTAGATATACCGGATGGGCACTTAACCTAAGACTCGAAGTCCAATATGGAAAAAATCTTCCAGATATTCAAGTTACTCGCGCTTGTTACAACATTGAATTTTGGTCTGGGTGTAAGCCGAGCAGCGGTTCCTGTTGGCCAGAATATGGTCACAGCTGGACAAAATTGCATGCCGAACACACCTCCTCTTTCCGACGGACTCGTTTTTAATCGGTTCGGTATTCTTAACAACGTGGGAGACAGCCGCGATCAGTGACTAACCTGCCCAATTGAGGGAGAGAGTTCGAGAGGCCTGATTTCCTCAATTGTACTATAGGGGCACATTTCAGAAAGGTACGGACTACATTTCACGCTCTTTAATCAAGCCGGCGAGCCCCGAAAAATCGTCACGTCAAACGGCGTAGTGATGATGCTGCTCACTGGGCAATTATGCCGGACGTGATTCAGGGCAATATTTAAATGGATACATTCACTCATCTTTTATTGTACATCTTCGGAAACTGCATACTCATACCCAAAAAAATGCAGTACATTTTAGCCATTACTAGAAAAGGTTACATAATGCGCAAATTAACCACAGGTGAATTTTAATCCTCAGTACAGCGTTTTTGTGTTGCACAACGGTAGAGTGTATTGCGAATATCAACTAAAGCATATGTCATTATCGGGCGCACTAAAACACTAACAGAAGGTGTTTCGTATGAAAAAAATGACGAGAAATCGCATTACGAATATTATATCCACGGCGCTACTTGCCTTTGGTCTGATGTTGGCAGTCGCACACAATGCAATGGCTGCAGGTACGCCGTCTGGCACTAGTGTGGGCAACATAGCGACCATTAACTATTCGGTGGACGGCACGGCACAGCCTGAAGTTGGCTCGACTGAAGGCGGTAATACGTCTGGCCCGGGTTCAGAGACTACATTTCTAGTAGGCACAATAATCAATCTGACTTTGATTGAAGGCAACACCACACACACTTCTGTTGCCGCCGGTTCATTGCTACAAGCCACCTCGTTTACTTTGACCAACTTGGGTAACGATAGCCAGGGTTACAACCTGACCGCTGCTAACAGTGCCCTTGCAGTTTTTGGCGAAGCTGATGACTTCGACGTGGGAACTTTTGCGTACTATAGCGATAACAATAATGACGGATTACTTGATGCTCTCGATACGCTGATAACTTCTGTCAATTCACTGGCGCCTGATGGCTCTATTGACTTACTGGTCACTGCAACTATTCCGAATAATCAGCCAGACAATCAAACGTCGGCTATTAGTTTGACGGCGGTTACTACAGCCGACGGTACAACAGTGCCAGCCGCAGAAACAGGGGGCGCATTTGATTCTACTCTGGTTGCAATTGTGTTTGGCGATGGTTCAACAACGACCGACCTTACTATTGGTGACCCGGGCCAGACAGAGGGTGATGCTACTGCGGTTGCGTTAGATCAATATCACGTTTTAACCGCCGCTTTGACGGTCAGTAAGACGGTAGCAGTGTACTCTGACCCGGCTAACGGCACTACCGTTCCTAAGGCCATTCCTGGCGCCATCCTTACCTAT
>JBLIEI010000072.1:0-21499 GCA_047633055.1 Halieaceae bacterium | reverse complement strand
CGGTGAATCCGGTTGCTGTAGCGTGCGGGTTCTAGCGCACTCAGTTCACCTCGCTGAACTCGAGCCAGTAAGCGGCCGCCGGGTACCCCGTACAATCCAGCAAAATATAGTGCCGTGCTCGGTCCGAGTTCGCGCATCGTTTGTTCCGCGGCCAGCATAGAGACTGCGCAGGGATCATGTTCTGCTCTCACACTCGCTTCATCGACCCAGCCCCCGTGTTGCTCTGCAAAAATCCGAGTGCTGGATACAAAAAAAGTCCTATACGGCGGATCTGCAGCCAGTGTTCTCTGTAGCTTCTCTGCTGCTAACAGAAAGCCCTCATGGTAGCCCTTGGGGTCTGGAGACAGCGGTTTAAAACTGACGACCACATAGCCAGGGGAAAAGTCGGCAAGACAGTTCAACTGATCTTCTTTGGTATAATCTATAGCCAGTGGGATAAATTTTTCAGGTAAGCTGGCTACATCGCGACGAGCGCCGGCAACAATAAAGTTATCTTCCAACAGTTTATTACCGGCTCTAATGCCCAGATCGCCGCAGCCCAAAAACAATACCCGGTCACGCTTCAATTTCGGATCATTCACTCGTTACACTACACACACTAAGTTATTGAGTTTTCATTATGACACTGACTGAACTGCGTTACCTGATAGCACTCTCCGAAACAGGCCATTTTCGCAAAGCCGCAGAGCAATGCTTTGTCAGCCAACCCACACTGAGCGTTGCCGTAAAAAAGCTGGAGGAGGAACTGGGGGTTGCGTTGTTCGAGCGCGCCAGGAACCGGGTTTCGCCCACGCCAATTGGCCACCAGATTGTAGTTCAGGCCAAAACTGTACTGCGCGAGGCCAGTAACCTGGAGAGTATGGCAAGGTTGGGTAAGGATCCTCTGGGGTCGGTGTTATCGGTAGGTGCAATTTACACAGTAGGCCCCTACCTGTTCCCGCGCCTGATTAGAGGTTCGCAACATTATGCCCCCCATATGCCTCTATACATTGAGGAAAACTACACGGCCAATCTGCGCAAAAAGCTGTCCAGCGGCGAACTGGACGCCATTTTCGTAGCCCTACCGTTCACCGAACCCGACGTGGTCACACGACCGATCTTTGACGAGACCTTCGTCGTTATGGCGCCTAAGGACCACCCCTTAGCCAAAAAGAAAACTATTTCACCCGCAGCACTTGCCAGGCACCGGGTTTTGCTAATGGGAGAAGGCCATTGTTTTCGTGATCAGGTATTGGAGGCCTGCCCAGGATTAGGCCGCGCCATACAGCATGACCGCGAGCGAGGGCGCGCGATAATAGAGGGCAGTTCTCTGGAAACCCTCAAGCACATGGTTGCCGGCGGAATGGGGATTACTGTGTTACCCAAGCAGGCAGCTGATACTGCGCAGTATGCCAACCAAAACCTCGTAATACGCCCGTTCACCAGGCCACAGCCTAAAAGAACCGTCGCTCTGGCATGGAGGGCAAGTTACCCACGGCCGGAAGCCATCGATATATTGACCAGCGCACTTAAGGACTGAATAGCGGTGGCAGCAATATCCAACCGACCGGTGCGCTCTTTGCGGGGCGTGGGCCCTAGACTCTGCGAAAAACTTGCAGATTACGGCGTGCAATCGGTCGAAGATCTTTTGTTCCATCTGCCTTTACGTTACCAGGATCGTACTCGCATTACCCCCATAGGTGCTCTGCAGGACGGCATCGAGGCTGTCGTTGAAGGGCAGGTAAAACTCGCTGACGTAGTGTTTGGTCGCCGCCGCAGCCTGGTCGTGCGCCTGCAGGATGGCAGCGGTACCCTGACTTTACGATTTTTTCACTTTAGCGCCGCCCAGCGTAATAATCTGCAGCCGGGGAACCGATTACGCTGCTTTGGCCAGGCCAGAAGAGGCGGCAGCGGTATAGAAATGTACCATCCGGAATATCGTGAATGCACAAACGTTGATAGTGCCAACGTAGAAGAGGCTCTAACCCCCATTTACCCAACCACTGACGGCATCAGTCAGAATCAATGGCGCAAGCTGTGCGGCCAGGCGGTGGATATTTTGCTAAAAGAACAGCCCGAAGACCTGCTACCACCTTCTGAGGGCCAGACTTTGGATTTGGTATCCGCGCTCGAGTATCTGCACCGTCCACCCCCCGACGCCCCAATAGCTCAAATGCGTGATGGGGAACACCCGGCTCAATTGCGGCTCGCCTTGGAGGAGCTAATCGCTCACAACCTTTCACTGCAGAAATTACGCGAGAGCCAACAGCGAACGCCGGCGCCGGCATTGGCCATTAACGCACAGCAGCAAGCTCAATTCCTTGCCGACCTGCCATTTCAACCCACAGGCGCACAGCAACGTGTGATTGAGGAAATCGCTATAGATCTTGCTAAGGACAAGCCTATGCTGCGATTGCTCCAGGGCGACGTCGGTTCAGGAAAAACGCTGGTTGCCGCAGCAGCGGCCCTGCAGGCTATAAGCAACGGCTATCAGGTCGCCATCATGGCGCCGACTGAAATACTGGCGGAACAACACCGCAGAAATTTCGCGGAGTGGTTTGCCCCTTACGCTATTGAGCAGGAATGGCTTAGTGGTCGTGTCAAAGGCAAGAAGCGCAAGCTGGCATTAGCGCGGATTGATCAAGGAGAGGCAGAACTGGTGATTGGAACTCATGCGCTGTTTCAAAATGATGTTCACTTTGCCAAGCTGGCGTTGGTAATCGTCGATGAGCAACATCGCTTTGGAGTCCACCAGCGCTTGAGCTTAACCGAAAAAGCGGGCGAGGGGCGACGGCCCCACCAGCTCATAATGACCGCTACACCGATCCCGCGCACCTTGTCCATGGTCGCTTACGCTGATCTGGATTGCTCTATCATTGATGAGCTACCCCCAGGTCGTAAACCGGTAGAAACTCTGTTGCTGGACAATAGCCGACGTCAACAAGTCGTCGAGCGAGTTGCTCACGCTTGCAGCAACTCAAGACAAGCCTACTGGGTATGCACGCTTATTGAAGAAAGCGACGCATTGCAGGCGCAGGCAGCAGAAGTTACCGCAACCGAGCTTCAGGAAGCTCTACCAGAACTCACCATAGGTTTGATTCACGGCCGCCTAAAACCTGCTGAAAAAGACGCCGTGATGGCAGATTTTAAGACCGGGAAGATTGAACTTTTAGTCGCCACCACAGTAATAGAAGTCGGTGTTGACGTACCGAATGCGAGTCTGATGATTATCGAAAATCCTGAACGTCTGGGTCTGGCGCAACTACACCAACTGCGGGGCAGGGTAGGGCGTGGCGACGTCGCAAGTCACTGCCTGTTACTCTATCAAACGCCATTGAGCGGTAATGGCAAACAGCGACTGCAGGCACTGCGCGAAAGTTCAGACGGCTTCTATATCGCAGAGAAAGACCTTGAACTTCGAGGCCCAGGTGAAGTACTCGGCACGCGGCAAACCGGAATTATGGAATTTCGGGTGGCCAGACTGCCAGAACACAACATGCTGCTACCCCAGGTCCAGTCCTTGGCGGCAGAATTAACGAACTTCTTTCCGGACCGGGTGGAACCGCTGATTACCCGCTGGACTGGCGATCGGCGCAGCTTTGCCCAAGTTTGACCGTATGGTAACCTGCCATCCATTATAATTTAAGACCGATTCAATGTTGCCGTCACAGATAGCCGATGCCCACGCTCGCCCACTCTTTACCGCTACTCAAAAGAGTAGCCTATTTAATCGTTGCAACATGCCTAGTTCGTGGCCAGTGCCTGCGCTCTTTGGAGCTATTGTATTTGGCCTGGGCCTCTCTGGAGCCGCCCTCGCCCAAGCGCCTGCAATTACCACCACCGGGCTACCCGCAGAGCCTCTGATTGGCGAAATATTTTGCGCCGATGTTGTTTTTACCAACTTTGCACCATCCACCGGCTACGGCCCTTACCTTATTGGCATTACCGACACTGGCATAAGCAATATTTCGATCGATTTCGTGGATATCCCGCCACCGCTCGAAACCATCGGCACCTTCGATCAAACCGGCATGCTAATAGATCCTATTTCAGACCAATCCATAACTGGAAACGAAGGTGGGTCAGCACGGATTGCACGATACCCCGTAGGCTCCGTCGAGCAAAATCAAACACCCTTGGTTATGAATTACTGCGGTGTGGTTGATGTGAATACCGAGATTGGCATACCGCTGGATATTGAAATTATCCCAGGGTTTGAATACGGAGACACGCCCACAGGCGAGAACGGCGCGCTGCTGGGTCCTTCAGAAATCGGCACGGTAACCCCTCAGTTGGCACGTGTGCGTAAAACCAATTCAGCACCGGAAGGAGAGAGGCCACCGGGGCCCAGTCACACTTTTAACTACACCTGGGAGATGGCTGTCTCAGAGAGCGTTACCATTACCGATGTGCTGGCCAGCGACACCTTGCCGAACAACATTCAGTATACGGGTGGCGTGGTTTCAATCACCGCGCCACTAAGTCAAGGCTGCGAGATTCTAACGTTACCCAATACGCCGCCAGACGCCGGTGGCACCTTGGTTATCGAGTGCGAAGCGGTCACCGGTTCCGGCGGGAATGGCGATTTGGTGGTCTCGTTACCTGTTTACATTACCGATATTCTCGACGAGGCTATCGCTGACCAGCAGGGCATCAACAACACCGTAAACATTGACTACCGCTATCAGGAACAAGACTACAGCAGCTCCGATTCGAGCAATGTATTGGCAGTACATGCAGCCGCCCAGAAGTCCGTATCTGGCAACCCGCTACCTGGCGAAACATTAGAGTACGTCGTCACGTTTCAGCTCACAGATTATCCAGAAGGGGGTGGCGACAGCGCCACCGGCTTTATTTTTTCCGACATTATTCCCGATGGCATGGTCTTTGTGGGCACCCTTGCCCTGACCATTGACGGTGCCAACCTGGGTATTGTGGAATCTGTTACGCCAAACACCCCCGCTCCGGGACAAACCACCATCGTTTGGGACATCGCCACCGAACTGGGCACCGGGCTACCAAACGGCAGCACGGGAACACTGCGCTACCAGACACGCATACTTGATCAGTACGACGATGGCACACCAGTGCAGGCCGCTGATCCGCTGAATAATCAGCTTGAACTCGGCTACATGTTGTCGCGGGGAGCCAGCGACAGTAACGACTCGACAGCGGATATCATTATTACGCCAAATACCGCGGATAAAGAAATCACCGACCCGCCACCGCCGGTAATGGAATTAATGCCCGGGCAGCAGATCACCTTCCTGTTGTCTTTGGAAATACCAGCAGGCAGTACCTCGAATGTCCGGTTTAAAGATTTGCTGCCACGGCCTGTATTTGACGTAGCGGACTTTAATAGCGCCACCGATTGGAACGTATTGCCACCCTTTGACGCGCTATCCCCCACGGTCAGTACCAACCCCGGCAACAACTCAGTTACGCTAGATTTCGGAGATATCACGAACGCACTCAGTTCAACCCTATCGGTCGAGCTCTTAGCGATGGTCACCAGCGAGCCGTTTGCCGACGATCTGTTTTTAACAAATCTTTTTTCGTCTTCCTATGACAATACCGACGGCGATACGATCACCGGATTACAAGCAGTTGCACTTGCAGTCGGAGCCCCTGACCTGGTCGTCACCAAGGGCGTTCTTATGGTCGACAATCCCGCGGCGGTCATTTCACCCCTACCCAGTATTTTACCGGTGGACGGAGACGTCACTGGCGCGGACTATAGCGACACCATTGAATATCAAATCACTGTTGAAAACATCGGTGGGCAAAGCGCTTTCTCAGTCACCATCCAAGATCCAGTGCGAAATGGCCTGGACTGCGCGGCCAGCATGGCCGGGGACGTGGTAGACGGCAATGGCAACGAGCTCGCGTTTACCGGCAATCTGACGAGCCCGACGGGCCTGGTGCTCACAAACCCGGTGTCGGGCAACGATGGGAGCCCTGAGGCGGGGGGCGCTCCCTATAGTACCGATACCGCCATTATTACCACCCGCTGCCAGCTCGAGCTAAGCGTCACGCCAGGACAAACTATTACCAATGATGCCACCGTGCGCTGGGTATCTACGCCCGGCGGTAACGACCTGTTTCCTGAGCAGACCGATGATGCTTCAGTCTTCATATCACTGCCATCCATGACAAAGTCCGTTATCGCTACCAATCCCGGCTATACCGGCGATCTGAAACAAATCCACATTGGCGAAATTCTAACCTACCAGCTCGATATCACTGTCCCGGAAGGCACTTCACCAGCGGTCAAACTGGAGGATATGGTCGACGAAGGGCTGGCACATGTCGAAGTAGTCAGTGTGACCGCCTTGTCCCCTGACTTATTAACCTCAATCGGCAGCTTTGATGATGTCGCCGCTAACGCGGGTTTTAGCAGTGCCGGTGGCGGGGAGGCCGCAATTGACCGAAAACTGGTATTCGGACCCGGTAACAATGACGCAGGCTTTGGCATCATTACTAATAACAACCAGGTCAACGGAAGCGACGAGGTTATCAGGGTGATCTATCTCGCGCGAGCGCTGAACGCCACCAGCAACGTTACAGGGACAGGTTTAGGCAATCGGGCGCGATGGTCCTGGACGCCTACCGGGGGGACCGAACGGAATATCCAGGTTCGAGCAGATCGGATCAATATCGTCGAACCGCAGCTGAATCTGAGCAAAACATTCATCCCGGATACCGGCGACAATGAATCGCCACCCCGGGTAATCATCGCCCTGGATCACCTCGGGCCTTCTGTCGCCGATGGCTACGATCTAACATTTACTGACGCATTACCGCGAGACATGGGTATCGACGGCGGGGTAACTCTCGATAACTGCCCTGCTGGCACAACGCCCCTGGTGGTTCGAGAAAATGGCTCGGATACCCTAACAATTACATGGCCTGAATTCGAAACCAACAACGGGGCCTGCATAATCACTTTCGACACAGAATTTATCTTTCCCGTCTTCGCCGGCATAACACTCGAGAATTGCGCCAACCTAAGCTGGGAAAGCATGGCGGACAGCAACCAGCCGGCTGACGGCTCGCCCAACAATTCTCCGGGTATCGCCTCAGAGCGAACAGGTTTCGTGGCCGATCCAGGCGGCGGCGCTAATGACTACCTCACCCAAGCTTGTGATCAGTACAAGGTATTCGGTCTGGGTATCAGCAAGACGGTCTCAGGCTCCTCTCAGTCACACACCGATAATATACCCGGCACACCGGCCGGTGCAGAGTCTCTAACCATTGGCGAGCTGGTGTACTTTGACCTCTTCGTCACCGTCCCTGAGGCACCAGCACTTGACATTGAAGTCGCTGACGCTCTCCCCAAAACAACGATGACACTTGAGCTGGTCAGTGCAGATACGCTTTTTGTAGGGGATGACCTGACCCCGACAATACCAAACCCAGTACCCCTTATCATCGATACCAGTGGTAACGGTATAAACGATAGCGTGTCCCTCGACTACGGCTTTACCACGCATAACACGAACATGGTCACCAACAACGATGATCGCATTGGTATACGCGTGGTAGCTAAAGTGTTGGATCTTGACGAGAACGCTAACAACGACTTCGATAGAAACTCCGGAATTATACGTTTTCTACCCAACGCATCGGCCACAGACGGGTACGGCATAGAACTGGTAGAGCCGCTTCTTAACGTGGAGAAAATTGGCAACAGAGCCCGCGTGGAAGGCGGCGACGACATTGGTTACCGGCTGACATTAAGTCATTCGCCGGCGTCCAGAATCGATGCTCAGAACATTACGCTTACTGATTTGCTGCCACCAGATCTGCTACTGGACGCTTCTTCCATCGCCACCGGTAGCCTGTGTACTGTGTTGCCCGACAGCGGCCCCAGCGCTGCAGGGAATGGTGTCACCGCGTCCTGGGATAGTTTTCCACTAGGCGGCGTTTGTGAAATTGAATTTCTTGCATCAGTCTCTATCCTGGCGGAAACCGGCAATGAAATCGACAATATCGTCTCTGTCAGTTGGACCAGCCTAGACACTGAGGGTGACGAGGATGATCGCCTCTATAATCGGGAAGATGCCTGGAAAGTTATCGTAAGTGCTCCTGGGCTGTTGAAGACCATGACATCCACTAACGTACCGGAAACCCTGTTTACCCTGGCAGCGCCATCACAGAAACTGACTGTTGGCGAAGAAGCCACTTTCACTATCACCGCGCTTTTCGCCGACGGCACCACCCCAAGTGCCACCTTACAGGACTTTTTGCCAGATATTAGCGTCGCCTTGGAGTTTACAGGTAGCCGTATTGTTTTTATCGGTGAAGACCTCGACATTGACACCAACCCTGTCGTGGGGGAACCTGCGGTTGCATGCAGCCCACCCTCCGAACAGTGCCTGCAGTGGGTTCTTGGTGATGTCGTCAATCAGCGCGATGCCGGCCCCTCACCCGAACTTAGAAACGCGATGATCTTCAGCGTCGACGTCGTTGTTCTCGATGATCCGCTGAATTCCGGTGCACCCGGCGAAGACGACAACCTGTTGAATATTGCTAATTTGATTGGGTCGGGTTTTATTATTTCCGCCAGCGATCAATTCGATGTTGTCGAACCGCAGCTTACTATTCAAAAGCTGACCGAGTCTGGCAGACCCGAGGATGTCACCGCCGCAGGAGCAGAGCACACTTTCACTATTGTGCTTGAGCATCTCCCCGATTCAACCAGCGCGGCCCTTGGGTTAGAGATAGTCGATAGGCTGTCGCCACAGATGGCGTGGCTGGATGATAGTAGCGTGACCTCAGATTGCCCTAACTTTATGTTTGACGCACCACCCGCAGAGCAGACCGGGAGTGTGATATTTAGTATTAGCGAACTGCCAGTGGCCACTCAGCGATGCACCATCAGCTTTACCGTAAAAATGTCAGATACCCTACCAACACCCGGAACCTACGTGAATACTGCTGCCGTGACCTGGGAGTCAGCACCAGGATCTTTAGAGTCCAGAAGTTACGCCGACGAAGTTCGGGCGTTTCTGGTCACCTTAAATGATGCAGGGGTGCGCAAATCTGTCGCCGCAACCTCGGTCCCTGACACCAAGTTACGTCAATTCGATCCGCTGCTTCGAGATGTGACCATTGGCGAAATCGTAGAATATGTGATTGTCAGCCGCTTTACCGAAGGGCGCACCAATCGCGCGGTACTAACCGATACCTTTCAAATGGACGGCGGTGGCGAATTAGAATTGCTGGGCGGCGAGATCATTTTTCTTGGCGCCAATATTTCTACCAGTTTACCGGGCACGCCAGTGGTAACAGGCAACACTATCGAGATTGACTATGGCTCTGTTACCAATATCCCGGACGGCCTCGATAGCGAAGATGACAGCATTGTCTATCGACTGGAGTTACTGATTGCTGACAGTGTAACGAACACCGCCGGCAACGAGTTGATCAATGAGGTGACCTTGGCGTACCAGGGGCTACTCAACACCACACTCTTTATCGAGGACGATGCTACGGTTGAAGTGGTGGAGCCAAAGCTGGAGCTGTCAAAATCTTTCACCGGCGTGGAAGCTGACAGGGTTACACTTCGTCTTGAGCTCACGAATACTGGCTCTGCCCCTGCGTATGACGTTGCGATTACCGACGAGTTTGATGAGACACTTTGGGTTTCAGGCAGCCTGGAAATTATATCGCTCCCGCCAGGCTACTCTCTTACCGAAGCCTCGTCGGGCGGCATAACAACGGTTACGTTGGCGCTGGAAAACGTTTCTACACCTCCCCGCGGGCCTGAAGTCCTGACCCCTACCGAGACAATCACAGCGATTTTCTCGGTACGACTGACGAATAATGGTCAACCAGGACCCTCCACTATTGTCAATACTGCATTGGCCGAAGCAGACTCCTTACCCGGCGATAACCCCCGTCAGCGCACCTACACAAGCGATGCTTCTGACACTATTCTATTACCAGCCCTCAACCTGGAAAAAACATGGGCCGGCCCAAATACCCCCGCGCTGCCGGGCGATACTCTCACCTATACACTGACGCTGACAAATACCGGTGATGCGTCGGCATCCAATATCAGAGTTGCCGATACGCCAGATGTAATCGGGGCGCTGCAGGCTGGTTCGGTAACGACTATCCGCGGCACTAACCCTGATGCGGGTTCCATCGTAATTGGCAATAGCTCTGGCGACATCGAGGTGGAAGTCACCTTCGCAGAAGTTATCGCGGGCAGCAGCGTAGACATCAGCTATGACGTTTTGATCCCACTCCCCTATCCGGACGGAATGAGCGCACCAGAACAACTCGTCAACCAGGCGACAGCGGACTCTTTTGAGCTAACCACTATTGTCTCTGATAATCGCGATACAGCCACTGAGGAGGATGAGACGGTCGTGCCAATATTGGCCGACCCGGTAATGATTGTGACAAAGAACGACCAGGTGATTTTTACGCTACCTGGGGAAACCATCATCTACCAAATCGATTACGGGAATGTTGGCTCACAGGATGCCACCGGCGTAATCGTTAGCGATATCGTGCCGGAAGATACCGCGTTTAGTGCAGCGCTAAGCAGCACCGGCTGGAGCTGCAGCAACGGCGCACCGGCTGGCACGCTGTGCCAACAGGATATTGGCGCCTTGGCAGGCGCAAGTGGCGGCGTTTTATTCTTTGCTGTAACCGTCCAAGATCCTGTAGCCAGCGGTGTTATCAGTATCTTTAATACCGCGTCCATCACTGAGGATGGCGTAGAGTTCGGACAAGCCACATCACCGCCATCCGCTGACGACGACATGGAAGAAACGCCGCTGTTTGCCCGCCCGATCCTGGAGGTTTTCAAAAACGATGGTGGAGTGTCAACCGCTCCTGGAGAGACCCTCAGGTATGCAATTGTCTATCGTAATATCGGTCCACAAATTGCGACGGGCGTTGTCCTTACAGAAACGGTACCGAATGATGTCATGTACGACGCCAGCGCCAGTCGACCGGCATGGGCCTGCCCAAACGGTGGCACAGCTGGAACAGTCTGCACCCTGGATGTCGGCGAGCTAGGTGTCGAGGTCGGTCGCGGGGCAATATTTGGACTGCAGGTGATCACTCCAGCGAGGCCCGGGTTGGCTTTGATTTCAAACACGGTGATATTAAATGACGATGGCGCGAATACGCCCAGCCCACTCATTGAAGAAGCATCCGACGACACCCCCTTAATTGCTAATCCAGACCTCGTCATTCATAAGACGTCAGACGGGGGACCCATATTTATCAATAAAGTCCTGACCTATACAATTAACTACCGCAATGTAGGCAATCAAAATGCGACCGGTGTAGTGATCAGAGAACGCGTACCGCAGAACACCGCGTTTTCAGAAGAAAATAGCGCACCGACACTGTGGAGTTGCGACGATGGCGCAGGAAGTGGCAGCAGTTGTTCACATAATGTTGGCAACCTTGCGGCTGGCGAGAGCGGTGAAATAACCTTTGCCGTTACCGTATTAGAAACGCCAAGAGACGCTCAGATAGTCAATGTGGTTGAAACTAACGACGATGGTATCAGCGGCCCGGATCCAACCCCGCTCAATAATATTGCTCGAGTTATCGATAGTTTTTTGCCCAGCGGCGTTCCAGCAATACCGGCCATACTATTGTTGATGCTGTCTTTAGGGGTAGCAGGATTAAGCTGGCGCGCCATCGCACGAAGAGGCCGCCGCTAAACGGCACTCCCGCGCGACTTGGCCGACTAAGAAAGAATCGCCGGCAATTCTTTTTGCAGCACCGTTTTTGCTTTAATCGCCTCTCCGGTTAGCGCAAAGCCAAGTAGACTGCCATCCGCCGCTCGAAATTCAGCTTTAACATCACGGCCCTGCACGTCGACGGACCATTCACCCTCCGCGCCAAGGGCCGGAGGGGCTACCACTACTGGGCAGGCGGGTGTTTTGATGGTTACTGGCATGGCCGGATAAACCACCGGAGTCGGTTCGCCCGCCAATGTTTTGCCCAGTGCTCGTGCTGCAGCCATAAGCGGTGCAACATAGACCAGAACATGACCTGCAACCTCAGCACAGTCGCCCATTGCATAAACATTGGGCGCGCTGGTTTCCAAAAGCTGATTGGTCACTATACCGCGGTTAGTTTCAATGCCAGAAGCCTGGGCAAGATCAATACTAGGGCGGACTCCCACCGCTGATACAACCATATCAGCGCTAATGGTCTCGCCATTATTCAGGGTAACCGTAACGCCTTGATCTGCTTTATTGACCGCAGTAACCAGAGGCCCGAAGTGAAATTTGGCACCTTTCGCTTCCAGCGCCGCTTGCACCGCTTTGCCCGCCTGCTCCGGCAGGAGAGTTGGTATACAGTAGGACAGAGGATCGACCGCCTCTACTTCAAAACCGCCATTCAGCAAATCATTAGTAAACTCGCAGCCAATCAGGCCGCCGCCAATAATACAGACTTTTTTAACTCTGTTCTTGACCACCGCCTGACGGAAATCATCGTAATCAAGCAAATCGTTAACTGAATAGACCATATCCAGGCCATCGCCTTCTATTGGCGGGCTGATTACCTTGGCGCCAACGGCCAAGACCAGCTTGCCATAGTGAATCGCAGTCTCTGCATCGCCTACCTTAATCAACTGCTGGGCAGTATCAATCGCGCTGACCTTGGTCATGGTCCAAACACTGGCCTTGAGCATCTTACCCATACTGCCTGCATCGAGCTGAGCCAGATCATCCGCTGAAGTATCTTTGGTATAACCCGTGGAAAGCATCGGCTTTGAGTAGGAGCGGCCGTCATCCGAAGTGATTAATATCAATGGGGTCTGATCGTCGTGCTTGCGGAATTCTTTGGCAAGTCCATATCCGGCGAGCCCTGTGCCCAATATCACTACTGGCGGATGCACTTTGTCCACCACCGGTTCTTCGTGATGCGGGGTATCCTCAACTGCAGCCTCTTCAATCAACTCGAAATCTTCTTTACCCACGCCACAATCAGGACACAGCCAATCTTCAGGAACATCCTCCCACTTGGTGCCCGGGGCTATTCCATCGTCGGGCCAACCTTCTTTCTCGTCGTATACCAGGCCACAGACAATACATTCCCACTTACTCATAACAGACACCGTTTCTTTGATTTACTTTAGACCCCCGAATCGGCGGCCCTCAGGCCTCGGGAGACAATAAATTTGACAAAATTCGCGAGTCGTAACTATAGGGTTGTGTGAAAATTGTGCAAGGAATTTATAGGCACCAATATGCCGGCCGTACCCGCTAACACTTGCATCAAGCCCGTTCTTGGCCCACATTATCGCCCGAGCCCGTGAGTGCCGAAGCCCCTGCAATGACCCAACAACCAGATCGTGATACCCACGACCCCAGCTGGCGCCCTTGTCATCAGTTTTCAAGTGTCGCGTTACCGGCTTCCCGCCGATCGTGGTTGTTGGACGATGGATCGTTGACGGCTCGACTGATTGCCCAAGGCGGCTCAACGTTTCGGGTGCTGCGCCTGGCCCAATACTGGCAAGTGCCAATGGCCTCGGAGCGGTCGCTGTTATCCGTGCCAGAGCGCCAATTGGCGCTAATTCGCGAGGTCAGTCTGGAATTAGCGGGAAAGCCGGTAGTTTATGCCCGCAGTGTTTTCCCGGTGGACAGTATTTCAGGCGGTCTGCGGCACCTGAGACAGTTGAAAAATCGCTCGCTGGGCAGTATTCTATTCAGGTACTCTGGTATGCGGCGCAGCCCTTTTGAGCTGGCGCTGTTATCAGGCCGCTCGACTTATCTGCCCGCTAACCTGCACCAAGGTCAGCAAGTTTGGGCGCGCCGCTCTCGATTCGACGTCAATCGCAAGCCGCTGCTCGTCAGCGAAGTTTTTTTGTCGGATTTCTGTCCCTGGTCCGACGAGCTGCCGGTACATCGCTCTCAAAGAGGCCGAGTTAGCACAGCAATTTTCAAGCCAAAATAGTAAGCTTAATTTTTTTCCTGGATCCAACCTCCTGACACTGATGATATCCGCAACTAAAGCCTCCGCCCTGCTAAAGCTCATCCGATTTGACAAACCAATCGGCACCTTATTGCTACTCTGGCCTACTCTGTGGGCGCTATGGATAGCAGCCAGCGGGGTGCCGGACATCAAATTATTGTTGGTATTCATGTTGGGCACTTTTTTGATGCGCTCTGCCGGGTGCGTCGCCAATGACTTGGCGGATCGCGATCTGGACGGAGCTGTCGCGCGCACTCACAACCGACCACTGATAACCGGGGCGGTAACTGTCACTGAAGCAATTGTGCTGGCCCTGGTACTGTGCCTGTTGGCATTTGCACTAGTATTGACCACCAATAACCTGACGATTCTGCTGTCTTTGGCAGCAGTCGTATTGACTGCTTGTTATCCGCTGATGAAGCGTGTCACTCAATTGCCGCAACTCGTATTGGGCTTGGCTTTTTCCTGGAGTATACCAATGGCCTTTGCCGCCCAGACTGGCTCGCTGCCTGCAGGCTGCTGGTTACTCTTTATTGGGAATGTACTGTGGACGATTGTTTATGACACCCAGTACGCCATGGTGGATCGCGATGACGACATTAAGATTGGCATCAAATCGACGGCAATCCTGTTCGGCAACGCAGACAGGGCGGTCATTGGCGTATTACAGATCATGTGCCTGCTCGCTTATTACCTGGGAAGCCTGAAGTTTGAGCTGGGGATAGTTTTCTACACTGGCCTGGCGACTATCGCATTGTTGTTCATTTATCACCAGTACCTGATTAGAAACAGGGAGGCAACGGCGTGTTTCCGGGCTTTTAAGCACAATAACTGGGTCGGACTGGTCATGTTCGCCAGCGTTGTTGTTGACTACGCACTCACGAATCAGGGCTGAAAATTATGAGTGACTTAAGCACCCCCAGTTATAGTGTCGAGTTTACGAGCAGCCTGGGGCAGGTTGACGCCAGTGAGTGGGATGAAATCACTGGGGAAGATTATCCATTTTTGCGACACCAATTTTTGTTGGGCCTGGAGACCACCGGTTGTACCACGGCTGACAGCGGTTGGCAGCCTTGCCATCTCATCATCCGCAGCGACAATCGGGCAGTGGCAGTAATGCCCCTCTATCTCAAGTCCCACTCCTACGGCGAGTATGTCTTCGACTGGTCCTGGGCCGACGCCTGGCAGCGTAGTAACCTGCAATATTATCCAAAATTGATAACAGCCATTCCGTTTACGCCAGCAACCGGGCCACGGCTATGTATTGGCTCAGATCAAGACCAAAAAGCATTAACCCTGGTAGCCTTGGAAGCTATTAAGAAATTTGCCGGACAACAAGACATCTCATCGTGGCACTTGTTGTTTCCAACGCCAGCGGTGAGCAATATGGTATGTACTCTGGGACTACACCAGCGCATTGCCACCCAGTTTCACTGGTTCAACGAGGGGTTTGAATCTTTCGACGATTTTCTGGCGACTTTTAGTAGCCGCAAACGAAAGAGCCTGCGCCGCGAACGCAGCAGAGTCCGCGAACAGGGATTGCGCCTGCAGGTATTTGAAGGAGAGCAAATAAGCCCCGAACTGTGGCTGCAGTTTTATCGTTTTTATCAACTCACCTACGCCAAACGCAGCGGTCACGGCGGCTATCTTACCCGCAAGTTCTTCACCGAAACCGCCGCCGCCATGGGTGAACAAACCGTTTTGGTTATGGCTTATAGAGACCTGGAGCCGGTAGCAGGCGCGCTGTATTTTCGCTCTTCAGACACACTCTACGGCAGATACTGGGGCTGTGAACAAGAATTCGATTGCCTCCATTTCGAAGCCTGCTACTATCAGGGCATAGAGTACTGTATCGCCAATGGCCTACAGCGTTTTGATCCCGGCGCACAGGGCGAACATAAGATCCAGCGCGGCTTCCGACCGGTACTCACCTATTCCAATCACTGGATAGCGGACCCGGCACTATCCGCGGCGGTGGGTAACTTTACCCGTCAAGAAGCGCCACAAATCGGGGCCTACCTGAAGCAGGCCGAAGGTATGCTGCCTTTTAAAAAAGCAGACTGATCAGCCCCATCGCCGCCACACCAACAAGCGATTGTTGGCAGGCATTTCATTGTCTTCTTGCAGCATAAACCCCGCTGATCGGGCCAGTGCGTCAACCTGTTCGAAATCTCGTATTGCACTTGCTTGGTCACGCTCCACCAGCCACTGATCAAATAGGGCATTGCTCTCGCTGCTATACTGGCCACCGTAATTGAATGGCCCATAGACGGCTAAGCAAACATCTCGATGGGCAAAGTCACCCAGTGAATCAAACAATGCCCGTACTGAGTCGGAGCTCATAATGTGCAAGGTGTTGGCTGTAAACACCGCGTCAAACAGAAGGTCAGGCCAGGGTTTCAGACAGACGTCCAGCGCCAATGGCGAAGCCAGATTCGGGGTCGCTGCCTGCTGGCAGCGAGGCAACAATATCGGCAGGTGAGCCGCTATATCTGTGGGTTGCCAGCTTAGGTGCTGCAGTGCGGTAGCCAAGTAGGTTGCGTGTTGGCCTGTGCCACTCCCTATTTCTAACACCGATTTTCGATCCGCAAAAACGCGCTCTAGCACCTTTAAAACCGGCTTTTTATTGTTTTCGCTAGCCTGCGAATAGGGCAACTGTGTCATTTAGGCCACCTCGCCAGCGGCCGTCGAATCACTGATTTTCAACGCCATCAGGCCTGGACCGACTATGTCGACGCTGGGGGTTCGTCACGAGTAAAAACCATTTCTCTGGCGGTCGATTCTGCCTTGTTATAGCGGTATCCAGCTACCCGGTACCGCTTCAACGAATCCGGCTCATTCAACCCTTTTTCTATGATGTAGCGAGCCATTTGTCCTCGCGCTTTTTTGGCAAAAAAACTGATCACCTTGTATTTCTCACCCTTCAGATCTTTAAATACCGGAGTAACAATATCTGCCTCCAGAGCACTGGCTTTCACGGATTTAAAGTACTCCTGAGACGCCAGATTAAGCAGGACTTGAGAGCCACTTTTTTTCAGCTGGCTGTTGAGCGTAAGGTTGATTCGGTCGCCCCAGAATTGGTAAAGGTCACTGCCACCACTGTTGCCAAATTTTAGCCCCATTTCCAGGCGATACGCCTGCATCAGATCAAGAGGGCGCAACAGGCCATAGAGCCCCGACAGTATCCTCAGATGCTTTTGAGCAAAGCTCAGCTGCTCGGCAGACAGAGTTTCCGCCTCCAGACCTGTATAGACATCGCCCTTAAAGGCCAAGATCGCCTGCTTCGCATTATCCAGCGTAAAAGGGGTCCCCCAGTTCATAAAGCGCTGGTGACTCAGCTGAGCAATATTTTCACTGACGCCCATCAGTTGCCGAATGTCCGTTGGTGACATTTTTCGCGCGTCATCTATCAGCAACCCCGCGCTTTCTAGAAACTGAGGCTGAGTATTTTTCCGTGTCGTTGTCGGGGAATCGAAATCCAACGTTTTTGCCGGCGAAATAACGATCAACATATTATGGCATCCAAATTATGTACTTCCTCAGGGTCGTTCACCTGCGCGAGTTCGCTATGATACTCTCCACTTCAATAATCAAAAAGGCAAGATTGCCAATCCTCTATGCGTTCATTGGTAAATTACATCGACACCTTCACCGATTACAGCGGCCGCCTGCTGGCCTGGCTTGCTGTGTTCATGGCGATCGTAACGACGGCGGTCGTCGTGTTGCGTTACGGCTTCAGCATTGGATCTATTGCTGCCCAGGAGGCCGTAACCTACATGCATGGTGCGTTGTTCATGCTGGGTATAGCCTACGCACTGAAAGTAGGGGCACATGTGCGAGTCGATATTTTTTATCGCGCATACAGCACGAGACAGCGAGCCTGGGTAAACAGCCTGGGTGGGATTATTTTTCTGTTGCCGCTGTGCCTGTTCATCTGCACTGTGAGCTTTAGCTATGTGGCTGAATCCTGGTCAGTTCGCGAAATATCACCAGAGCCGGGAGGCATTCCCGCCGTATTCCTGCTCAAAACGCTATTGCCGTTAATGGCGATCAATTTGTTATTGCAGGGCATCGCAGAGACGTTACGCAACACATTGATTCTTATCGCAGGTGACACGCCCTAATGGATGGCACTATCGCATTGTGGATGTTTGCCGCTGTCTGCCTGCTACTTATGTTTGGCTACCCTGTGGCTTTCACTCTGGCCGGTACCGCACTGGCCTTTGCCGCCGGAGGCATCATAGTTGGAAACTTCGATGCCGCATTCCTGGCGGCCCTGCCGGCACGATTGTTCGGCACGATTAGCAATGGCACCTTGATTGCCGTCCCCCTCTTCATCCTTATGGGCGTAACCCTGGAAAAATCCCGGGTCGCTGAAGAATTACTGGACAACATGGCCAAGCTCTTTGGTGGCCTGCGCGGCGGATTGGGTATCTCAGTGGTGATCGTCGGCATGTTACTGGCTGCCAGCACAGGCATAGTAGGCGCGACGGTCGTGACTATGGGCATGTTGTCTTTGCCAAGTATGCTGCGCAACGGCTACAGCCCCTCTTTGGCAACAGGCACAATTTGCGCTACAGGAACGCTGGGGCAAATTATCCCACCCTCCATCGCGCTGGTTTTGCTGGGAGACATCCTTTCCAACGCCTATCAGCAAGCCCAGCTTAGCCTGAATATTTTCAATCCCAAGACGGTATCAGTCGGTGACCTGTTTGTGGGCGCTTTACTACCAGGCCTGTTACTGGTGGCGTTCTACATCGCGTATTTACTGATAGTAGCGGCTCTCAAACCTGAGATGGCGCCGCCGGCGAAGGTCGAGAAAGCGGATATTGGCACGTTGGTACGCGGTCTAGTACCGCCATTGCTGTTAATTATGCTGGTGCTGGGTTCTATCTTGTTGGGCGTCGCCACCCCTACTGAAGCCGCAGGCGTTGGCGCGACCGGTGCTTTAGTACTTGCTTACAGCAAGCGGGAAATGAACCTGAGCAGACTAAAGGCAGTAGCCATCAGCACCATGGAAGTCACCTGCATGGTATTCATGATTTTGATAGGGGCGGCGGTGTTTTCGCTGGTGTTCAGAGGCTTTGGCGGTGAAGAACTGATTAGGGAGTTTTTTATAGGCATGCCGGGGGGAGTCGTCGGGGCCACTCTACTGGTGATGCTAATAATATTCTTGCTGGGCTTTATTCTGGATTTTATCGAAATCACTTTTGTGGTTGTGCCCATCGTTGGCCCAATACTACTGGCGATGGGACTGGATCCTATATGGCTGGGTATTATGATAGCGCTCAACCTGCAAACATCCTTCCTGACTCCGCCCTTTGGTTTTGCCCTGTTTTATCTGCGTGGCGTGGCACCGGAGTCAGTGCCCACTAGCGCTATCTACCGCGGGGTGATTCCCTTTATACTTATCCAGCTGTTGATGATGGTGATACTCTGGCTTGTGCCGGGGCTGGCAACCTGGTTGCCAGGACAGCTAAACAACTAGGGCGCTCACAAGCTCAATTTTAGAGTAGAAAGCCATGAATGACATCGATTCCACCCCCATCCCACAGGGCGACCTAGCCCTGCAAACCATTGCTATGCCTAGAGATACCAATGGCAGCGGCGATATCTATGGCGGTTGGCTACTGTCGCAAATGGATATGGCGGGCTCGGTATCAGCCGGGGAAGTTGCCGGGGGGCGGGTTGCTACGGTTGCTACAGAAGGCATGGTCTTTCTCACCCCGGTTCACGTGGGAGCGGTCGTAAGCTGCTACTGTGACGTGCTAGAGGTGGGACGAAGCTCTGTACGGGTGGTTGTTGAGGTGTGGATCAATTCGCAGCACGACGGCGACCCACTTAAGGTGACGGAGGGTGTATTTGTATTTGTCGCCATAGACAAAAACGGCCGCACCCGGACTATCCATCAGTAAGCAGGGTCGCCTGCCGCAGGGTCGCCTGCTGCACTGCCCATAACACGATCCCGGGCATTGATGTAGGACTGCTCAGATATATGGTGGTATTGGCGAACACCATCGTAATATGCCTTAAATGAGGCGTGAACTTTAGCCGCCATTGGATCGTTTTTTATCAGCTTTTGCATGACGATTTCACTTTCCCGCCACAATACCTTGAGCACATCATCCGGCAGCTGCCTAAGCTGCACACCGTGATCGTTTACCAGCTGTTGAAGGGCACGGTTGTTGCGGGCCGTAAATTCATCGAGCATGTCCTGATTAACAGCCCTGGCAGCGGTGGTAACGATTGCCTGCAGGTCTTCCGGTAAGGCGTCCATAGACTGCTTATTAATAATAAATTCGAGCATAGCCCCCGGTTCATGCCAGCCTGGGTAGTAGTAATACTTGGCAACCTGGTGCAGGCCCAAAGACAAGTCGTTATAGGGGCCCACCCATTCTGCTGCATCAATAACCCCGGTCTGCAGCGAGGTGTAGACTTCGCTGCCCGGGATTCGAACCGCTGTGCCACCCGCGGCGGCAAACACTTCGCCGGCCATGCCCGGAATGCGCATTTTTAGACCTTTGATATCCTCAACCGAGTTAATTTCCCGGTTGAACCAGCCCGCCATTTGTACCCCGGTACTCCCACCGGCCATGGGAATAACATTAGCTGCTGCATAGGTTTCCCGCCACACTTCGAGGCCGCCACCATAATGCAGCCAGCCGTTCATTTCCTGGGCGGTCATACCAAAGGGCACCGCGGTAAAAAACACCGAGGCCGGGATCTTGCCTTTCCAATAGTAGGATGCTCCGTGACCCGCATCGGCAACGCCCTGAGATACCGCATCAAAGACCTCGAAAGCCGGCACCATTTCCCCAGAACCATAGACACGAGCGGTGAGTCGACCTGCGCTCATTTCCCCAACCAGTCGGGCAAAATTTTCTGGGCCAGCACCCAGACCGGGAAGATTTTTCGGCCACGTAGTCACTATTTTCCAATGAAATCTTTGCTGCGAAGTATCCGTGCCTGCTGACCCGGTCACTTCACCGTTGCTCAGAGCATGGCTTGCGCGATCCGTCGCCCAAACTGCCACCAATACCACCAGCGCGACCACCAGCATTAAAATAACCAGTGGCGCCAGACGACGTTCAATGTTTGATTCCGTCATAGTTTTCCCATGTTGGCAGAATTTACATCAGTTGTAGGTTGGCGTACTGAACGACCAGCCATTTGCTGCCCTCGGTATCAAAATTTACTTCGACCCGTGCATTCCCACCTCGACCCTCAAAGTTTAGCACGACGCCCTCGCCAAAAATTTGATGATATACCGCCTGTCCCAAACTCAAGCCCGTGTCAGGCACCTGAGCTTGCGCCAGAGCGCTTACCGGGCGGGTTACCGTCGAATGTAACCTAACCTCCTGCAGTAACTCAGCGGGAATCTCCCGAATAAAACGCGAAGGCGTATTATAGGTCTCGCTGCCGTGCAGGCGTCGACTCTCGGCATACGTCATCACCAGCTGCTCCATCGCTCGAGTGATTCCCACATAGCACAGCCGACGCTCCTCTTCGAGTCGCCCTGGCTCTTCCAGTGACATACGGTGGGGAAACAGGTTCTCCTCCA
>JBLIEI010000071.1:0-22343 GCA_047633055.1 Halieaceae bacterium | reverse complement strand
GAGACTGGGCCGCCATCGTCACCAACGACTGACCCATACCAAAACCGATTTCAAGCACAGTATCCGCGTCTCGACCAAATGCGGTGTTAACGTCTAACACACCATCATTATGCTCCAGGCCCCATTGGTCCCAGTTCTCGTCATAGGCCCGCTGTTGGGCCTCTGTCATGCGACCGGAACGCAATACAAAACTGCGGATGCGCCGGCTCTTGGGCGGTTCGATCATTATTCAGCAGGTCCAGGGGGTTTCAGGGCTATAATTTCCACGCGGCGGTGGCCAGACATACCCAACCCGCGATAAAGGCAAGGCCACCCAGCGGCGTCACAGCACCCAACCATTTGATCCCGGTCAGACTGAGGCCGTAGAGACTGCCTGAAAACAGGATTATGCCGAGCATAAACAACCAGCCAGAACTGCGTAGCAGACCGGAGTGGGTTTGACTCAGAGCCAGTATCCCAACGGCTAACAGCGCCAGGCTATGATAGAAGTGGTATTGGACGGCAGTCTGGAAGACACCAAGAGCATAGTCGTCCAATCTGCCTTTCAGGGCGTGGGCGCCAAACGCGCCAAAAGTGACGGCCAGCATGGCGCTGAGGGAAGCCAGAGATATATAGAGGTTTGCCATCAGTGCATTATAGCGCAGCCCGGAGCAGGAAGAACTGCTCCGGTTAGAAATCAGGCGGCGATTGCCACCCGCAGTTTTTTCATCGCATTCTGTTCAAGCTGCCTGATACGCTCAGCTGATATCTCATATTCCGCAGCCAGTTCATGCAGTGTCGCTTTCTTCTCTGCGAGCCAACGCCGTGCCAGAATATCGCGGCTGCGTTCATCGAGGTCTGCCAACGCCAAGTAGAGCTGCTGCTGATTATTCTGCTGCCAGTCACTCGATTCTATAGCGTCTGCAGGATCGCTACTCTGATCCTCCAGATAATACTGTGGCGCATGCCAGACATCGTCGTCATCGCTATCAACCGGTGAATCAAAAGCAACATCGCGGCTGGTGAGCCGGCCTTCCATTCGGTGAACTTCCTTGATATCTACACCGAGATCATCCGCTACAGCCTGGGCTTCAGCTGCACTCAGCCAGGCCAATGTTTTCTTCGCACTCCGCAGATTAAAAAACAATTTGCGCTGAGCCTTGGTGGTGGCGACTTTCACGATGCGCCAGTTGCGCAAAATATATTCGTGCATTTCAGCCTTGATCCAGTGCACAGCGAAAGATACCAGGCGCACACCTTTTTCAGGATTATAGCGCTTAACCGCCTTCATCAGGCCAACATTGCCTTCCTGGATAAGATCGGCCTCGGCCAGTCCATAACCCGAATAGCTGCGGGCAATATGAACCACGAAACGCAGGTGCGACATAACCAGCTCACGGGCCGCCGCCACTTCTTCGTGATAAAACAAAGATTCTGCCAATTCCTTTTCGCGTTCTCGAGTGAGCATAGGAATACTGCTAACAGCCTGTACATAGGCGGTCAGATTTGCTCCCGGTACCATCTGCCCTAATGGCTGCAGACTCTTGCTCATAGTCGGTTCTCCTTTTTTCTGGACATGAATTTTAGCACTCAATGCATTAGAGTGCCAATTCTTGGAAAGTTTCATTGCTAGGAGGAGAAAATTATTTTTTATCTTTGTTTTTCAGGCAGTTAGCTATCATACAGATAAAAACTACCTGAATGACAAGAATCCTGGGCACAAGCTAATTACAATCAGGTCCTGTTCAGACCCTCAGCGATATGGAGGTCGGGGGCGGCCACCCGTCTACCGAGCCCTCATAGACGGGTTCACGGCATATTTGAACAGGACGTGATAGCAGTTGGTCGGCTGCAAGTAGAGCGTGTGGGTGGACTTCGCGCTGCACGAGGCTCTATCGAGGCTCAATAGCCCCTAAATGGCGAGAAACCGCCAGCCAGGCGCCGGCCAAACCCAGCAGGCCACCCAGCATAATCAGGTTGAGGCTACCCATTATGCCCAAACCCTGAAGGGTGAAACTGCTCTGATATGACAGGGCCAGCCGTTGGATCGGGGCATCGACAAACCACAGTGCCGCGATCACCAGCAGCGCCGCGACCAGGCCCCCACCCACTCCATACCAGAGGCCCGTATAAAGAAACGGGCGACGTACAAAAGCGTTGCTGCCGCCAACCAGTTTGACGATCAATATTTCCTCCCGCCTGCTTTCTATCGCCAGACGGATAGTATTGCCTAATATCAACACGACCCCCAGCAGCAGTACGCTGGCCAAAGCCAGCACCAGCCGCCGACTCAGGTCCATAATATTGTTCAGCCGTTGCAGCCACGCACGGTCCAATACGGCCTCGGCAACGTGAGGATAGGATTCCAGCTGAACTCTCAGTAATTCGACCTGTCCTGCCTCGCGTTCGGCGGCGGGAGTGACCAAAAGCAAGTGCGGTAGCGGATTTTCCTGAAGGCTGTCCAGAACATCTGCAAAACCCGAGAGGCTGCGGAACTCGGCCAACGCTGCCTCGCTGGATATCAACAAAAGGTTGGCTATGTCTGGCCGTTCTTCCAATTCCTCCTGAAGCTGTTCGGCTTTTTGTAAACTCAGATCACCGCGCAGGAATAGTGAAATTTGCGCGGGGCTATCGAGTCGCTCAGTGAGCGAACGGGTGTTATCCAGCGCGACATTTAGTGCCACTGGCAAAGCCAAGGCGATACCAATGACTAACCAGGTCATGATGCTTGAGCCCAGGTTATCCAGTATACGAACCAGACTGTCGGCAGCCGAAAGTCGATGGTGCCGGAGCCACGCATGATAGTGATCCCGCCAGCGCGCCTTGCTCTGACTGGCGCCGTCGCGGCGTTGGCTGCCTGTTGGGGGTTTAGCGATTAGACCGCTGCCCCAGTGACAATACGACCTTCATTCAGAGTAATAATACGATGATGCATTCGGGAAATCAGTGCTAGATCATGGCTGGCGATCAACACGGTGACCCCGACCTGACTAAAGTCCTCAAACAGGGTCATAATTTCTTTCGACAAAGCGGGGTCGAGATTTCCGGTTGGCTCATCCGCCAGTAGTATTTTAGGGCGACAGACCACAGCACGTGCAATCCCTACTCGCTGCTGCTCCCCCCCGGACAAAGTAATCGGCAAAGCCCGCTCTCTATCCAACAGGCTCACCTTATCCAGCGCTGCGCGCACCCGTCGGCTCACCTCACGATGGTCGTAGCCAGCAATAATCAGCGGCAAAGCCACGTTGTCGAAGACGCTGCGGTCAAACAGCAACTGGTGATTCTGGAACACCGCGCCGATATTGCGCCGATGGCCGGGAATCGCTCGCGTACCCAACACAGCCAGATTCTGACCATCAACCAATACATGGCCTCGGCTGGGACGCTCCATCAGCATGATCAAACGCATTAAGGTGCTTTTACCGGCACCGGAGTGTCCGGTCAGAAATACCAGTTCGTCGCACTCTATTTTGAAAGAAACCTCTCTGAGCGCATCGTGTCCCTCAGCATAGCGTTTACTGACGCGATCAAAACTAATCATGCAGCGGAGTCTTCTCGGGCAAATAAAGCGTCGATAAATTCACCAGCCTGAAAGGGGCGCAAATCATCGACCCCCTCCCCGACACCAATAAAACGGATAGGCAAACCAAGCTTACGCGCTATTGCAAAAATAATGCCGCCCTTGGCGGTGCCGTCTAATTTGGTGATGCTCAAGCCAGTGACACCGACGATTGCCCCGAAATTGCTGGCCTGCGCGAGGGCGTTTTGGCCAGTTCCTGCGTCCAGCACGAGCATAATTTCGTGAGGAGCGGCGGGATCCAGCTTCGCCAGTACCCTGACGACTTTTTTCAACTCTTCCATGAGGTTATCTTTGTTGTGCAAGCGCCCCGCTGTATCTGCGATAAGCACGTCTATCGAGCGGGCTTGAGCCGCCTGTAAGGCGTCGAAGATAACCGAGGCACTGTCGGCGCCAGTATGCTGAGCAACGACAGGAACATCATTGAGGTCGCCCCAGACCTGCAGTTGCTCAACCGCCGCCGCCCGAAAAGTATCGCCCGCCGCCAGCATCACTGAAAGCCCCTGTGATTGAAATCGCTTGGCCATTTTCCCAATGGTGGTGGTCTTACCAACGCCATTCACACCCACCATTAAAATGACCATAGGACCCTCACGTTTGACCTGCAGTGCCTGCTCACAAGGTTCCAGCAGGGCTAACAGCTCTGCTTTAAGCGCATTCTGCAGTCCTTCTGGACTGGTCAATTCCCGGCGTGACACTCCCTGAGTGAGATGATCAATGATCTCCACGGTGGCCTCTACACCAACGTCTGCCTGCAACAGTTGCAATTCAAGCTCTTCCAGCAAGTCGGCATCAATTTCTTTACGACCAAGAAACAGGTTGCCCATGCCCTGAACAAGGTTGTCACTGGTGCGTCCCAAGCCATTGCGTAGGCGGTCAAAAAATCGCTTCTCGGTCGCAGTATCAAGGGCATTCTCGGTTTCAACCCCGGCAACAGGCGTGGCGCCGCTCTCCAGCTGGGTGTCGGCATCAGGCGCGTTAGCAGATTTTTTACGTTTGAATAATTTCATATCGGTCGTGCTAGAGTTCGAGGGGGAGGCCGGTGACAGGGCATATCCTATCACTCTTGTTCGAGGCGGAGAAATGGCACAGCGAAAATCTGCGACACCCCAAGCAACCGAAGGGCCCGGTCGACTGCGCATTATCGGCGGTACGTGGCGCGGCCGTAAGCTTAACTTTAGTGCCGCACCAGGCTTGCGTCCCACGCCTGACCGCGTCCGTGAAACAGTCTTTAACTGGCTAGCTCCACAAATTCACCAGGCGTGGTGTGCAGACCTTTTTGCAGGTAGCGGCGCGCTGGGGCTGGAAGCCTTGTCCCGCGGAGCGGCGCACTGTGATTTCGTGGATAGCAATGGGCAAACGATGGTCCAGATTCAACAGCACCTCGCAGCGCTGTCCGCCCTATCGCAGGCAAAATGTATCAATGGCAAGGCTGCGAGCTTTCTGCAGTCAACTAAGACACGCTACGATATCGTATTTATGGATCCACCCTTTGGCATGGGCCTGACGGCCGAGGTGTGCGATCTTTTAGCAAGCAGGTGTTTGCTCAATCCGGGGGCACTTATCTATCTGGAGACTGGAACCAGCGACGAAGGCCCTGATATACCTTTGAATTGGCGTTTACACCGTGAAAAAACCAGCGGTGAAGTGCACTTTCGGCTCTATCAGCTCGATTAATGGCACCTGGCTGGTTTGTGCAGTAAAACCAAATTGTTTACCATCCGCTGCTTCGGATAATGAGGTGCGTGCCAATATGAAGACAGAATCTGTGATCTACCCTGGAACCTTCGATCCCATCACCAATGGCCATGTCAATTTGGCTGAGCGAGCGGCCAGATTATTCGACCGAGTGGTGGTAGCGATTGCACACAGTCAAAAGAAAACTCCCCTGTTCACCCTGGAGGAACGCGTCGAGCTATGCACCAGCTCTTTGGCTCATCTGGATAATGTCGAGGTGGTGGGATTCAGCAACCTGCTAACGGATTTCAGCCGCAGCCAGAATGCGAGATGTGTATTGCGTGGCTTACGAGCAGTTGCAGACTTTGAGTACGAGTTTCAGCTGGCCAATATGAACCGCGCCATGTGGCCCGATTTTGAAAGCATTTTTATGACGCCCTCAGAGCACCTGTCCTATATATCATCCAGCTTGGTGCGGGAGATCGCCGCTCTGGACGGTGATATAACACCATTTGTACCCCCGCAAGTGGCTATCGCGTTAAAGCAGCGGTTTAGCTGAGCGCGGCCATCGAGGTACATGGCCCTCAGGCAACAATCAGGAATCGTCCTCGGACTCTCCCTGACTTTCACGGTACCTTTTAACGTCCTTGTTGGTATAGCCAGTATCACGACATCCCAGGCACCGCACAAAGGTCGCTGCTCCAGGACCCAGGATTAACGTTTCCGCAGCCTCTCCCGCATGGCCCGCCAACAACGTGAACGGCAGGCTGACCAACCAGACTGCGGCCCCACCGGCGGTCATTACCAGCCCGATAGGCCGTGCCACCAGTAAGTCCCCGACCATTGCAAATTCATTCGGACTCTCGTCGACTGCTTCCTGCGCACAAAGCACCTGTGGCAGAGTCAACAGTCCCGCCATCAGTAACGCTGTAAAGCGACGTTCATTTGATCTTATTTTCATTGATAACTCCCAGGATTTATTCCCGTTCCCCTAAGCTACTCAACAGTGTAGCCGCTTCAGCGCTGGCAGGTCACGCAGTAAACCGAAGTTCGCTGACTTAATCGACGTTCCCGCAAAAATCGGCCGCAAACCTTGCAGGGCTCCCCTGCGCGTCCATAAACATAAAGCTGTTGGGCAAAATATCCCGGCTTGCCATCACCACCAACAAAATCTCTTAGAGTAGTTCCACCGTGATCTATAGCCGAAGTAAGTACTTGCTTCACCTGTTCGGCCAAACGCTCATAGCGGATCAGAGAAACGCGCCCAGCCGCCCGTTCTGGTCGGATTCCAGCGAGGAACAGGGCCTCGTTAGCGTAAATATTACCAACCCCCACCACCACTTTTCCGTCCATGATGAAGTTTTTAATCGGCCCTTTGCGGCCGCGAGAGCGGCGATAAAGTAGGGCGCCGTCAAAATCTGCGCCCAAAGGTTCCGGACCCAAGTGGGACAGCAAGGGGTGCACTTCACCCGGCGCCAGCCACAAACAACACCCAAAGCGACGGGGGTCGTTGTAACGCAGACAACGACCAGATTCAAATTGAATCTCCAGGTGGTCGTGCCGCAACAGCGGGTCAGCTGTGTTCATAACCCGGAGCGAACCGGACATTCCCAGATGCATGAGCAGAGTACCGGCCGCGGTATTGAACAGCAGGTATTTGGCCCGGCGCTCGACGTTATCAATTCGCTGACCGCGAATTTTTTCCGCCAAATTCTCCGGTACCGGCCAACGCAGCCGACCGTCTCTGACCAACAGGTCCTGGACGACGAACCCCGCGCTATAGGGCTCAACGCCCCGGCGGGTAGTCTCTACCTCAGGTAGTTCGGGAATGGGATGCTCCTTTGTGGCAGCGAGTCAGAAAAGCCAGAGGCGAAAAACAAAAACCCCGGCAAAGCCGGGGTTTTTGAAGACGAAGGAGGTCAATCAGAGTTACTTGATCTTACCTTCCTTGTACATCACGTGCTTACGTACAACTGGATCATACTTCTTCATCTCAAGCTTATCCGGGGTAGTACGCTTATTCTTGTCAGTGGTGTAAAAATGCCCTGTACCCGCTGACGAATTCATTCTGACTTTTTCTCTCATAGCTATTCTCCTTCGCTAGCGCTGTTTAGACTTTTTCGCCGCGGCTGCGCATGTCTTCAAGGACCTGCTCGATGCCTTTTTTATCAATAATGCGCATACCCTTGCTGGAAACCCGCAGTGATACAAAGCGCTTTTCAGTCTCAACCCAAAACCGATGCTTGTGCAAATTTGGCAGAAAACGACGGCGTGTACGATTTTTCGCATGTGAAACATTGTTTCCGGATACTGGACGCTTACCCGTGACCTGACAGACTCTAGCCATGATACCTCTCCCAAAAACGAGGGGATTTACTAAAAATTGGTGTAACCAGGCGGGAATTTGCTACCCCCACCTCGCGGAGCGCGACTTTATACCAGAACACCCCTGGCAAGGCAAGCTGCAATACCACGCAAGGTGAAGCAAGGCTGCTTCATAACAGACCATGTTCGGCAAAAGAGAAGGCCTGGCCGCGACCTATAATGAAATGATCGAGCACCCGAATATCAAGTAACTGCAGCGCATCTCTGATTCTTTCGGTGATTCGCTTGTCGGCAGCGCTAGGCTCTGCCAGGCCCGAAGGGTGATTATGCGCCAGAATTACTGCCCCGGCGCGATATTGCAGAGCGCGAACGGCGATCTCACGGGGATATACTGCGGCGCCATCAAGTGTGCCGAAGAACAGATCTTCACACCGCAGTAAGCGGTGCTGGCTGTCGAGAAACAGACAACAAAAGACCTCACGGTCGCGACTACCCAGGTGATGATGCAGAAAGATCCTGGTCTGCTCCGGGCTGGTCATTACATCTGCCTCACTTATCTGCTGTTCGGCGCTACGTCGCGCCAAATCTACAGCCGCACGAAGCTGGGCATATTTGCTGTGGCCCACACCAGCAACAGCGAGTATTTGGTCGCTGTCTGCGGCCAACAAGCCTGCCAGGCCATCGAAACGCAGGAGGATCGTATTGGCTAGCTCAAGGGCGGTCTTTTCTGCCGTTCCCGTTCGCAGAACCACCGCGAGCAGTTCCGCGTCAGACAGGGCAGCGCAGCCACGCATCACCAACTTGTCCCGAGGCCCTTCCAGGCACCACCTTCTGGCAGTCGTCAAAACAGCGCCTCCTTGAGCTTTTTAGCACATGATGTCAAAAACTCTGCGGGGTGTTATCTTTCCCATCCCGAAAGCTATTGTCCCAAGCCGGAAGAAATAATGGCACATCTTTTCAATCGCAATGTCCTGCTCGGGGTGAGCGGAGGCATAGCGGCCTACAAGTCTGCCGAATTAGTGCGACAACTTCAGGAGCGCGGGGCTACGGTGCGCGTAATCATGACTCGCGGTGCGCAGGAATTCATCACCCCGCTGACCTTGCAGGCACTTTCCGGCCAACCGGTACACACTGAACTGCTGGATGAGGAAGCCGAGCAAGGCATGGGCCATATCGAGCTTGGCCGTTGGGCTGACCTGCTTCTAATAGCTCCAGCCACTGCAGATCTATTGGCCAGACTAGCGACTGGTCGTGCAGACGATCTACTTACCACTGTCGCTCTGGCTACCGCAGCCCCGATGCTGCTGGCTCCAGCGATGAATCAACAAATGTGGCGAGACCCGGCAACCCAGACCAATTGCCAGATACTGACTGACCGCGGTGCAACTATTATCGGCCCGGCTCAGGGTCAGCAGGCGTGCGGCGACGTTGGCCCAGGTCGAATGGAAGAGCCATCATCAATAGCCGAACAGGCCGCGGCTTTATTCGTCGACAGTGCGCTGGCAGGAAAAAGGGTGGTGATAACAGCCGGACCGACGCGGGAGGCACTGGATCCCGTGCGCTATATTTCCAATCACAGCTCCGGAAAGATGGGCTACGCACTAGCCCAGGCAGCGGCAGACGCCGGCGCAATCACCACTTTAATCAGCGGCCCGGTGTCACTATCAACGCCTGACCATGTCAGACGTATGGACGTGGTCAGTGCCCAGGACATGCTTGACTGCAGCCTGGAGCTACTGCCCGAGTGCGACATCTTTATCGCCTGCGCGGCAGTAGCAGACTACCGACCTGCGCAGCATCACGCCGAAAAGATCAAAAAGGGAGAGGAGTATTCGACCCTGGCCTTGGTCCGTAACCCGGACATCATCGCTACTGTTGCCGCCCATTCAGATAACATTTTTGCCGTTGGCTTTGCCGCTGAGACTCAGGACGTGCTTTCCTCTGCACGAGATAAGATGATGCGCAAAGGGCTGAATCTGATTGTAGCCAACGACGTGTCAGACCAGTCCATAGGTTTTAACAGCGACGAAAATGCGGTCACTCTTATCTGGCACGAGGGCCAGCATTCACTGCCGCAAACGCGGAAGAGCAACATTGCACGCCAGATCATCGCTAAAATTGCGCAGCTGTGCTCACCCTAACTAGCCCTGCATAAAAATAAAATCGCCGGACGCATTTAAGAAAACGGCCCGGCGTACTATGATTGTCAGGACGATTTACAGGCCCATGCCTCCAAATGTTGAATCCACTAAAAAAGAAGAAAAAAGAACGTGCGAGCAACCCCCAGGGTATAACCGTCAAGGGGAGTGCTCTGGGAAGCTCCGCCACAGTGGCCCTGATTGTCATACTGGCGCCCGTTTTGCTGGGGTTTACTTATCTTATCGCCTTGCGCGACCCTGGGATCAACGAGCAGCAGTTACAGCGCGTTAGCCAATCCTTAGCCGCTCAACAAGCATCCAATATCCAACGTTTGCTAGCTGGAATGAAGGCCCGCCTGCAAGGCGCCGCACAGTCTCCGCTGGCGTTACAAGCCATCGCCAACGAACTGGGAAGGGACGTCGCCTTGGTAGAACAGGCAATGTTGGATTATTTTCCCGAGGTCATCAGCCTGCGTTTGCTGCCCATGGATGAAATGGGGACTGCCAGTTTCGAGGGCGGCAATCAAGGTCTGCGCAACCACATAGAAGTCGATCTGGTGCGCCGTGCCGGCGACGGTGACGACACTCTAGCTGAGTCATATCAGTTCGAAGGGAAGTGGTTAACCTCAATCGCTCAACTGGCGACTCACCCAAGAGTAAAACGCCGGAACGCCGTCGTCATCGCCACTATCGACAATTCTGTATTGGCATCAACAATGCAGTCTCTGGACACCGCAGGTGGCAACTTTACCCTCCAGCAGAAACGGCCAGCTGGAAGTAATTCGAAAGGTGATGCGATGATTGCTCAGCATGGTACCGCCGGTAATGCAGGTATCGCTTTTGCCCAAACTATTGCTATTCCGGACAGCAGCTGGAGCATCAAATTCACCCCCTCTGATCAGCTTGTTTCCGAACTGCATATCAACGAAACGTCGCTAATCGCGGTTCTCGTTACCTGTGTGCTTGCGGTTTTAATCGGCCTGTTAATAATGCTCAACCGATACCCAAAGGCGCTAGCCAGGGAAGTTGAAAAAGCTATCGCAGCCGCAGATCGCAAAAGTCCGCTGGAGCTATCCGTCCCGGAGCTGATTACTGTGGCCAGACAATTGAGAAGCGCGACCCTGCGAAATCTGCGCCAGAGCAGTGCGCCTGCGCCGGAGATCGCGGTCGTTGAATTTGTCGACTCTGCCGACGCCGAACTGACTAACCCCCTGTTTCAGTCGAAAAAAATTATCGACGACGAGGAAGAGGTCTCCGATCTGGATTCAAGCGTCGCGCCAGGGACAATAAACAGCGTGGCTTCGATCTCCGATTCAGGCTTTCCAGACCATATTTTCCGCGCCTACGATATCCGCGGTGTGGCCCAGAGTGAGCTATCCGATGAGATGATCGCCAAAATCGGCGCAGCAATCGGCAGTGTCGCCGGAGAGGCAGACGAGCAAACCGTCATCGTGGCCTGCGACGGTAGAACATCAAGCCCAAGAATCAAAGCTGCCCTGATCAAGTCCTTGATGGGCTGCGGCCGCGACGTCATAGACATAGGCATTGTACCGACGCCGCTGCTCTATTTTGCCACCAGATATCTGAATTTTCACTCCGGTGTCATGGTGACGGGCAGCCATAATCCGGCAGAATACAATGGGTTAAAGATCGTCATTAAGCAGCAGACCATTGCGGCTGGTGGTATTCAGGACATCCGCGAGCGGGTCATCGCTGGCAAATTTAAGAAAGGCACTGGCAGAATGATCTGTGAAGACGTTGTGCCTGCTTACATCGAAGAGGTCATCAGCGACATCGCCATTGCCGTTCCGCTCAAGGTAGTTATCGACGCAGGCAACGGTGCCACCAGTCGCGTTGCCCCGGCGCTGTTTGAAGAGCTGGGCTGTGAAGTAGTGCCCCTGTACTGCGAACTGGATGGTCGGTTCCCCAATCGGTCGCCAGATACCAGTAATGAGGACAACCTGAGCGCCCTGGTCACAGCAGTGCAGGCAAATGAAGCAGATTTCGGAGTAGCGTTTGACGGTGATGGCGATAGGCTCGCCATTGTCAGTCCCAGCGGGCAGATAGTAAGGTCTGATGTGCTATTGATGGTTTACGCTGAAGATGTAGTTTCGCGCAACCCGGGCGCAGATGTCGTATTTGATGTGAAATGCAGCCGTCACCTGGCTCAATTGATCACGCGTTATGGAGGCCGTCCGGTTCTGTGGAAAACCGGACACGCCTTTATGAAAGAAAAAATGGTTGAAACTGGCGCTCTGTTGGGCGGCGAATTCTCCGGACATATGTTTTTCGGAGAGCGCTGGTACGGATTTGACGATGGTATGTATGCCGCTGGACGGCTGGCCGAAATTCTTAGCACCCACGGCAATTCACTGGATGACACATTAGCGAGTTTCCCTTCCAGCATTAACACGCCTGAGCTGATCGTGCCGGTGCCTGAGAACCGCAAGTTTGCACTCATAGAGGAATTTACCAAAGAAGCAGAGTTTGCCAACGGTAAGGTCAATACTCTGGACGGACTTAGGGTGGACTTTCAAGACGGCTGGGGGCTCCTGCGTGCATCGAATACCAGCGCCGCTTTTACCGCACGTTTTGAGGCCGACAGCCAAGAGGCCCTCGAAAGGATTCAGCAAGATTTTCATAGTCAGCTCGCGGCAATTGCCCCCGAACTGGAACTCAACTTTTAGAGGCTTCGCTTAACCCCATGTCACTCACACGCGATTCTGCGCTCAACATAGCCCAGGTGCTAACCGAAGCGCTGCCCTACATCCAGCGTTTTACAGGGAAAACGATTGTGGTCAAGTTTGGCGGCAATGCCATGGTTGACCCGACGCTGCAGGAGAGTTTTGCGCGCGATGTAGTGTTGATGAAGCTGGTCGGTATGAATCCGGTTATCGTCCACGGGGGCGGCCCCCAAATTGGCTCACTGTTGGAAAAGCTGAATATCAAAACCCGGTTCATAGATGGGATGCGGGTAACGGATTCCGAAACTATGGATGTCGTTGAGATGGTATTGGGGGGCAGTGTTAACAAGGCGATAGTGTCGTCAATTAATCGCAGTGGCGGTAAGGCTATTGGTGTTACCGGCAAAGACGGGCAATTAATTCGCGCTCGCAAGCTTAAGGTAACTCGCCATAGCCCAGAGCTTAATGCCTCTGAGATAATTGATATCGGGTATGTAGGCGAAGTTGAGCAGATTGATACTGAGGTTTTGGACTTGATTATTGGCAGCGATTTTATTCCTGTTATCGCGCCCATAGGCGTAGGTAGAGACGGCAGCACATATAACATCAATGCCGACCTGGTCGCTGGAAAAATCGCTCAGGTCATGCAAGCAGAAAAGTTGATGCTGCTTACCAATGTTTCCGGGTTGCTGGATAAAGACGGCAATACACTCACCGGTCTGGCAACCGCACAAGTGGATGAACTAATAGCAGACGGCACTATCAGCGGCGGCATGCTGCCGAAGATTGGCTGCGCACTTGACGCCGTAAAATCAGGGGTAGCAAGCGCACACATCATCGACGGCAGAGTACCCCATGCGGTTTTACTGGAAGTTTTTACCGACGACGGCATAGGCACCCTAATCTCGAATCGACGCGAGACAGCGACAAAAGCCTAAATGTTCAGGCCAAATTCAATCAGTCACGCAATTATTTGCGCCATATCAGTGAACACTCATTGCAGCTACAGCGGGTAATCGCTAGCATGGGAAGCACCGCGATCTAACCTTGAGTGCTATGTCTCCAAAGAAATCCCAACGGCGTCAGCAAATACTGGAAGCTCTGGCCCAGATGCTTGAGGCCAACCCTGGCAATCGCATTACTACCGCCGGTCTGGCAAAACAGGTCGGCGTTTCTGAAGCCGCGTTGTACCGACACTTTCCCAGCAAGTCCAAGATGTTTGAGGGACTCATAGAGTTCATCGAAGACACTTTGTTCAGCCGAATTAAACTTATTATCAGTGAAGAACCTACGGCTGCAGCACGCTGTGAAAAAATGTTACTGCTGCTGCTAGCCTTCGCTGAGCGCAATCCGGGAATCACCAGAATCCTGACAGGGGACGCCTTGGCAGGAGAATCCGAAAGGCTACACCAACGGGTGGCGCAATTATTCGATCGATTTGAAACCCAGTTAAAGCAAGTGATCCGCGAAGCGGAGATGCGCGAAGGGTTGCGGCCACAAATTCCGCTGGCAGCAGCGGCAAATTTGTTGATGGCAGCAGCAGAGGGCCGAATCTCTCAATTTGTTCGCAGCGGCTTTCAGCGAGCTCCTACCGCAGACTGGCAGGATCAATGGGATTTGCTGATGCGAGGGTTTTTTCGTGAGGCTATCACCCAAACTATGCCAGGGCAGACCAGTACGTACGCCGGTTGATCTGCTCAGTTTTAATTATTTTTCATCATTGCCCTGCGCAAGGCGACCACCTCAAGTAGCATCTCAAAACGGCCGATATCGGCTTGAAAGTTATTCGAGACCTGCTCAATTTCAGCCTGACGATCAACAACAGCAATGTCGGTAATCGCTATTTTCGCCTGTAGGTCTTCTATGGCGGTAACATACTTAACATTTACGGTCTGGCCGCGACGCTCTTGGCTCGCCGCTTGCGCCTGGTAACTCTCAACTTGGCTTTTCAATGACCGCTTATTACTTTTCAAAATACTGACACGGATCCGAAGATCTCGCAGGGCTCGCTCTCGCGCCGCATCGATATCCTCAATCGTACTGTAGCGAAGTAACAGTGATTCATCCCAGGTACGCAAGCGCTCTTGCTCTACCTTGGCCTCGTCCGCCAGACGCTGGCGAATTTTCTGGTTGGCCCTTTCTTCTTCGCTAAGTTCTCTGGGCACAACCTCCACAACCATGCCTTGATCGTTCAGTATTTCGTAGCCTTTAGTGACATATTCGGGCGGCACCTGGTAATCAACCACCATATTGCCCTGATCGTTGTTATAGCGGTAAAGCTCTCGGGCATGGGAGGAGGTTGGCTGCAGCAGCACAAGGGCACACAGTAGAGGTGCCGCGAATCGGGACACAAAAAACATCAGATCAATATATGTCCAATCTGAAGCTCGCACAAGTTCAAACTCCGTATTGCTGGCGATAGGCCCGCATACCCTCTAGAGTAAGCTCTGAGCCACCATCGATCTCTAGATACTGAATGATGTGGTTCATATCAACGATGCTCAACACAGGTATATCGTAGGTTTGCTCAATTTCCTGTATTGCGGAAAGCGCTCCTGCTCCGCGTTCCTGTCGATTGAGGCCAATAGCCACACCAGCAAGCTCAGCGCCGACAGCGCTAATCATGTCAATGATCTCACGAACCGCGGTGCCAGCAGTGATGACATCATCGATAACCAGGATACGACCGACCAGCGGAGCACCCACCAGCACGCCGCCTTCACCGTGATCCTTGGCCTCTTTCCGATTGTAGGCAAAAGGAGTCTCGCGGCCATGGACATCGGCCAATGCAATTGCGGTTGAAGCAGCCAGCGGGATACCCTTGTACGCCGGACCAAGCAGGACATCGAACTCAAGCCCGGAATCTACGATACGCTGAGCGTAGCTGCGGCCTAGCGCCGCGAGAGCGCCGCCGCTAGCGAAGGCCCCCGCGTTAAAAAAGTACGGACTAATGCGTCCCGATTTAAGGGTAAATTCACCAAACTTCAACACCTTATAACGACGGGCCAGATCTATAAATTCAGTTTGATACGCTTCCATAGAGTTTTCCGGCTGAGTCAACGGGCTGGGAATTTCAGGATTTTAGGTTATGCTATGCACACTTACTCAAAGGCCACGCTTCGCCAAGTGTGCCATACATTAAATGGTGAATAATACTGTGCACGTCAAAGCTACTGGAAATAATTCAAGCCAGACCTCTCAGAGCACTAACTTGATTGGTCTTCATTGGTACTCCGCCACGACATGCTCAGGTATGATACACGCTCTCTCGAAAAGGGACTATGAATGAGGATTATCAGTTTCAGCGCTGACGGCATCAAAGATGCCGCGGAAAACGGTTTTTACGATTGGCTGAACGGGCAGGACGCAGACTTTGTTTGTATTCAGGATCTTAGATGTTCGGAATATGACCTGCAGGACAACAAGTATTTCCCAAAGGATTACAACGCCTACTTCTTCGATGATGTGGGCGGCAAGGCCAATGGTGTTGCCCTGTACTGCCGTAAATTACCCAAGGCAATCATGACCGGCCTCGGCTTCGCCAATTACGACATGGAAGGCCGCTATATTCAGGCTGATTACGAGAACCTCAGTGTCGGTTGTCTGTTGGCGCCCCGTGCGGAGGAGGGGGTGGAGAAGCAGTTAACTCACAAGTCCGAGTTTTACTCGTTACTGCAAGGCCATCTGCAAAAAGTCCGCAACAAGCGCAGAGAATTTATTATCTGCGGGAACTGGCAATTTGCTCACACTGCAAGCGACCTGCAGGACACAGAGGCGAACAGTAACAAACCAGGGTTTCTTGCTGAAGAACGCCAGTGGATGGACGAATTACTCGACACAGGCTACGTCGATGCCTTCCGGGAAATTAATTCAGACGCCGACGAATTCAGCTGGTGGCCGGAGGGCAGCCGTGATACTAACGGTTGGCGCACTGATTCACACATTATTTCCCAGGGTTTAAAGTACGCAGTCGACTACGGCGCTATTTACAAGTCGAAGGTATTTTCAAGCCACGCGCCAGTCATCATGGACTACGATATAGAACTCTAGGCGACCTCGGGTTACTGGCGACTCACGTCGCCAGAGCAGTGCGCTGGATTTCCATTAACTCGGTAATCCCCGTGCTAGCCAAGTCGAGCATGCTGTCCAGTTCAGCACGGGAGTAGCTGGCCCCCTCTGCGGTACCCTGCACCTCAATAAAACCCCCTGAATCGCCCATAACAACGTTCATGTCGGTATCGGCCGCAGAATCCTCCGGGTAATCCAGGTCCAGCACTGGCTCGCCCTGGTAGATTCCGACAGAGACAGCGGCCACCATTTGGCTGAGAGGGTCTGTTTTAATCAGCTTTTCCCGCTGTAAATGATTTATAGCGTCAACTAACGCGACACAGGCGCCGGTAATCGAGGCTGTTCTGGTACCACCGTCTGCCTGGATAACATCACAGTCAATATTGATTGTATTTTCACCCAAAAGCTTCAAATCAATGCCGGCGCGCAGCGAACGGCCGATCAGACGTTGAATTTCGACCGTACGCCCACCCTGCTTGCCACGACTGGCCTCTCGCCCCATACGGCTTCCCGTTGACCGCGGCAGCATGCCATATTCTGCCGTTACCCAACCACTGCCAGAGCCGCGCAGAAACCCCGGCACCCCGGGCGATGCTGAGGCGGTACAGATAACCTTGGTATCGCCAAAGCAGACCAACACCGATCCCTCCGCGTGACGAGTAAAGTTTCGGGTGATAACAATATCCCGCAATTGGTCCGGACGACGGCCGCTAGGTCTTACCATGGTAATTCTCTCCTGATGAAAAAAACACCAGTATACGGCAGTGCCGAGCGGCTTGCAGAGGCTCACAGCAACTGTGAGGCCACCGCACAAACTGCTACAATCGACAATCTCGAATACCAATGACGAGGTAAGTTCAAACCCAATGATAAATAGTATGACGGCCTTTGCTCGAGAAAGCCTGACCACGGACAAGTCAGTATTGACCATCGAGTTACGAACGGTGAACCATCGCTACCTGGACTGCACCTTCAAGCTACCCGATGCGCTCAGACCACTGGAGCCGAGGCTTCGTGAGCATGCCACCAAAATCCTGGCCAGAGGCAAGCTCGAATGCCAGGTGAGAGTTCAAAGTGGGGCGGAAGGTGGCAGCAGCCTGATTTTGAATTCAGCTCGGCTTGAACAGTTGTTGGCTTTGACGCAGGAAATCGCGACAAAGGCGCCCCAGACACAGCCTTTAAATCCTCTGGAGGTACTTCAGTTTCCCGGCATCTGTCATGCCGAGGACAATTCGCAAGAGGAGGTTTTAGAGCACGTTATCGCGCTCTTCAGCCAAACTATTGGCTCGCTTGCAAGCACTCGGGAGCGCGAAGGTGAGAAGTTGGCAGATATGGTATTGGACCGGCTAGAGCGTGTGGCGACGGAGGTCGCATCCACCCGAGCACAATTGCCGGCGTTGATGCAGCGACAGCAAGACCGCGTCAGAAGCCGCATTGCTGAGCTGGATATCGAGGCCGATGAAGGCCGACTGGAACAGGAGCTCGCAATGCTGGCCCAGAAGGCCGACGTCGACGAGGAGCTGGATCGGTTGGAAGCGCACGTTGATGAAGTCAAACGAACACTTGCCAAGGGCGGGCCCTGTGGGCGCAGATTAGATTTTTTAATGCAGGAGCTGAACCGCGAAGCCAATACCCTGTCCTCAAAATCAATAGCCACCAGCACCACCCAAAACGCCGTCGAGCTCAAGGTCTTGATTGAGCAAATGCGGGAACAGATCCAAAACATAGAATAAGCGAACGGCCAGCAGATATCGGAACTCCACATGCAAGATAAAGGCATTCTCTACACTGTTTCAGCACCCAGCGGCGCCGGCAAGACCAGCCTGGTTTCCGCTCTGCTGAAGCACGACCCACAAGTGCAGGTATCGGTGTCTCACACCACCCGGCCGAAAAGGCCAGGCGAAGTTAACGGCGTAAACTACCATTTCGTCGATGAAAACCATTTCACCGATATGCTCAAACGTACAGAATTTCTTGAACATGCCAGAGTTTTTGGCAATCTTTACGGCACATCGCAGGTCTGGGTCGAGGAGCAACTGCGTGCCGGTATAGACGTCATTTTAGAAATTGACTGGCAGGGCGCCGGGCAGGTCAAGAGCCTACTGCCAGCTACTCAGGCTATTTTCATAATTCCCCCCTCGAAGAAGACCCTCTTGCAGCGGCTAACGGCACGTGGGCAGGACCAACCGGAGGTTATTGAGGGTCGGATGGCGCAGGCTGTAGAGGAGATGTCGCACTACGTCGATTCTGACTATCTTGTGGTCAATCAAGATTTCGAAGTGGCACTTGCACAGCTCGAAGCCATCCTCAGCTGTCATCGGGTACGGACTCCCCGTCAGGTGCAGGAGCTGTCAGAACTACTAAGTAACCTTCTCGACTAGCGGCCGGCCTCATGGAATAGCCTCGCGTGCGCCTCACCGCTGCGTGAATATTCACATCTCTGGGAGCCGCCGCGAGCACTGGTCTATTTCTCTACAAATTGAGTTACAATTGAGGGTTCTTCCGGCGCAGAGTTTATGCCCGGCTCAGGAACAGGCTATCGACTGGCGCTTAAGACGTCAGACGGAGTCAACTTCCAACTTAAGCAGTGATGCGGACTGAGTGGCTACAAAGCCCTGAAGACACATCATTCACTACGGGAAATAGAAAGTAATGGCACGTGTAACTGTTGAAGATTGCCTGGACAATGTAGCAAACCGATTTGAACTCGTTATGGTGGCCAGCAAGCGCGCCAGGCAGATGGCCACCGGCGGCAAAGAGCCCCTCGTACAGGAAGAATCTGACAAGCCAACCGTCATCGCACTGCGGGAAATCGCCGAAGGCCTTGTCGGTCCGGACATTCTCACTCGCGAAGACGAAAGGGAGGCCGAAGAAGAGCTGGCCGAGGTCATGGGATCTACAGAACCATTATAAGCGCCCTGGGTATCTTTGGTTAACGATCGCTGAATCGCTATGCAAACCATCGATGCTCTGGACTCAACACTCCGCAGTTACCTGAACGCCGAGCAATCCAGTCAGGTGCGCCGCGCATATTATTTCGCAGAACAGGCGCACTACGGACAAATGCGCCGCAGCGGCGAACCCTATGTCACCCATCCACTGGCAGTAGCGCACATACTCGCCGATATGCATATGGATCATCAGAGCCTGATGGCGGCCATGCTGCATGATGTCATTGAAGATACCGGCATCGACAAATCCGCAATCGACCGCCAATTTGGCGCAACCGTGGCGGAATTAGTCGACGGCGTCAGCAAGCTCACCCAAATGGAATTTGATACTCTAGAAGAAAAACAGGCTGAAAACTTCCAAAAGATGGCGCTCGCCATGGCCCGGGACATACGGGTAATCCTGGTAAAGCTGGCCGACCGCCTGCATAACATGCGCACCCTGGGCGTCTTACCCACTGGCAAGGCCCGCCGAATTGCCCGCGAGACTCTCGATATCTACGCACCTATTGCCATGCGCTTGGGCATGAATGCAGTGCGTATGGAGTTTGAAGATCTGGGCTTTAGTGCACTTTACCCGATGCGAGCCAGACGTATTTCGGCAGCATTGGGAGCGGCGCGAGGCAACCGCAAAGAACTGGTCGATACCATCCGCCATCAGGTCGAAACTACCCTCGAACTCGAGGGCCACGAAGTCGAAGTGCTAGGCCGCGAGAAACACCTCTACAGTATTTACAAAAAGATGAAGTCCAAGCGGAAATCCTTCTCCGAGATCATGGACATCTACGCCTTTCGCATCGTCGTTGACTCCGTCGACACCTGTTATCGTGTATTGGGCAGTATCCACAGCCTGTACAAACCGGTGCCCGGAGAGTTCAAGGATTACATCGCCATACCCAAAGCGAATGGCTACCAGTCGCTACACACCATATTGATGGGTATGCACGGCGTACCCATTGAAATCCAGATCCGCACCCGTGAAATGGAAGAGATGGCGAACAAAGGTATCGCTGCTCACTGGTTGTACAAAAGTGACGGCCAGAGCGCTAATGGCAGCCATGCCAGAGCTCGGGAGTGGGTGCAAGGCCTGCTGGAGATGCAGCAACGGGCCGGCAACTCCCTGGAGTTCATCGAAAGCGTAAAAATCGACCTGTTCCCGGATGAAATCTATATTTTTACGCCCAAGGGGCGGATTATGGAATTGCCAAGAGGAGCAACCGCTGTCGATTTCGCTTATGCGGTACATACCGACGTCGGTAACAGTTGCGTGGCCTGCCGTATTAATCGTCGCCTGGCGCCCCTGTCAGAGCCTTTGCAAAGTGGCCAAACGGTAGAAGTGTTGACTGCACCCGGGGCTAGGCCCAATCCATCCTGGTTCAACTACGCGGTTACCGCCAAAGCACGAACCAATATCCGCCATTTCCTGAAATACCAGACCCGTGAGGATTCCATCACACTCGGCAAACGTCTTCTCGACAAGGCACTGCTGGGCTTTTACAGCAAACTGGAAGATATACCAGGGGCTAGCGTCGCCGACTATCTGCAAATCTACAATTACACCAGTGTGGATGATCTGCATGAAGATATAGCCCGCGGTAATCGACTTCCAGGGATCACTGCCCAGCAGCTCCTGGGCGGCCTGACCCAAGGCCAACTGAGCGAGGGTAGCGTCCAGCCCGTGGCGATTCGCGGGACTGAGGGCTTCATGGTGAGCTTCGCTAAATGCTGCCACCCCATTCCGGGCGATGCAATCGAGGGCTATCTCAGTTCTGAAAAAGGGGTAGTTGTGCACCGGGAGTCATGCAACAACCTCGCAGAAATGCGCGAAAGCCGAGAGCGCCTGGTTGCGCTGCGCTGGGACGACGAAGTTGAAGGAGAATACCCCTGCCAATTGCGCATAGAAGTAGAAAACAGACGCGGTATGATTGCCGTTGTGGCCACGCGGATAAATAGTATGGGCGTCAATATCGAAAAAATTTCCACCGAAAACAAAGATTTCCAGTTCACCTATGTCAATCTGGAGATGCTGGTCGAAAGCCGGGTTCACCTGGCAAGGGTCATGAAACGGCTGCGCACTATCAGTTCAGTGCGCAAAGTCACGCGGGTTAACCATTAAACTGCCGGCACGGGCAGGATTCGTTGCAGGAGAGCACCTTGAGTAACCGAGCGATTATATCGACACCGGCGGCACCAGCGGCCATCGGCCCCTATTCCCAGGCAGTAAAGGTCGGCAATACCGTGTGGATGTCGGGGCAAATTCCCCTAGTTCCGGAAACCATGGAAATAGTAACCGGCGATATCAGCGCCCAAACGACCCAGGTATTCGACAACCTTGTTGCCGTGGCGAGCGCTGCCGGCGGCAGTCTGAACAACGCGGTGAAAATCAATATCTCGCTCACCGATCTGGCAGACTTTGCGGCGGTGAACGAGGTAATGGCCTCCTACCTTGAAGAGCCTTATCCAGCCAGAGCCTGTGTTCAGGTTGCCGCATTGCCTAAAGGCGTAGCGATTGAGGTGGAGGCCATTCTGGCCCTTTAGGAGGCCGCCTTGATTACCGCCTCGTAACCACTTTGGTAATTCGGAAAGCGCAGTTCAAAGCCACTATCTCGCAAAAGCGTGTTGCAGCAGCGCTTATGTCCAGAAGCAACTCTGGAAGCGGTAGAGCTGAATGGACCACTGACACCGAGACGCTCTGCCAGCCAGTGATCGACATCCGAGTGCAATGCCGGCTCATCGTCACAGCCAATATACCCGGGCGCCAGCGATTCGCCGTCTCTGTCTGCATTAATAAGATGGGCAATAAAGTTCCCCGCGTCCTGACGGTGAATCCGGTTGCTGTAGCGTGCGGGTTCTAGCGCACTCAGTTCACCTCGCTGAACTCGAGCCAGTAAGCGGCCGCCGGGTACCCCGTACAATCCAGCAAAATATAGTGCCGTGCTCGGTCCGA
>JBLIEI010000070.1:0-22743 GCA_047633055.1 Halieaceae bacterium | reverse complement strand
GCCTCGTTATTGGATGGGGGCCTTACCAGTGGTGCTCGATTTCGGCGTTTCCCGCACAGCGATATCGAGAACCTGTCAGACAAGTTAAAACAAGCGAATGGTGCCTCACTTGTCGCCGTAGACGGAGTGTTTAGCATGGATGGAGACACCGCTCCCTTGGTCGAACTTGCGCAAACTTGCGAAATGCATGATGCCTGGCTAATGGTAGACGATGCTCATGGCTTTGGGGTTGCAGGGAGCACGGGCGCTGGTAGCGTGGAAGCTGCGGGATTATCTGCACGAGATGTGCCAATTCTTATGGCGACACTGGGTAAGGCGCTGGGAACCTCAGGCGCATTTGTCGCAGGCAGCGAATCGCTTATTGAATCACTCATCCAGCATGCAAGAAATTATATCTATACCACGGCAATGCCACCGGCGATTGCCGTTGCAACCCTAACGGCTCTCAGCTTAGTGAAAGAAGAAGGGTGGCGACGACAACACCTTGAACACCTGATACACCGATTTCGACACGGCGCATTGCAAATGGGGGTGCCGCTCATGTCATCGAACGGGCCCATTCAGCCACTGCAGGTTGGAGATGCTGCCCAATCGGTGACCTTAAGTGACAGCTTAAAAAAGCACGGCCTTCTCGTCAGTGCTATTCGGCCTCCTACCGTTCCGCCTGGCACGTCGCGATTGAGAATTACCCTCACCGCCGGTCACAGTGAAAGCCAGATTGATCAATTGATTGAACAGCTGGCTCAATGTTGGCATTCCGCATAAATGAAGTTGGCGTATGAATACCTTCCCTCAGTAGGCGCTGCAAGACACGACCTTGTGTTGCTGCATGGCTGGGGCTCTAGCCGGGAAATCTGGCGGCCGTTTTTGGCGAGTGTGCGATCTTGGGCAAACGTCACTTTAGTTGATCTTCCCTCGTGTTCTTGGGAGCAGTCGGAGGTGGTAATAGAGCCATTCACACTGGACGCATTACTGAACGCAATTGTTAACTGTGCACCTTCGCAAGCTTGTTATGTGGGTTGGTCATTAGGGGGTAATCTGGCAAGTGAGTTGGCGGCTCGATATCCACAGAGAGTGAGTGCGCTGTTAACGGTCTGTAGCAATCCAAGATTTGTGGCAACTGAGTCGTGGCCGGGAATCGATGCGACGTTTTTTTCAGGCTTTTGCCAGAGTGTTGAAGCCAACACAGATAAGGCACTGAGGCGTTTTGACAGTCTTCAGGTTACTGGCTCTGAGCGGCAGCGTATCTTACAGCGTCAGTTGTCGAGTACACGAAAGCGTGTCAATTCAGACACTTTACTAATAGAACTCAAGTTTTTGGCACAGATGGATACTCGTCAGCTGTTACAAGATCTTAGGCTCCCTCAACACCATTTTTTAGCTAACAAGGACGCCTTAATACCAGTAGATTTAGTGTCCAGATTATCATCATGGCTGGAGGGCAACTCCCAGGCCAGTGTATGCTCACTTGGAAACTTGAGTCACGCGGCTTTGCTGGAGGTTCCTTCTCAAATTGCGATGAAGGTGCAGAAATTTATTGAGAGTTCGAACCTGCTTTATGACAAAACTTCTCGAGTTGTAGAGCTGGATAAACAAGATATTGGCCACTCGTTTAGTGCAGCGGCAGTATCCTATGATTCGGTTGCAGAACTTCAGCGTAAGGTGGGTATTGCGTTGCTCAATTCTGTGGAGGATTTCATCGGGGAGAACAAAGTTGTCTTGGATCTCGGTTGTGGCACAGGATATTTTTCTTCTTCACTCACCGATCTGGCGTCGAACCCGACCTACATCGGCGTAGATTTAGCGGAAGGTATGGTGTCGTACGCAAAAAATTTAACACCAGATGAGCGTTATTGGGTGGCAGGCGATGCAGAAAACCTGCCTGTTGCATCACATTCAGTAGATTTAATTTTCAGCAGCCTAGCGATACAGTGGTGCAGTGACCTTGACCGTGTATTTGCTGAATTTGTAAGAGTATTGCGGCCTGGTGGCCAATGCGTATTCGCAACCTTGGGTCCAGATACACTGAAAGAGCTTCGCGCTTCCTGGGCCAGGGTGGACCAACATAAACACATCAATAATTTTCTTCCAGTTTCAGAACTAGAGCAGGTAGCCGAACGGTTTCCTGCTATCCAAGTAGTAATAAGACAAGAGACATTTATAATGCATTATGAGTCCGCTAATGAGCTATTGCGTGAGTTGAAAGTATTGGGTGCGCACAATGTTAACAAAAGCCGTTCCCGGGGATTGACGAGTAGGGCGCGACTTCGGGGAATGTATGCGGCCTATGAAGAGTGGCGAGAGGCTGGCAAGCTGCCCGCTTCATACGACGTACTATTTGCCGTCGTTAAAAAATTGGAGGCACAGTGAGTAACAGGTGGTTTGTGACAGGCACTGATACCGAGGTCGGAAAAACGGCTATATGTTGTGCCTTGCTAACATTGGCGAATGAGAAAGGACTCCGTACAGCTGCAATTAAACCGGTAGCGGCAGGCTGTGACGAAAATGGACAAAATAGCGATGCACTTCAGTTACAGCTTAGTATGTCAGAATCGTTGCGTTACGATGAGATCAATCCGATCGCTCTACAGGCGGCAATTGCTCCACACATTGCCGCGGAACAAGAGGGAATTAGCCTAGAAGCCAGCGGCCTAACAAGTCTATGTCGAGATGTCATAAAGGGACCTTCTGAGTTTATTCTCATCGAAGGTGCAGGAGGGTGGCGCGTCCCCATCAATCATAAGGAAACCCTCGCTGATGTGGCAAAGCAACTGCGATGCGATGTCATCATGGTAGTCGGAATGCAGCTTGGTTGTATTAACCACGCACTATTAACAGCCGAGGCGATCAAGCGCGATGGCTTACATTTATCCGCTTGGGTCGCTAATCAACCGCGTGAGCGGATGGTTTGTCACGATGAGAACCTGCAAACACTTAAGCGGCGTTTACCTGCACCACTCCTGGGAGATGTGCCTCATATCGCGCAATTGGAGCCTGGGAAAATCGCCAGATATCTCTCTATTGATGAGTTATTACGTTAAGTTGGTGTTCAGCAACAGCTGTTTAAACACCACTGCATTGTGGTCACTTTCATCCCGCTCTGGTTCGCTGGCGAGTTCCAGTTCGGGGAAGCGACGAAACAGCTCTGATATCGTCAGGTATAGTTGACGCTTGGCCAGGGCTGCGCCTATACAGAAGCGAGGGCCGTATCCAAACAGAACATCCGGATTGAACTTGCGTTTTACGTCGAGCACCTCGGGGTTGTCATAGTATTCAGGGTCATGATCCTTGAGGTGCGGCATCATCAGAACCATCTGGCCTTTACGGATTTTTTCACCCAGTAATTCCATATCAGCTGGTGCATATCGGGCAAAGCCCATTTTGGATGATGCGCCCCAGCGGCTTATTTCACTGAAGGCATTGGAAAAGGCATCGGGAGAGATAAGCGCCGCTTCAATCTGATCGGGATTTTTGAGTAAGGCATATGCCGACCATTGCTGAGCCACTAGCGTGGTGTCTGCGCCTGCGCCGATCAGCGCCAGAATCAGAGTGATAATGTCGCCTTCCACAAATTCCGGGTTGTCCTGCTCGATCTTGAGCAGCGTGCTGAGAAAGTCGTCTTGCTCCGGGGTAGCACGCCGTTCGGCAATGACTTCCCGAATAATATCTATTGCTCGATTGCTGTCTTGACGCGCAGCTTCCCGACGCTCATCGGAGATAGTAGGGTTCCAGGTCTCGGTGAAGGTGAGCACGACCTTACGAATATCCGGCCAGTACTTTTCAGGAATACCAACCATACGGGTAATGGAAATAAAGGGAATGTGCGCGGCAATGTCGGCGATGTAATCAAAGCTCTTCGGTGTACCCAGATCATCAAATAGGCGTTTAACATCCGGTTCAATCTTAGCCTGTATCTTGTCAACCACATTGCGCGAAAAGGCAGGTGCAGTCACCCGGCGCACCAACCGGTGGTGGTCGTGATCAGACAGCAGGCTATGGCCGATCATGGCGCGCTCGAAATTGGTCCACTCGTCCTCGGGCGGGCGAATTGGCGCAAACTCCCAGTCATAAAAGTCCGATGAGAGATATTCCTCTTTCCAGCAGGTCATGATGTCAGGCATGCGGGTCATAATCCAGGCTTGCCACGGCTCATACCACACCAGTGCCCCGCGCCGCGCCAGTGCCAAACAAGCGGGAACCGGGTCCGCCATGTACTCAGTGGAGTTCGGGTTATAAATTTCTTCAATAGGCAGTAAATCGGACTGTGCCAGGCTCATCTGTGTATTCCTCGTGGCGCGACCTCGGAAGCCGAAGCCGTCGCTGGTAATTACCATAAGCGGGAAGCCGGTCTGGTGCCAGCTTTAAAGTATATAAATGTATACCTTTTGCTATTAGTCGCGTTTATCGGCATTTCCGTTGGCGTCTGAAGTCCACAAAACGACGCCGTCTGGTCTATATTAATGAGGTCTCGCAATAATCTTGCTAGCACCCCTTTATAAGTTCGATAGGAGAATGACCATGCAATACGCAATGCCCGGCAATGACGGCGCGCTCTACAGTTTCCAGGACCGCTACGCTAACTATATTGGTGGCGATTGGGTGGCGCCGTTGGAAGGGAAGTATTTTGACAATATTACACCGGTCACGGGTGCAACATTCTGCGAGATACCTCGCTCTACTGCGGCGGATTTGCACAAAGCCCTGGATGTCGCCCACGATGCTGCTGACGGCTGGGGCAAGACCTCTGCGACGGAGCGGTCAAATATATTGCTAAGAGTAGCCGATCGTATAGAGCAAAATCTTGAAGTCCTTGCGTATGTTGAGACCTGGGAGAATGGCAAGCCTATTAGGGAAACTTTGAATGCCGATATTCCCTTGTTGGTCGACCATTTTCGCTACTTTGCAGGTTGCATTCGTGCCCAGGAGGGCAGTGCTGCTGAGATCGATGCCAATACGGTCGCTTATCACTTTCATGAACCTCTTGGGGTCGTCGGTCAGATTATCCCCTGGAATTTCCCTCTACTGATGGCGGGTTGGAAGTTGGCGCCTGCGCTGGCGGCCGGTAACTGCGTAATATTGAAACCCGCTGAGCAGACACCTGTCTCAATCCTGGTGCTGATGGAAATGATCGGTGATCTACTGCCACCAGGGGTGGTCAATATTCTTAATGGCTATGGCAGCGAGATCGGTGAGGCGCTGGCAAGTTCTGATCGCATCGCAAAAATTGCGTTCACCGGTTCCACCGCGGTGGGGCATAAGATTTTGGCCAATGCGGCGAAGACGTTGATTCCTTCAACGGTAGAGCTGGGTGGTAAGTCGCCCAATATCTATTTCGACGATGTAATGGCCCAGGAAGACGAGTTCGTTAGCAAGTGTGTCGAAGGGTTATTAATGGGCTTCTTTAATCAGGGTGAGGTATGTACTTGTCCATCCCGCGCGTTGGTGCAGGAAGGCATCTACAGTGATTTTATTGACAAGGTGTTGGAGCGGGCCAAAAACATTAAACAGGGTAACCCGCTTGATACCGAGACGATGGTTGGGGCCCAGGTCTCCAAAGAACAGTTCGACAAAATTATGTCGTACATGGACGTAGCGCGTGATGATGGTGCCACTTTTCTATTGGGCGGCGATAAAGCCACGGTGGGCAGTGATATAGCCGGTGGTTACTACATACAGCCAACCCTGTTGCAGGGCACCAATGACATGCGGGTTTTCCAGGAAGAAATCTTTGGCCCTACCTTGGGCGTGACCAGCTTCAAGGATGAAGCGGAGGCGCTGTCTCTTGCTAATGCAACGGATTACGGCCTGGGTGCGGGCGTGTGGACCCGGGACACCAATCGCGCGTATCGCATGGGGCGTGGCATCAAAGCGGGCAGGGTGTGGATGAATTGTTACCATGCTTATCCGGCACATGCAGCTTTTGGTGGCTATAAGAAGTCGGGGATAGGTCGCGAGACGCACAAGGTGGCGCTGGAGCATTATCAGCAGACCAAGTGTATGTTGGTAAGCCATGACATAAATCCGCTAGGGTTCTTCTAGATGCTAACTCAGTGACTTTGAAGGTAGGTCTGACGGCCTGGACATCTCGCCAAGGTTGGCGGGCGGCTGCTTTGCGTGATCAGGCGGCCTGGGCCGAAGCCGCGGGTTTCCACTCGTTGTGGGTGCCGGAAAACCACTTTAGCGATTCGCGATCCGATACTCGTGGCAGAAGAACTGGCGGTGCTCGATCATCTGTCAAATGGTCGTCTTATTTTGGGTGTGGGCAAAGGCTTGGGAGAGGCATTGTTTCGGGCCTTTAGATTCCCCCAGGAAGAGAAGCGTCAACGCTTTCAGAAAAATCTGGAAGCTATGCTGACAGCGCTGCGGGGTGAACCATTAATTGAAGAAACATTGGATCGACCCAGCCCCGTATTGGCTCCGCTGCCCCTACAAAAGGCGCACCCCGCAGCCAAAGGTACTGACTGTACCGTTATGCGTAGTGTTTTTGTGTCTGACAATGCCGGTCTTCTGGAACGGGCCGCCATGGCATTGCAGGTCCCTACCAAAACACTTTATCGAGAAAGCCGGCGCCGTGAACGATGGGGCGATAATGGGTGACCGGCATGCGGTTCGTGATGCCTGCAGGCGTATTTGCTGTTTAGCCCTTCATCGCATCTTTGTAGATGCTGTGCTTAATGTCACTGAATACCTTGCGTACCATTGGTTCGAATAGCGCGATGTCCAGTTTCGGTGCGCTGGCATCAAAGGCGGGATTGTCGTAGTTCTCGACAAACCTTGCAGTGCGATCGAAGTGCTCACTGTCGCTGAATTTGTCACGCATATCACGATCCAGGCCCACATAGTGGAAAAAGTTATACCCCTGAAAGATGCCGTGGTGTTTGACCATCCAGTGGTTTGCTTCACTGATAAAAGGCTGCAATATCGCCGCTGCTACGTCCGGGTGGTTGGTGCTACCTAGCGTGTCGCCGATATCATGAAGCAGAGCGCACACTACGTATTCGTCGTCCTCTCCCGCTTCAGCTGCCAGCTTAGCGGTTTGTAGGCCGTGCTCCATGCGGTCAATTGGAAAACCTCCGTAATCGCCGCGCAAAAGATCCAAATGAGCGAGTATCCGATCGGGTAGCTTGCTTACGAATTCAAATTGCTCATGCATGATGAGCTGCCAGTCTTCGGCAGTGCTTTCAGACATTCTGTTGAATGAAGCTGTTTCCATATACCTAACTCCTTTATAGCGGTCAGAACTTGCGACGCTTGTAGCCCATCTGTAACGTTGATAAATCTCGGATAAGCGAGCTTTCAATTATCGAAAATGATTGTACAAATATGTCCGCCTGCTGACAGCCCCTGAACGGCTTTTGTCTACCTGATTCTTGCTGCGGCTGGTCGATTATGGGACTCAGTCAAACGCTGTCTAAAAAACGCACGATCTGGCTGCAAGTTGAATTTTCGAGGTTCGACTGAGTTAGGTAGAGGAAGCCTATCCTCTGAGTCCAGAATGACGCTATCGCACCAGTCTTTGCCATTATCGAGTAGTTCAGTGCCTGGTAAATTATCAAGTAGGCCTTCGTATTCTCGCTCTGGCAATAATTTTGTGATAATAAACTTTGCTCTGGAAAGGACCTGAGGGACTGTCAGTCGTCCGCGCACACCCCATTCAACCACATAATCTGCACAATCAATATTACTGGTGCCTTCTGGGGGAACTGTGGTGAATGCCATATCACGGCGTAAGTCGTAATGAATTGCCATCATCGATTCTTCAAACAACATTGCCAAGTCTTCGTACTGGCTTGAGTACGCGTAGAGAGCAGATGCCCGATCAGATTCGAAGAACTGCCCTATTTGCGCCGCGCTGTAACTCGATTGTCCCTGCGATGGCTGAACTCCTTGAAAAAGAACGGACGCAATCCCGAATAGCTCGGGTGACACGATAGGGCTGATCTGTGACAAAATATCTGAAATAGGAATTTGAATCGCCGTTAGAGGAATGTCCACTGGTGAAAGCGAATCGAGCTTGCTTGGTGGGAAAAAATCGGCAGCATGACCTAACTCATGAAACAATATGCGGGCGGTTGACTCGGCAACCGGCACGATATCGCGGTTCCCATTTTCGTCTGGAAACGCGATAGCGCCGAATCTTCGCTCGATAGGATCTACATAGCGGTTAAAGTCAGCAAAGGAAACTCGCAAGGCAAATTCAGAGCGAAAGTCCGGGTCGGTCGAGATAGTGCTAAATTCGCTTGGATAAAGCCATAGATATTGCGGATCGAGGAACATGGATGCCATGGATGGTCGATAGTTGGACGGTCGAATCTCAGAATCTATTACCACCGCCGCTGCGCTTCGAAAGAGCAGGCGAATATCGTCTGGCATCAGTTTCAGGGCTTGCTCAAAACGCTGGGACATCCAAGGATGGGACACTATAACCCTGTCCATAATATCTTCTATACTGGGAATACCAGGTGCTTGGCCCAACAGTGGAAGTTGCGCGAATGTACATAAATCATCAATTTCAACCGCGCCGATACAACCTATTATCCTATCTGCAAACGGACCATCCTCTCTCGCGGGACGCCAACTGGCTGCATATATGAGCTGTTGAGCATCATAGTAAAGTGTCTCGTCGTCATAGAACGGGCTTCTCAGAGCCCGGGACATACGCTCCATAAAAATCTCTGGGCCCTTGTAAGCGGGAAGCTCTGCGCCGCGAGAATAGGCCAATACGTCGCCGTAGGTGGGTGTATTTCCGTGCTGGGTTTCACCCATTGCGCGAACAGCTAAATCGTCCAACTCAGCAGAGAGTTCTTCACTCGACATATCATCGAGGGCGAACTGTAGAATCTGGTAAATCGACTCGGTTAATAGATTCACATGGAGAACGGAACGTTGCAGGTCCATGCCGCTGGCAATGGCGTGTAGATCTCGAGTAACTGGCTGTCCAGTAATGTCGATATTAAGATCGCCGTTTGCATCCACATCGACACCACCACTTACCGTGATTAGATAATAGGCGCCCTCATCAATGTCCACGTCAGGGAGTGGCGCGTTGCCAAGCAGGAGCATCTGAGTAAAATCGTCCCAGTCGTCCCAAAACGCGGCGAACTGGGCGCTTGCACTTTCGACATCACTGGTACTCAAGTTACTAACGACCACAGTGTCTGTACCTAACTGTCGGATCGTGATTTGCCCGCCAGTAATCGGTCCTACCATCTCCACACGCAGGCAACCGGTTAATAGAAGCATAATGCTGGTAAAGATTAGAGTGCGCTTGATCATTAAGTGATAAGTTCGAGAATCGGAAATGTCCTTGATTGTAACTGCTGTCATTCAAGGAACCTAACAGATGGGCAGGGGTCCCTCCCAGAGCGACGCCTGGCGTTACTTCTCGGCGAGTCTCTATCGCGGTTCGCCAGCGCTGTTCCGCAACTAAGCGGGTGCGTCTGGCTGCCGCTCAGGCTGCGCGTCTACAAACGGAGTAAGCGTATTGCAGTGTTGGGTAACCCGCATAATCCGTGGATAGTGGTCCATAGAAATTTTAAATCGCTGGGCGTTGTAGACCTGGGGTACAAGATAGCAGTCGGCAAGGGTGACGTGGTCGCCGTAACAGAACTGGCCGCTGTGCTGCACCAGAAATTGCTCTACAGAGTGAAAGGCGCGGTCGATCCATGTCTGGTACCAGGCATGGATCTGGTCTTTATCGCTGTGTAGTTCATCTTTTAAATATTTGAGGATCGCTATGTTGAGAAGGGGATGCACATCGCAGGCGATATTGTTGACCATGCTTCTTACGTGACTGCGCTGCAGAACGCCGGCAGGCAGTAAAGCCGGCTCTGGCACCGTCTCCTCCAGCCACTCCAGAATTGCTCCCGATTGGGCGATGATTTCGCCACTGCCGGTATCCAGAGCGGGTACCAATCCCTGGGGGTTGTGAGCCACGTATTCCTCCGACTTTTGCTCCATCGCCAGTAAATTGACCGGAAGATAATCGTAGTTCAAACCTTTGAGGTTCAGTGCGATGCGCACACGGTACGCGGCGGAGGAGCGATAGTAGGAATACAGTTTCACAGAATATCTCGTTAGGCAGGTGGCTGATACTGTACGACGGTCTGGTCGATCTTGCCAAAGATGGCTTCACCCTCACTATTGAGCATCTCTATCTCTATGCGGTCACCAAAAGACATAAAAGGCGTTGATGGTTTGCCGTCTGCGATGATCTCCAGGCAGCGAATTTCTGCGAGACAACACGATCCATCGACACTCCCTTTGTTTGCCACAGTGCCTGAACCGATGACTGTGCCGGTCATTAACGAACGGGTTTTCGCGCAGTGTGATATCAGCGTGGGAAAATCAAATGTCATATCGACCCCGGCGTTGGGTGCCCCCATCAGTGTGCCATTAAGAGTGGCTCTGAGTGGCAGGTGTAGTTTACTGCCATCCCAGGCCTCACCCAGTTCATCGGGGGTGACAACCACAGGCGTAAAGCTGGTCCACGGCTTTGATTGATAAAACCCGAACTGCTTGCCCAGCTCTGCCGGTATCAAGTTGCGCAAAGATACATCGTTGACTAAGCCTACCAATTGTATGTGTTCGGCGGCCTGCTCCGGTGTCACGCCTGCGGGAACATCGTCGGTGATGACGATGATTTCGGCCTCGAAATCGATACCCCACTCTTCGCTCTCAACTGCGATGTTGTCCCTGGCACCAATAAAAGCGTCCGAGGCACCCATATAAATCAGCGGGTCAGTCCAGAACGACTCGGGCAGTTCGGCGCCTCGTGCCTTGCGCACCAACTCGACATGGGTCACGTAAGCGCTGCCATCGGCCCAGTGATAGGCTCTGGGTAGAGGGGCGTCGCAAGCAGCGGACTCAAATTTGAATGCATCGCTTAGTTGACCGCTGTTTAACTCGCCGTAACGTTCTAACAGTGCCTGGGAGGCAATTGGCCAGTTATCCAGAGCCTGCTGCATGGTGCTGGCAATGTCGGCTACAGCAACCGCGTGAGAGAGATTTCGGGAGACCACGACTAGTTGTCCGTCTCGGCCGGACTTCAGACTTGCCAGTTTCATGTGCTTTCTCCGTCAAGTTCTTTGGCGTGCAACCAGGCCGCGTGCTGTGGCGCGCGCTTGGTACGATTCCATTCCTCCAGCATCGCTGGAGCTACCTCGTTCAGTGTTCTCATTTCTTCTTTGGTGCCGCTGTTCACCGCCAATTCCAGGCGGTGTCCGTTGGGGTCGTGAAAGTAGATAGAGTGAAATATGCCGTGATCAATGGGGCCCAGAACATCCACCCCTTCAGCGATCAGTTTTGCTTTGCCAGCGAGCAAGTCGTCCATTGTCTCGACCTGAAAGGCGATGTGCTGCACCCAGTCCGGCGTGTTTGGATCAGTGCCCATCTCCGGAGAATTAGGTAACTCAAAAAATGCAAGAACGTTACCCATCCCTGCATCCATAAACAGGTGGATATAGGGATCGGGTTCCTTGGTTGAAGGTACATGATCTTCGGCGATGGCCAATACGAAATCCATATCCAGCTTTTGCTGGTACCACTCTACGGTTTCCTTGGCATCGCGGCAGCGATATGCCACATGGTGTATACGTTTTATATTCATAGGTATCGCCCTCAGGCTTTAGCGGCACTTAGCACGCCTCGATCAAGTTGGTCTCGCTCTATGGATTCGAACAGCGCCTGAAAGTTGCCCTCACCGAACCCCTCGTCACCCTTTCGCTGAATAAATTCGAAAAATATTGGACCAATCAGTGTATCGGAGAAAATCTGTAATAGCAGCCGAGAATCGCCTTCGGCAGAGGATCCATCCAATAAAAGTCCCCGGGACTTGAGTTCTTCTACGGACTCGCCGTGACCGGGTAGCCTTCCCTCGAGCATGTCATAGTAGGTGTTGGGGGGCGGCGTCATGAATTTAAGACCTCGTTCCTTCAGGCGATCCCAGCAGGTGGACAGGTCGTCGCAGGAGAATGCGATATGCTGGATGCCCTCACCGTTGTACTCCATCAGGTATTCTTCGATCTGGCCGCCGCTGCCGGCCTCTTCATTCAATGGGATGCGAATTTTGCCATCTGGTGCAGTCATTGCCCGAGAGGTCAGTCCCGTATATTCACCCTTGATGTCGAAATAGCGAATTTCGCGGAAATTGAACAGACGCTCGTAGTAGGCGGTCCAATAGTCCATGCGGCCACGGTAGACATTGTGCGTCAGGTGGTCGATGTGTTTGAAGCCACAGCCTTCCGGGCGTCGATCAACGCCTTCGAGAAATACGAAGTCGATATCGTAAATTGAAGCGCCTTCTTCGTAGCGATCAATCAAATATAGAATAGCGCCACCGATTCCGCGTATCGCTGGCAGGTTGAGCTCCATTGGTCCAGTGGGGATATCAATAGGCTGTGCACCCATTGCAAGCGCGCGCATGTAGGCATGTTTGGCGTCTTTTACCCTGAACGCCATACCGCAAGCTGAGGGGCCGTGTTCTTCCACATAGAAAGCAGCAGGAGAGCCTTTCTCATAATTCAGTACGAAGTTGATGTCGCCCTGACGCCACAGGTCAACATCTTTGGAGCGGTGAGATGCGACATGACTAAAGCCCATCACCTCGAAGGCTGGCTCGAGAATGCCTCGCTCGGCCGCTGCATACTCCACAAATTCGAAGCCATCCAGACCCATAGGGTTTTCAAACAGGTCCGCCATCTCATTTGCTCCACTAAACAGGTGTTGGGTAATTTCCCAATTGCCGGGAATTTTACGCCTGTTAGCAGGGAATTATTTTGCTTTATTGTCTAAATTTGGCGTAATAAGGGGGGATTTCTTCCTATATTTCGAGATTATGGCGGGGTTTCCACTCTTTCTTGAGATTGATGTCAGCAGCAGGGTGTTTCAGCGTCTGCTGCAGACGCTTGCGGTGCAAACGGGATTGCGGTGCCGCAGTTCTCGTAGATACCGTAGTGTGTTCCCCAGTCGCCGATAAACTCGAAGTGATCGTGAAAGCGGGTATCGTGAAGCATGCGCCAGGTGTTACCGCATACAGTGAAGACCTTGCCCGCGGGTATCAGATGGTGGGCATCTAGGGCAAATGCCTTCTCTTGCGTAGGCACCGTCCCGCGATAGACGACCGCCTGCCCATAATCTTCGCACTCTGGTTCCAGTTCGTCGAGTTTGAACAGCCGGTAGGTGGCTGAGTAAAACGCGATATGCCCGATCAGCGCCTCGACCTTCTCATCATTGATACCCAATTGGCGACTTTCCACGAGCCGCGGATCATAGAAGCCGACCTGTTTGGAGAGGGCGAGAAAGTCATTCCAGTACAGTGCGCCGCTGAGACATTCGCCGTAGAGCACTGGATCTTTGACTAACTCGGCAGGTACTCTGCGATCCGCATACACATCGGAGAAGTAGAGTTCACCGCCGGGTTTCAGAACGCGCAGAGCCTCTGCCAATACAGCTTCCTTGTCTTCGCATAAGTTGATGACACAGTTCGAAACGATAATATCAAAACTGTTGTCGGCAAAACCCATTTCGTTCAGTTTTTCCAGATAACCCTTATGGAAACTCACGTTGGACTGTTTATGGCCAAAGGTCAGGGCGTGGTACTCGCGATGTCGTTCAGCTACGGCAAGTTGCTCCTCCGTCATGTCGACTCCGACGATACTGCCTTCTTCGCCGACCATGGCTGACAGCACGTAAGCGTCCCGCCCTGCGCCGCAGCCCAAGTCCAATACCTTGAGGCCCTGCATTAACTGCGGAGCCACCAGCCCGCAGCCGTAGTATCTGCTGAGTACGTCATCGTGAATGAGGGCTAGAATTTCCCGTAGGTGAGGGGGGGGTGCTTCCAGAGTGCAGCAGGCATCCGTCTTTAAGTCTGCCGACCCCTGCAGGGTTTTACCGTAATAATCTTTGACCTGATCCAGCACTGCTGCTCTCCATGAATTTCGCTACGACATTGTCGATTTTAGGGCGTCGAGAAGATTCTCAACAAAGATGGTATCACGAGCCTCGTGCTGCTCCTTATTAGACCCTTGTCGTGCAATTATCCATGGTATATTGGCCGCTTGGTATTTTGTCGTTTCGCGGGGGAGGCTGTGGTAAAAATTGAGGGCACAGCCGGTGAGGTGCAGACGTTTGAGCAGATTGCCATCGGCAAGGGCTGGACTACCTTATTCACAGGGAGCGGTGCGGTGTTCAATGCCAGGCGACTGGCGAGCTTCGACGCGGTAGTTTTTCTCAGTGCAACAGACGACATGCTAAGTCATGAGCAGCAGGGGGTATTTGAATCCAGGCTGGAGAATGGCGGTGGCTGGCCAGGTATTCACGTAGCTGGAGATAGCTCCTGTGATGAGTATTCGGACATACCGGTGCAGAATTTTTCTTGGGCTGGGTGATGAGTGGCTCCGCAGATGTCTGCTCACTGCAGGGTGTCAGCCCTGTTGTTTCTGTGCCAATAAGAGCGTAGGCGGTTATGCCACACGTTCTAATTGTTGGAGCAGAATCGGCTCGCTATATGCAGCTTTTGCAGGCGGAAAATCTCCCCCACATTACCTTTAGCATTTTTCCCGACGTCCAATTGGCCAAGCATGCGTATGGATTAATTGAGATTATTCTGGGCCCTCCTGACGCTGTTGTACCGTTGCTTCCGCTCTGTGACAAATTAGGATGGGTGCAGTCTAGTTGGGCTGGAGTGAAGCCACTGGTTCGTGCCGCCAGGCGTGATTATCAACTCACCGGCGTGAAGGATGTATTCGGGCCACGGATGAGTGAGTTCGTGATGGGCTGGCTGCTGGCTTTGGAACGTAATATTGTGCAGCGAGCGGGACGATCACAATGGGACAATACTGTCGATTCGGGCCTCACTGGAAAGACCCTGGGAATTATGGGTACTGGCTCAATTGGCACCGTGGTTGCCGAGACTGCGCTGGTATTTGGACTGCAAATTCGGGGTATGAATTCAACCGGAGAGCCGTCTGCCCCCTTTCAGCAGTGCTATGCAATCCAAGGGCGTATTCAGTTTGCGCAGGGGCTGGACTATTTGGTGGCCTTGTTGCCGGACACCCCGGCGACCGACGGTATTGTGAATCAGCAGTTGTTGGCCGCGCTTAAGCCCGGCGCTATATTCATTAACGGCGGAAGAGCCAATTGCGTTGATGACGGTGCGCTGGTCAGCGCGCTGGACAACGGGCAACTGCGTGCGGCCGTGCTCGACGTAGTTCACACCGAGCCTCTACCGGATGATGACTCTCTTTGGCAAGTTGATAATTTATACATCAGCAGCCACACGGCGGCGCCAACGCCAGAAAGTTCAGTGGTGGCACTGTTTGCGGAAAACTACCGCCGATATATTGATGGCAAGCCGCTACTCCACCTTATTAATTTTGACCGCGGTTACTAAATCGTCTTTGGTACTTCGTTTGTAGTGCGGATATGGGCTAGTATCTGTGCAGGCTCTTAAAAGGAAGTGACGCGACCATGATGTTTTTGACGTGTATGAACCGCTGGGTAGTTCTCGGGTTGGCTATTATTGTAACTGCGGGCAGTCCGTCTGTGGCGGCGCAAGACGATTGGTATCCGTCAAAGTACGGCGCTGATGATACTATCGGTGCAGCCAATAATCTCAGTCCCGAGACCGTGCTTGCCGCAGCGAGTCTCGTAACCACGGGCAAGACATATCAGTTGGGCGGAGTAACCGGCGCTAATACCCCAGCCTACGGCCACCGAAAGTTCAGCATGATTATGTACCCTCATGGTGCAGAAAACGTGCCGCCTTTGGGCAAATCCAAGGGCACCTCCCATGACGATTACCTCGCCACTTGGCTGGGCATTGGTACGCAAATTGATGGCTTTGCCCATTTCGGCATCGATCACCGCTATTACAACGGCGCAACTGCCGCTGATTTATTTTCACCTACTGGCGCCAAAAAATACGGCACTCATGAGATTCCGGCAATAGTTACCCGTGGGGTATTGCTGGACATGGTGAAATACCTGGGCGCTGATGGCATGGTAGCCATGGGCACACCCTTTAATGAAACAGAAATAAAAGGGGCCGCCAAGGCGCAGGGTATCGATATTGGCGCGGGTGATGTGGTGATTTTCCACACCGGCTGGCAGCAGTTGGCGAGTTCTGACCCGCAGCGATTTATGAGCGGCGAGCCTGGTCTGGATATCGGCGGGGCAAATTATTTGGCGGGGCTGAACGTGGTTGCCGTCGGTGCCGATACCTGGGGTCTTGATGCCTTGCCGAATCCGGATCCGGAACAGCTGTTTCCCAGTCATGCAATACTGCTGGCAAAAAACGGCGTTTACGTTCTTGAGAATATTCAGACCGCTGAACTCGCCCGCGATGGTGTCTCTGAATTTTTATTTGTACTGGGTGTCCCCAAATTTGAAGGAGCGGTACAGATGGTGATCAATCCCATCGCCATCCGCTAGACGCGTTTCTTTTAGAGAATTTGCAATGACAGAACCAAAACACGATTATGGCAACGGTGATAGTACCTTTCGCGCCGCGGGAGGCGAGCCGGGAATTCGTGCATTGGTAGATTCCTTCTATGACATTATGGAACACGATGCGCGGTTCAGCGATATTTGGAAAATGCATCCACCTACCCGGGACGTGTCGAGAGATAAACTGGCTCGCTTCCTGTGCGCCTGGTCGGGCGGCCCACGCCTCTACAGCGAGAAATATGGCGCGATCAGTATCCCTGGCGTACACGCTCACTTGGCAATTACCGCAGAACATACCGGGCAGTGGCTGTCCTGTATGGAACAGGCGCTGATACAACGTGATTACCCCGAAGACTTTCGCACTTATCTGCTGCCACAGCTGGCCAAGCCTGCTGAGCGTGTCAGGGCAATCTGCGCGCGAAATATAACCCGGGTGGAAGAGTTGGCGGGTGATGTGTAAATTGCATTGCTGCGCGCTCTTTAACCGTCATATGGTGAATTTATGTCTGAACTGAATCTGACGAATGAAGTCCGATTGCGAGCCAAGTGCAGCCTCAGTTTTGAGGCTGAGATAGCGACCCCCATGGTGTTTATGTTGCGCCCGCAAAACAATGTGAATCAACAGATTACGGCGGAAACATTTGAATTGGACCCCGCCGTACCGGTGCATGAGTTTAGCGATGCCTTCGGTAATCTGTGTCAGCGCCTGCTTGCGCCTGTGGGAAGATTCGAGCTTGTATCTTCGATTGATGCCATCGTCAGACAACAGGCAAGACCAACCTCCAGTGCCCCATTTGTCGAGGTGCCAAACCTTCCGGATTCAACGCTGGTCTATCTTTTGCCCAGTCGCTTCTGTGAGTCTGATCGGTTTGGAGATATGGCGCAGGAGATTGTGGTTGGCATGTCCTCAGGTTATGAGCAGATCGAGGCCATCAGACTCTGGGTGCAAAGCCATATCAGGAATGTGCCATTAAGCAGTACTTATCCGGTATCGTCGACGGAGGTGAATTCTCGTGGGGAGGGTGTGTGTAGAGATTTGGCACAGCTGGCTATTTCGCTCTGTCGGGCCCTATGCATCCCAGCAAGACTGGTAGTGGGTTACCTACAGGGTCTGGAGCCCATGGATAATCATGCTTGGTTTGAGGCCTTTGTCGGAGGACAATGGTACACGTTTGACCCTGCTTCCGACTCACCCGGGGGGCGCATTGTCGTCGCCAGGGGAAGAGACGCCGCAGATGTTGCCATTTACAATCAATACGGGCCGCTGTTGCTGCCGACGGGGATGGAGGTCAGCGTCGAGAGGGCCGACTGAAGTTTGGGTCAAACGATAATGTGATGCATTGCCTGTGATTTACAACCCGCTAGCTCAATCCTTTATGATAGGTCTGCTGCTGCTATCTGCAGGCAGTTCAGCCTATGCACATTTGCCCTCCTTATTTGGTAGAGAGTACGTTCGTGTATTGAAGTCTGCCGCGGAAGAATTTCCACTACCACTTGATCCCAATGAGATGAGCTTGAGCAAGGGAGCAGCGAACCCCTATAAAGAGCAACTTGAGGAGATGGAGACCGCAGGAGGACCTTACTCTGAAAACCTTGCTGAGCCTCTTACCGGGCTGGGAGCGCTTTATCAGGAGCGTGGTGCATACACCAGGTCGATAGAGGCCTACCGCAGGGCTCTTCATGTTCTACGTATCAATGATGGCTTGCGAAGCGCCCGTCAGGTTCCGCTGTTGGAAAAGTTAACTGAAGTTTATCGAACGGTAGGCGATGCCGAGTCTCTTGATGATGTTTATCACTACTCTTTTGAAATTCATGGGGAGGGACATCCGCCTTATACTGAAGAAAATGTTCAAATAAGTCTTGAATACCTGCAGTGGCAGCGTGACGCGTATGGCGTGCTTCTTGGTGGTAGGCAGCAATCTCAAACCCGGGTTATGCAAGCCTATCTGCTAAATCAGGAAATGCTGGATACGATGGCCGAAGCGCGAGACTTCCGTTTCGACTGGTATAGGAAGTTGGTAAAGAGCCAGATGTTGAACCTCTATCTGTTGCTAGGAGAAGATCTCATTGAGGCGGCTCAGGCAGTGGGCATGCCATCAAGCCCTCTGCGAAACTCCGAATTCCGCTCAGAAGGCTATATTCATGAACGTCTCAGCGTTATGCAGAAAACCGGTGAAAGGGTCGGCCGCAAATTAATGCAAGATTTGATGGCTCGCGGTGCGGATCTGGAGAGCAAGGAGGTCGCGACGTTTCACCGTGAACTGGGTGATTGGTATCAGTGGAATGGAAATCTGAGTAAGGCCAACGAAGAGTACGCGATAGTAGAAAGCATGCTGCGAGAAGCTGGGGAATTGGATTTATTGGCGGAATGGTTTGCGGAACCTCTCGAGTTGCCGGACTCGCTGGATTTATGGCGTGCGCACCCAAGGGACAAACCTCGCAAGCTGGGCATTATCACCCTCAAATTTGACGTAAGCGCTCGTGGCAGAGTAAAAAATGTGGTGGTTGAAAATCCGGCTGAGGAATTCTCACGCCAGGCGAGCCGTGTAAAATCGCTGCTACGGGATACGCATGTCCGCCCCAGCTTTAGCGATGGGGAACCCAGGGACTTCACGGGTCTGGTACGGAGATACCGGCTGTTAGACTAAGCGAGCATTTTCGCTCGGATTCAGCAGATTGTGCGCTCAGTCGTGACGAATTTGCGATAAACGCCGAACCATGCGCTCTCCGAATCTATTATACTTACCAGTTGCGTGATATCGGGAGTATGGGCTTTGAAAAAATTCTTTGAGAAGTTGGGCAACTTTCTAACGGGTCTTAGAGTGTGGACTGTGAACATCTTCACAGTACTGTTTTTAGTTTACTTTGTCGGTGGCGCAATTTATCTCGTCAACCAACTTCCTGAAAAAATTGATCCAGATGGCAAGGTGTTGATCTTAAATCCTGTTGGTATCATTCAGGATCAGGCCGTTTTTTCCAGCGGTCTGGATTTCCCTTTTGCTCTGGCAGATGAGGTGCAAATTCAGTCCCGCGACCTGATTCGTCTGATTCGAGCTGCTGCCGCAGACAATAGGCTGGCCGGCGTACTCGTGGATTTCAGTGGATCAAAGTTTGCCGGCTCTAGCACCGCGCTACGAGTTTCAGACGAGCTGGCTGCCTTACGAGCATCGGGAAAAACCGTCGTTGCCTACAGCGAGAGCCTTACGACCGGTTCCTACCTGATGGCCGCCCAGGCCGACGAAATATTTCTTCACCCTTCTGGTGCACTGGCTGTTAATGGTGTTGGCGGATACCGGGATTACACCCGTGAGTTGACAGACAAGCTCAATATTACCATTCACAACTACAGTCAGGGCGAGTTCAAATCTGCTGTGGAAGGCTTTACTCGAACCGATATGTCCGACCCTGACCGACTCCAGCGCGAGGCGCTCTACGGACCTGTCTGGGCCACGCTTAAATCACGTATGGCCCAGGCCAGGGGTGTCGAGCCAGAGTTAATCCAGCAATTGGCCGATCAATATAGTGTACCGATGATCAACGAGGGCTCCTACGATGGACTCGCTTGGGCGCAGCAGCAGGGATTAATTTCCGGTACTAAAAGTTTTCCTGAGCTGCGTAGTCACATGGTAGAGAAGTTTGGCAAGTCCGACGACGAAGCTGCTCATACCTATCCACATATCGACTGGTCCGCGTATCTCTCGCAAATTAAACGGGAAGAAGTGGAGTCAGAAGATGCGGTCGCTGTCGTTTTTGTTCAGGGCGGAATTGTACATGGGGAAGGGGGGGCAGGGATTGCCGGCTCTGATGACATTGCCCCGCTCATTCGCCTGGCCCATGAAGACGACACGACGAAAGCAATTGTGCTGAGGGTTAACAGCCCCGGTGGCTCTATTATTGGTAGCGATATTATTCGTGATGAATTGGTTGCGGCAAAGCGCAAGGGCATACCGGTGGTAGTTTCTATGGGGGATGTCGCTGCGTCTGGAGGAGTCTGGATAAGCACCCCCGCCGATACAATTTATGCCGAGCCTACCACCATCACCGGGTCTATCGGCGTTGCCGTGGCATTTCCCACACTGGAGAATGCATTTGCATATGTCGGTGTTAACTTTGATGGTGTAACTACCAGCAAAAACGCTGGTTGGGGCGTCTACAAAGGCGTAAACAAAGAGCTAGATGCAATTTTTGCCCGCTGGGCGAATAGTGCCTATGAACAATTCATCGGTTTGGTCGCAGCGAGTCGCGACCGTGAGCCCGATTATATTCGCTCTATCGCCGGAGGACGGGTGTGGCTAGCACCGGATGCTCTGGACAGAGGTTTGATAGATAAACTGGGCACGATGGAGCAGGCGATAGCACACGCCGCCCAATTGGCCGGTTTGCAGGAATATAATACGCATTACGTGGTGCAACAGGTATCGCCAGTGATGGCACTACTGCGGCAGCTGTCGGGCGGAATTACGTCTCAGACATCCAGTTCCTATAATATTTTCGCCAGACGAATGACGAGTCTGATGGCGATGGTGGAGGACATCACTGAGCCGAAGGCGACGGTTATGTGCTCGAGTTGCCTCCTCGAACTACTGTAATGTCACGCGTCTGGTCACGGGCTGAAGCTGCCAATTTTGCTGTGCCCGTGTTTAGATAGTGTTCATGTCTATACTTTCTCTGGAATCCGCCGGTAAGCAATATTCGGGCGCTGCAGCGCTGACTGATGTCACGCTGCAGTTTAAACGCCACCAAATCACTGCCCTGATTGGTCGTAGTGGTTGCGGCAAGTCTACCTTACTTAAAATGTGCAATGGGCTGGTACGTCCTGATACGGGGACAGTGCGCGTTTTTGATGAGCCTATTGCATACGATGGCAACTTGCCTTCTTTTCGCAAGCGCATTGGTTATGCGGTTCAGGGCAATGGCCTGTTTCCACACCTTACTGCCGTTGCAAATATCAGCTTATTGGCAAAATTAGAAGCGTGGCCCGAGGCACTGATCGAACAGCGCCTCGAGGAACTTCTTTCGCTAACCGGGCTATCCCGGTCTATGCTGGACAAGTATCCTCATCAACTGAGCGGCGGTCAGCAACAGCGTGTGGGACTATGCCGCGCGATGATGCTGCGTCCTGAGATACTGCTGCTGGACGAACCCTTTGCAGCACTAGATCCTATAACGCGCAAGGGCATACACCAGCAGGTTCTGGAATTGCATCAGGCGGAGCCAAGTACCACGGTGCTGGTAACCCACGATATGCGCGAGGCGATGCTACTGGCCGACACCATAGTGGTAATGGACAATGGCCAAGTGGTACAGCAGTTGGATAAGCAGACCTTACTGGAAGCCAATTCGAGTAGCGCACCAGAGGATTTACTGCACGCATTGTTACCGGGGGAGTTTGAATGATTTCCCCAGCTGTTTTTATCACTGCGGTCAGGTTGTTTGCGGCGCTGCTACTGTCTTTGTTGATGTGCACTGCTAACGCTTCTGCTGCAGCAACTTCCGAACCAATACGCATTGCGTCAAAGACATTCAGCGAAAGTTATGTTCTGGCTGAAATCGCGACACAGTTGTTACAAGGCAACGGCATAGCGGCGGAGCACAAACTGGGTCTCGGCGGCACCATGATCGCTTTTGAAGCCCTTCGAACTGGGGCCATTGACGTTTACCCCGAATATACTGGAACTCTCATTCAGGCGGTACTGGGGAAGCCCAACCTCAGTCGCAGTGGTCTGGACGAGGAACTTGCCGCAATGGGCCTTATGCTGGGGGTGAACCTGGGTTTTAATAACAGTTATGCGCTCGTGCTTGATGCAAAAAAAGCGTCTACTCTAGGTATCTCACGGATCAGTGATTTGGACAGCCACGCCGATTTAAAAATCGGTTTTTCTCTGGAATTTCTCAATCGTGGTGATGGCTGGCCTGAATTGCAACAGGTCTATCGTTTGCCGCAAAAGCCTATGGGCATTGAGCATGCGCTTGCTTATTCGGCTATAGCCAAAGGGCAACTGGATATCACCGACGCGTATACCACTGATGGTGAATTGGACGTGTACGACCTGACTATCCTGGCCGATGATCAGGGGTATTTCCCGCGGTACGAGGCGGGTCTCCTGCTGCGTGACGATTTATCTCCCAAGGTAGTCGATTTGCTGTTACAGCTTGAGCAGCGCCTCGACGAAGACACTATGCGGGCGCTGAACCGTCGAGTCGCTGTAGACAAGGAGTCGCCGGCGAGTGTTGCTGCGGAATTTCTTCGTGATAGTCGTCTGGTTGCTGATGCCGTTTCAAATGCCCCCACTCGTG
>JBLIEI010000069.1:0-22902 GCA_047633055.1 Halieaceae bacterium | reverse complement strand
CTATTGGCGGCGCTATCATTGATTCCGGAAAGTTCGATTGGGCAGCCCATCCGGAACGATTCTCAGTTATGACCACACCCGATCCCTCCTACCATGGGGTGGTTTACACCGAGGGTTTTGGCGAGGCAGCATTTATTGGGCGTTGTCGCGTGGTACCACTGCGCAATACCGGGGCCTGCATGGCGCCCATGACCGCATTTCAAATCATGCAGGGGCTTGAAACTCTCGGTTTGAGAATGGAGCGACATTGCGAGAACGCTGAGAAGGTTGCCGCCCACCTCCACGCTCACCCCCTGGTAAAATGGGTCAACTACGCCACTCTCGCCGACAGTCCGTATCGCGCGACCTGTGAAAAAATCTGTGGCGGCAGAGCCTCGGGCATTCTGAGCTTTGGCATCGAAGGCGGTATCGAAGCGGGCGCCCAATTTATTGACGCCCTGCAGTTGATCCTGCGCCTGGTTAATATCGGTGATGCCAAGTCCCTGGCGTGCCACCCGGCCAGCACCACCCATCGCCAACTTAACTCGGAAGAATTGGCCACCGCAGGAGTCAGCGAAGATATGGTGCGGATATCGGTGGGCATAGAGCATATCGACGATATCATCGCGGATATAGACCAGGCACTCGGAGCAGTACGCTAGCTTTATTGGTGAATCTAGTCGAGCAGCTCAGGCTGCTCCGCTACAATCACATCGTACATGGGCTGAAAACTGAACCAGCCAGCCAACGTATTGCCAACCGTTTCACGCGTCTTCGCGGCCACTTCGGGGGCGATAATAATCGGCTTGCCCGCGGCCTCGGCCATCAACTGGGCCTGACAGCTGCGCTCCATAGTGACAAACCACCAGGCAGCCTCGTCTACACTCTTACCGACCGTCAGCAAGCCGTGGTTCTGCAAGATGGCGGCTTTTTTATCACCCAGTGCGGCGGCAATTTGTTCACCCTCGGTATTGTCCAGAACCACACCTCTGAAATCATCAAACAACACGTGATCTTCGTAAAACGCACACGAGTCCTGAGTAATAGGGTCCAGTAATCTGCCCAGCGTAGACCAGCTCTTGCCATACACGGAGTGGGAGTGGGCTGCTGCAGTAATTTCCGGATTAGCCATATGAATCTGCGAATGGATGGTAAATGCAGCGCCATTCAGCAAGCCTTCGCCCTCAACCACTTCGCCTTTGTGATTGACCAGCAGCAAATCGGAGACCCGCATCTGCTTGAAGGAGCGGCCCATGGGGTTGACCCAGAAATGATCCAGAAACTCCGGGTCACGTACCGTAATATGACCGGCAACGCCTTCGTCAAACCCGCACTTCCCGAATACTCGTAAAGCAGCAGCAAGCCGCTCTTTCCGCAGTTGTCGCTCGGCCGCGACATCGACAGGCTCCGCGGGCATCATAGAGTTCGCGACATCTGCATTCATTATGAGACTGTTAGCTACTTCTGTCATTGTTTTGCTCCCGTAATGTGACTGATTCTCTGTCGATGGCGGACATTTTAGACCATTGTTTCAATACCGCCAGTAATAACGACAGAACCATCATCGAACGGTACCTGACCTCTGGTTCTTTGCGATGTATGGATGAGGAGGAAATCCTCGTCCACGCCGGTCAACGCAGAACAACGCTATCTTTGGGTGCGAGACAACGAACCTGAGCTACTGGAAAACCTCCCCGAGTACCACATCGCCTCCTATCTCGGTATCGATGCGATGTCTGTTTTGCGGCTCAAGCGCAAACTCGAGTTGGACTAATTATTGCGCCTGTTGAGAAAGCTCGCATTAACACGTGGTAATTTAGCGAAATTTAGTTTCGCTTGTTAAACAGCGTAGGAATGGTCCCGTCGGCCTGAGCTGAATCCAGTTCAGTCGCCCACTGCGCGAGGGCAGGCCCAAGCAGCGTAGTCACTTCTTGCGGCCGCAACGGGTCGCCGCATTCGCTACAATTGACCACGGCGTGTGTTTTGTTGCCGCAGGCGGAGTGTACGTATTCAAGGGGCGCACCGGCGTCGCCCGCCATCCAGTCGTCACCCCAGCGCCCCAGGCTCATCAACACCGGATACAAGGCCAATCCTTTGCGTGTCAGTCGGTATTCATGCCGCAACGGACGCTCGTGATAAGGCACCTTCACCAGCACGCCGTGCTCCACCAGTTTACTGAGGCGCTCGGATAAGCGATGGCGGGTAATCCCCAAATTTTTTTGAAATTGGTCAAAACGGCGGGTACCTAAAAAAGCATCTCTCAAGATAAGCAGGGTCCAGCGCTCTCCAACCACCGATAAAGCCCGGGCCACCGAACAAACTTGTTTATCGATGTCAGTCCAGCGCATGCTCTCCCCCTCAAAGCGATCCGCTCAGTCGAGCAATGCTTACGCTTAAATCTAACACAAACATTTCGAAAGAGAACCCTCTATGTGAAGATCTGGCAACAGGAAATTTAACTGACGAAAGCGCTGTCTGGCGGTCTCCTCACACTCTGGACACGCAGGAACTCTTGAGTTGTCTCGCGCCAAAAATGGAGAGTATTAGAGTCAATGCGCCGAGGAGCCACAGTGCATTGATAGGAACGGGGAGGAATAGGACTGAACCAGCGGTAAGTTGAAAGGTGGGCATATAACCGTTGTAATACTCGGACGTGGTTGAAATCAGAGTCGTTACATCGACGATCCCCGTCAAGGGAGTTCCTTCAGCTACGGTAACCACGAAACTTCTTCCCTCACTCCATTCACCTGCTAGCCACTCCAAATTTTCTGTGCTGAAAGTTACCGCGGAAGACGGAGGCACCAGCACAAGCTGTACGAGACATGGGACGGGTGTGGCTGATGTGGGACCAATGATAGGTTCATCCAGCATGACGCTAATAGTGGCGCTATTGCCTGCTGTGACTGCAGCCTGCTTAGGTGTAAACGCTACTCCCCCCCCAACTGAGCGTTAACCAGCGCTGACCCAAACAGGGCCAAGAAAAGCACGGTGGCGATGGCAGCATTTCTCGAGGCCGAACTTCCAAAAAGACAGAACATAAAAAACCCTTTTTCATTTGCGCTGAACCTCCGCATATCCTTAAACACAATACAATTAACTTACCAGGCTTACGTTTTTCGACATTATTTAGGCGTGGTTTATACCGCTAGACTAATCGCTAAATAGTTATAGTAATTTTCAGCAACTCCATCAACGGCACCTTTTGGCACAAAACTGCGGCCTAGGAACGCTGGTAAATTGATGGCCGTCGGTTCGCTAGTCTGAACGGCCGTTCGCGAACACCATAGACGAAAAGAGCCCTCTGGGTGAGGGGCTGTTTCTGGCAGGAAAAAAAAGGCGGCAAAGCCCCCTGAGGACCTTGCTAACGGCAGCTTAGCTGTCGAGAACCGAATCCAACTGGCGTCCGTGACGACGGTGACCGGGGTTGCGCATCTCATCACGCAGGGCGATGAGTTCTGCGAGCTCGTCGCGCTGACCCTCATCCAGCAACTGGTAAATCGCCGCTTTCGAGGTGGCGAGATTCAGCACCAGGTTGGCCGTAGAATCTCCGATATCCGCTGCTAATTCAGCGGCCAGGCTCGGATCGAAATCGGATTGCAGGGCACGCAGCTCAGACTTCAGTGCTGCCAGGTACTCACGCTCTGCCGACATCTGCTGCTCCACCATCTCCAACTCAGCGGCAATCTGGATTTGCTGATCAGGGGTCAAATCAAGCTTCCAACTAAGAAAGTCCAATTTACTTTCCATATCCCCATCCTCTCCAAAGGGACCCATCGCTGAAACAGTGGGGACAAAAGCCAATGTCGCGGCTAAAGCAATTACTTTGACTAAACTGAATTTGGTCATGGTCTTTCTCCAGGTGATTACAAGTGGATCGCGGGTATCCCTCAATGCGATGAGCACAGCTTAGGAGCTAAGCTGGTAATTGAGTGACCGGTTTGGGTAAAGAAATGTTAAGAAGTGCCTGCGGGGATTAACCATAGGTGACAGAGCCCACCGCTTTCTCCACACTAGGGCCTATAGTTTTCCGGAAACTTCAAGTTCATGAATAGCCAGATATTGATTATCGACGACGACACCGAGTTGTGCGAACTACTGGCTAATTTTCTCGATCTTGAGGGTTTTAGCACGCACGCAATTCACAATGGGGCAAAGGCCGTCGACTATTGTCGGGAACATTCTGCCGATGCGATTGTGCTTGATATTATGCTGCCGGGACTCCAGGGCCTGGAGGTATTAAGAATACTGCGTACATTCACCAACACACCGATACTTATGCTGACCGCAAGAGGTGATGATACCGATCGCATTGTGGGCCTTGAAATGGGCGCCGATGACTATCTGCCTAAGCCCTGTAACCCCCGCGAATTGTCCGCGCGATTAAGGGCGATACTTCGGCGCGTACAAATCAGTAAAGGTGATCCGATAGAAATTTGCGTTGGCCATACCAGGACCAACAGCGCCGACCGAAGCGCACACTATGGCAATGGCGATCTGCAATTAACCAGCGCGGAATTCAACATCCTCAACGTATTACTGAAAAATGCTGGCGTCGTCGTCGCCAAAGAGACTCTCAGTCAGGAGGCTCTGGGGCGCGCCCTCTCCGCCTATGATCGCAGCATAGATGTGCATGTAAGCAAAATCCGCAAAAAACTCTCCGGCCTCGGCGGGGAAGATTTAATTATCAGCGTGCGCGGCGCAGGTTATCAGTTCGCCCTTAGCGGAGCAGGTGTCGAATAGTGCGCAGTAATATCTTTATCAAGGTGTTCCTCGGGTTCTGGTTGATCACCATCACTGTATTAGGAAGCTGGTCGCTGGCAACCCGCTACCTCGACTCGATACCTCGCAACTATCCCAACACAGATTTATCGGGTTCGATAGCAGCCGAGCTTCGAAGACCTGGGAGGGAAGAAGCACAACCTGATCAACGCGGCCCGGGTCGAGATAGCCGCAAGCACCCTACAGATGGCGCTGGCCCACCGCCGCACATGATGCTGCGTCTAATTTACGGCCTGCAAAACTCACCTATTGAAGACCTCCCGGAATTGCTAGCAGCGGCAGGCAAACGGCATAGCATGGAAATTTATCTGCTCGACCTGCAGGATAAGGATATTCTCGGACGAACCACACCCAGTGAGGCAGTACAGGCGGCCAAGATGTTACAACACGGTAGACGCCGATCGTTTACTCAGCTCGGCAATACACGCTACTCGGCGCACAGCATCTATCGCCGGGATAGTGGACAGCTCCGGGCGGTGGCTTCCTGGGAAACGACAAGACCACTAATCGACGCACTGGGCGCAAGTCCCCTGCTCCGGCTTTTCTTTGCCATCCTGATCAGTGGCGTATTGTGTTTTATTCTGTCCCGTCTGGTTACCCGGCGTATCAAAGAAATTCAGCGAGCCGCACGAAAACTGGCCGAGGGTGAACTGGACACGCGCATTCAGGTCAAACACAAGGGCGGCGACGAAACCGATGAGTTGGCTCGGGACTTTAACGCCATGGCCAGTGAACTGCAGCATCTAATCCAGGCACAGAGGCGTCTCTTACAGGATGTCTCTCACGAGTTACGCTCGCCACTGGCCAGACTGAGAATCGCCCTCGCACTGGCCCAGGATCAACCTGAGAGCACGGTTTCTCACCTGCAACGCATTGAAAAAGAAACCGGGAGGCTTGATCAACTTATCGGCCAGCTACTCTCAAGCCAGACTCAGGAAATCATCCTGGATAGCCACATCGACCTGTTGCGCCTACTGCGTGAATTATGCTCCGACAGCCTTATGGAGGCGGAGGCCGGCGACAAAATAATTATGTTCCACAGTGACCTGCAGCAAGCGGTGGTCGCCTCGTCTGGCGAATTATTACACAGCTCCTTTGAGAACATCATTCGCAATGCGATCAGACATACGGCGGCAGGCACCGAAGTCGAGATCAGACTAACGGCAACGACAGAGCACTATCTGATTACCATTGAAGACCAGGGCCCCGGTGTACCCGAAGAGCAACTGGAAGCGATCTTCGAGGCCTTCTACCGCGTCGATAGCGATCGCAATCGGGATACTGGCGGGCACGGACTGGGACTGGCTATTGCACGGCGGGCTGTCGCTTTACACAGGGGCACTGTCACCGCAGGCAATACCGGAACGGGCTTAAAAATCACCATTGAACTGCCTGTCGAGAGCGATCATTAGCTGAAATTCAGCATCGCCGGCAACGCAGAGAGGATGCTAGACTTCCGCCAAAAAAAAAATCACAGGATCACTTTCAATGCTGGATATCAAGCCCATCTCGGGCGCCATTGGGGCCCAAATACAAGGTCTGGATCTATCGCGAGAACTGACTCTGGAGGATACGCAGCGGTTGCGTAAACTACTAAATACCTACGAAGTTATATTCTTTCGTGACCAGGACATCAGCCCTGCCCGACAAAAGTCGCTGGCAGAGAGCTTCGGGCCCCTGCAGACCCATCCCGCTTATGAAACTATTGAAGGCTTTCCGGAGATCACCATATTAGAAAGCACCGCCGAAAAGCCCAGTAAAATTGAAGCGTGGCACTCTGACATGACATTCAGAGAACATCCGCCCATGGGTACGGTGCTGAAATCGATAGTTATTCCACCGAAAGGTGGCGACACACTGTGGGCAAGTATGACCACAGCCTACCAGGGACTCTCATTCCCGATGCAGAACTTTCTGGAAGGCCTTATCGCGATACATGACTTTGCGCACGGCTTTCGGGAAAGCCTGGCTGAACCAGGCGGTACGGAGCGTCTGAGCAGCGCGCTGCGCGAAAATCCTCCCGTTCGTCATCCGATCATTCGTACTCACCCTGAAACTGGCAAAAAAGTAATTTTCGTCAATAGCCTTTTCACCACCCATATTGAGGGAGTGCGGTCCGCTGAGAGCATCGCCATTCTGGAGTTTCTGTACCAGCACATCACGACTGCAGAATATACCTGCCGGTTTACCTGGGAGCCCAACAGTATTGCCATCTGGGATAATCGCAGCACCCAGCACAAACCGATAAATGATTACTTCCCTGCTGAGCGCAGAATGGAGAGGATAACGATCAACGGCGACCGACCTTACTGAGATTCCGTGGACTTGCGAGCGCGAGCGTCGGGCACCTCGCCGCTGCGGATGCGACGCATGTAATCGTTAACGTCACGCTTCACTTCAGGCGCGAAAAAATACAAACCCAGTATGTTCGGTATCGCTATGAGGAAGATCATAGCATCGGAAAAATCGAGCACCGCCTTGAGCTGTATCATGCAACCTAGCGCTATAAATCCGCAAAAAATCGCCTTAAACAGCATCTGCGTCATAGCTGACTCACCAAACAGATAGGTCCAGCCTTTAAGGCCGTAATAGGACCACGCAATACTCGTAGAAAATGCGAACAGCAGTGCCGCGACCGCCAGCGGATAGGGTGCCCAGCTAATGTGATGTTCAAAGGAAGCCGAAGTCAGGGCTATACCCTGAAGGCCCGAATCAATAATGCCATAAGGATAGGCCGTGGTAACAATAACCAGAGAAGTCAGTGTACAAATAACCACGGTGTCGATAAACGGTTCCAGCAAAGAAACCAGCCCTTCCGAAGCCGGCTCATTGGTACGCACGGCTGAGTGGGCGATAGAGGCCGAGCCAATACCGGCTTCATTAGAAAACAGGGCGCGCTGAAAACCGACGATAAGCGCGCCGACTAACCCCCCTGTGGCACTCTCCAGACTGAAAGCACTACCCACAATCAGCCCGATTGCGCCGGGCACATGCTGGTAGCTCATCGCTATAATAACCAGCGCCGAAAAAACGTACAGCAGCGCCATAAAGGGTACGATTCGAGAGGCAACTTTGGCGATCGATTTAATACCTCCGATAATCACCAGGGCCACAGCTGCAGAAATTACCAGTCCAAACAACCATCCCTTGTCGGCAAAGAAACTCTGCTCACCACCCGTGATAACCACGAACTGCACGTAGGCCTGGTTAGACTGGAACATATTGCCAATACCCAGGCAGCCTATTACCAACGACAATGCGTAAAATCCGCCCAGAAATTTGCCGGCGCGGGGTGCGCCGCGGTCCACCAGATACTGTTCCAGATAATACATTGGCCCACCGGAAACAGAGCCATCCGCATTGTAACGGCGATACTTCACACCCAGCGTACATTCAACCAGTTTAGTGGACATAGACAGAAAACCTGCCATGATCAACCAGAACGCCGCGCCGGGGCCGCCGATAACTATTGCTACGGCCACTCCCCCAATATTGCCAATTCCCACCGTGCCCGACACGGCGGTGGCCACCGCCTGAAAATGCGATATCTGGCCCCTGGCTTTCGGATTGTCAAAATCACCACGAATATGGCGTAGCGCCAAGCCAAAACCTCTAACATTAATGAAGCCCATGTAGAGCGTAAAAAACACAGCGGCAATGGCCAGCCACAACACGATCAGGGGAAAGAGCTGGCCAAATAAATCAACCTTGAAAAAGATCACATTAGACAATGCATTTGCCAGCGGTCGCACCACGCCCTCAACCTGCTGATCAAAGGTTTCACCAGCTGATGCAGCAGCGCCGAGAAGAAAGAACAACGTACTGAAGAAGCGAGCTACTAGCATCGTGCGTCTCTTCTGTTATTTTATTTGAGTTTCACGCCCACAGCGTGGCGCAGTAACTCACCATATCCGCTGAATACAGGCACACCCACCAGAGCCTCTCTACGCCGAAGGTGTTCTCGTAGCTCTTTCAGGCGATAACAGGGAACGCTTGCCATCAAGTGGTGTTCCATATGGAAGTTAACACCATTGGGGGCAAACAATATACGCTGCCACCAGGGTACATCCACTGTTCTGGTGTTCATTCTAGGATCGCTGTCGTAAAGACCAGGAACCGCAGCATGCTCCGCTACCTGTCGAACGCGAATAATAAACATAAATACAGTCAGGAATGCGGCCAACCACAGCAGATAAACCCAGGCGATCCCGCACAGCGCTAAAAGCGTAATCAGCGCAAACTGAGTGATTAACTGCAGTTGAAATGGCCTGGCGTCCCCGCGCCCGGCCCGGGTCGTCACACCTAACGCACCTCGCGCGGTGTTAGCCAGAATCTTCAAGCCAGTTTGGCCACTGAAATCACGAAATACCTTGCGGCGAAAGCTCGCTCTGCTGATCGGGTAGGCTTCATAGTTGGGCAAGTCCGGGTCGTCGTGACTACCTGCATTCTGGTGATGAAGCAGATGCCCTTTAGCATAAGACGGCAGGTCACTGAATACCGGCAGTGCACAGAACCACTGACCGAGAAAATCATTCAAATAACGTGTTCTAAATAGACTGCGATGCCCCGCCTCATGCATCAGTACAGATAAACCCAGTTGGCGACCGGCTAGCAGAACAATTGCCACTACAATGGTCAATGGATTCGGAAATGCGGCCACTGCTGCGAAAATCGTCGCTATCGCCAACCAGTTCGCCAGAAAAAGTCGCCAGGCATGCCAGTCACTTTTAGCCGTGAAATAAGTAATCTCTTCTTTGCTCAGGTATTGGCTAATTTTCATGCACGCCACTCAGGGCCGGGGAAGTTCTGACTTGAGTCTAACAGAAGTCGCCGTCGCAAAAAGTCCGCCTGCAAGGCGAGATACAGACGTTAACGAACCCCAGCCAGGAACTGCACTTGCGTGGATTCGACCTCGAGGCGATAATCATCAATGATCTTCGTTAACGTGAGTCATCGTCTTGCAAAAAACACTAATCGTCGTGGCCCTGCTGGCACAGCTTGCCGCCTGTGCAAGTCAACCGCCAGATGCCAAAGCTATTATCAGGGCCGGAGAAGGCAAGACCGATCTGCTAGATTTTCGAGATGTCGTGATGTTCCCCGGACAAATTACCTGTGGCAGCTATCAGGCCACCTCAAAATGGGGTGAGTCCTACGGTTATCAAGATTTTATCGTGAAAGGTTCAAACCTGAATAGAAAGCCGTCTCGGGCTGACAAAAAGATCTACTGCAGCAAAGATTCGCGAAGCGCTTTTGAACAACAATTTGGTATTGTGCCCTCCGATGAAGACAATGCAGCTTTAAGCCAGTTCAGGGAGGATTACGACACCCTGTCCCAAGCGCTAAATGCCTACCGCGCAGACCTACCCAGATACCCCACCGCAGAGGAAGGGCTGACCTATTTGCTTGCCAGTGGTCACGAGACTTCTCCAAAAAAATTCAAAAAATCTGGCTATCTGAATGAATTACCGCTGGATTACTGGCAACGAGCCTATATATACGAACCCTCTCGCTGGGGTGGTGTGCGCATAGCGTATGTCATCAAAACTTTGGGGGCGGATGGTGAAATAGGCGGCTCAGGCCCCGATTCAGATATAAGCAGCGAATACCTGAAGTACCTTGTTCACCTTGATTCTGTCCGGTAAAAAATTCAGCTCAGAATGGAAATATCCAGGGAATCATGAAAATAGCCACTAGAGAATACACTATCGTTAGCGGCAAACCGCTGCGCAAATAATCCCGCAAGGTATAACCACCGAGATTCTGCACCAGCAAGTTTGTGGTGTAACCATAGGGCGTCAGGAAACTCGCGCTGGCGCCAAAAGCAACTGCCATAACGAATGGCATATGACTAAGCCCGTAACTTTCGGCCAGACCAAAGCCAATGGGGAACGCCAGCGCGGCCGCAGCATTATTAGTCATCAGCTCAGTCAACAGTAGCGTGAGGAGATAAATTCCCACCAGCGCCGCATAAGGTCCCAGTGGGGCCAGATGCAAATGCAGTGCGTCAGCCATCAGTGCCACCAGACCGGAATTATTCAAGGCTTGGGACAACGTTAAAGCCGCGGTAATAATAAGCCAGAGTTCAAACGGAAAGCGCCGTCTAATCTCGGCGCTGGTCACCACTCCGAATGCAAGCATGCCAGCCAGTAAAAATGCGAATCCTTTAATCAACGGTAAAACACCCAGTGATGCCAGTACCACCGTCGCTAAAAGACTGAACGTCACAAGGTAATCCTGCAGCGAGCTCGAAGCCGCCCCGCTGGCCACCTCGTCAATTACAGTGAAGTTCTTATCCAGATTCTTTCGATTGTTAAAGTCGGGACCGGCCGCCAGCATCAGATTGTCACCGGCCTGTAAGGTGGTATTGCCAAGCTTGCCAGAGAGCCTTTTGCCGCCACGGTGCATGCCGACTATGGCAGCATCAAAGCGGGAGCGAAAACCGCTGTCCTTGATCGTTTTGCCCTCAATGGTGGCATTTGGCATAACGATTACTTCAATCATATTATCCCTGAGCAACCCTTCATCGACCGCAAAGAGAGTGAGCCCCGGAAGCTTATCCAGAGCGCCAAGTTGTTTGATGTCACCGGAAAAGATCAGTTTATCGCCGGCTTCAATATATTCATGAGGCGCAACCGGCGAGATAAGATGACTGCCACGCACTAATTCAACCAGGAAAAGATCATCCAGGTCACGCAGTCCGTTGGCCAGAATACTCTTGCCGACCAATCCCGAGCCGGCATCGACCTTCGCTTCGATAACGTATTCATTGAAATCCAGCTCTCCCGAATCCTTACAGGGTAATAAGCGGGCCGACAACAGCAGCACCAATAGCCCCGCAACCGTCACCGCCAGGCCTACTTTAAAGAAGTCGAAAAACGCCAATCCCTGACCGGTAGCGTCTTCGAGAAAGCTGCTCACGATAAGGTTGGTTGAGGTTCCTATCAGCGTCATAGTGCCACCGAGAATCGCGGCATAAGACAAGGGAATCAGCAACCGGGAAGCCGGGTGATGCTTATTACTGCGTACGGTATGAGCCAGCGTGGCAACAACAGCGGTATTATTGACGAAAGCCGAGAACAAAGCGGTTATCACGCCCAGCCTCAGTAGTGAAGCATTGTAGCCAGGCGTAATAAGACTATTTGAAAGGCGACTCAGCCAGGACAGTTTTTCCAACCCAACCGACACCAGCAGCAATAAAACCAGCGTAATCAGGCCGCTGTTAGAAGCTTTCCCCAGCACCTCAGACGTGTCAACCAAACCCATAAAATAGGCTGCCAACGCAGTGGTGACAAAAATCCAGGAGGCAGCCCAGTCGGAGAAAATCAGGCACCCTAATAGCCACAAAAAGAGGCTTGAGATCAGTAATTGGTCGATCATTGAACGATTTATCTTATCTGTGTTCTAGAACCCTAGGATACGCGCTTAAGGGGAGAGGCTACAACCGCTACCGGCATGGCTTCTTGGATACGCTACACTCACAATAACCCACAGGAAAATAATTTCGTCATGAGGAGACTATCAATTGCCGGCGGCGTAGCTCTACTGACAGTGGCAGTGGTCTTTTACGTATTTCGCGGCGACATGAAAGAGGCCGCTTACGATGCGATCACTGAAAATATGTTTGTAGCAGCCGATAACGACGATTTCGACCCAGGGGCGCGAATTGGCACAATGTTCCCAGGAGTTCGCGCCACCTACCAGGGACGCGATATCAATCTTATCCAAGAGTTTGCTGGCCCCAATGGCACGGCCTTCATAGCGACGCGCTCAGCCGAGTGGTGCCCTTTCTGCATGATGCAAATGATTCAGCTACAAGAACATAAATCAAGCTTTGATCAGGCCGGCATTGGCATGGTCGCGATCACCTATGACGACCCAGCACTGCAGCAGGCATTTGTGCATAAGTTCGACATTCAATATCCACTACTGCACGACGTAGAAACCATGACCTTCAAAACGCTAGGCATCCTGAATGAAAAGTATGCGCCAGGGGACTCGGCTTACGGGATACCGCATCCCGGTATCATCGTTATCAATCGCGACGGCATTATCGTTGGTAAACAATTTTTGAAGGCCTACAGCGTGAGGGTCGATGCCGCGGCCGCTTTAGCCTATGCCAGTGAAGCTCTAGGTGTAACAGGTAGCGGAGGTTAAGAGTGGCGGATCTCACAGAGGCACAACTTGCCCAATTCATCATTCATCTGGAAGCCTTGCAGGAAAGTCTGCAGCAACAAATAGTAAGTTCGACAGAACAGACACAGCCTGTCACGCTCGATCAGCAAGCCGTGGGTCGTGTGTCTCGCATTGACGCCATTCAACAGCAGCACATAGCGATCGCCAGCCAGCAGCAGGCAAAAAAACTGCTGACCCACGTGCAGGCCGCCTTAGCGAGAATTGCCGCAGGCGACTATGGCCCCTGTCAGGTCTGTGACGAGATGGTCGGCCTGCCGCGACTCAAGGCTCAGCCCTATGCCCGCTTGTGCCTAAAGTGCCAGGCTAGGAGCGAACAGTGAACTCATTCCGGATGTGATCGGTGCTTTACTGCAACCATGATTTCTTTCGATTTAGCCAGGGCCTGTTGGCGTACGTATTCTCCATCAAGGGTCAAAACCTCACCCTCGAGCATCAATACCTGACCTGCGACAACGGTGGTGGTTACATCTGAAGAGTCCACCATATAGACCATGTGAGAGACCAGGTCATACAAGGGCGCTAGTCTGGGACTGGCGACGGACACCTGAATCATATCTGCCTGCATGCCTGCCTTTAATCGGCCGACACTACTTTGCAGGCCGATGGCAGCCGCGCCGCGGCTGGTTGCCATTGTGAGTGCAGTAATCGCAGGAACCACCGTCGGGTCTTGCTTTGCTTGTTTGTGGATAAGAGCTGCGAGCCGCATTTCTTCCCATAGATCAAGGTCATTGTTGGACGCGGCGCCATCTGTTCCCAGCCCAACCAATACGCCAGCTGCCAGCATATCCGGGACCCTAGCGATCCCGCTTGCCAGTTTCAGGTTGGAGGTCGGGTTGTGAATCGCTCCCACCTGTTTCCCCGCCAACAGCTGTATCTCATCGTCTGTGAGGTGGATCATATGGGCACCAATAAGAGGCACATCCAACAGCCCCAGGCGGGCCACGTGATTCACCGATGTATTCTCATACCGCCGGCGGACCTGCTCCATTTCGGAAGGTGACTCGGCCAAATGAATTGAAATCGGTACACCTAGGCTTTTTGCAGCGGTAACGGTTTGCTCCAGATGCTCCGGCCTGACCGTGTAAGGTGCATGAGGCCCCAAGGCCGGAGTGATACGCGAATTGCGTCCCTTCCAGCGCTTGACAAAAGCCTGAGCCGCAGCGAAGGAGTCATCCCAACCGCTAAATCCAGGGCTGGGGAAATCGATAGTCGGAGCGGCTATGATCGCTCTCAGGCCACAGCTGCTCACTACTTCGGCAATGGTATCGGGATAGAAGTACATATCTACAAAGGTTGTGGTGCCACCGCGTATCATTTCCCAGCAGGCGAGCTGAGTTCCTATTCGGACGAAATCGGCATTGACAAATTTCGCCTCCAGCGGAAATATATAATCGTTTAACCAGCTCATCAGTTTGAGGTCGTCCGCGACCCCGCGAAACAAAGTCATACTTGAGTGGGTATGCCCATTAATGAGTCCGGGCATCAACACCTTGTCTTTCCCCGAGATGACTTTCTCGGAGATGAAACGTGAGTGGATGTCGCTGCGATCGCCAACGGCAACAATTTCACTTCGTAAAACAGCTACCGCCCCATCGCGGACGACCGAATCGCCATCGTCCATAGTAATCAGGTAATCGCCTTGAATAATCAGATCTACTTTGTCGGCTGCTTGGCCGTGCAAAGGACCGACAAGAGCGACCGAGATAACCCATTTTAGCAGGGCGTTATTCATATTCTCTCCATTGCAGCTGTCGATAAATTTTATGTGTCGCAAGCACCTGACAACGCTGCAATCGTTGCTGTTTCCCAGCTATGCTCGTGCGCTTATTGATAGGGCAAAGTGCCGTCTGGTCATTTTAGCGCCGGTATAGTCCTTCGCAATAAGTCTTTAGGCCGTAGCCACAAAGATTGAAGCCATCCTCGATCGGTTTAGCCATCACCTGCATAAGCTCCGCAAGCGCAGAACCTGAAAAGATATCCACCGATTGATAGCTGCAGCGATGCTCGTCCAGCTTCTCCAAATACTGAGTGCGAGTTGCATGAATAGGATCTGCAGGCTTGGCGTCCATTTTCCAGGCAATAGCCTCGGGAGCCAGAATCAGGCAGATTTTTTCAGTTTGCTCCTGTAGGCCGAAACCGAGGTCTACCTGCATTTTAATAGGCGCGCCCAATACCAAGTCTGACTCACAATGTGGGCAAAATTGATTCCAGGCACCATAATTCTCAAAATTGACTAAAACATCCCAGACGTATTCACGCGAGGCCTTAATCTCAATGAGATCTGAGCTAATTGTATCCTGACTAATCATAAATGGGGTGCTCCCGACGGCAACGAACTGGTTCGCTTCCAGTTTAGTTGAAACTTGGGACGAAAAAAAACCATCGTTGCACTAGCAGCGATGGTCGTAACTTTAAATCGAAAATAAATGCTTTAAAATTAGCCCTGTAAAATCGCTACTTGCTGGTGGCGGCGACAGCCGGACGTGCGGCACTATTATCGCGAGGCTTAGCCATTGTGGGTTGCCCACTGATGCCAGATTGAATGACGTCGACCTTGTGTCCTTCCTTCAAAAAAAGAGCAGTCTGCTCGGCAATTGACGCTGACGTCTCTACTGCCGCAGGTTGTTTCTTCTTAGCCGGTGCACGTTTCGGTTTTTCTGCAATTTTCTGTTTAGCCGCCATGAATCATCCTTAGTTTTTAGTAAAGCCGACCAGTATACAGCATTTGGACGTTTTATGTACAAAGGGTTGCATTTGCAGATAAAACGTACCATCGCGCGGGCATCGCCGAAGCTCCCTGCGTTATACTCGCGCCGATGATTCAAGCAAACGAAATTTTACAGTCCATCTTTGGCTATAGTGCATTCCGCCCTCCCCAGAATGAAATTATCGAAACAATTATTTCAGGTGGTGATGCACTGGTACTGATGCCCACCGGCGGCGGCAAATCGCTGTGCTACCAGATTCCCGCCCTGGTTCGTCCAGGCTGCGCCATCGTCATATCACCGCTTATCGCATTAATGCAGGATCAGGTGAGCGCGCTGCGGGAGTTGGGGGTGCAGGCAAGCTTCCTCAATTCCAGTCTCGACGCCAGCACCGCCAATGCCGTCGAAACAGCGCTGCTGAGCGGCGAGCTGAACTTGTTGTATATCGCCCCCGAGCGACTCACCAAGAAGCGAATGCTGGACCTATTGCGGCAGGCTGAAATCTGTCTTTTTGCCATTGACGAGGCCCACTGCGTTTCCCAGTGGGGTCACGATTTCAGAGCGGACTATCTACAGCTGAGCCTGCTGCACGAACTTTTCCCACAGATTCCACGCATTGCACTCACGGCCACGGCAGACGAACGCACCCGGCAGGAAATCATCACGCGGCTGGATCTGGGTGAGGCCAGACACTTTATTGCTGGCTTTGATCGTCCCAACATCCGCTATCGTATCGCTTTGAAGCACACTGCCAGAGCACAGCTGCTGCAGTTTTTGCAGCAAGAACATGCAAATGACGCTGGCATTATCTATTGCCTGTCCCGCAAAAAGACCGAGGAGACGGCCTACTGGCTGCAGAAACAGGGATTCAACGCCCTGCCCTATCACGCCGGCCTCGACAGCCGTATACGTGCAGACCACCAGGCTCGATTTTTGCGCGAAGAAAATCTTATTATAGTTGCTACCATAGCTTTCGGCATGGGTATCGACAAACCTGATGTGCGCTTTGTCGCTCATCTTGATCTTCCCAAAACTGTAGAGGCCTATTATCAGGAGACGGGTCGTGCCGGCCGTGACGGAGAACCCGCTACGGCGTGGATGATTTACGGCCTACAAGACGTCATTAAGCTACGCCAGATGATGGAATCTTCCGAGGGCAGCGAAGAACATAAACGCGCAGAGCAACATCGCCTAAACGCCATGCTGGGTCTATGTGAGATCACCACCTGCAGACGTCAGGCGCTGTTAAGCTACTTTGACGAACACTTGGAGCAGCCCTGCGGCAATTGCGATAACTGTCTGGAGCCAGTGGCGACCTGGGATGGCACGGAAGCGGCGCGTATGGCGTTAAGTGCGGCCTATCGAACCGGGCAACGATTCGGCGTCAATCATCTGATCGATGTGCTGCGCGGCGCTGAAAACGACAAGATCTTTCAGTCCGACCATCACCAGCTTCCTCTGTACGGCGTAGGCAAGGCGCTAGACGGCAACCGATGGCGTTCAGTCTATCGGCAACTCGTCGCAAGAGCCTATCTAAGTGTCGATCTCGAGCGTTTCGGTGCGCTTCGCTTACAGGAGAAATGCCGCAATTTGCTGCGTGGCGAGGAGCACATCGAATTGCGCCGCGACCTGGCACGCAAAGCCACCAAAAAACAAACGCGCGCCGCGTTACCAGAAGACATCGACGTTGAGCTGTGGGAGGCGTTACGCGAACAACGCCGGTTGTTAGCGGAAGAGCAGGGAATTCCGCCCTACGTGATTTTTCACGACCGAACACTGAAGGAAATGTGCGCCCTGTTGCCGATGGATCTCAGCGAGTTTGCACAACTTACCGGCGTGGGGGAGCGCAAGCTTGAAAAGTACGGCAGTACTTTTCTGCAGGTTATCCAGAAGCATGGCAACTTGGCGGTAGCCCAGTAGACCACAGCGAACGGCATCGGTGATGCCCCGGGCAATTTCAGCAATGTCTAGCGCGTGCAGTAATAAATCAACGCTGACACATTGACCTTCCATTATCAGGCGAGTAGCTTCTACGGCTCATCTGAAAACCGGAGCTGAACGTGAGTCATAAAATTCCTCGTTCTAAAGAAGACGACTACACTCAAGCCATTGTCGAGGAGCGCCAAAAGTTCATTGAGGAGCACACCTCTGCTCAGCTAAACCATACTAAGCAGTTTTCGTTTGAACCAACAGACATGGCCGGAAATATTGAGAACCTGTTTGGTGTCGCACAGGTACCTGTTGGCATAGCAGGGCCTCTCTTGGTCGACGGGGAATACGCTAAGGGAGATTTTTACGTCCCTATGGCCACCGTGGAAGGCACCATGCTGGCGAGCTACAACCGGGGCATGCGAGTCATTCGTGAAAGCGGCGGCGTGAAGACCACAGTGACACGAACCGCCATGCAACGGGCGCCTGTTTTTGTATTCAAAGATGCTAGAGAAGCCCGAGATTTTGAGCTGTGGCTGGAAGATAACTTCGCAGCTATTAAGGCGAAAGCCGAGACCAGCACCTCAGTGGGCAAGCTCAATGAAATTGAGCACTATCACGCCCACAACTTTGTCTTTACTCGCTTCGACTATAGTACCGGTGATGCGGCTGGCCAGAACATGACCAGCAAAGCGACCTTTATCGCCTGTGAATGGATTCGTGAGCGGAACATGCACATGTCTCACTACCTCCTCTCCGGTAACTTTGATACCGAAAAAAAGGCTTCTTCCGTCAATATGCTCAAGGGGCGTGGCCGACGGGTAACTGCAGAAATCACCATTCCCCGCAGTGTAATGATCGAGAATCTACGTATATCGCCGCAACAAATGCATTACGGGCAAGGAATTAGCACACTCAGCGCGTTTCTCACCAGTTCGTCTAACAATGCAGCCCACCCCGCTAATGGTCTCGCGGCGCTGTATCTGGCCACTGGCCAAGACATTGCAAACATCGGCGAGTCCAATCAGTGCAGCACCTATAATAAGGTCACCCGCGAGGGCGACTACTACTTCTCGATTACTTTTCCTTCAATTATCGTCGCGACTTATGGCGGCGGCACAGCGCTAGCCACCCAGCGTGAGTGTCTGGAGATCATGGATTGTTTCGGTCAGCACAAAGCGGACAAACTGGCAGAAATTGCTGCGGCCCTTACTGTGGCCGGCGAATTATCGCTGGGAGCCGCCTCGAGGATTGACGACAAGACCCGGACTAACGAGTGGGTGGATGCCCATGAGAAACTTGGCCGTAACCGGTAGGAAGTCTGCTTATGATCACTCCAGCTGAAACTCTGGTAGTCATGATCGAGGCCGCTGCCGCCCTCGCTGGCTTTGCCGGTATTGTGGTCGCGCTGCGCCGCGAAAGCTGGACCGTCTTAGACGGCCTGCAGATCCGCAATCTTCTTTCCTGCGCTTTCAGCGCGCTATTTTTTTCCATTCTTGCACTGGTGCTACTTCACGCCGAATTATCAGATGCGCTAATCTGGCAGTCGCTCAGCGCGATCTATGTATTGGTAGGTGGTGTGATGACCACACAAAATGCCTATCTATATACTCGTTTGAGAAAGTCGGAAGGAGAACGCTTCCCAAACTTTGCCAACCTGTTCTGGTTCGGCACCGCCATTTTAGTTATCGCTTTGGGTGCGTACAACGCTATTCAGCTCGCCACTTTCTGGCCGGTGCTGGTGTGTATTTCCTGGTTGTTTGGCCTAACCTGCTACTCTTTCTGGCAGTTACTGATACGACACAACTGAGGCGCAGACGATGCTAATACTGTCTAATAACGTATCAATTCCAGATAGTGAAATTGAGTTGAACGCCATTCGAGCTCAAGGGGCAGGAGGGCAAAACGTCAACAAGGTATCTTCGGCTATTCATCTGCGCTTTAATATTCGCGAATCTTCGCTCCCGGAGGTCTATAAAGAACGCTTGTTGGCCTTAAGCGATAGCCGTGTTTCCAGCGAAGGCGTCATTGTAATCAAGGCTCAAAAATTTAGGACGCAAGACAAGAACCGTGAAGATGCGCTGACCCGACTAGGAGAATTAATCAAGAATAGTATGGTTACACAGCGCCGGCGGGTAGCCACTAACCCCTCGCGAAATTCACAGAAAAAAAGAATGGACCGTAAAACCAAGCACGGACGAAGAAAGGACCTGCGCGGCAAAGTCGACGTTTAAGCGTTAGACGAGAACGACTGAGACTGCCACAAAACTACTAGCGAACATTGAGATAATGCACGCTAAAAAGATTGTCCTCATCCACCCAGCTTCGCTGTACCTGCAGACCGGCGCTGGCGGCGAGCTCACTAAATCCAGCAATGCTGTATTTGTAAGAGTTCTCAGTATGAATTGATTCGCCCGGATCCATGCTAATAGAGCTGCCGTTACAACGAATCGATTGGCCGCGCCGACTGACAAGATGCATTTCGATACGCTGCAGCTCGGTATTATAAAACGCTTTGTGCTCGAACTCGGCCCGATCAAATTCCGCGTCCAGAACCTCGTTTACCCGAGTCAACGCATTGAAGTTAAAGTCTGCGGTAACACCTTCTGCATCGTTATAGGCAGCATTTAGACGTTCACTGGATTTGTGCAGGTCCACGCCAATTAACGCGCCACCACCGCTGCCCACAACACTACAAATCCGTTTGAGAAATCGCAATGCGGCGTCGGGCTCAAGATTACCAATTGTCGAACCGGGATAAAAAACAACTTTTTTTCCTGCAGGAAGCCCATCGACGAACGACCAGCTCTGGTTGAAATCAGCGCACACCGCCTGAATCTTCAGCCATGGACATTCCCGACCTAGTTGCATTGCAGCCGACTTTAAAAAATCTGCAGCAATGTCGATAGGTACGTAAACCGCGGGCTTGAATGAACTCAGCAACAGCCGTACTTTTTCACAATTGCCGCTGCCGGGCTCAATAAATATACAGTCGCTGCCACAGTACTCGGCAATCTCATCCTGATACTCATCGAGCAACTTCTTCTCGGTACGCGTGGGATAATATTCGGGAGCCTGTGTTATCTGTTCGAACAACTGCGAACCAACGGTATCGTAGAAATACTTGGGGTTTATCGACTTCGGCTGAGCCTCCAAACCAGCAAGTATCTCACTGCGAACATCTCCAGCAGCGGGGTGTTCATCCCTAAAGCTGACATTACTCAGTCGCTTGACCGGTAAGCTCATAAATTTAGTCCTTGTCTGTCAATTTATTGTGACTCTAGCCACTTGGCCAGTCGTATACCGCTAAACTGCCAGCGATCCTGCGGATAAAAGAAGTTCCTGTAGCTCGGCCTCAGCTGTTCAGCCTTTGATACGCAGGAACCGCCGCGCAGGACGACCTGATTACTCATAAATTTACCATTGTACTCGCCAATAGCACCAGCGTTGGGGGCGAAACCAGGGTATGGGCTATAGGCGCTTTGAGTCCATTGCCAGCAATTATTGTAGAGCTGTTTCAAACCTTCACCCGCCTCAGAAGGAATCGGATGCAGGTAACCGTCGTCGAACCCCCCAGCGGATGACGGCCCCTGGGAGGCGGCCAACTCCCACTCCGCCTCCGTTGGCAGCCTTGCTCCCGCCCACCGCGCATATGCATCGGCCTCGTAGGCACTCACATGGCAAACCGGACTATTTTGCGAACGAGGCACAAGTCCGTGGAGCGTATATTCTAGAGTTTGGCCATCACGCTCCCGCCAATACAGTGGCCTGTTCCACTTATTACTCTGGACGCACGCCCAGCCATCAGCCAGCCAAAGTTCGGGCCGTTGGTAACCGCCATCGTCCACAAACTGGCTGTACTCGCCGTTAGTGATTAAACGGTCTGACAAGGCGAAAGACTGTAGAAAACTCTGATGGCGAGGTAGCTCGTTGTCAAAGCAGAATCCGTCACCGGCGAAGCCTAACTCGATCAGGCCCCCGGCAAATTCCAGCCAACGGACAGGACTGATCATTTGGGATTCAGGCGCGCTCGCAGCCTGGTAAGCCGGGTACAGAGGATTTATCGAAAGAGAATATTTCAGATCCGTAAAAAACAATTCCTGATGCTGGCGCTCGTGCTCTATACCTAGCGCCGTCCGCGCTAATATTTGCTGTCGCTGCGCGTGACTCTCATCCGCCAGTAGCGCCGTCATTGCCGCGTCCACCTGCCTTCGGTATGCAACCACATCCGCTACCGTTGGCCGTGATAGCAAACCACGCTGGTGCCGAGGAAACTGCTCGCCAATACCGTTGTAGTATGAGTTAAAAAGCACCTCGTAATGCGCGTTTACTGGCACGTAGCCGGACGCAAAGGGCTTGAGGATAAAAGTTTCAAAAAACCAACTGGTATGCCCAAGATACCATTTTGGCGGGCTAGTAAAGGCCTCTGCTTGCAGCGAGTAGTCTTCGTTCTCAAGGGGAGCGCAAATTTCGAGCGACTGCTCCCGCGTCAGTTTGAATTGTTGTTGCATTGAATGCTGATTCGAATTTTTCATAGATGCCGCGAAGCCTACCAGCTTTTGATGAACGATTCAGTTCATGCGCGCTAATCTCGTAAATGTGCGGGTATTTTCGCTCTCTCAAGCCATTCAAAAAGCAACTCCACGAGTACAGCCAGAGCCGCCGCGGGAACCGCTCCTTCCAGAATCAGTCTATGGTCATTCAGCGTCAACCCAGTAATAATCGGCTCCCCCAAGCCGCCTGCGCCTACAAATGCGGCGAGCGTGGCAGTGCCAATACTGATGATTGCGGCAGTTTTAACACCTGCCATTATCGTTGGCATAGCCAAAGGTAATTCCACTTTCAGTAATTTCTGGTTCGCTGTCAGCCCCATACCGGTGGCGACTTCTTTCAGTAAAGGGTCCACATTAAAAATACCGATCAGGGTATTACGAACAATCGGCAGCAAGGAATACAAGAAGAGCGCCAGAATCGCCGGTACCTGGCCAAGACCCACCAAAGGCACCAACAGCGCTAACAGCGCCAGCGCGGGTATTGTTTGAATAAGGCCAGTCATGTAGAGAAGGCTTCGGGCAAGGCGCTCAAAGCGGGAAAAAAACAATGCCAAAGGCAGCGCCGTAAGGCAGGCTAGAATGAGCGCGACCGAGGTCAGCTTCAAGTGCACACCGGTATTGCGAAGAATTCGTGAAACACGAGTGGGGGCATTTGAAACGGCATCAGCAACCAGACGACTATCACGAAGAAATTCCGCAGCAACACTCGCCGGCGACTCCTTGTCTACAGCGACTCGACGGTTCAGCGCCCGCATAGTGTCTTC
>JBLIEI010000068.1:0-23166 GCA_047633055.1 Halieaceae bacterium | reverse complement strand
GACGTCGCTGTCGAGTATAAGGTGCGGCACTGCAGGTGAGCAATGCAAAGGTACACAGCATGACGCGCCGGACCGCGAACGGTACACTGCCCCGATGAAAGTCTACCTGGTCGGCGGAGCGGTCCGTGATAAATTACTCAACTACCCTTTCCATGAGAAGGACTGGGTAGTTGTGGGCGCTACGCCAGCTCAGTTGCTGGACGAGGGTTATAACCAGGTCGGTAAGGACTTTCCCGTATTCCTGCATCCTGAAACCAAGGAAGAGTACGCCCTGGCCCGCATCGAACGCAAGCAGGGCCACGGTTACACCGGGTTTGCGGTGGATTGCGACCCGGGCGTGACACTCGAGCAAGACCTTGGGCGCCGCGACCTGACTATTAACGCAATCGCCCGTGACCTCGACGGCACTATTATTGACCCCTATGGTGGGCAGCGTGATATCGAGGCGCGGTTGCTTCGCCATGTTTCCGATGCCTTTACGGAGGATCCATTGCGCGTCCTTCGCACCGCCCGATTCGCGGCCCGGTATCATCATCTTGGTTTTACGGTCGCCCCAGAAACGGCAGAGCTGATGTCGAACATCGTCAAACAAGGCGAACTGGCTCATCTTCCGGCTGAGCGTATCTGGGTAGAAATGGAGAGGGCTCTGGGCGAGCGTAATCCGCAGGTGTTCGTCACTGTGCTTCGAGACTGCGGCGCCCTGGCGGCATTAATACCTGAGCTTGAGGCGTTATTTGGTGTACCTCAAACCGCGGAACATCATCCGGAAATCGATACGGGTGTGCACACGCTAATGTCGTTGCAGCAGGCCACGCTTTTGTCAGACGGTACCGATGTGCGCCTGGCGATTCTACTTCACGACCTGGGCAAGGGCACCACCCCCGAGGCGGAATGGCCACGACATATTGCCCATGAACATGGAGGGCTGAAGCTGATCAAGGCTGTGTGCTTGCGCCTTAAAGTGCCTAACCAGCATCGCGATCTGGCCCTGAAGGTGTGCGAATTCCACACCCACTGCCATCGTGCACTGGAGCTACGCGGTAAAACTATTCTAAAAGTACTGAACGCAACCGATGCGCTGCGCCGGCCCGATCGATTTGAGGCTTTTTTATTAGCTTGCGAGGCGGATGCGCGTGGGCGGTTGGGGCTGGAGGATAGGGACTACCCGCAGGCTGATTATTTGCGTGGTGCGTTGGAATTGGTGAGTTCAGTATCGGCGGCGCAGTTTGCGGAGCGGGGCGTGTCTGGGAAGGCCCTTGGCGAGGCTATTACTGCCGAAAGAATCAAGCGGCTTGATGGGCGGCGTGCTGACCAGGCTGGTTAGCCGGCGTTACAGATCACGCTTTGACAATATGCGCTGCGGGCTCCCGATACCGCCCCCGGCTGTCTATAATTAACGTCGCGTGCTCCTTGATCAGTTCATAATCAAAATCGTCGTGGTCGGTCACGAGTACGGCCGCGTCAAAACGTTGCAGTACTTTCGCATTCAGTTCCAGGCTTACCAGTTCAAAATGATAATTGCGCATAGCAGGAAATGCAGGAATGTGCGGATCCGAATACTCCACAGCCGCGCCCCGCTCCACCAGTAAGCTCAAAATTTCAGCGGCCGGAGACTCTCTCGGGTCGCCTACATTCTTTTTATAAGCCAGCCCTAGTACCAGAATACGACTACCCTTCAACGACTTACCGAGACCTTTCAGGCCCTCAGTCAATTTGCTGACCACGTACTCGGGCATCGCGCGGTTGACCTCGCCCGACAGCTCAATGAATCGCGTATTTAGCCCGTACTCCTTAGCCTTCCAGGTCAGATAGAACGGATCGATGGGAATGCAGTGGCCGCCCAATCCAGGCCCGGGGTAGTACGCTGTGTAGCCGAAGGGCTTGGTCGCAGCCGCGTCTACCACCTCAAAAATATCGATACCCATCTTGTCGGCGACGGTTTTCATTTCGTTGACCAGACCGATATTCACGGCCCGGTGAATATTCTCAAGTAACTTGGTCATTTCGGCGGCACGGGTAGAACTCATGGGGACCAACTGGTCTACCACTTGCTCATACAGTGCAGTGCCCATGTCCAGACAGGCGGGCGTATGGCCACCGATTAATTTTGGGATAGTGGCCGTTTCGAAATTTGGATTACCCGGATCTTCTCGCTCCGGTGAATACACCAGAAAAATGCCTTCCCCCACCACCAGGCCACTGCGTTCAACCCGCGGCAACATCTCTTCCTCGGTGGTGCCAGGGTAGGTGGTGCTTTCCAACGATACCACCTGCCCTTGACGCAAATGGGGAACCAGTGCATCCATGGTGTCGGTGACATAACTAAGATCAGGTTCGCGGAACTTGTTGAGTGGGGTGGGTAAGCATAGTATCAACGCGTCACACTCTACTGCACGTGCAAAGTCCACACTGGCTTCAAACAAGCCGGCCCTGGCCGTCGCTATCTTGTTATTAGAAATATGGCCGATATAGCTCTGGCCAGCATTCAGCGCATCAACTTTGGCCTGATCATTGTCTATGCCAATCACCGAATAGCCCACCGCGACATAGCGCAGGGCCAGGGGCAGGCCAACGTATCCCATCCCGATGATGCCAATGGTGGCACTGCGAGTTTGAAACTTTGATTTATGGTTGTCAGTCATTTGCTAATAGGTATCCGGTAAGGACCAGGGAACAATATAGCCTGCCTTATGAATACTGGGGCAACTTCGAGTAGGTTCCGTCAAGTACACTTCACAGCAAAATGGATTGACGAAATTCATTCCAGCATGTCCGGTCCAGCATTGGAAATCACCCTCCCACGCCACTTGAAATCTACCCGCTTTAAAGCTTGAGTAGACTTGTCATAAGCCTGCCAGAGCGCGTGATAGCTCTGCTCCACAACCGGGTGCAACCGCTCCGGCGCCAATTCCGCCAGTGGCCGCAATACAAACGCGTTGTGCATAATTTCACCCCGGGGTAATTCCACGCCATTGATCACCCCCACCAGCTGGTCGTAAAGCAATATGTCGATATCCAGTTGGCGCGAGCTATTTGGCGAGGCATGTGCCGGTCGCCCATGTTCAGTTTCGATATGACGCAGCCTGGCGGCCAGTTCAGCCAGGCTCAATTCAGTATCTACCGCTGCCACCAGGTTCAAAAAGGGTTGCCCCTCAAAGCCTATCGCCTCGCTATCGTAAACCGGCGACAGGGCAAGCTCACCAAACAATCCCTGCAACGCATCCAGACCCGCGACGATATACCGCTCGCGCTCGATATTGCTGCCCACTCCCAGGTATACCCTCGCCATTAGGGCAATTCACCCCGCTCAATCAACACGCCCACGTCTTTGGCCTGGGGTACGGCACCCGGCTTGCACACGCGCAAACGCAACCAGGGTACGGAGAATTCCTGCAAAATAATGCCTGCAACCTGCTCGGCCAGGGTCTCAACCAACTGAAACTCGCTGCCCTCTATAAAAGACACAAGGCGTTCCGATACCGCCGCATAATCCAGGGCGTGATCGATGCCATCGGTGGCCGCGGCCCGACGATTGTCAGTCGCCATCTCCAGGTCCAGCACCACCCGCTGACGAATGGTCCGCTCCCAGTCATAAACGCCAATAACAGTTTCGACCTGCAGCTCGCGGATGAACACGATGTCGGTCATTGGCTTGCTACCTCTTGCAAGGGCGGCAATTCAGCCATCGGCCAGCGGGGCCGTACACCAACGCTATCGCCATCGACCTGCCCGGCCGCAAGACGTTGCGCACCGGCATAGGCAATCATGGCGCCATTGTCCGTGCAAAACCGTGGAGCCGGATAAAAAACCCTAGCGCGCTCTTTGGCCAAAGCCTGCTCCAGCGTTGAACGCAGGTTTCGATTGGCACTGACACCACCAGCTATAACCAGCGTCTTGAGGCCTTCCTGCTTCAACGCCCGGCGACATTTAATGACCAGAGTGCTCACCACAGCCTGCTCGAAAGCCAGGGCAATATCGCACTTGTCCTGTTCAGTGAGCTCACCGGTTTCGCGGCTCCTGGCAACCGTGTTCAAGGTATGCGTTTTAAGACCGCTGAAACTGAAATCCAGCCCGGGCCGATTCACCATAGGGCGAGGGAACTCGTATCGCTGGGGTGTCCCACGCTCCGCCAACCGCGCGATATGCGGCCCGCCCGGATAAGGCAAACCGAGCATTTTCGCCGCCTTGTCGAAGGCCTCACCGGCCGCGTCATCCAATGACTCTCCCAACAGGTGATAGCGGCCAATGCCATCTACCCGCACCAGTTGGGTGTGCCCGCCTGAGACCAGTAGGGCAACAAAAGGAAATTCAGGCTTATCGTCTTCCAGCATGGGAGCCAATAAGTGGCCTTCCATATGATGCACACCCAGCGAAGGGACTCCCCAGCCCCAGGCGAGTGTTCTGCCCAGGGTTGCACCCACCATCAAAGCCCCTACGAGGCCGGGTCCGGCGGTATAGGCCACGCCGTCAACGTCTGACGCCTTGCAGCCTGAATCCTCCATTACTTGTTCTATAAGCGGTAATATCTTGCGCACATGATCTCGAGAAGCCAATTCTGGCACCACCCCACCGTATTCCACGTGAATATCCACCTGACTGAATAGCGCATCCGCCAGCAATCCGCGCTCGGTATCGTAGAGCGCCACACCGGTTTCGTCACAGGAAGTTTCCAGGCCCAGAATCAGCATAGTTCGATCACATCAGAGTAAAGTGGCATAATATAGGCTGAATCCCTGGGAAAGCCAGCCAGATGACAGCAAATTACCACGCCAGGGGACTTTGCAAAACATCCTCTTTAGTTATAGACTGCGCGCCTTTTCGGGTATTGCCCGCCTCTTGGGCGTAGCGAACCATTATTGACAGGATAGGTTAAAACTTAATGCCTCACATCAAGATCAAAGAAAACGAGCCTTTTGACGTGGCACTGCGACGCTTCAAGCGTTCTTGCGAGAAAGCAGGCCTGCTGGCCGAAGTTCGTAAGCGCGAGCACTACGAGAAGCCAACGACAGTGCGTAAACGCGCCTCTGCTGCTGCGGTTAAGCGTCACCTGAAGAAGCTCTCCAGAGAAAACCGCAAGCGCGTCCGTCTGTACTAGTACCGGACACGCCACCCTTCATGAGTGAACCATCCCTTACCGAGCAAATCAGGGCGGAAATGAAAACCGCCATGAAGGCTCGAGATAAGCAGCGGTTGGGCACCATCCGGCTAATTCAAGCCGAATTCAAACGCATAGAAGTCGACGAGCGGATTGAGGTTGATAACAACCGAGCTATCGGCGTGCTCGATAAAATGGTTAAGCAGCGGCGCGACTCGGCCCAGCAATATAAAGACGCTGGACGCGCGGAACTGGAAGCTCAGGAAGTCTTTGAAATTGCCGTGCTGCAGGAGTTCATGCCAGCTCAGTTGAGCGAAGAAGAACTGGTAGCCATGGTTGATGCAGCAATCACTGCTAGCGGCGCTACAGGGATGCAGGCCATGGGCCCCGTCATGGGCCAGTTGAAGCCGCAGTTGCAGGGCCGCGCTGACATCGGTGCAGTCAGCAAATTGGTCAAGGCACGCCTTGCAGGTTAGTTAGTCTTCGGGAATATCCATATCCTGTAAGGCCGATCGCGGCCCCGCCGAACAAATTGGGTCTACACGGTCATGTATTGCAGCGTTCCCGATGTCCAGCAAACTCTTATCTCCACTAAACAATCCCGCTCCGGCGTGTGACAATACCGTGCTCACAACCTAGCACCCACAGGATTTTGCCCCAGGCATGGCCGGACGTATCACCCAGAAATTTCTCGACGACCTGCTCGACCGGTTGGATATCGTTGAGGTGGTCGATCGTCGGGTAAAATTGAAAAAAACGGGCAAGAACTACAGCGCTCGCTGCCCCTTTCACGACGAGAAAACCCCATCTTTCAGCGTAAACCCCGACAAGCAGTTCTACTACTGCTTCGGCTGCGGTGCCGGCGGCAACGCGCTGGGCTTCGTGATGGACTACGAGAACATCGATTTTCCCCAGGCGGTCGACAGCCTAGCAAGCTCGGCTGGCATGACGGTGGAGCGCGAGGAACTTCGCGGCGGTCGCGATGCAGGCGTAGCCCAGCAAACCAGCAAACCTCTTTATGATTTGCTGGAACAGGCCTCTAACTTTTATCAGCAGCAACTGCGTAAACACCCCGAGGCCAAGCGGGCAGTGGCGTATCTAAAGCAACGAGGCCTCACCGGCGTAATCGCCAAACAATTTGATATGGGCTTCGCCCCCCCCGGTTGGGATAACTTATTGAGCGCACTGGGCACTAGTGAGCAAGCCAAAGAACGCCTGCAACAGGCCGGCATGGTGGTCAAAAATGAATCCGGCCGCATCTATGACCGCTTTCGAGACCGCGTCGTTTTTCCCATTCGTGACAAACGCGGCCGCGTAATCGCTTTCGGTGGCCGCGTACTGGGAGATGACAAGCCCAAGTACCTGAACTCACCGGAAACAGACGTCTTCCATAAAGGGCGAGAACTATACGGCTTGTATCAGGCCAAACAAGCCAATCGTAAACTGGAGCGCATTCTGGTGGTTGAAGGCTATATGGATGTCATCGCCCTGGCACAGCACGGCATCTTAAACGCCACCGCCACCCTGGGTACCGCCACTAGCAAAGCCCACCTGGAAAGCATCTATCGCCTGTGCCCCGAGGTCGTGTTCTGCTTTGATGGTGACGAGGCCGGCCGCAAAGCCGCCTTTCGCGCCATGGAGTCGGCCCTGCCTTGCATGGACGATGGCCGCCAGGCCAGGTTCCTCTTCCTCCCTGAAGGGGAAGACCCTGACACCATGGTGCGCAGCGGCGGTGCCGAACACTTCACCGGGTTAGTAGCCAACGCCCAGCCACTGGAGACTTTTTTATTCGAGTCCCTGGCGACTGGTGTCGATCTGGGCAACCTCGACGGCCGGGCCCGCCTGAGCAAACTTGCGCTGCCTTATATTCGCCAATTCCCGGAAGGCGTCTACCGGCAATTGATGTTTCAGGAATTGGCCAAACGCACCGGGCTCGAGCTAACCAGCCTGATGCTATTGGAAGCGCCACCCGCGCCGCCGATGGAAATCAGCCCACCCCCTGAGTACGAAGAATCCTATGCTGAGACTAACGACATAGAGATAGAGCCCCGCAAGCGAGCCTTACTCAGCGCCCATCAAAAAGGCTATGGCAGTATTGCTCAAAGTGCCATTGCTCTCATGCTGCACCGACCAGAGGTCGCCCAGCAGGCAAACCCGGCGGAATTGGAAGAACTGACTGGCGAAGACGTCACCTTGCTCCGCCAGGTACTGGAATTATTGCAAAAGCGCCCGAACTCCAATACTGCAATGCTACTGGGCCACTGGTACGGCACCCCCGAGGGAGAATTGCTCAACCGCCTAGCGGGCCAGGAGCGGTTAATTCCCACAGCGGGTATTGAGCAACAATTTGCCGACACCATCGCAGCCCTCGCCCACAAGCCTCATCTGGCGAAATTGGATGCTCAGGTCGACAAACTCAAATCCAGCAACTACGCTGAAGTCAGTGAATTAGACAAGCAACAACTGCTGCAATCGCTAGAGCGAAAGCGGCAACTCGACGCTCAGCGTAATAAACGGAAAAGCTAAGGTGTAAGTCGGCCTTAACTGGACTGAAATGCGCCTTTCTCTGCGCTTGCAATGGCAGATATCTGCCCCCATAACGTAGCGAGACAGTGTAAACGCTAAATTTTCGTCGAAAGTCGCTAATTTACTGGACCCATATAGTAGTCCCAAAGCCTATATCCGGTTATACTCGCCGGCTAATTTTTTTACGCTATTTCCCGAAGGTTTTCTTAATGACCGACGTAGTAAAGCAACAATCGCGACTCAAAGATCTCATTGCCAAGGGCAAGGAACAAGGCTACCTGACCTATGCCGAGGTCAACGATCACCTGCCTCAGGATATTTCTGATCCCGATCAGGTTGAAGACATCATCCAGATGATCAACGACATGGGGATTCAGGTATTCGAAGTCGCTCCCGACGCCGATGACCTGTTGATGACCGAGGGGGACAGCTCCGCTGACGATATTGCTGCTGCCGAAGCTGCCGCAGCTCTGGCCGCCGTTGAAACTGAAGCTGGACGGACGACTGACCCAGTGCGTATGTATATGCGCGAAATGGGTACCGTTGAACTACTCACCCGTGAGGGCGAAATAGTTATCGCCAAGCGTATTGAGGAAGGCATTCGGGAACTTCTGGCTGCACTTGCGCATTTCCCCGGTGCGGTAAAATCGATTCTGGATGAATACGAGCTAGTCACTAAAGAAGAGCGCCGCCTAAGCGACATCATGGTCGGCTACCTTGACCCGGCCGAACACGTGCCTTCTGCCGCTGAAATGGCAGAAGCGGCCGCCGCTGCGCCTGCCCCCGCCACGACCGATGATGATGATGAAGTTGATACCGGCCCAGACCCCGTGGAAGCAAAGAAGCGTTTCACCGCCATGAAGCGTCAGTACAACAAAGCTGAGAAGGTCATTGCCGAAAAGGGCCGCACCACGAAAGAAGCCCAAAAAGAAATGGACAAGCTGGGCGAGCTGTTCAAGTTTTTCAAATTTACTCCACGTGTATTCGATCCGATGACTATGGAAGCACGCAAAGTGCTGACCACGGTCCGTCAGCAGGAACGAACCATCATGCGCATCGCAGTGCGCCGTTGCGGTATGCCCCGCAAGGAGTTTATTACGTCCTTCCTCGGCTCCGAATCTGATAGCGAGTGGATTTCTGGCCTGGCAGGTAAAAAAGACTACGGTCCACGCCTGGTAGCAGAGAAAGAAGAGCTGCAGCGTCTTCAGCGCCGCATCGCGGCGGTAGAGCAGCAAACTGGCCTTGCTGTTAGCGAGATCAAGGAAATCAACCGCCGTATGAGCATGGGGGAAGCCCGCGCCAGGCGCGCCAAGAAAGAAATGGTCGAGGCAAACCTGCGTCTGGTTATTTCTATCGCGAAAAAGTACACGAACCGCGGGCTGCAGTTCCTCGACCTCATTCAGGAGGGCAACATCGGCTTGATGAAAGCCGTGGACAAGTTCGAGTATCGCCGAGGCTACAAGTTCTCCACCTATGCAACCTGGTGGATTCGTCAGGCCATAACGCGCTCTATTGCGGATCAAGCGCGCACCATCCGTATTCCAGTGCACATGATTGAGACCATCAACAAACTCAATCGTATCTCACGTCAGATGCTGCAAGAAATGGGTCGTGAACCCACACCGGAAGAGCTGGGCGAACGCATGGAGATGCCTGAGGACAAAGTCCGCAAGGTATTGAAGATCGCCAAAGAGCCTATCTCAATGGAAACCCCCATCGGCGATGACGAGGATTCGCACCTGGGCGATTTCATCGAAGACCACACCATTCACTCTCCAGTGGACGCGGCGACCGGCCAGGGACTGCAGGAGGCGACCAAGGACGTGCTTGCCGGCCTTACCGCCCGCGAAGCGAAAGTATTGCGCATGCGCTTCGGTATCGACATGAACACCGACCACACCCTGGAAGAAGTAGGCAAGCAGTTTGATGTGACTCGTGAGCGTATTCGTCAAATAGAAGCCAAGGCTCTGCGTAAATTGCGCCATCCGACCCGTTCGGATTATTTGCGTAGCTTTTTGGACGAGTAATCGATCATCAAAAAAGGTGAGAGAAAGTAGAAAATAGTGTTTTAGGGCCTTTAGCTCAGTTGGTTAGAGCATTCGACTCATAATCGAACGGTCCCGTGTTCGAGTCACGGAAGGCCCACCATTTTTTTATTTTTTATGAAACTATTTTCACTCCTGCCGTTTAATGGCGGTGCATAAATCGTCGGACGGTCCATTAAGACTCTCTTTGTTTACCGTCACAAAATACATGTTTCTACATACTCTTTCGGCCGGTGCGAACAAGCACTAGAATGACTAGTGTCAGGACTGACAAAGTCAAACGGTTGAAGATCTACCCTGTTATTACTTGCCACTGGCTGAATTCAACCTGCTTTCGCGCTGGGTATAACTGCCCTTGAATGCTTAGTTTTTATGATATGCAAAAGGCAAAACCAATTCATGGCAGCTCCCGCCGACACACTTGATCTGGCCAGTCACATTGCAAAATTTTATGGCGGCAACGGCAGATTAAGCGGAGCAGTGTCCAGATGGCAGCTGAAGATGCCCGATGATCTTCTCCGGGCAGCTGCACTTCCAGGTGCGGAGGGCACCGCCGCGTACCGCCGCAGTGTCGACGCCATCGATATGGCCGATTCCAGGCATCAGCAACTAGTGCCAGCGATACTGAAAAATATTGGGGCCGATGCGATGGCGGACAAAATGGCCCGCCAGTCACGGATTTTTTGTCTGCAGAACCTCGCAAATAATCAGGCTCTACTTAAGGAACTCCAGCAACACCTCAAGCTACTTTGCACAGCTGAAATCCCGGTACTGTGCATAAAAGGTGTTGCTCTGCTGCATACACTCTACCCCGACATCAGTGTTCGCCGTGCTGCCGATAGCGATATCGTGGTTCCAGAACAGCAATTTAATGAGGCGCTAAGCCTGCTGGCTAATCAAGGTTGGGTTGAACCGGGGCTCGGTAAACTAGTGGGCAATGCACTGGACACGCGCTTTGTCAGCGGCATCGGCCTAGTCCACCCTGATTACCGTTTCCCCCTGGATATTCATTGCCATATGAACCACGGCGTTCAGTGGGTGGGAGCAGATGAGCTGTTCTGGTCTCGCGCACTTGAGTCCCAAGTGGGCTCGCAGCCCACGTTGGTTTTATGTCCTGAGGATAATTTTACCCAGTTATTAATCCACGGCCTGTCGGCTAACGACGCACCGCCTATAAGATGGGTATTGGATGCGCTGCTAACACTGCGTTCAGCGGCAAGCTTCGATTGGCAGATTGTCATAGCCAACGCTCAAAGAATGGATATGGTGCCACAACATTATTCCGCCATCAGTTATCTCCTGACCCTTGAGGAGCATCCTGGAATGCGTGAGGCTGCAACCCAGCTTGAGTCCTTGCCCGTGACCGCAGACGGACTTACCTACTGGTCGTTCCGCCTAGAGCGGCCTGAGACTATATGGGAGGCCATCCAGCAACATCGTATACATTTTTCCATCTCCGCTGCCGGAAGGGGGTTGGCTGGCAAACCATGGAGAGTGATTCCTGCGTATCTGCGAAATTGGGCTAGGGTGGAAAATCTGGCACTGGGTATCGGTATAGTCTTATGCAAAATACTCAAACGAATTGCCACGCTTGGCAAAGGATCCCAAACCTAAGGAGAAACGCTACCGACTACCTGACCATCACACCGCTTGGCGAGGACTATCAATTTAATGCATCATCCCCACTAGCCTATTCCATCGACCGCTGTTTTTTTCTGTCAAGCATGGCTTTCAAAATTTCTGTATACCCGTACTCTTCCCGTCTCAGCACACCGGTATTTTCGGCGTGAATACGTCTTCGAACAAGAACTGGGGAAAGCATCTCCTGTAAGAGATTGTGCTCTCTGGCCCTGCCATACCACTCGATGACCTCTCCAACCCCACAATTTTCGTTAAAGTTACCGACGCGTTCAAAGGCCAGTCTCTTGATAAGCATTGCTACGGCTGTCCTGCATGGCAGTGGAACCTCAGGGCAATGTAACTTATGCCGAAGTTCAGGCGAGAGATCCGAACTATGAAAATGCTCCAAATAGCCGAACACCATATCCAGTGCTGGATTTAATTCCATCGCCGCTATCTGTAGTTCCAGTTTGTTCGGCAACCAAAGGTCGTCTGCATCAAGAAAACCCAGATACTTGCCAGTAGCGGCTGAAATTCCGGTATTTCGTGCTGCCGCAGCACCTCGGTTAGTCTGGCGAATCAGTCTCACTCGATTGCTGAACCTCCGGGCAGTCGCGGCGCTATCGTCTGTTGATCCATCATCAACGACAATTATTTCAAATGGATTAATACTTTGGGACAGTACGCTCTCAATTGCCTCACCAATGTATTTTCCGTCGTTATATACCGGGACGATCACGCTAATATCGTAGTCCTGCAACCGGGTGGCTCCTGAGCTGTCGATTGCCATTATCAGGATTTTCGCGACTGGAGCGAATGATGGAGAATGTGCAAGAGTTCCCGCTTAAAGGCAGAAGGGTCGGGTGGAAAAGTCGAGAGATTAGATCCGTGCAGGCGACGGTGTAGTAGTACTGATCGGAGAATGGCCATGGGTATATTACGATCCGCAACTCGCCGAAACCACTCGACATCCGATGCAATTGATAAACTGGTGCCAAAATTGCCCACCTCGGCAAAAACAGATCGCCTCGCCATTAACACGCTTGGAAAAAAACCGACATGGGACTGACTGAGGTCTACCCGATCAAACCCGGGTGGGGGAGCCGCCCCCGGCTCTAAAAAAAATCGAGCGTGAGCAATAACATACTGATCGGCCCTGTGCAGTTCCAAATGAGCGACCTGAAGTGCCAGTTTATCGATAGACCAGATATCATCACTGTCTAGGATGGCCACATAATCACCGCGCGATTGATCGATGCCCTCGTTCCAGGCTGCCGCGAACCCTTTTGACGACTGTATAATGACGCGGACACCTGCATAATTTTCTGCGATATCGACACTGTTATCGTCTGAATCGCCATCGACAACCAGAATCTCCAGCGCCGGATACGATTGTGCCTGAATGCTGTCCAGAGCCTGTGAGAGATAAGCCGCGCCATTTTTTACCGCAATAACAACACTCACTGAGGGTTTGTTGACAGGAACTACCACCGCACCATCCATCCAATAACTCGCAGTTTCTTAATGATAGCTTCTGTGTCCGGGATAGTGTGGAGACAGATATTATAGTTCACCGCATCATCCGTCAGACAGATTTTTATATCCCGCGTGTATCTCCCCGCTTCGCCAAAACAAAAGATCTGAACACGTTCATAGGCACACCACATGTCAAATAATGAGCGGGTAGAATTCCCGACTGCCGTGGTGATTCGTACCATGCCTGAGTCGGGACCGACCACCACCACCATCCCGACTATGTCACCCTCACTGGAGAATTGCAGTTCATTTTCTACCCCCAGCGTCACATAGGGATAAACAAAGCGAAAACTTTCCCGATTACATTGATCTGGCCGAGAAACCATACTTAGGGGATCAACTTTTACAATCTCTGTCCTTTCGTAGTTATCGCGGTACCGCGCATTGATAACTGTGTCTGGCGCATTTATTTCCAGCAGGTGGTGCAGTCCCTCGAGAATCAGCGATGCCATGACCTTTGCACCATGAGGTGTAGTGTGGACCAGGTCCTTAAAACAAATGCCCTCCTCGAGCTCACCATTTGCAAACGACTGACCCATTTTCTGATGCAGTAGCAGGGACGGGATGCCATATTTTTCGGCGATATTTTCATGCGCGGCTACAATCATATCTTGCCGGGCTTCGACTTCTGTTTCATTACGATAACCGTGTACAAAAATGATTTTGCACGCTATTGAGCGCAGCTTGCGCACAATGCCCTCCAATACTGGCCCAAGCCGCCTGGTATCGGACTCGTTCTCACAGTCACCGGTTGAAAGCTCTATTAGGCATACTGCAGGCTTGTGGCGCAAGACAAGACCGTCCATCAAGAAAACGGCCGCCGTTGAACCGATCCCACCAATCGCAGCATTTATTGCCCTGTGTTCTTGTCCATATCGTTGGATTAGCGCCTCGTGAAGTGCGGGACGATACCCATCCTTCTGAGCTGTCACGCTTGCACCCAGATAGGCAATACGTTGGGGCGCGCTCGCAATTGGGATTGCCATCGAACCCATTCCGGTACGTGGTATTAGCCAGTCAGAGAGCTCAGACACCTGCCAATTCCTCGGCCAAATCCAAAGCGGGTTTAAAATCCGGGGCCTCTGCGAGGACATTTCCAATAGAACGCTGTGCCAACAGCATCGATCCGGCCGACCACGCCGATCTGGCCATGTACCAGTTAAGCCTCCAGTGAATCAACCCCAGTTTCATTGCTCCATGGAACTCTGCAATAGCCAACGCCGGCCGGTCCTGTGCGTGGAAGATCAACCCAGACCAGAGTTGCAAATACGGGTCTTGATCGTAGAAACGCCGGTAGTGTAAAACGCCACCGCCTCCTGGACTGCAAAGGATTGGCGAGGACTCAGCAATAATGCGCTCAGCTTCCAACACGTTTTCAACCGCAGGTCCATTGATGCTGGTAATGAACGCGGAGGCTTCAGTTCCAAAAGACGATATCATCTTGAGCGCACCGGATTGCAATGTCTGATCCTCCGCCCGCCGACTCCGCCCGGAAGGCGTTCGCCGAGGCCGGTCTAATAACCTGGAGTAAACGGCCTGCATAGACTGCCAGGGGGGTTCTTGCGAAAGATTTTTCCGGATTTTTTCCCGTGCGCGCCGCCCCATGCACTGCCGTTCCTCCGGATGATCCAGGAGGTAACGAATACCCTCAGTGAACTCTCTGGCGTTATTGGCAATCCAGCCGCTGACTCTATGCTCGATCATCGAGGAGGGGGTACCGTGGTTTAGCACGACTGGCGGCACACCGAGATACATCGCCTCCTGAAGAATAAGCTCGCTGGCCGCAAAGGAGTACTCGGCCAGCGGGTAGCTAAAAACGTCCAAACCACGCAATAAAACGCCAATATCCTCGGTAGACGATAAGAATTCGAAGCGACTCTCGATACCCAGTGCCATCACTTGACTGCGTATATTGGACTCAGCACTGCCCTCACCCACGACAACAATCTTACAATCCGGAATATCCAGTGTGGCGTGCAACGCCACAAAGTCGGGGTGCATCTTCACGTAGTCCACTGTGCCAATATACCCTACACGGAGGCCATCGTGGGGCAGCTGTTCATCACACTCCAAGCGACTCGTATCCAGAGGCGCAGGCACCAGCTCAACACTGTGCTCAACTTTGCTAGCTGCGTTTCCAATCGCCGGGATAAGCAGAGAATTAGGGCACGACACCACGAGGCAGTCCGCCAATGCCTGCAGCGCCGGCGTAATTATATGAGGTGCACGATCGCCGACTACATGGCTCCAGATCAGTAGTCGGCAGAGTGGCAGCTCGAGATTTAATACGGCATATAATTCCGGAGTATTCCAGAAGTGAACATGTACCAAGTCGGCTTTTTCAATAATTTCGAATAAGCGACCAACGTCGGGTTCTGCAACAACTGAAGCACCGTACTCTTCCGCCATAGACTTCATCATGGGATCTGGCCGGATTAGCGAAACAATGACATGCTGGTCCCCGTACAAGCTCGACATTTTCCTGCTCAGGGTCAACAGTGCCCGACCTGCACCACCGCGGGACAACTGTTGAGTTATGTGCAGTATGTGGCTCAACGGCGCCGCCTGGCGAATTCTTCCACACACTCGGTGAGATATCGCGGGTCGCTTCCAGCATATAAATTAAAGCTGGGCACACGTCTGGTCAGTTCTGCGATATAGGCAATGCCGGAATCATCAATACCAGCGAAACTCCGGATTGTTGTCGCTAGCAGTGCTCGAAACCCTACGCCAGGCGGGGTGGTCTCGATGCTGGAATCTGGTCGACTGACAATTGTTGGTACCAAAATGGCGCGCAGAGGCAATTCTGGCCGAACCTGCTCCGGCGCTCTGCGATTGACAAAAAACAGGCCCTTTTCGTGATCGAGCTCAGTTCGGTTTTCAATCCAGGGGTCGAGCTGAGGCAAGCGTGCCAGTCCATCGGGATGCAGTCGACCAGAACTGTACAAGCTATGGACTGTTGGTGTTGGATGATGGCTGACAGCACAGAAGTCATCACTAAGATACAACATTCCCGCCTGAAGGCAGCTTAAAGCAGTCGATGATTTCCCAGCGCCGCCACGTCCCGCCAAAAGCAGCCCACAACCGGGCACGCCAACTGCGGCTGCGTGCACCAGGTGCATTGATTTTGAACGCAGAAACCAGTGAAAGATGGCCGTAATAGGCGTCGCTTGCTCGAAGGAAGGCAGTTCATCAAGGTTCCGCATCCAGCAGAGCGCCAGATCGCTATCCAGGTCCAGCATGGTCAGCATAGCGGCGCGAGGGTTAAAACCCGTACAAAATCGGGTGGTATTGAATCCGCGAATTTCCCCCCGCTCTATATGGTCTTCTGTTGACCAAGGGGTGTCTGGCATCGTTGTTCCCGTGGATCGGTCATCCCACAGGCAGACAGTTAGGTCGACGCTAATGTCCGCTTTATCTTCGCTATCGCATCTAAGATGCTCCAGTGCGGGTAGTAGTTTCTCAGCCCAGCGCTCTCCCGCACAGCAAAAACGCACATGTTGCCCCCCTATGAAGAAATCGTAATCTACTGTGCCTCCCGTATTCCTGGCGGCATTCACAAAGGTACTATGTGCGGCATTAAAGAACGCCTCAACACGTTCATTGTCCGGCGCTATTTCCATAGTTTGAATTCTGCGTTGCCTACCTGAGTTACATCACTGAGGCAGTTTGTTGGGCCAGCCCGAGTCATCTACGTCGTGAATCGGGTCCAGTAACAGCAGGTCTTGCATATCGGTATGCCGCTCCAGTACCGGTGGCAAAAACACCTTTTTTGTCTCAGGAGCCGAGAAAGCTTCATCCGCTGAGACTGGAATCGGCTCGGAGCTTCGAGGGATCAGCAGGCCATTTATCAAAACATCGCTAATAAACTGCATCCCACTCGATTCCGCGGTGTCACTGTCGATATCAAATTCAAGCGCTACCGCGGGCAATATCTCACCTACCGGAAATCCGTTTATAAGCTGAGTCCAAATAAATTCGCCGACTCCGGAAGTACTAAAATAGTGGCCCGTTTCAAGATTAACGATGACAATTTCGTTTTCAAACTTTTCCTGGACCACACCAGGCTGATTAATTTGATAGCTTACTGTGTCGCTCATATTTACCTTCTCTTTCCTGCCCTAAGATGGTGATGAAAGTTATCTTTCTATAGTTACGTGATTACTTTTTTAAATAATTTCAAATATTTCATCACATCAGCGATGTGTCCAGTCGCTGCGTATCGGTAGCAAACTGTTCGCTGGCATTCATGAAACATGCGTGCGTACAGCTACACCCCGCTACAGTAGCTTTCATGTCTTGCGCTGCATCCGAATTCCAGACCTCATTAAAATCATGTAAAAGACTCCGCACATTACCGACGACCGGCTTCAGTTCGCACACACGAACTGCGCCATTTGGCTCGAGAACACCAATGCCTTCGCCAGCGACACAGGGAGTACCCAGGCTTCCACCCCGAAGGACATTAAGCCAACTGCCATAGCGCTTTTCAATACTTTCCAGGCCTTGTTCAGAAGGGGTGCGGGTACCAAATTTACGGGCAAGGTAGCGCTTAAATACCGGTAGTGCCTGCTCGAATAGCAATCCGAATTCCTCGGCGTCAATTTGCGAGTGAGCCGGATCCAGCGCATTCCCTCGAACCGGGGAATAAGTGTGTAGATCTACCCAAAGATGTTCTATCACCCACTCCATAAGAGGGATAACTTCATGCGAATTCTGATTCGTGACAACAGTATTCATCAACACACTGAATATGGGTTTGTTCTGATGAATTCTCCTCAGTCTTGTTCTTTGTAAAAGCTCCACGCTCGCAACAATTTTCTTAAAAGCACCGGATTTTTGATGAATTGCGTCGTGAACCTCCTCCTTCCCCTCCATTGAGAACATAATTTGAAGTGAAACCTGGGGGCTCAGATCTGCGATCGACTCGGCTGTTTCTGCAATCCTATCCGGCATAGAGCCATTTGTTGGAAGGAAAAAATGGCGAACCCCATTATTTCGATGGAAAATTCGACAAATCTCCACAAGATCCGGCCGAATCAGGGGCTCCCCGCCCGATATCCAAAGACGATCAATCGAGCCAAGCGAGCGGGACACCGACTCGATCTCTGCGATCGACATCTCCCGCATCTCGTCAGCCAGCGTTTGATGGTAGTAACACATCTTACACTTGTGATTACACTTATTGGTTACCGAAAAAATGAGCTCTCGTAGTCGATTCTTCTGCATTAGTGCACCTCCTGGGCAGTACTGAATGAATCACCGTGCTCTATAACTGTTGTAAAGACGTCGAAGCGTTTTTTCAGGTTGATAGCTTCATCCGACATGCCTCGTGCACGAAGAAACTTTCTAGAGCACTCCATAATGACCTTACGTTTCCACTTTTTTTCGAAGTAACATTTGTCTTTGTTGAGCACCAGAAGATTGTCCCGAATCGCCCTGTATTCTGGCGAATTATCTAGCGTGGCATGGTGAACCTCAGCCTTCGGCGCATAAGCAATTTGGTAGCCAAGCTGCCGAATTGACAGGCAAAGATCCTTATCCTCTTCTGCGAGGAAGATATTTTCGTCAAAACCGCCCACCCTTCGAAAAATCTCGCTTCGTACCATTAGACAAGTAGTCGGATACCAGGGAACAACACAATCTTGATTGATAGCAGCGTCGCCAGCAGAGTAGGACCTCTCTAAACGAAAGCCTATAACAGGATTACCATTGCGGGAGATGCCGTCTACTACCGAGTTCGGCGCAACCAGCACCTCGCGCAGTGAGGACAGTAATTTCGGCACACAGACTCCTACATTGACGCCTGAGTCAAAAGCCAGTAACGCCTCCAGCCAACCGTGGGTAACCTCTGCGTCATTATCCAAAAATACCAGCCAATCTCCATTTACCTGCGCCGCCCCCTGATTACGTCCCGCAGCCGTGCCAATATTCCTGTCATTTTTCAAGACCGTCACATTGGGCTCTCGAGAACACAACATATCCAGATAGCTTAGAACAGCATCATTTGAGCCCATGTCAACGATGACAAGTTCGATTGGCAGCGCGGTGTGTCGGTAAAGTGCTTCAATACACCGGCGAGTGTGCGGCAACCGCATCAACGAGAGGATAACAATTGAAATACCGGGCATCTTAATTGCCTAAATACTCTTGCAAATATCACCTTCCAACTTTGCGAACTTTCGCTCATCAACGTACATTCATATACTCTGAGTTTAACGTAAGCGCTCAGTTTTTTGCTAGTTCAAAAATTCGAAGTCAGCACTTTTTCAAGTGGATGAAACACTCCGTAGTGAAGAATCAAAACGGCGGAACACTAAATATAGACTAGACCACGCCCGCTTTTCTCAGTCAAGATCGATCACGCGACTGCATAGCGCAAGCGACGAACTTCGGTGTGAGATTACAACCATGATTTTGACAGAGGAAGATGCACGGCAATTATCGATAACCGTTTTTTCCAGAGACTCTTCCAAAGCAGACGTCGCCTCGTCCAGTATCAGCACGCTGGGCTGCCGATAGAGAGCCCGAGCAATACCAATACGCTGCATTTCGCCACCTGAGAGGCTAGCCTGATGTTCCCCAACCACACTATCCAGACCGCTGGGGAGGGTCTTCACAAGAGAGGTAAGCTCGGACTGTGCGATAACCTGCTGAAGTAACGTCTGATCAAGGGCTGCCGCACGGCCACCGAACACAATATTTTCAAGGATACTAGCACCCGCAATATAAACGCGCTGGGGGACATAACCAATAGCGTAATCAGCGAGTTCTAAACTTCCAGCGAGGTGCTGCCCGTCCACCGTAATGCTCTCTATATCGGCAGCGATAAGTCCCGCAAGCGCCCTGGCCAGAGTAGACTTACCGCTGCCACTGCGACCTCTTATGCCCAGTGTGTCCCCCGTGGTTAGCGTTAGGCGGATGTCCTCAAAAACCGGCGTGTCACCGTCATCATACTGAAACCGCATGCCACTGATTTTTAGACTTTGCTGTACCAGCTTGCTTCGATCAAATGATCTCCTGTCCAGTTTTTGTTGTTCGTGGATAGCGGCCATAACCGGCGCCAGCTCCCTCAGAGCATAGCTGCCAAAGTCAATGCCCTGTAGCGCCTGGGATATGCGTGTTAATGAAGGTAGCATGCGCATCCCAGCGCCCCCGAACAACGCGATGATGACGATATCCGGGCCGCCACTGCCCGTCAGTAACATGGCCAGCAAGACCAGGCTCACCGCGGCCACGACGCCCAGTTCCACCAGTAGACGGGGCCGCGAGGCAATCGCGCGATACCCAGCCATTGCGGAGCCAAACCGAATTGACTCCTGACTGTACTGCTCGGCAAAAAAATCTTCCGCCTGATACAACTTCAGCTCTGTTATGCCAGCTAGCGCGTTATCGACAACCAGATCCCGACTTCTTTGCGCTCGGTGGTATGCTCTGGTCATAGTGATAACTTTTGTTTTGTCAATAATGTGTATCAACCCAAGCAGAACAGTCAAAAAAACAAGTAGAGTCAGGGTTACCGTAGGGCGCAGTATGAGCGCAAAAATTAAAATGCCCGCAACGACCAGCCCCTCCGACGTTAGCCTTATCAGGGCGATGAGATAGCTTCGGGCAACAGTGCTGGGGTATTCGATTATCTGCTGCCGCTCAACCGCTTTGTGCGCACGTGAGCGAGACTTTAAATCGAGGGTCAGAAAGTATCGAAATATCTGCTGCGACAGCCGAATAGCAAACTGTTCCGGGAAGACCTCCTGAGCGGCGGCTATTTTCAGGAGTATCAAAACTTTTACAATATAGAACACCATGAATAGCGATATTGTCGCTATACCGAGCTGCTGTTGCGACAGGGCACCTATTACAGCATATGAGTCGACGTAAGCAGCCAACTCATCCCCACCCCCGAACAGCACTGCAACCAGCGGAATCAACAGCCCTATGCCGACCAATTCCAGCAGCATGATGCAGACCATTGCCATGCCCTGCCACAGCACTTGTTTTCTCTCAACGGGCGTCAGCAAGCTTATTAAAAGCTTGATATCCGCCGAGCGATGCTGTGTCGATTCTCTCATAAAAACAGCCTGCTTATCTGGCGCCCAAACATATCTCGGAAATACTGGTGCAGGGAAAACTGAGGGTGCGACACCAGACGACGCGGTCTGCGCCACAACGCCTCCTTCAGACGCTCTGAAAACTCTTTCCCACACGGGGGGAGGGAGATCTCGGGCAACAGTTGGTAAATCACCTCTAACAACTCTCGGTCGCTTTCATCGAGTTTGACATGGGCCGACAGTATTTCCAGCCCACGAGAAATAGAAAAGCGATTTTTCAGACTACGCAAACAGGACTCTATCAACAGTGGCTGGAACAGCCCCGGTTCCGAGAGCATATAACACACGTCCAATAGTGCCCGTTCCAGGCAATATTGCGAGTCTGCGGCACCTACCCGCCGCAATGCCAGTAATAATTGCAATTCTGGAATTGCCACGGGGAAGCCATGCCTGCCAGATGACCCGCTGTCGCTCCGTGTATTGCGCGACTGCGTGGCCACGCCCGGAAGAAGGCCATCCGGAAGACAACGCCACATTAAATGCACCAGGCCACTGGGTGAACGCAGCACGCAGCATTCGAAATTGTCGTGTATCAACCTATAAGCTGGCAAGCTATCGAACAGCGCATCAGGTATTTTTGCCGGCAGTGCAGAGGCGAGCATAGTGTTGTCGCTTGTCCACCTCACCGGAGGCGATGGGTAGTAGCCGTCGGCCAATGCAACCCCCTCCAACAGGATCGGCTCCAGTCCCAGGCTCACAGAAAATGCCTCTAATATACAAGCGGTCTCCCTGACCAACAGGCTGTAGGACACTAGGTTCTTTCGATACACGCCACTAACAATACCCCTGTAGCGGTCTGCAAAACCCGTGGAAACAGCGCAATGATGCAGAATAGGAAGATAATGTGTGTAGATGTAATCGGCGGGGTCTTCACTGACCAGCCTCTCCAGCCTAGCTAGCTGATCCGGAGAACAGGATTCACCTCGCGCAAGAAGCAACAGCCACCGAAAGGTCTCAGGTAAGTCAGAAGAGTAGATAGCCGTTTACCCCGGTTCAGTTCATCGCGTTGAGCGCTGAAACAATCTTTCCGATTAGTTGTAAGGCCTTTTTGCTATTACGGCGATCAGAGCTTACCCGTTTCAAAAGTACTCGCTACTACCGTGTTCATATTCCAATTAAAATACTCTTACTTCAGTATGGCATAGGCCAACTGAGAATAGGCCGATAATCAGCATGAGCCGTTGTTGTTGCAGTTACACAGAAAAAACAAGGCAGAGTAGACAATATCCTGGACACACCCGGCTTATACTTTGCTTTGATAATCTCTATTGCTTGGTTCCGTGTGAAAGCCTAAGACTGCGTGCCGCCTGAGAGAAACATATCAGCTCAGATAACGCGACCGACTAGTTTAATAACACCAATGCTGGGTGTCGCTTGCTAAGCACACCCGGCCTGATTAATGCCAGCTGGTTCGCATTGGCCTGCGCCCTGATGATCAATGTGCGCATCATGGGGGTAATGATACCGCTTGTGATTCTGCCCGCGCTCCTCGTGCCAGTGTTGCAGGCTCGCCTTAGCTGGCTCAAATGGATGAAGATGGTGCTTGTGAGCGTTGTACTGATGCCGCTATTGGTCGTTCTGATGTGGCCCTGTTTGTGGGGTTCTCCAGTGACAAGGTTTATTGAGGCTTTCAAGAACATGTCCAGGTTCCGCTGGGCTGGTACCGTGCTCTACATGGGAGAATACGTGCGAGCCACAGATTTACCTTTGCACTGCGCCTGTGTGTGGATTTTCATTACCACCCCTTTGACGTATTCCCTGCTATTCGTTACGGGCTGTGTTTCGATAGTGTTGCGGTCGGGTCGGTGGGACGCCCTTAAGCGCCTCAGTGACGGTGATTTACAGGATTTAGCATATCTCGCATGTTCGATCGGTACTGTGCTCATAGTGGTCGCGCTAAATTCAGTCCTCTACGATAGCCCTGTCATTAATCCAAATTTAATTTTAGATGGTACATAACCACCCACATCAAAATGTCTATTGCAATCGGTTAGCCTCAGATGAATTTTCCACGCTATTCGAAATGGATTATTGGGGGTTGAGCAACGATCAGGCGCTTTCCTATATAGAATCAAGAGAGGAAGCTGGAAACTTCTCTATATGGCCGGGTAGTGCCATGCGCCTTGATCGCACTGTTTTGTTGCTTTGGAGCACGCAAAGGTCGCGTTTTAGCATCGTTGAAAATGACAAGGATTCTGGCTGTCTACAGGCGATGACGGCGGTAACGTTGATGGCC
>JBLIEI010000067.1:0-24646 GCA_047633055.1 Halieaceae bacterium | reverse complement strand
ATGCGGATTCCATTAATCCATTTGCGCTTTTCATTAGCTGATATGTTGCAAGGATTAGCTGTTGCCGGAGCAACCGGATTAGCGTTAGTGCCCTACTTTACGACCTTGCTTGGCTTAAGTTTCGAAGAAGCGGTTGTTATGGCAATGTTTCATAGCGTGCTTATATCTTTTTCATGGATGCTTTTTGGCGACCCCTATGCGCCCGGTTGGCTTACTCCCGCAGTTCCTTTTGTGGTGGCTTTTATTACTGCACCAGCCTATATAGGCGATCATACTGCCCAATTCCAGGTAATGACTGCGTTATCTTTAAACTTTGCATTTATTTTAATTGTATTGGGAATGACGGGGCTGGGAGCAAAATTGATTACAGTTGTACCCAATGTCATTAAGGGCGGCATTATTCTTGGGGCAGCGATCGCCGCATTTTTGCGTGTTACCAAAGACGGAGATGCCGCTAACGTTTTTCAATCAGCACCTATTGCAGGCACCCTGGGTGTGTTCGTTTGCTTAGTGTTTGCTTTTTCAAAACCTCTACATGTCCTGGCTGCCGGCAATACAGTTCTGGCCAAGGTACTGGGATTTGGATTACTCCCCGGTTTTGTTATTGCCGGTACCGTTGGTTTTATGACGGGCGAATTTGACTACAACATTCGCTGGGAATTATTGGATGTTGCCGGCGCTTCGGTTTCACTGTGGGGTAAAGCATCCCCTTTCGTTATTGGCTGGCCTCCTGTAGCGACTTTTTTGGCATCTTTCCCGCTTGCCCTCATTACCTATATTTTATTTTTTGGTGATGTCATCACCGGCAATGAATTGATCCAGCAAGCTCAGAAATCAAGAAGTGATGAAAAACTGGAACTTAACAGCAGCCGAGCGCACATGGCAACCGGCATACGTAATGCGTTAATGGGCATAGTGGCGCCCTTTTTCGGTACGCAAGGTGTATTGTGGACAGGTATTCAAGTTGTGATACTGAAACGATGGTCTCAGGGCAGAGGAAAAGTAGATTCCATTTTTGATAGTATTGGTAGCTTTTATGCCTTTGGTTTGCCATTCCTATTTATCTTTTTGCCCCTTGTGACCTTACTGGAGCCTTTATTGCCGTTGGCCCTGGCCGTCACCCTAATATTGACTGCTTTTGCTTGTGCTGCGCTCGCGTTGTCGCTAGTCGAAGATGCAACGGAGCGCGGTGCAATGCTGATTACCGCGATGGCATTTAGTGTGTTCGAACCTTGGTTGGGATTACTGGTCGGTTTAATTACCGTCACTGCTTTATGCGGATTTGAGGTATTTGCACCGGACAAAAAGCCTTAACTGATGGTGTTCAACATCAGCTCGCGGTGAGCAGCACCATCCTCCCGACTTTAATTGAGCAGCAATCGTTCATTTATCGGAATAAATTTACTAGCCTCTTTGGTTAACAGGTCCGACGTGAGCGCGGGCACTCCATACACTTCACAATCTGTATTAAAGCGCTTTTTTATGCGGTTAAGTAAAAGACCAAAATCACCGTCACCGGTTAGTAGTATCACCTTGTCGCATTCGACCGCTGCCTCGTAAATATCAAGCGCGATACCTATATCCCAATCGGCTTTGGTACTGCCGTCGCGTCGCTTTAACACTGGCTTTAACTTCACCGTAAAACCGATAGCGTGCAGGATATTCTGGAACTGCATTTGCTTGGCGTCGCCGCGATCTGTTGCGTATGCGTAGGCGCCCAGTAACTCCCTGCCATCGGTAGCTTCCGCCCAAAACTTATTGTAATCAAAGTTCTTTTGGTAGGTCTGTCTACAGGTATAGTATATATTCTGGACGTCGACGAAAATGCAGATTTTTTCCAAAGGTTCGGTTCCTGATAATAGCCTACGTACTCTCGTAGTAGAGGCAGAACTCATAGCATAAAGACTGCCTGTGATGTCGCAGCCAACTCGTCACTATCTTCATTCAAATACGTAAGGACAGCCCAGCTGTTCGTTGAATTCATCATCCCACCGCCATACGTCCTGGGCCCGGCGCCAACGTCCGTGCCAGAAGTACATAAGGCAAGACCCTTGTTCCAGTTCAACTAGCAGGGCATCGCGTTCTTTCAGGTCACCGTAGGGTGGATAGTCAGCAGAACGGCCCAAAAATCTACCGTCATTAGTCTCGGTAAAAACCCGCCAAAATTCCTCCACAGACAACCATTGCTGGCCGCTCGCGCTCCAGGCCTGGACCTTGCCGTCACTGCGGTATAGTTGCCCATCACTGGCGTCAGTAGGCTTTTCCGCATAGACCGCAGAACAGAGCAGTAGCATGCAACTCAGCAAAGGGGTGACTAGAGCAGGCTTGGTGATAACAGTTTCCATAAAAAATATTTTGAAGTAAGGTCGAACCCGAGTGTAAGACAAGTACTTAACCGAGGGCAACGAATGATTGCCGTCGCCCCGGCGTTGGTCGAGGTGCAAGTTTGGTGCATAGCGAACTCGCAATCTCGGTGATTGTGGTCGCTGGTTAAGTAGACCGTACTAAGGAGATACATGAAAGCGATAGTCTACAAACGCTACGGACCTCCAGAGGTTCTGCAAATTGATGAAGTAGAAAAGCCGTTGCCCTTGAACGACGAGGTGTTGATAAAAATATTCGCCGCAGAGGCGACCAAGTCCGACTGTGAGATGCGAAGTTTCAAGTTCGCCGTGAAGTGGTTCTGGCTGCCCTTGCGAATCGTGCTAGGGATAAAAAAGCCAAAGAAAGAGGTACTGGGCGGATATTTTTCAGGGCAAATTGAATTATTGGGCAAGGATGTATCCAGGTTCAGCGCGGGAGATCAGGTTTTCGGTTCGACCCAAATGCGGCTGGGCAGCTACGGTGAATATCTGTGCCTGCCAGCCAGCTACACAATAGGACCCAAACCCAAAAACTTGAGTTTTGCAGAGGCGGCTGCGGTGCCCTTGGGTGGGTTTAATGCACTTCACTATATGCGCAAGGCGAATATCAAGAACGGTGAAAAGGTGCTGATCAACGGCGCAGGTGCAAGCATCGGGACCTTTGCCGTACAGATCGCAAAGGCAATGGGCGCAGAGGTTACGGCCGTTGACAGCAGCATCAAGGAAGGGATGTTACGGGATATTGGGGCCGATCATTTCGTTGACTACACTCGAGTAGATTTCACAAAAAGTGGCCGAAGCTACGACGTCATTTTCAATATGGTTGCGAACACCTCCTACTCCGCCTGTATTACTGCGCTGAGGCCCGGCGGGCGCTACCTAATGGGGAACCCGCGACTTTCCGACATGCTGCGATCTATGTTCACACCGCTATCCACCGACAAAACTGTGACGTTTACCTTTGCACGTGAAACGGAGGAAGAACTGCTCACGCTCAAGACGATGATTGAGGCTGGGGAAATAAAGCCTGTCGTTGATCAAGTTTATCCAATGGCGCAGGCGGCTGAGGCTCATCGCAGGGTTGAGGCTGAACAGCGCCTTGGCATTATCGTAATAACCATAGCCGCCGGTACTGACCACTACACGCCGCACTAGCAGAATGGACGAGGGCGGTGCATCACACTGGTACCTCTCTACTATCTATTAGCCAACTGCCCCCTACTCCCTCACCTCTATCTTGGCCTGACTCAAATCATCCGCCCTGAGCTTCATATAGAATCCAGTGTAGTCGAAACTAAAAAAGTTGGGGCATGATCGATGACCCAAGAGGACCGGCCTGCAAGCAGGTGCAGGCATCATGTCGCTGGTACTAAGTCTGTTGGTTCATCAAGGGCCTTTTCAATAAACACTGACGCCATAGCCTTTGCGATCGTTGCTGCCTCGATGTTACCACTAACGTGGGCATCAACAATCGCCCCCTCCAACAGTAAATTCAGCTGCTTCGATAGCGCTTCGGCATCACTCGCTCCGGCTTGCTCGGCCAGGCCGCGAATATAATCGCGCACCAACCGCTTATGCTCCGCGCTGACTATATGGTTTGGATCCTGATGAGAAGAAAACTCCGCAGCAGCATTAATAAACATGCAGCCTGAAAAATCGTTTTGTTGGAACCACCGATGATGAACATCAAAAATACTCAGCAACCGTTCCCGCGGGGTGTTTCCAAGACGCTCAGTCTCTCGCATCAAATTATTCCTGAATAACTCGTCGCGCTGGCGCAGAGCTGCCAGTATCAGCTCATCTTTAGATTTGAAATGATTGTAGAGGGTTTTCTTTGAAACGCCCGCCTCCTTAATAATGCGCTCAATTCCGGTGGCATTGAAACCATGCTGATAAAACAGCTTCAGTGCTGAAGCGACAATAATGTCTCGTTTTGATAGTGCAGGCATCGCATTCCCCTGATGACACTCAATATAAACCGATATGTATAGTATTAAGTTGTAAAGAATACCATGTCAGGACACTTTTTATCTCAATTAAAACCAATTTCCGCCCAATAAAAAGTTCTATCTTGTTGTTTTATATGGTTAATAAATTATATTAGAAATAATCTTTGACAAAGTATACCGATCGGTTTATCTTCGTTAACAAGTAAACCGATCGGTATCCATTGATTTGACCTACTACCCTCATCTCGGAGCAATGCAATGAGCGAACAACCTAAACCTCCCTTCAACCTGGAAACGGCAAAACGAAAAGTCCAGCACGCTGAAGACCTGTGGAATGGCAAAGACCCGGCGCTTATTGCACTGGCGTATACCGAGAACTCTCAATGGCGCAACCGCAGTGAGTTTGTCGTGGGAAGAAAAGCCATTACCGAGCTACTGACTCGCAAGTGGCAACGGGAACTCGATTACCGTCTAAAAAAAGAACTGTTCGCTTTTACAGACAATCGTATTGCTGTGCACTTTGAGTATGAATACCACAACGACAGTGCCCAGTGGTTTCGAGCCTACGGCAATGAGAATTGGGATTTCCATACGGACGGCCTGATGCAAATACGCGACGCCAGTATCAATGAGCAGGTTATCAATGAATCTGAACGCCGCGTCTTCTAATTAAAAATATAACCTCAACCCTGAAAGGAAAATACTATGTCTACTATCAAACTTTACCGTCACGCACTTTCCGGTCACTCGCATCGTGTACAGCTGTTCTTATCCATTCTTGGACTGAGCGCTGATATTATCGATGTTGACCTTGCAAAGGGTGCACAGAAAAATGCAGAGTTCCTGCAGAAAAATCGTTTTGGTCAGGTGCCTGTTTTAGAAGACAGTGAAACTACCCTTTCCGACTCTAACGCCATTCTGACTTATCTGGCTTCGAAGTATGACGCCACTCGTCAATGGTTGCCGGAAGACGCACTGGCCGCTGCAGAGGTGCAACGCTTCTTATCTTTTGCAGCCGGTAAGGTTGCCTACGGCCCGGCGGCGGCGCGTCTGGTTAACGTTTTTGGTGCCGGTCTGGACCATAAGGCAGCCATCGGCGATTCCCACGCTCTTCTGGCTAACATCGAAGCGCATCTTGAAGGACGTGCATGGCTGGCTACCGATAAGCCCACTATCGCGGACGTGGCTAACTACGCCTATATTGCCCATGCACCAGAAGGTGATGTGTCATTAGAAAGCTACGCTAATATTCGTGCCTGGTTACAGCGCATAGAACAGCTGCCGGGGTTTGTGCCCATGCAGGCGACAGCGGTAGGTCTGGCGGCATAAGCGTCTGCTATGGAATCAGCCGTATTACCCTATTGTGATCTGGCTGATCCATTTTTTTTACCACATTCAGGCAAACCACCCCTTAGGGGAAACGTATGAAAAGCAATGCCGACTCAATATCCAAGGCCACCCTCTCGCCCTTTCACCGCGGTGAACAGCAAGTGCAGCAACAACAGGGTGTAAGGGAACAAATGGAGCGTTTCGGCAGCCGCGTAATACGTGATCACATGCCTGCTCAACACCGGGAATTTTATCAGCAATTACCCTTCATTTTTGTTGGACACGCCGATAAAGAGGGCTGGCCATGGGCATCAATCCTGTTTAATGAGCCCGGGTTTATTAGCTCAAAGGATAACAAGACCCTGGACATCCATTGTGCACCAGTGGCCGGTGACCCGCTTGCCGATGCACTCCAAAAAGACACTAGGCTGGGTTTACTCGGCATCGACCTTCCCAACCGTCGACGCAATCGACTAGCCGCCCACATTACTGAGTCCTCCAGTGAACACATTCAACTTGAGGTCGATCAGTCCTTTGGCAACTGCCCTCAGTATATTCAAACGAGGGAGCTTGAGCGGCTAGCGCCCGAGACCATGCCAGCAACGTCGATTGACGAAATAACAGAACTTGACGAGAAAGCCAGCACACTCATTCAACAAAGCGATACATTTTTTGTCGCCAGCTCCGTTAGCAATGGTAGCGGTGAGGCGAGCGAAGGAGCAGATGTTTCTCACCGCGGCGGCAGGCCCGGATTCATTCGTGTCGACAATGCAAGCACTCTCACTATTCCGGATTATCTGGGCAACAATCACTTCAATACTTTAGGCAATTTTGTTGAGAACGCCAAGGCTGGTTTATTGTTTTTGGATTTTGAAAACGGTCACCTGTTAACGCTTACAGGTACCGTAGAAATTCTATGGGACAGCCCCGATACTGAGTTCTTTGATGGTGCACAGCGGCTGTGGAAGTTTCATATCGATCATGGACGACGAATCGAAAATGGCTTGCCGCTACGTTGGGTACTTGATGAATATTCTCCTAATACCTTACTCACTGGCATCTGGAGTGAAACCGAACAGAAGCGAGAGGCGGAATCCCAGCGTGAGCAGTGGCTACCCTATGTTGTGGAAAACGTTGTCGACGAAAGTAGCGTAATAAAATCTTTTTACTTGCAGGCAGTAGACCACGCCATACCGAACTTTGAACCAGGTCAGTTTCTCACCGTTAAACTACCCATTAACGGTAAGGATACGATCAGGACATACACCGTTTCCAGCGCGCCTGCCGATCAACAGTTGCGCGTCAGCGTTAAACGCGAGCAGTCCTTCGATAACAACACGCCCGATGGGCTGTTCTCCAATCACCTCCATGATCAACTAGCAGTGGGTGACGTTATCCATGCCAAAGCACCTTCAGGCGCGTTTAGCTTCGATGCTGAAGTACAGCGACCGGCAGTATTGCTGGCCGGGGGCGTGGGTATAACGCCGATGGTGTCGATGGCCCGACATGCGTTAATTGAAGGTGTGCGAACCCGAACCATTCGACCCACAACATTAATCAGCGCCGCGACCAGTAGCGAGCAGCGCGCTTTCTTCCAGGAGCTCAAGGATATTGAGCAGCAAGCTGTCGGTAGCATTCGTAGTTTCTGGGCATTGAGTCAGATTGAAGACAGTATGATACCTGGGCAAGACTATCACTCTCACGGGCGAATCTCAGAGGAGTTATTACAGGCAGTGCTGCCGTTAGATGATTACGATTTTTACTTGTGTGGCCCGGCATCTTTTATGCAAGCCATGTATGACATGTTGAGGTCGTTAGGCGTCAATGATGCGCGTATTTTTGCCGAGGAATTTGGCCCGGCATCGTTACGCCGTGCCTGTGACGAAGCCACCGATAAATTTGAGTCCATGCCGGTCGCCAGTCAAGCGATCGTAGAATTCTCAGACTCGCAAGTGGAGCAAGCCTGGTCTGAGGGTGATGGCAGTTTGCTGGATTTTGCCGAAGCACACGGTTTTAGCCCTGAATTTGGTTGCCGCAGTGGCCAGTGTGGAGCGTGCAAAGTCGGCTTGGATTCTGGTGCTGTGAGCTATCTGACCGAACCTTCGGTGCCACTTAATGCCGACGAAGTACTCTTGTGTTGTGCTGTCCCCGCTGCGGTAACAGGACAAGATGTGGTGAAAATTACGTTAAAGCTATAAAGGGAAAAACGATGTCTGCAGCGGTTTTTTATTGTGGCTAGTGATGGCTCTTAGCAATCCGCAACTGATTCGGCGTTTATCAAAAAATGTCCTTTATCAACTCCCATTTTTTATAATTCATTTTATTAAACAAGGAAAAAACTATGTCTACCTTAATTATTGTTGACCTCACGCCAACCGATACCGAAAAGCTTAGTGCATACAGCGCCAAAGCCGCCGAAACACTCAAAACTTACGGTGGTGAATTTCTGGCAAAAGGACCCATCGAGAGCCTGCATGGCGATGCCCGTTTTACCACCAAGGTAGTCATACAATTTCCCGATCGGGACAGTGCCGTGAGTTGGTATCACTCAGACGCCTATCAAGCCATTATTCCTACCCGTGACCAAGGCATGGATAGTCAGTTTCATCTGGTAGGCTAACACAGACGCGAGAACAACCGGTGCGCCGGTATAGGCAAAAAGTGGACGTAAAGGAGATAGACCAGTCCAGGTTCGGACGTTAAAGTAGCATTTGAAACTCGTTACTCAGGAACACGCATGACACCGCCACAACTTTACGTTTTTGCCATCTCTCACTACTGTGAAAAGGCGCGATGGGCCCTTGACTATCTGGGTGTCGAGTATGAAATCAACTATCTGGCCCCGGGCTTGCACGCCGAACGTATGACAAGTCTGGGAGCGAACGACACTTCGCTCCCGGTGCTGGTTAACGGCGATGAATTGATTCAGGGGTCCTCCGATATAATCTCCTGGGCGGAATCAGCTCCCAATAATGGCCGCACCCTGGACTGCGAGCGCTCCTCTTTAATCAACGACATTACGAACCGCATAGATGATGTACTTGGGGTGCACGTTCGGCGCATGTACTATTCCGAAGCACTGGTGGAACACCCGGAAACCGTGCTGCCCATCTTTGCGGATTACCTTGACGACAAGGAGGCTGCTCTACTGCGCGAGATATGGAAATTTGTCGTTCCTTCCATGATAGAGAAAATGGATTTAGGCGCCGACCAGGGGCGCGAGTCACGGGCTATCGTACTGCAACAACTCGATTGGTTCGACGAACTTCTGGAAGATGGCCGCGACTACCTGCTTGGTGATACGTTCACTCGAGTTGACTTGAGTGCTGCTAGTATATTGGCACCACTGGCAATGGCCCCCGAACATCCCACTTACGGTAATCTTGAGATGCCACCCCGTATTGCCCAGGATGTTGTCGAATGGCAATCCAGACCGGTAAGTCAGTTTGTGGCGCGCGTGTACAGGCGTCATCGCAACGGATAGTCAAGCGACGGCGCATCTCAGATCTCTTTTCTAAAGATCTTTCATAGCCAAAATTTTGTCCACAAACCATTGAGCGGCCCGGCCTGTATTGGTGCTTCGCCAAGCGCAATACTGCTGCGTCATTGGAGCTTCTACTTCAATTGTTAAAGCCACCAACTGGCCACTATCCAGTAAGTGTTGAATTTTGTGTCTGGGTAAGAAGCCAACGCCCAACCCCTGCAACTGGGCTTGAATTTTTTGCTCCATACTTGCCACTCTTAGCATGGGTCTTTCTCCTAAACTCCTGTGGGGGCGAATAGGGGATTGGGTGGCCGAGTCGCGTATCACGATTGACACGTAGGGCCGTGTATCTTGTTCAGTTAAGGGTTGGGGTGCTGTCGTTAATGGATGGTCTTGGGCGACCACGAACAGCCATTGCGCGCTCATAATACTTTCAAAATAAATGCCTTGCATCGGGCTCACCGGTGGCGGCCCACCTAGGGTGATATCAGCCCTATGCTCAATAATGGCTTCTAAAGTGCCCTCCATCACTTCTTCGCTTATGTTGACTTGCACGCCGCTATTGAGTTACTGAAACTCAGCAAGCAACGGATAAATGTTTTGCATATCCCACACCGTGTCGATGGCAATATTCAGTTCAGCTTCCCAACCATTGCTTACCTGATGGGCCGAGGCCACAACATCTTGGGCCGCCACCAATAGCTGACGGCCTTGTTCCAGTAGAACTTGGCGAGCGGGGGTCAGCACCGAACGACGCCCAACCCGCTTGAATATGGCAAAGCCCAAATCGTCTTCTAACTTTTGCACTGTGTAGGTCACTGTGGAGGGCACGCGAAACAAGACCTCGGCTGCGCCGGCAAAGCTGCCCTTGCGCTCAATGGCATCCAATACAGTTAAGGCGTCTAGCGTCAGCTTCATGGGGACTTCTATCATATTGTTCAGTTATATCGAACGTATTATTCAATATCACTCGATTTATTAAATTTATGCCGCATTTATAATGGCTTTAACAGTTTGAATAAATCAAACATAACTACCAAATAAGACCCACTAAGCCCGTTAAGGCAAAGGAAACGCATCATGAATATTTTATCGAGAGACACATTACACCGTGGTGGTTTTGCGGGAATAAAGGAAACCCGCCTGGTTAAAGACGCCAAAATTGGCGGCAAATTGGATACCTGAGATGGCTTGGGAAATTTTGTGTATTTTGCCGATGCCCGCTATGTGCCCTATGGCGAGTCGGGCATGCACCCCCACCTGGAGGTGGATGTGATCACCATTATGGTGGAGGGACGCCTCACTCATGAAGGTTCTATGGAGCACGGTCAATCCATGATGGCCAATCAGGCGCAGATACAAAGGGCAGGAGGCGAAGGGTTTAATCACAATGAAATTAACCCGGATGAAAGCCATACCGTGTTCTATACAGGCTTGGTTTATAAAAATTATCAGGTGAGCCGCACGGGTGAAACGCTGGTGTATATGGTAGATGGCGAAGCTATTATCAATGGTCAACTAGCTAAAGATGGGGATTTAGTGCGTGCCCAAGACATCGATCTTAAGGTGATTAGTGATGATGCTCACCTGACCTTAATTGGCCTTGAAGGCTATTAGGCAAATTTAACGATTTAGGCAATTAGGAGAAAATTATGGTCCCCCAAAAACACCAAAGCCTAATTTGAACGAGGGGTTTTTTTCTAGCCAAATGCCACAGACAGTCGTTTAGTTAGCGCTTGCAGCCCCTTACCTTTGTTACTAATTTTCCAGGCAAGAAGATTCTCAGAGTCAGCGTCTTTGACTAATGTCAGAGCTATCAAATCGCCGTTGTTAAGCTGCTGCTGTATACGCTGTCGTGGCAGGTGGCCTATACCTATCCCTGCCAAAATAGCTTCAACTTTTTGATCAATAGTCTGCACGTAAAATGCCTGCCCCTCACTGCCCAAGCCTGCACTGCGAGCAACGTCAATCAACGACGTATCGTGGGTAATGATGCGCCTGACTTTCGGCAAGGCCGCCTCGAACGCACCAGGGTTACCAATCAGACTAGCCAGCATATGATGAGAGGCAATCACCGGGACCAGATCATGGCGCACCAGTGTTATCGCACGATAGCCTTTTTGCAACGGGACTGGCCCGGGCGAACCGACAATCAGGTCAACCCGGCCTTGCTCTAGCGCCTCCCATCCACCATTAAGTACTGATTCGCAGATATCGATTTCCATTGTGGGGTGCTCTTCAAGGAACCCAGCCAGCTGCGAGAAAAACAACGGGTACGATTGAAGTGACTCTACAGCAATGCTTATACGGGGTTCCCAGCCGGTGGCAACTTCTTTTGCCCTGTTCGCCAGTCGGGCTGTGGTTTGAAGTATTTCTCTACCCTCTTCCAGTATTAAGCGCCCTGCAGACGTTAATACTGAACGACGGCCCTGGCGTTGAAAAATAGCAATATCCAGCTGCTCCTCCAACTTCTGTACGGCATAGGAAACTGCCGAAGTTGCTTTATTCAGCTCTTCAGCTGCTTTCGCAAAGCTTCCACGCCGATCAATGGCATCCAGTGTCTCAAGAACCTCGATAGTTATAGGGCTTCTAGCCATTTCAGCATCCAAAATAATAGTTCTAATATTTAGATCATTCTAATCTAAAAATGGGCCTTATTGCGAATATTGTAATCATTACAATGGCTACATTAGTTAAACAAACCCACAGAAACACCTTAGGAGCTACAACATGAAATCACTAATAAACAAGCTAACCACCACAACCACTGGCTGGGATACCGTGCCTCTTCGCATGGGCGCAGGCGCGATCTTTGCAGCACACGGTGCGCAGAAATTATTCGGCTGGTTTGGCGGATATGGTCTCGAGGGCACCGCTGGCTGGATGACCTCCATTGGTCTTGAGCCCGGGCTGTTGATGGCCGCAGCGGCTGGCAGCGCAGAACTTATAGGCGGTTTGCTACTGATTGTCGGCTTGCTGGTACGCCCGGCCGCCCTACTGCTCGCGATCACCATGGTCGTCGCGATTGTGACAGTTCACTTGCAAAACGGCCTCTTCATGTCAAACAACGGCTACGAATTTGGCCTGGCTTTATTGGTGGTCAGTGTTGCCCTGGTATTCAGGGGCGCCGGTAGCTTCAGTGCGGATAGAGCGCTGCAAGCCCAACTGGCGAAATAAACGCCAACCCTGCAAAACAACTTAGTTGGAGCAAGAACATGACCGTATTACATATCAATAGCAGCGCACGGCTGAACCAATCAAATACTCGCATTATTGGACAGTATCTGGTTGACGCGCTGGGCGAGCCGGTGGTCAGCCGAGACCTGGCACAGCAACCTTTGCCGCCAATCAGTGCTGAGGACCTGATAGCAGTTCACGGATCTTCCGACAGCCAGCGCGCCAGTTTTCAAGCTCAATTAGCATTATCAGAACAGCTAATAGATGAACTAAGAGATGCAGACACCCTGGTGCTGGGTGCGCCGATGTACAACTTCGGGATCCCTGCCTCATTGAAGCAATGGATCGATGCGATCTGTCGAGCAGGCGTTAGCTTTAAATACACCGAGCAGGGCCCGGTAGGTTTACTGAAAGTCAGGCGGGCCTTCATTATCACCGCCACCGGTGGCACAACTATAGGCAGCGAGATGGATTTTGCGAGTCGCTATCTGGAACATATCTGCGGGTTTCTAGGGATACCTGAGGTGTTACATATCGATGCCAGTGGCTCAAAAGGCACCCCTGAACAAGTGATTGCGCAGGGCAAACAACAGGTCGACTCTCTGATAGCCGGCTTTAATTTCAACGACATCGCAGGAGCAGCGTAATGGGCTTGTTACAGAAAGGTGAATGGGTTGATCAGTGGTACGACACAGGTAATAGCGGTGGTGAATTTCGCCGCCAGGATAGTCGCTTCCGCAATTGGTTGACGCCCAATGGCGAAGCGGGCCCCGATGGTGAGCCTGGCTTCAAAGCAGAAAAAGGGCGCTACCACCTGTACGTATCACTGGCCTGCCCCTGGGCACACCGCACATTAATTGTTCGCCAACTCAAGCAGCTACAAGACTATATCGATGTCACCGTGGTCGAGCCAATCATGCTGGAAAACGGCTGGGAAATGAGCGATCCGCTTTACGGTTTAGACTTCCTTTATCAGCTGTACTTAAAAGCCGATCCGCGCTATGAAGGCCGCGTTACGGTACCGGTGTTGTGGGATACGCAAACACAGACCATTGTCAGTAATGAATCTTCGGAGATTATCCGCATGTTCAATACGGGGTTTAATCATCTTACCGGCAATACCAGTGATTACTACCCGAAAGCATTACACGAGACGATCCATAGCTTAAACGATCGTATTTACGACACTATCAATAATGGTGTGTACCGAGCCGGTTTTGCGACTACGCAGGAGGCCTACCAAGCGGCATTTCATCAGTTATTCGATTCGCTGGATTGGGTAGAGGGGCTGCTAACAAAACAGCGCTATCTGGCGGGTCAGCAGTTGACGGAAGCCGACTGGCGGCTGTTTACCACCTTGATTCGCTTTGATGCCGTGTACTTTGGACATTTCAAAACGAACCGACAGCTACTGGCCGACTACCCAGCCATCAGTGCCTATGTGCGCGAGCTCTATCAAGTGCCAGGGGTTGCTGAAACTGTAAGCTTTGAGCACATCAAGACGCACTATTACGCCAGTCACCTGATGATTAATCCCACCGGGGTGATCCCACTGGGTCCGGCACAGGACTTCAGCGCCGCCCATGGTCGAGACATGCTCGCGGCTGCCTAAACTCATCGCACTACGACAACTAATTGGAGAAGACAAATGAGCGAATTAATTCAGCTTATTCCAGCCCAGCCAACCCAAGATGGTGACGGCGTTAAGATTCACCGGTTGGCCGGTCGAGCGCTGCATCAGGCACTCAACCCTTTCTTGATGATCGATGAAATCAACTCCGAAGATGCAGCAGACTACATCGGCGGTTTTCCTGAGCATCCCCATCGAGGTTTTGAAACTATTACCTACATGAAGGCTGGACGCATGCGCCATCGAGACCATATGGGCAATGAAGGCGTTATTGCTGCAGGTGATGTGCAGTGGATGACGGCGGGTGCCGGTGTGCTTCACTCCGAGATGCCGGAGCAAGAACAAGGCTTAATGCACGGCTTTCAAATCTGGTTGAATTTACCCGCCGCCGAGAAAATGAAACCAGCTGCCTATCGTGAAATCATCAGTTCTGAAGTAACCGAGCAGCGCTTGCCTGAAGGCGGAATGGTACGCGTCATCGCCGGTGGCGTGACCATCAATCAACAGTTGCTGCAAGGCCCGCTGCCCGAAATTTCGACACATCCCGTTTTGCTTGATGTGCAACTGGCGGCTAACGAAACCGTTGAATTGTCTCTAAATTCAGAAAACAAAGCGCTGGTGTATGCCTACAAAGGCGCCACAGATTTGATCGCTTCGCGCCAACTGGGCATCTACCCTGGTGGCAGAAACTTAACGCTGAAGGCGGGACACTCAGGCGCAGAATTATTGGTGCTCAGCGGTCAGCCTATTAATGAGCCCATTGTCCAATACGGTCCTTTTGTGATGAATACGTCTGAGGAAATCGAACGTGCCATAAATGACTTTCAGAACCCGCAGTTTTTAAACAGATTACCGCTCGATGGCAAGGTTCAAATGTAGCGAACCACCCCCATTAGCACCATGATTCGTACGATCAGGCATAAAAAATGGACTATACGCCACAGATCGTTTTAAACAGAAGGACTATAGTGCAGCCATCAAATTGAAGTAACCGAAGGAGACGTGACCATGACCTGTACAGCATTAAATATATCGGCAACCAATAACCGAATCGTACTGGCATCGTTACGCCGGGCCAGCCATAGGCGTCCAAGCTTGCTACTCGCGCTGGCATTTTTGTCGGGCGTTCTGTTAACGGCCTTGCCCTTAACATCTCATGCCAATCAAGACCCGTTGATCGAAGTAAACCGGACAGTCCATGGTTTTAACAAAGCAATGGACGGCGCGGTTCTGAGGCCCATAGCTAAAACTTATACAACCGTTACTCCATCTTTCATAAAGCGTCGTGTAAACAGTTTTTTCAACAATATTGACGATGTCAGAGTAACCATCAATGATTTACTTCAGCTAAAGTTCAAGCAGGCTGCAGGAGACGCCGGGCGACTGGTAGTTAACAGTACAGTAGGACTCGCTGGTCTGTTCGAAGTTGCCGGCCCCGCGTTTGGCCTGGAAAAACACCACGAGGACTTCGGACAGACCCTGGGATTCTGGGCGGTCGAACCCGGACCTTATATTGAGTTGCCATTTCTTGGGCCCAGTAACGCAAGAGATTCAGCGGGTGCGTTGGTCGATACGCTACTCAATCCGCTTCAACTGCTGCAAGGTAGTCAGAGTATCACCCTCGCAGCCGCTGACGGCGTCAATGATCGCGCCGCGCTATTGGAAGTCGAAGGGCTTATCAGCGGTGACGACTATGTGTTTATCCGCGAGGCTTACTTACAGCGCCGTGAGTTCCTGGTCCAGGACGGACAAGTTGAGGATACCTTTGGAAGTTACGGTACCGGGTTTGAGGAGGAATACTTTGACGATATAGAACTTGACGAAGAGGAAACTGAAACGCCTATGGAAGTAGCCCAGGAGGAGTATCGACAAGTTAATCGTTAGAGACCAGAAGAATCTACCCTCTGGTCTCAAGCAACTTCTCTACTTCACTCAGTGAACGCACTCATCTTGAGATGCGATAGTGCTGAGCACAGTTGCTGGCGTAATCGATGGAGTAATGAATAACATCCGGCATTAAATCCCGGCGCTTTGTCACTTTTCAGCAGCCTAAAATCCCAGTTTTAGCCCGAATGTCATACGGTCTTGCTCGTCGAACTGCCCGAACAACTGGTCGCTATCGCCCTGGAACAGGTCGGCGCCCACCCACAGCTCAAGATTGCTTTGTATCAGGTACTTCAGTTTTAGCTGCAAGGAGGAATCCTGATGATTCAATGAGTACAGCCCAAGTGCTTCAAACTCCCAGGTTTGATTGAGAAATTCTCGTTTGTACAACAGAGAAAGCCGGTGCTCGGTTTGCTCACGGACCGTCGCGCTTTGGTAGTTTAACAAGTGACTCTGGAACCATTGAGCAGATATAAATGTGTCGTCCAGCCCCTGCCAGTCCAGGCCAAGCACTGAGGCAAACTCTCCAGTTTCAGCAATACCGTTACCGGTGATATCCGGTGATACATGAAAGGTATCGCTGTTGTAGGCCAGCTCCGCACGCAGCGTAAAATCACCGAACACGTTGCTCATGGTTCCACCCAAAAGGTGATTGCGTTCGTACTCGGGCGCCACTAACACGCTGCCATTGGCCTGGGGATGCGTATAAAGCACCGCGAAATCCTGATAGTGGTACAGGTAGTTGACACTAAAATCCCAGCCACTAATAAACGCGCTATAGCGCATGCCTACCTCACTGTCTTGCCACCAGTCGCCCGGGAGTTCCGCGTCCAATAGCTGCACCAGGACACCGGGCGGCGCCTGAGGCACCAGGCCAGGCGAGGTGATTTCCCAGGTCGTGCCGGCTTCAGCCGATTCATGATAAGTGGTATCTGGAATCCAGAGCAGTTGCAGGCTGCCGTCTGTCAGAACGGGAATTTCAACATTAAGCATCCACAGGGGGATGCGGGAATCATCAAAGTCATCGAGAATAAATTCTCTGAAACTCTGCGGGTTGACCACATCCAATAATTTCATCCCATCGGCCTCGCCCCAGACGACTTGTTGCTTACCCAATCGCCAGTAGTTCCCGCCGATATCGGCATCCAGGTAGAATTCACGCAGCCCAATCTCCGCGTGAGCATTGTTAACCCAGGGGCCATTAATACTAGAATAGTTATCTGGCTTGCTCGCCGCCGGACCGGTGTGATCAAGCGCGTCCAGTCGAATCCGCCCGATGGCCGTCAGCTGCCATGTTTCAGCCAGTTCAAGGTCCATTCTCGGCTTAATCAGCGACTCAAACTTATTGCTGTCCAGATGCCGTGTCGACACCGCCCACTCGTGCTCCCAGGTGCCGCTTAACTCCATAGCGGCGTGTATCGAGTGGGACGAAAGCGCTACCAGAAGTGTGCTAGCGCTCAGCAACGGATGGAAATTCACCTCAACGCCCCCGTGACAAGGTTCGCCGAGAGAACATTGCATCACGAACCTCTGATTGGTAGTCCACTTCACTGAAGGTAAAGCGGCTGAGGTGACCAGTCTGGTGATTCGTCACCTCCAGTTGATGGCGGGTCCAGATGCCATCGACCTGTCGAATATCGGAAATCACCAGGGACTTGAGAGGCTTGTCCTTGGGATCCCAGAATTCTGCGCGCACTACCATCCAGTTGGCGGGGTCTACCCAAAACTCGGTACGACCGTAGCCAAGTTCCCGCGCGATGTCCGGCGTTTTTGGCACTGAAGCCAGTTTGAAAGTGACCGTGCCGTTAATTTCCTCTTCGCCCAACAAACTGAAGTCGAAATCCTCCGGTTCCAGCTTGCCTTCCAGCTTAATATCTTCATAGGTGAAGTCTGTACCGAGGAAATAGTCACCCCGGTCCGATGCTGATATCCGCCGCACTTTGCGCAGGGCTGGTAGGTACAACCATTGATCATCATCCACCGCATGATCCGGGTAATCCCAGGTCATAAAAGCGGTGTCGCGGATATTGGCGGGCGCCTCGTAAAACAACACCGTGCGTTTTTCCTCACCAAAATACTTGCGGTAGCTGACCGTTTTACGATCGCGCACCTTCCCACGGCGGTCGACCATCTGCATTGCCAGCTTGCGGGTAACAAAACCGCCATCGTCAGCCTGATTGACCCGCGCCACAATCGCGTCGGCGCTCAGCGCGGGAGTCTCCACGGCATTCGCCACGCCTGGCAACGCCATTAGAGTGAGGGCACTCACGCCCAGCACAACCAATCCAACCCGCACAGGAATACCCCAGCGGTATCCGGAAGGCGCCTCGGGCTCAACGATAAACCTGGGGGTAAAAACCTTCACCACTGCAGGCAGCAGGGTTAGGCTAGCGATAAAACTGGTGGTCACAGCCACCACAACAATACTGCCGAAGTTCATAAGCGGCACGACCTTGCTGAAAATCAGCACGCCAAAACCAAAGGCGATGGCGAGAAAATTGAACAGCAGCGCTCTACCTGTCGTGGCATAAAACTGATCAAACACACGGTCCATGTCGCCATCCAGCTCACGGTACAGGCCACGAAGACGATCAAGAGTATGAATGGCAAAATCTACGCCCAGGCCGATAGCAACAGAGGCAAACATAGACGTGCCAATGCCCAGACTAATGCCAAGGCTCACCATCGCTGAATACACCAGGAGAATTGCGCCTGCTACCGGGATAAGCGCCAATGTGCCGGCCTGCAAGGATCCAAATAACAGCGACGCCACGGCCCACACGAGTACCAGAGCCACACCAAGACCCAGGAAGTGACTCTGCCCCAGGTCCTTGATCCAGTGATAATTGACGTTAACCCGACCGCTTAAGGTGGCGTGAATCTCTGCGTCGTTGAACGAGGCATCAATATAGGTTTGCAGCGCTTCAACCACACCGTGGGTGTCCTGGTAACGCCCCGAGTTGAGGTTCAAACGAATATTCGCGGTCTGGTAGTCGTAATCCACCTCCTCTTCAAAATCCGTGGGATCAGATGAGGCGGAGTAGATCAGAAAATACTGCGCGGCCAGCTCAGCGCTGGAAGGCAACCGATAGTTTTCCGCGGCGCCGCCGTCCAGGGAGCGGTTCATTTGCTTGAGGTAGTCCACAATAGAGGTGGAACCTTGCACAAAGGGTAGTGACTCGGCATACCGTTGTAGCGCTTCCATACGCTGCAGGTTCTCAGGCCTGAATAGATCCTCAGGATTGGGTGTCTCCACCACAATATCGATGTTATTGCTGCCATCAAGGTGCCGGTTGATCAGCTTGTCAGCCTGAAAGATCGGCTCACTGTGGTGGAAAGTAGCAATTCTGTCCTCGTCTACCTGCAGGTGGCTGGCGGCAAAGAGTCCAGTTATCGCAATGGCAACAAATAGGCCAATGATAACCCGCGGCCTTTTGAGAGAAGCCCGACCCAGCGAGGTCATGGCACGTGTAAAATAGTCACTGTCGCCCTCTGCCCGATCAATAAAACGCGGGTGAACACGAGGTTTACTCAAAACGATCGCGGCGGGCAGGAAGAACAATGAAAAGAACCACGCCACCATAACGCCAAAAGCAGCGAACAAACCAAAATACATGAAGGGCGGCATGTAAGCCGCAAGATACAGCCCCAGAAAGCCTGCAGCGGTGGTAATTGAAGTCAGGGTAATGGGGCGCCACATCTCCACCATGGTGGCCACGGTCAGGTCGGTAATGTCGCGATCGGGCTCTTTGGCTTGCAGTTCGAAATAGGTACTGTAGATATGAATGGCATCCGCAACTGAGATACCAATGAGAATAACCGGCAATGCATTAGTAATAACAAAGAAGGCGATACCGTTGCCGGCCATCACGCCAAGCGTAATAAATACCGAGGCTGCAATAATGACGTTGCCGAACAGGGCGGGACTAAATCGACGAAAGGCGTAAATCATGATCAAGGTAATGATCAGGCCTGCCAGAGGGTTTAAACGCTGCGCATCGGCATCGATGTAGCTGCCCAGGTAACCGGCAATCGCGCCCTCCCCTGCAACATGTATCTCCACCCCCTCCACGACCGGCGCTGCGGCAACTAAAGCCATGATGCGCTGGTAGCTTCCTTCTGCCGCCAACTCGTCCACCATTTCCGCGACCACGAGTGTCGCCTTACCATCCCTGGCGACCAGGCTACCGTAGTACAGGGGAAAGTCTTCGATCGCTTCGCGCAGGGTCGCACTTTCTGCCAGAGTTTGGGGAACGGGATCAAAGAACGGGATAACATCCATCCCTTCGGCACTGCCGACAATATTTTTTTCCGTGGCCAGGCTTTTTACCCGAGCTGCGTCGATATTGGGCAACTCCATCACCGCGTCTGTTAGCCACTCTACCAACTGCAAAGTTTGCGGGGTAAATACCCCGCCACCCCCTTCACTGACGACGGCAATAACCAGCGGATCACTTAAACCAAATTGCTCCTTTACCTTCTCTCGATAGACCAGTGCGGGATTATCTGCGGCAAGGAACGCGTCTGAGCGGGTGTCCTTATAGAGTTGCGGCAGGAACATCAGAGCCGCCGCCATCAGCACCATACTCAATGTGAGTAGCGTCTTGGGCCGTGCGACCGTCCACCTGAAGAAGCTTTCCGCTCTGTCGATCTCCGATTTTTTGTTCATGTTTATTTACTCCTTTTACATGTATATGCATGTTTATTGTTTAAAAAAACCGAAACATACGCTCGCTAATTTCTCAAATCCACAACCGAATTCGCTACCGAAAACAGTTGTTCAATAGTTTCTTTACCCAGGCGCGCTGCTACCTGCTTCTGCGCTACCTGCCACAGCTTGGTGGCCTCTTTATACAGGTCCTTGCCCTCGGGTGAGAGACACAACAACTTTACCCGCCCATCCTCACCCGGACGGCTCTGTATGTAGCCATCCCGTATTAGAGGCTTAAGACCTCGAGTCAGGGTTGTCTGATCCATGACAAGGATATCCTGCAAATCCCGGTTACTTGATTGTTTACGCAGGTAAAGTGCACGGACGATTGAATATTGCCCTCCCTTGAGCCCGCACTTCGCTAGATGCCCGTCATATATCTGATTCAGTACTCTGTTCGCTTTGCGCATACCGAAATTGATGCAACGCTCCATCGCTCTTGTCCTGTAGTTATGTTGAAGGTAAATTTACATGCATATGCATCTATAGTCAATACCTTGTACAAAAATCAACACCGACAAGCAAATAGATCGGTACCGGCTGGGCATAGGCCTGGTCTCAGATTGAACCCGCAGTAAAACCAGACCGCGTCGCTGATGATTCCTGCCGGAAATCAGTGGCGTTTGTGAGTACTCATACCTGAAGTAAAGGATAATGCCAGTGGAGTTGCCAATACTCTGCAGCTCACAGGCGCCCTCCAGGGCTGGAAAGGAAGCAGTAGATGGTAGGTGGTAGGTGGGTTCAGAAAAATTGAAACTCAATGTAAGCTAGTTCAGATTCACCTACGGAGAAACAACATGATGCGACATTTCCTGACACTTTTCACTACCAGCTTTCTTCTGGTCGCGTGCACAACAACTGACTACGTGGGGGAAACCTACCCGCCGACAACCCATGTAGACATATTTTTTGATCCTTCGGAAATTACGCGTTCCTATAAAACAATGGGCACGGCGAAAACTGAAGGAACTGAGCATTTGGAGTTTGAGGCCATAGAGCAGCAACTGGTCACAGATGCGATGTCCAAAGGCGCTGATGCGATCATTATTAGCGACATGGACACAATCACGGTTGGCTCAACAAGTTCTACCAGCGGCAAATCCGATGGCAAGCCACGGTATATCATGACTGACGACGGCAAGATTAAGAATGTAGGTGGTGATGGCCATTACAACAGCATCTCGACCACTACAGATATCAGAGATAAAGTAATAAAAGCTCGCCTCATAAAATACGAGTAACAGCGCCTGATGGCGGTTGCGGCATCGCCATCTCGATAGCTGGAGAAGACTAATGGACGCAAGTGTCAGTAAAGAGGGCGACAACCGCCCTACTCCATTGCCTCTACCTTGACCTGACTCAAATCACCCACCCTCAGCTTCATATAAAAACCAGCGTCGTGAAAATTAGAAAACGTTGGAGTGTTGCGGGATGACTCAGGGTTACAAAAAAATGGCAGGTACATCAGCTGTTTTCCACTGCGGTGTCTGGCCCTATATCCAACCCCCAACTGGTGCTACGTCTTATGACCTTAGCTGGTATTGTTAGCCTCATCCAATAACATCGTCTAACAATAACAAAGAGATCCCAATGGCCGAAGCTGCAAGCCAGCCCCACAGTGACATCATTACTCCATTGACCCGATGGACAGCGCCGCCGAATAGTCTGCAGGCTAGCCTGTTACTGGCCTTTCTCTCTTCAGCGGGTTTGTACTACGTCAATATTTTCCCGGCGATTACCAATGCACTGATGGATGGCGCGGGCCTGAGTACCATCGCTGCCGGCCAGATAACCTCGGCCAATACTCTGGGCGCGGCTTGCGGTGCTCTCTTTGTCACGCTGCTCATTCGCCGGCTTCCCCGCTGGAAAATGGCTGCAATCGCGCTGCTGGCCGGGCTTATTGGTATGGATGTAGTGACCATCATGCAAGAATCCCCGGCTGTTCTGGTGCCACTGCGCTTTGTCCATGGGTTTATCGGTGGCTGCCTGGTCGGTCTGGGGTTTTCGGTTATTGCCAGAACCGAACGACCCTCCGTAGCCTTTAGTTTGTTACTCGTGGTGCAGTTCGGAGGTGGGGCGTTGGGGCTGTGGCTGTTGCCACCCCTGGTGCCCGAATACGGCCCCTATGTTCCCTTTTATGCATTGATTATTTTCTCTGTCGTCACCTTTTGCATGATGCCTTTTCTGGCGGCCTACCCCCTGCCGGCCAAACGTTCGGCGGCAGACGCCGCGAAATCAAGAAGGGGGGGTATCAGAATTTTTCCACTTGGCCTGACCTTGCTGTCCCTCTTTCTTTTTCAGGCAGCCAACATGGCCCTGTTTGCGTTTATCTTCGGTCTGGGTAAGCACTATGCTCTGACAGTCGATTTTATGAGCCCCGTGGTGGGTATAGCCAATATCGTCGCCATTGGCGGTGCTGTTCTAGCCGCTTACACAGGCATTAAATACAAACTATTGACGCCCTTGATGCTGGCCCTGATTTGCTCTGCGCTTGGCACCATGATTTTCATATTCAGTGACATCCAGGAAATCTTTTTCCTGGGACTTTGCATCACCGGTGTTGCCTGGGCATTTTGCGTCCCGTACTTTCTCACCATGGCGGCCAAGTTCGATGAAGCCGGGCAGATGGCAGCACTGGGTGGATTCGCATCCAAAATGGGTCTCGCCTTCGGCCCGATGATGGCGGGATATGTATTGTCGACAGAGGGCGGCTATCCCCTGTTGATCTGGATGAGTGTCGCCATGATTTCTGTGTGTGTGGCGACGGCTTTTTTTCCCGCCGCGGATCTGGATCGGCGCGCCTAGTTCGCCCGCTTCAATCGACTTCCGGGCACATGGAGCGAATACGATGTGATTGAAGCAGCACGCCGGTAAAGGCGAATTTGCCGCCATCACTGAAGATATAATATACCGTATCATTAGGCATCATAAGAACAGTGATGCCCCCGTAACCACTCATAAAGGGCACCATAACCGGCTCATCACAAGCCAGCAGAGACTGTGCATCGTAGGCCCAAAAACCGTTGCGATAGTAGAACTGAGGTACGTCGGGATGCTGATGGCCCCGTGAACCTGGTAGACGCTGCATAGCGGAGTGATACATTTTGCTATCGAGTTGCGGACCGAAAGTTTCCTGGTTCAACGCAGTGGCCAGGCGGGCGATATCATCCGGCAAGAGAGTCATACCAAAATCAGCATAAGGCTGTGCCCTCTCGTCGTTACTACGCATGGGTATCGCCACCGCAGGGCTCAGGCTCATTGGCTGCCAAAGGGGCAGGATCAAATCATCGAAAATGTCGGCGTCTTGACCCTGTTGCTGCTTTAACAACGCATTCATTGCCGTTCCCAGCAGGTAGGTATCCGAGGAGTGATATACCCACTGACTGTCGGGCTTCGCCCTACGCGGCCAGGCATTGCAGCTGAAAGAAATCCTGTCGCTGTGGCGGCTCCTGCTAAAAAACATCTCTTCGGTAAAATCACTGTCCTCATCAACGTGCGACAAGGGAGAGTTGTAATTACCCGTGACCATATTGAGGGCGTGTTCAAAGGTGACATCCTTCCAGTTGCCGCTGTCTCTGCACTCCGGAACGTGTTTGGCGATCAACGCCTGCATGCTACCGGGGTACAGTTTTTCCAGCCGCATGGCGGCAAGGCCGGCATGCAGAGTTTTGGCCAGAGAATAGGATGGCAGACTCAGTTGGTCGCAGAACGGGAACAGGCCGCTGCGGGTCTGGCAGTCGCCTCGGTAGTGGACGCCATCAACGACGAATCCGAACAAGGTGATATCTTCAGGTGGCAACCTGCCCCCTCCGGCAAATTGCGTCAGTTCAATACCAGGATAGCGGTTCGTCAGTTCGGTGATAGGTTTTGTTGGCAGTCTGGCGGCCTGTCGGCTCCGAAAAGCGGTTATAACATCGTCATTGTGAGGGGATTCGTTGGCCTGGTAAGTCGCCGCCAGTGTGCCACTAAGATCAAATTTGTAGTACATGCACGTTTCGCTGGCAATCAGAATATTAACCGGGGACGGCGTACCATCGCGATCTATGGAGAAACTCAGTACGCCGTTATGCGTGCAGTTGGCGCTGCGCTCCTGCAAACTAAAAGGCAGGCTGATTCGAC
>JBLIEI010000066.1:0-24820 GCA_047633055.1 Halieaceae bacterium | reverse complement strand
CGACGGCCTTATACGTAACCGAGAATCACTGTGAGGTAGACTATGAGTTGCGGGATGTTGATCAGATAATCGGCTATCGCGTTAGCTACCAATATGGCGATACTATCTACCAGATTGAAACCCGAAATCATCCTGGCGAGTCATTAACATTACATGTCGACCTGCGCCCGGTTGAGTAGTGCTGGAGATAGTCTATATGCCTCGTTCCTTAATATCCCGCCTGTGCTTGGCATCGCTTATTACGCTGGTGCTGTTCGTATCGCTACCCGCGGCCGAGAGCTATGCGCAGTCGCAAAAGAATAACCCCTCGAAAAATCAAACAATGCGTATGACCACCCAGCAGGCGGCGGCTCAAGCTAAGTCCATCCATGGTGGCAAAGTGCTTAAAGTGACGCGGGGCAAAGGGGGCTATAAGGTCAAATTGCTGCAAGACTCTGGCAGAGTCGTTATCGTGAAGGTTGCAGGCTAAGCTATGAGGATGCTAATTGTTGAAGATGAGGCACGGCTGCGCTTGCAGCTCGCGCAGCATTTCAGCGAAGCCGGCTGGGTCGTTGAGGAAGCAGCGGACGGCGCGGAAGCACTTTATATGGGTTCTGAACATCCCTACGATATTGCTCTGGTTGACGTTGGCCTGCCGGGACTGTCCGGTATCGAAGTCATTCAGCAATGGAGAAAAAAAGGCTGTGTATTTCCAGTGCTGATCCTGACCGCCAGGGGAGATTGGCAAGACAAGGTTGAAGGATTGGAGGCGGGTGCCGATGACTACGTCACCAAGCCCTTTCACCTGCCCGAGGTGCAGGCGCGTATCAACGCGTTACACCGTCGTGCCGCGGGTCTGGCCACTTCCCTGGTCGGGTTTGGACCGATTAGTATAGATCTCGCCGCCAGAACAGTTTGCCTCGATGGCAATGTGCTGGAACTGACAACCTTTGAATACAATACCCTGGAATATCTCGTCACACGCGCCGGTAGTGTGGTCTCTAAAACGGAGTTGACGGAGCACCTCTACGATCAGGACTTCGACCGCGACAGCAATGTGATCGAAGTATTTATCGGCCGCTTGCGCAAAAAAATTGACCCTTTCAACACGCTAAAGCCTATTAAGACTGTGCGCGGCGCCGGTTATCGCTTTGTTCTGGAGGGCGACGCTTAATGCGCAGAATTACGGCTTCTCTTGCCGGTCGGCTATTGCTCGCCAGTCTACTGATTTTGCCGTTGTTTCTGGGGTTGCTTGGATTTAATCTGGACAGAAGCTATCGCCTTGGGCTGGAGGCTGCCGAGGAGCAGCGGTTACATCTTCATGTACTAACGCTGTTGGCGGAAGCTGAATACGACGACTCTCTGTGGTTCCCCGAGCAATTATTGGAACCCAGACTGAATCAACCAGATTCGGGACTATACGCCTATGTTACCGATGCCGAAGCCAAGTTGCTTTGGTCGTCGGGTTCAGCGATTACTTTGGGCTATTATCCGGAGCCCCGCAAACTCGCTACAGGCGGTTCATCCTTTGCCAGGCGCGGGGAGGTTTTTGATTATACGTATCGCATCTTGTGGCAGACCGAGGCGGGGCTGGAAGTGCATTTACTCTTCACGGTGCTAGAACATGCAGGCCCTCTGGAGGCGTCACTCGCAGTGTACCGCCAGAGTCTGGCGACTGGCCTCGGTGGGGTAACCCTGTTATTAATCATCTGCCAGGGGCTCTTATTGCTTTGGGGTCTGCAACCCCTGCGTCGTCTTGCGAGGGATATCGACGCCATAGAATACGGTACCAGCGAAAGCCTGAAGGGGAATTATCCCACTGAGGTTCAGGCCTTGACCAAGAGTCTTAATACACTCATTGCGGGAGAGCGCCTCCGGCGCGAGCGGGTGCGTAATACCCTCGGGGACCTGGCGCACAGCCTGAAAACGCCGCTGGCCGTGTTGCGTAGCGGGGACTCGAGTCAGCAAGGGTTTGATGATCTGGTTAAAGAACAAACCAATCAAATGTCGCAGATTGTCGACTACCAATTGCAGCGTGCAGTGGGGGGGTCGCATCGCCTGTTGGGACTTGTCTCTGTCATGTCTGTGGTAGAGCGGTTACGCGATAGTCTCGTCAAGGTTTACGCCAATAAGAACCTGCTGATCGACGTCGCCATATCCGCAGCCACCGTGTTTCGGGGCGATGAACGTGACCTTATGGAAGTGATGGGTAATCTAATGGATAACGCCTGTAAATACGGCAGTCAGCATGTTCGTGTTGGCGCCATCGGCGGAGGTACTACACCGTTAAAGTTTTGGGTAGAGGACGACGGCGAGGGTATTCATCCAAAAATGCGGCCGATGATGATAGGCCGTGGCATGCGCGCGGATACAAGGCATCTGGGCCAGGGTATTGGCCTGGCGGTGGCTGTTGATATTGTTGCCAGTTATCAGGGAAGTTTGATGATTGACGACAGTCCGCTGGGGGGTGCATTGGTCAGCGTGGAGTTGCCCTGAGGGTAGTACTGCCAGTTTAACTTCGTGTGGGAGGTTTTTCGCCATGAATGCGAATAAACGCAACGACTTCCAAACCGATATGACCCGGCTACCCAGGTATCAATTAATTTTGGTGATGTTTAAAGTGACGTCATAGATAATAACAATCAGGCTTGCCTGCTAATTTTATGAAGAGGGTATGACGAAAATGGGTAAAGTAGCAGCAGTTTTTATTAGCGTCATGGCTGGCGCTTTTTTGGTTTCGGGAAAAAGCAGTGCTGATGACAATAAGGCGGATGCCGTATACCTCGGTGCTAAAATTTATACGGCCAGCACTGCAGCGCCTTGGGCTCAAGCCATTGCCGTTAAAAATGATCGCCTGATGTATGTAGGGTCTGAGAAAGCAGTTATTGAACTTATCGGTAAAAAAACAACGCAATATGATTTCAGTGGAAAACTAATTCTTCCAGGGTTAATCGATGCCCACTCCCACCCTGGGTATATCGCTGTTTATAATCAACTCATCGGTTTACCAGAGGTAGATACGCTCGAACAGCAAATGCTAGATATTGCTGCGCTGCTGAAAGCCAATGCGGATAAGGACGCGATTTTTGCGATTGGTTGGGATAATCTTTTTTTTGGTATTGATGGTCCCAATCGACAAGATCTGGATAAGCTGGATTCTACCCGTCCAGTTTTGATTTACGATGTCACGATGCACAGCCTATGGGTTAATTCTAAAGCCTTAGAGGTTTCAGGCGTTGGTGAAAACCCCGAAGATCCGGTGCCTGATGTGGCCTTTTTCAAACGAGATAGCAAAGGTAGGCTTACCGGCTATATCACCGAATCTGCAGCCACCGAGTTTGCCAATCTCTTCTTCAAAATGGGTAAAGTTGAAGAGGAAATATTATTTGAGTTCACTGACTATTTAAGTTCCTATGGCATTACTACTCTATTTGATGCGGGTAATTTTGGCTTAGACAATGAAGTCTATCAAGCGGTTAATAACTTGGATAAGCAAGGGCGCTTGCCTGTTCGATATTATGGCTCTTACACCGTTTATCTCCCGCAACAATTGCCTAACGCTATCACTGAACTGAAGCGCTTAGGTAAGGCCTATAACACTGACAAAATCAGCATCGATACATTAAAAGTCTTCTTTGATGGTGTTGTCGAAACTCGCAGCGCTCATATGCTGCATGATTATGAGGATACACCGGGAAACCGTGGTGGTAGTTTATTTAGCGAAGCAAAAATGCATCAGCTTATTCTTGATCTCGAGCGCGAACATTTAAACTTGCATGTGCATGCGCTAGGTGACCAGTCCTCTAGAACTGTGTTGAATGCGGTTGAGAGTGCGCGGAAGACTTTAGGGCGACCACTAGACATTCGCGTGGCGATCACGCATTTACAGATTGTTAATGAAGCTGAGTATAGTCGCTATAACGCCTTAGATGTGATTGCTCAGTTTACTCCCGCTTGGCATGGCTATGATGAGCCTGCTTATAGTGCGGCTTTAGGCAAGCTTGCTGAGCATCCCTATCCTGTAGCAGAACTGGTTAATGAGGGCGCAACAGTGAGTTTTTCCAGCGATGTCTACTTTCCAAGCGAATGGGAGGATGGTTCAGCAAGCCCTTTTACCGGTATGCAAATAGGCCATACCAGAAGGAATAGAGAGGATGCTCCCGACGGACCCGTAAGTGGCCCCCCTAGCGAGCAACTGAGTTTAGAGGTTATGGTTGATGGTTATACCCGCGGTGGAGCGTGGCAATTGTCCGAAGAGAGTAACCTAGGGACATTGGAAAAAGGTAAAAAGGCCGACTTTGTTATACTCAATGAAGATATGTTTAGCATTGATCCTAGTCGAATACACGCACTGAAGCCTGCTGCTGTAGTGGTTGATGGTAGGCTGGTGCAGGGATCGATGCAGTCTATCCAGGAGGATTACAGCTATGGAAAAGCAAAGCTCGATAGTCAGTGATTTTCATCAGCACAACCATTTTGTTTTTACCCGTAAGGGTTTTCTTTCTGCACAAGAGTGTCAGTCGATCATTGAAGTGGCCGCCAGTCAGGTGCAAAAGTCGACAGTGCTTGGCGCACAACGATCAGGTTACCGCACCAGCAGCAGCACCTGGCTCTACGCGGATAGTCTCCCCGTTATTGTCGATAAAATAGAATTGTTGGTTGACCAAATCACCGACTTGCCTCGCAGCCACCAGGAGGCGCTGCAGGTGGTGCGCTATGACATTGGTGAAGAGTACAAAACGCATGAAGACTTTTGGCACCTGAACACTGATTACTACGAAGAGCAAATGTCCCGCGGAGGGCAGCGGGTCTGGTCGATTATGATCTATCTCAACCCGGTTCCTCGCGGCGGAGATACCCGGTTTACCTCCATCGATCTCGATATAAAGGCCGAGCCTGGAAAAGTGCTGGCCTGGAAAAACACGATCGATGGCGAGCTCAATCTCGATTCTTCTCACGCGGGCATGCCGGTTGAAGAAGGTGAAAAGTGGGTGGCTATAAAGTGGGTAAGAGAGGAGCCGTTTGTTTAGCGGCGTGTTACTTTAAAGCGCACCAGCTGACAACCGCATGCCTGAGGCCGCGTGTGACGGGCATTGCACCATGAAGGTAGCGAAAGTCGGAGGGAAAGATGACCAGCATCCCAGGCCTCGGTCGCAGTCTAAAATCGAAATTTGGAAAGGCCAGTTCGCCCCCGTCGTAGTCATCATCCAGATAGATCAACAGGCTTAAGTCCCGGTCGTGAATTCTTTCCCAGCGCTGGCTGGTGGGATTCAGTTGGTCACTGTCTGCATGCGGGCGATAATAAGAATTTACACGGTAACGCAGAACGTGCGGTGTCTCCAATGAGCGAAGTTCGCGGCCGTAAAAGGGTTGAGCCTCATCGCGAAAGGCCCTGCGCACCATTGCGGTGACTTGGGACGCGTGCGCTCCCTGATCAACGATATCGGTAACCCGCCATTTGCTGAGTTTGGTGTCGCCGCTGCCCGCTTTGACCAATGCATCCAGTGCATCAGGTGTGTTGCTCATCGCCGAAGCTGTCTCCCGCCAGTTGTAGGAGTCGTCCAGCTGTTTGACCAACAAGCCCGGAGGCAATTGCATACCCTGGAATTCACAGCAAGGCTCGTCTGCAACGTGGCTTTTAAGGCTATCGTCGGAGAAGCTGCCTTGCAGTCGCCCTGGGGCACTCTCGGTCCAGTGCCTCTCATCCAGATCGCCGCAGCAGCGGAAATAGGGCGCACCGCTGCCGCAGGGGCATTGGCTTTTTAGTGGGGTATTGCTCATCAATTCGTGTTCTGCAGTGGGCGGCCAGAAGTGCCAGATCCTAACATTGTAGTTGCCGACACAGGAGTGATTCAAGGGCGAAAACATGACTGTCATGCTCTCCGAGTGCTCTTAGCGCGTCGGCTAATTGCAGTAGATAGTCACGGTTAGTACCGCTGGGTCCCTGGCTCTGCGAAATGTGCGTTGCGAGTTGTTCGAGGGTCTCTGTGGGTCCCAGATACGCTGGATTGCCCTCCCGGGCCACGTATACCACGCCCCGCGCAGGGGCCTCATAATCGACAAATGCAATATGAGTTGTGTGCCTTTGGTAGCCATTTTTTTCCCGGTGGTCCAGGTGATTGAATACGTCCTGTTCAACCAGGTAGGCGACACCGCCGCATCGGTTTTCAGCAGACGGAATGAGCGTAACAACGCGCCCCGGTGCTTCCGGGGTACCGCGGTGGTCATGTGAACCTTGCCAGAAACGACGTTCCCAGCCGAAAATACTAGCGACTCTGCGCTCCAGGAACGGGAAATCAACCTTGTAAATTAATGATCCGTAACCGAAAACCCAAGTCTGCTCACTGTGTTGTTTTTGCAATGGCTATATTTCTCAAGGCTGCGTGGTAAATTGGATTAGACTCAAAAATAGCATATATCGGTGCAAATGGGAGCTAGATAGGCGATTTTAGGCGCTTTTTATTAAACTTATTTTCTGCCCGGTGGTAATGGTTAACTGGGGGAAACACCAGTTTCTACGGGTTTACAGACTGGAATGTTGCTACAGTTTTACAGATTGAATATTCCGAGATCTGCCTCATGCGTGTTCTATTTCTGGCTTTACTTTTCATCCCGCAGCTGGCTTCGGCCGAAATATACGTCTGTGTCGATCTGGCAACAGGTAAAAAATTGTTTACCGACATGGCTTGCGATGTTCAGGCACAAGGTGACGAAATCAAGGTCAAGCAGGGCAATTTTGGGTCATCGGGGTCCGGTCAGAAACGTAGCAGCGGGCAAAAAGTGTGGCGCAGCCAGGATGGTAGCAATATCAGCTCTCCAGAAAAGTACAAAAGCGCAGGCGAATACGCCAAGCGCGATTTCTGATTAGCGCCTCTACTCTCGACAGAATTCTTCTACGGCAATCGCAAAGTTTAAGTTTTCACCCGCGGCCACGGTAAACGTCGTAATTCCCACCAAGTTACCTTCGGCATCAAACAAGCCGCCTCCCGAGGAGCCCGACGACAAAGCCGCATCGGTCTGCAGATAGGCTCGCCCTGACTTCTGTCTTTTTTGCGCGATGATTCCGCGGGAAAGCGAAGTGTCCAAGCCCTTGGGATTACCAATGGCAGCGACATCTTCACCAATGCGCACGACCTTGCTCTCTCTGGCGGATATGACGTAGCCGGGAAGTGGTTGTGCAACCTGGAGGATACAACGATCACCTTCAGGGTCGGCGGAACTCAGGAACGCGCTCAGTCTTTGTGTGCCCTGTCGAAGACTGATTTTAGCCGGGCTGTTTATCATGTGGCAGTTAGTGATCAGACGGTTCCTGGCGACGGCTACGGCCGAGCCTAGTGTTGTCTCTTTGCCGTCGTTGGACGTCAGAGTCCATATCGTAGGAGACCTGAGCTCGAATATATCGCTCCAGGGCAGGGTTTCTCCACCGCCGCTTAATTTGCAGATGCTGGCTGACAATGGAGTCCAGTTGTTACTCATGGTCGCAGCGGGTGCGCTCTTGACCGGGCCGTGGCTAATGATTTTGGAGGGGGAAGCAGCAGCGACGGGAATATGCTGGCCTACGAAGGGCATGGCAGAGACTGTCGCTAGTCCTCGATAGGTCGATTTACCCAGCGCCTCTTCGATTTCCTCACGCTCTCGCAGTGAGAGCTTGGCAATGCGCTTTTGGGCTGGACCGAGGCGCTCAGATTCCAGTTTGTAGCGCTCCTGAAAGGCGAAGTTGTCGCGTATACACGATCCCCATTCGGGATTAGCCGCTTGCTGTTGGGCTCGACGCCAGTAGTAATATCCCAGGTACCAATTTTCCTCGACACCACGTCCGTGAAAGTAGTGGTCCGCCATTTGGAAGTCCACTTCACAGACCTGCTGCGCAGAATAACCCTTGCTGCCACCGGTCGCCGCCGCACCATTGGCTATTTCGCTGTAGTAGGGGAAGGCGTCTTTATAGAGTGCTCGCTGATGCAAAGCGTCTGCATAGGTCAGGCCATAAGTGGTTACGCCATAGCGCACGGCCAGCTCCAGATATTTAAACGCCGCATCCTCGTTGGCGGTCAGATTTCCCTGTCCGTCCCGATACATTTGATAAAGCGTGGCACTGGCCTCGGCCAGTCGCTCGCGGTTGCGGCCGTTGGCAACGTAGAGCTCGTAGCTCGCCGCCACGTTGTCAGCCCGATTGTCTGACGTCCAATGCTGGACCAGTGCCTGCAGCGCACGGGCATCGCCTGTAGCCACTTTTCGACCACAGTTTTCTAACTCGTGTCTTTGGTAATTCGACAGCTGCTCATTGCTTAACGTGGAGCCATAGCGCTGGGAGCTAAAACCTGAGCCCCCGGCACTGATGATCTGTGGTGGACAAATGCCTCTGTCCAACTCCGACAATGATTGGGGTGCCCGGTGGGTGGGAGACTGTGACGAGCAGGCAGTAATGACAATAACCAGCATTGCCAGCGCCGAGCGTGCCACTGCATTGGGGAGTATCGCTTTAATCGGCCAGTTCACTGATTTGCTCACTTTCATGGATGAAACACCCGGGCTCTTTTGTTGTTAGTAGCTTTAGCGCTGCTAGCGCCACTGTGTCGGCATGCACTGAGCGGAATTTTTTGAAGGGCCCCAGCAGAAGACGATCGACGATTGGACTCGCCGCGACGCCTATGCGTTCACCCAGGCGGAATTCACGGCGATCTCCTTTAAGGAGCCCGGGTCGCAGGAGGTCAAGTTGGTCAAAATTCTCTGCAGTGAGAGCCTGTTCTGCCTCACCTTTGGTTTTTAGGTAGAAGGATCGGGCTCCGGCATTGGCCATGGCGGAAGAGACCATGATGAAATGTCCTGCTCCCGCACTTTTGGCAGCGCCAGCGACAGCGGCGACCAACTCGAAGTCTACACCCCGAAATGCCGCCTTAGAGCCGGCTTGTCTGATGGTCGTACCCAGAGCACAAAAAACGGCTTGCGGCCGCAAGCTGGTAATGATCTCCGGCCATTGGTCCGTGGGCGCGACAATTTCGACGGCGGAACCCGCAGGTAGTCTCCCGGGTTTCCTTACCAGGGCTGTAATTTTCAGCGGTGTCTGATGTGCTTGACTCTGGCGCAGGAAGGCGTCACCAACCAAGCCGGTTGCGCCGACCACCAGAACGTCACAGGGCGTGGTTGAGTTTGCAGCCAAGATCGAGGCCTCCTGATTGAATTGCGTGGCTTCTGAAAGCCATTATTTTGTCGGTTTTAACGGTTTTTACGGCGCCAATCCCAGGGCGCCACGGGGTTGGCGTTGGCCCAGAGGCCCAGTTTGTTGGCCTTAGCCTCGGCTTCGGCACTCTCCAAGGCAACCTCAGAGCTCGCATGCCGACGGTACCACCAGGCGTGACCACCGGCTACCATTGCGACATTGATATTGACGCCCCGGTGATAAATTACCCCGACAGTGCGTCCATAGTCGTCGATATCCTTTTGCTCTATACCCACGTTTTCGCCGGAGATCAAATCTGCAAGCGCTCTTGAGGCAGTTGCTCCATACGTCTGGTCCCGTTCGGGTGTATCGATCCCAAACAGACGAATTTTGTGCTGTGTTTTGCTCTCATCCAAAATCGAAACCGTGTCGCCGTCTGCCACTCGCACCACACGTCCCCAGAGGTCGTAATCCGGTGGAGCACTGTTGGCGGGAATCGCCTCATTGAAGGCGTCTGAGGCCTCACGCCAACTTGCATCCGGTCGATCGAGATAGCTTGCCAGTTGCTCTACCACTTCACGGTGCCAGCTTATTTTGCCTGCATTAAAGTATTGGTAGGCACTGAGTGCCAGCAGCGCGAAAGCGATTGCTTTTAGGTCCGGGCGGCGATTTTTGCTTAAACGTTTTAATTTTGACAATTTGATTCCGGGTGCTATTCCTTAATCACTGCGCTCGCGATGTTGCCCTCTAGCCGGATTAGATCAGGGTGGTATAGTGCTTGTTCTCTATTTCACACTGGGCATCCTGCTGCAATGGCTCTCAAGTCGACAATATTCAAAGCAGAACTCAATGTAGCGGACATGAACCGGCATTACTACGCCGATTTTCCTTTGACCTTGGCTCGCCATCCCTCCGAAACCACTGAGCGTATGATGTTGCGGTTGCTCGCTTTTGCTCGTCATGCTTCTGAGAGCCTGGAGTTTGGTAAGGGCTTGAGTGCAGATGAAGAGCCAGATCTCTGGCAGAAGGATCTGACCGGGGAGATTGAGCTTTGGATCGATCTTGGTACACCGGACCCCGAGCGCATTCGCAAGGCTTGCGGTAAGGCCAGACAGGTGGTTTTGTATTGCTATGGCAACCGGGCTGTGCCGGTTTGGTGGGCAAAGCATGAGGGCAAATTGTCCCGATTTAACAATCTGCAAATTATCGAGGTAGTTTGCGAACCGCTGGCTGTTCTTGTACAACCCTCGATGCGAATACAGTGCTCGCTTGAAGGGCAGGACATTTGGTTGAGCAGCGGCGAAAAGTCGGTGCAAATCACGCCGACTGTGTTGAAGCTCTAGGCCAGCAAGCCCGACGGGACGTCACGTGAACTTTAACGAGCGTATATTTGTATATTTAACGAACTGTGCGCTGCGAGTATACGTTATATAATATATTTTTCTGGGAAAAGGTCGGGTTTAATGGCGAGCAAAAAAACGATTTCGATGATTCTGTTGACGGTTTTACTGGGCGCCTGTGCCCAATATGAAAATCAGCGGGGTGTAGAGGTTAGCTGGCAAGCCGCTGCCCTTTCGGAGTTCCGGATCGGCAGTACTAACCGCAGCGAAGTGCTGACGAAATTGGGTCCGCCGTCTCAGTTGATTTCTTTGGGTGATGAAACAGTGCTCTATTATCTCTACGAGCGCTCAGTAGGCGACGGTCTCATTCTGATGGTCTACAACCGGTTCAATGTCGACACGCGCTACGATCGCGCCGTTTTCTTTTTTGACGACAACGATATCTTAACGGACTTTGCCAGCTATATTGCGCGGGCCGCAGACAGTTAATCTGATGGCCAAGTTCAGTCTATTATTTGCTGTAATTCTGCTACAGGCATGCACTCGCTGGCAATATGAGCTGGGTGTGCCGCTTGCCGCTTATTCGTCCCCAGCGAAGGCGGAAGAGAGGCCTACAATGGCACAGGTGATGGCCGAACTAGGCCCTCCCTTGAGATTATCGGCTACCGCCAGCGGTTATGTTATGGCCTGGGAGCACTGGCGTATCACTGAAAATTCGGTCGGGTTCAGCCTGGGGGCAATGGGCGCCGACTTTTTATCCATCGATTGGGGACAGGCCACAGTTGATGGAGAATTTATGCTACTCACCTTTGATCGTGACCGCAAACTGAGTGGCGCTGCTCTGTCTGAATGGAGCGCTGATCTTGGTGGCGGCTCGGCAGTGCAGCCATTTGTGGGCGTTGTCGATGTGGTTGATGTGAATGATCTGGTAAATGCACTGCCACAACACGGCTGGGGCGGCACGAGTCTGCTACCGCTCCCTGAGGTTTTGAATGTTTTGTCTCGACCCGAGATGGGAGATACCGGTATCCAGCAGCGAGGTACCCCGACGGGAATTGGCCAGCAGTCCCTGGAAATGCGATAAGGGATAATCCTGGTGTGGACGATACTAATTTCTGTGCGCTGTCGGTAGACTAACAGGCCTCAGGGGAGGCTCGCAGTCCCTTCGAACGATGAATTAACGAGAAAGGTCAGGAGAACAATAATGGTACTCGATACTTTACCTGCAATTGCGAAATTTAGAGCTCAGGACTGCCCAGACAAGGTATGGCTGCGGGACTTGCAGGAGGACGGATCTGACGACTATACCTGGGCCGAGTCTTGGCAGCAGATAGCGGCGATAGGCGCTATGCTGGAAGATCGTTTCGGCAATGGTGCCCGTATAGCGCTGCTATCGCGCAACAGACCCCACTGGTTTATAGCTGATCTGGCGATTATCGCTTCGGGCAATGTCACCGTAAGTATGTTTACTACGCTGCCAGCTTCTACTGCTAAATATATTCTTGATTTTACCGAAACATCTGTGATGTTTGTTGGCGAGACCAGCAACTGGGATCAGGTGACAAGCATATTACCTGAAGGTATAACCTTGATTACCTTGCCGGGTGTCGAGATCGAACAGCCCCATTTGACTTGGGAGGGATTACTCGCTGAATGGCAGGGGCGCGAGCCCAACTATGCGTGTCAGCCCGATGATACGGTGTCACTGGTATTTACTTCTGGCACTACCGGTATGCCAAAAGGAGTCATCCAGACTCACCAGAGCAACTTGATTCCAGTACGCCGATTTAAAACTGCCTTTGGTGTCCGAGAACAAGCACGCTACTTCTCATATTTGCCTTTGTCGCACATCGCAGAGCGGCAGATTGTGGAGGTCGCATCTCTCGATATGTGCGGAGAGGTAAACTTTAATGAGTCCTTGCCGACTCTCATGCGCGACTTGCAGCGCACCCGGCCCCATATGTTTTTCGGCCCGCCACGTATGTGGGAGCAGTTCCAGCAGGCGGTAATAAGCAAATTTGGCGGCCAGGAAGCGGTCGAGAAAGCACTAACCGATGATAAAGAGGGTATCGGTAAACTGGTACTGGATACCATTGGACTGAGCGATGTTGAATACTGCTTGACTGCAGCCGCACCGACTCCCCCGGCACTGATCAAGTGGTGGGGGGAAATGGGTTTGACCCTCATGGAGGGTTTTGGTCAGACTGAGGCGATGGGCCTTATTGCAAACAGCCATGAAGATCGTCGTGTAGGTTCTATTGGCAAGCCGGTCGGTGAGGTTGAGTTCAAAGTGACCGCGCAGGGTGAATTGGCGGTCAAGGCCGATGGTTGTACGCCGGGCTATTACAAGCAGCCGGATAAAACCGCAGAGTTGATCCAGGACGGCTGGTTGTATACGGGTGACAAGGTGCGTGTGGATGAGGATGGGTTCATCTATATTACGGGGCGGGTCAAAGATTATTTCAAAACCATTCAGGGAAAATTTGTCGCGCCGCCGCCTATAGAAGGGGAGTTTGCGAAAAACCCCCACGCCGAACAGCAGTGCCTTCTGGGTCGTGGCTTTTCCAAAACGGTGATGATTACGGTGCTCACCGCAGAGGCGCAGACAAGAGAGCGGGAGCATATTGAAGCGTCACTTCGAGAAACGGTTGCTGCTATCAATGAGAGCATTGAAAAGCATGCTCGTATTGGCGCGGTGATCGTGTCGATAGAGCCGTGGAGTATCGAGAACGAGGTGCTCACTCCGACCATGAAGATCCGTCGGGAAAAAGTGGAAGATCGATTTGCTGAACTGGCGGAACGGTTGGCCAGAGAGTCAGCGGAACAGCGCCAGTTGCTTGTAACCTGGGCTTAATTGCCCGCATGGCGGGTGCCTGCCAGGCTCATTTTTACCCGCTGGAGATGTTTACTGAAACTTGGGCCCTTGCGCAGGGCCCACGCGGTAGCCAGCACATCTATAATTGCCAACTGCGCAATTCGAGAAGTCATCGGAGTGTAAACGTCAGTATTTTCGCCACTGTCTACACCCAAAACCAAGTCACATAATTTTGCCAGCGGTGAGTCGGGATCAGTCAGCCCCACCACAGTGGCGCCGGATGACGCTGTCATGGCGGCGATATCGCACAGGGCCGTCGTTCTGCCCGTGTAAGATATGCAAATCAGACAATCCTCCGCCCGTAGACTAGTCGTCAGCATGCGTTGATTGATGATATCAGTATGGGCGACCACCGGAGTGTCAAAGCGCAGTAACTTGTGTTGCGCATCCATCGCCACCGAAGCTGAAGCTCCCAAACCACACAAGACGATGGATCTGGCGCTGTCCAGTGCGACCACAACCTGATCAATCAAACCTACATCCAGATGGTTTTGAGTATTGCTCAGACTAACTCTGGTGGCCTCGAAAATCTTACTGGCGACTTGAGAGATGGAGTCAGTCCTTTCTATATCACTGGCGATACCTGACTCAGCCCGTCCCAGCTCTGCCGCCAGAGAGAGTTTAAAATCTGGAAAACCTTTGAACCCCAGGCCAGTACAAAACCGGTTGACTGTGGGCTCACTGATACTGACGGCGTTGGCCAGTGTAGCGATAGGCATGGACACGATAGTGGCGGGATCTTCCAAAATATATGCAATCAATTTAATGGCAGATTTACTGCGCCGTGCTTGGGTGTCGCGCAACTGGCTTAGAACTGACATGGGTCGTAGCTCCTCTTACTGTTCCCAAAATGTAATAAACTTTTATAATAAAGACAACCCCTTTTTGTTATCCATGGATACTTTCGGCTAGATATTTACTTTTACTGTGGATTAATAGGCAAAATGACGGTTTTATGACTTTTTTATAGTGGTTTCGGCAGATTTCGATTTTGCACTTGCGTTGATACCTCGTGTGAGATAGAGTAAAAAATGTAATAAAATTACTAAAGAGTGAATGCGCAATGCTAACTGAAATACTGGCGGCCTGCCGGGTACTCCCCGTCATCACGGCAACAGATGTTGCTACCACGGTGCAACTAGTGCGAGCCCTGAGCCAGGGCGGCATGAAGGCGGTAGAGATTACTTTGCGCACGGAGGCGGCACTGGCCAGCATCAAGGCCGTCAGTGAAGAGGTGCCAGATGTGCTGGTAGCAGCTGGCACCGTGACCAACCCCGCTGAATTGGATCGGGCCATGTTTGCGGGCGCGAAATTGATCGTCAGCCCCGGTTCGACCTCGTCACTGCTGTCGGCCGCCCGTGACCGCGGTGCTGATTTAGTGCCAGGGGTGGCAACGGCATCGGAAGTCATGCAGGGCCTGGACCTGGGTTACGACTGTTTCAAGCTATTCCCTGCCGAGGCTGTTGGAGGCATTGCCCTGCTCAAATCCCTTGGTGCTCCATTTCCGGCGGTGAGCTTTTGCCCGACCGGCGGGCTCAACCCGGAAAACTTCCACAGCTACCTTGCCCTCAGCAATGTGGTCTGTTGCGGCGGGTCATGGATGGTCGCCAATGACCTGGTCGCAGCTGGAGACTGGCAAACGATTGAACGACTGGCTCGCGAAGCAATGACGCCAGCTAATAACGACTAGAGGAGCATAACCATGCCAAGCGACAAGCCAATTAGAGTTGGAATTATGGGATTTGGCCAGACCGGCCGTCAGATTTATGAGCTCGCTTCGCGTAGCGATGACGTGGAAGTGGTGGCCATAGCCGATATTGGTAAGCCTGATATTCTGCATTATCTACTGTGTTCCGAGGTCAACGACCCAGAGCGCCATGAGTTACAGGGCAACTTCCTGGTCAATCCGCGCTTTCGTGCCCGCCTGATGGGTATCGATCGACCCGCTGAAATGCCTTGGGATATTTTTAGTCTGGACGCGGTTATCGACTCGACCGGCAAGTACCGGGAGCGGGCGGCCATGGAAGATCATCTGGGCAATGGTGCTCCCAGAGTCTTGCTTAGAGGGCTACCTGTGGATCATATCGACAGAATAGTTATCCCTGGAATCAATCAGGATTCGATTAGCGCGTCGGATCGGATGATCTCTGCAGGTTCTGCAACAACGACTGCGCTTTGTTTGTTATTACATATCTTGGGCACGCGTTTTGAGATTGAGTGTGGCAGCGCGACTACCATCCACTCCTACACCTCCGACCAGGCACTACAGGATTATGCCGGCAGCGATTTTCGACGAAGCCGCTCGGCGGCGAAAAACATTATTCCCAACTCTCATGAGGCAGCATTATGGCTGGGCCACGTACTACCACAATTCGACGGCAAGGTTCTGACTGCTGCGCTCAATGTACCGATTCATGAAGGGTGTCTGTTGGATACCAATCTGATTTTTAAAGATTCCAATGTCCAGGTTGTTGATATCAACGACACCATGCGTGCCGCCACTGCAGCTTTTCCCGGTATTGTCGATGTCGTTGATGACCCGGTAGTATCCTCTGACGTTATCGGCAATTCAAATTCCTTAGTGTTTGACATCAAGGGTACTGTGAAGGCCGGTGACCACACTATTAAGGCCTTGTCCTGGTATGAAAATCTGGGACACGCGGCGCGCTTATTGGATGTGGTGCGACTTTATGCAGACATTGATCGGCACCAGGAGGCTGCGTAATGAAAATAGCGATTAATGGTTTTGGTCGGATTGGCCGCTCAGTGTTCCGGATTCTCGAAGATGTCGAAGGCGTAGACGTCGTTGCCATCAATGACTTGTTTGATCCGGCCGCGCTGCGCTATCTGCTAAATTACGACACTGTGATGGGGCCTTTTGGCAAGAGTCTTACGCTGGAGGACGGCCACTTCGTTACCCCGAAGGGCAAGGTCAAGTTGCTGTGTGAAGGGAACCCAGCCGATCTGCCCTGGGCCGAGATGGGCATCGATGCTGTGGTTGAAGCCACTGGTGTGTTTCGCAAGCGCGAACAGCTGCAGCAACATTTGGAGGCGGGCGCGAAGCGCGTTGTGCTAACTGTGCCAGCGGCTGAGCCCATCGACTACACCGTGGTGCTGGGTGTTAATGAAGACGGTCTAAAACCCGAGCACCGGATAATTTCCAATGCCAGTTGTACCACTAATTGCCTGGCGCCCATGGCCAGAGTGCTGCATGAAGAATTCGGCATTGTTGAAGGCGTAATCAACACAGTGCACGCTTACACTAACGATCAAAGGCTGGCAGATGTGCCGCACTCCGATTGGCGGCGCAGCCGTGCTGCCGCCGAGAACATTATTCCGACCTCAACGGGTGCGGCAAAGGCAGTGGGTGAGGTTTTACCAGAATTGCAAGGGCGTCTCCATGGGATAGCCGCAAGAGTCCCGGTTCCCGACGGTTCGGTGGTAGACCTGTTTGCCAAGTTGTCCAAATCGATTTCAGTTGAAGATGTCAATACTGTGATCTATGCCGCTGCTGAGTCTACTCGGCTGCAGGGTATATTAGAGTTCACCGACCGCCCGATCGTTTCTTCCGACATTATAGGTAACTCGCATTCTTCAATTTTTGACTCAAGTTTCAGCGCCGTTACCGGTGACAGGTATTTGCGCGTATTAAATTGGTACGATAACGAGTGGGGGTATTCCAGCCGGGTTTGTGATTTACTTGCTCGTCTTGGCAAATGGTAAGACTCTTCAAATGAACGAAATCTCAGACGCGATCGACTACTCATCGTTGCGCAGTAATGTCAGTGCCTTGGGTGAATTACTCGGCGAGACTATGGCCGCCGCTCAGGGTGATGATTTTCTTGAATTGATTGAGAAAATTCGTACCCTGTCGCGCTCCGCCAGGGAGGGTGACGCGAGTGCCAGAGACGCATTGCTGTCTCTATTGCGAAATCTCGACAACGAGCAATTGGTGCCTGTGGCACGGGCCTTTGGTCAGTTCCTCAATCTCGCCAATATCGCCGATCAACAAAATACGGTGTCACGGAAAATGGACCCGGTGTTTTCGGCCTCCCAGGCCCTGGCGTCTACCTTCGAGGATCTACTCGCCCAGGGTGTAACGGGTGGCGATCTGGCCACGACCATACGCGAGTTAAATATCGAGTTGGTGCTGACTGCGCACCCGACTGAAATCATGCGCCGCACCCTGATTCACAAGCACAGCGAAATAGGCGTGTGTCTCGGCACGTTGGAACTCGATGGTCAAACTCCGAGAGAGCGGGACCGACTTTACGCCAGGTTGAGGGAGTTGGTCACTCAAATTTGGTACGGGGATGACTTCAGGCTACAACGCCCGACACCGGTGGACGAAGCCAGGTGGGGTTATGCGGTAGTGGAAGATTCACTGTGGCAAGCAGTGCCAGAATTTCTGCGCAGATTGGATAAGGCGTTGCTGGAGCATACTGGCGAGCGTCTTTCGTTGGAGGCTGCCCCCGTGCATTTCGTCTCCTGGATGGGTGGTGATCGGGACGGTAATCCTAATGTCACGGCCACTGTCACCGAAGAGGTGCTCTTGCTCAGTCGTTGGCAGGCGGCTGATCTTTATCTGCGCGATATTATTGCGCTGGTTGAAGAGCTATCGATGACCCGGTGCAGCGACGCCATGCGCGCACTGGCGGGAGAGGGAGCTCACGAACCCTATCGGGCAGTCTTACGCAGGCTTCGCGATCAATTACGCAGTACGCTGGTGGCGATTGAGGCCGAGCTGAACGGTCAGAGTGTTGGGGCCAACGACATAATTGACGACGTGCAACAACTCTGGCAGCCCTTGGAGTGTTGCTACCACTCCTTGCGCGAGTGCGGTATGGCAGTGATAGCCGACGCCGCGCTACTGGATCTCCTGCGCAAAGTTCGATGTTTTGGTGTGCACCTGGTGCGCCACGATTTACGCCAGGACAGCGCCCGCCACACTGAAGTTCTATCTGAGCTGACCCGATATTTGGGCCTTGGTGACTATCAGGAATGGGATGAAAGTACGCGCTACGAGTTCCTGCGCAAAGAATTAGCTGGGCGCAGGCCCCTGATACCCGCGCAATGGCGGCCCAGTGACGACGTAAAGGAAGTACTGGCAACGTGTGAGGTTGCCGGCCGCCATCCTGATACAGCCTTTGGGGCTTATGTCATTTCGATGGCGCGTCAGGCCTCCGATATTCTGGCTGTGCAATTATTGCTGCGGGAGGTGGCGGGGCAGGAAGAACTTCCGGTATCACCCCTGTTTGAAACCTTGGACGATCTGTCCAGGGCGCGGGAGGTCGTGTCGACGCTGCTGGCCGACGAGTCCTATCGCCAAAGGTTGGACGGCAAGCTGATGGTGATGATTGGTTATTCTGATTCCGCTAAGGATGCTGGCGTGCTGGCTGCTTCCTGGGCCCAGTATCGGGCTCAAGAGGAATTGCTCGATGTGTGCGACCAGCACCAGATTGCGCTGACCTTGTTTCACGGCCGTGGCGGCTCTATTGGGCGGGGTGGGGCGCCGGCTCACGACGCGCTATTGTCACAACCGCCTGGTACCTTGAAAAATGGCCTTAGGGTTACCGAACAGGGCGAGATGATTCGCACCAAGTTGGGTTGGACCTCGCTGGCGGTGAAGACGCTGGCGCTCTATACCACAGCGATATGCAGGGCCAATCTATTGACGCCCCCCAGCCCCAAGCCGGAATGGCGGCAGCTAATGGAAGTTTTGGCAGTTGACTCCTGTGCGGCTTACCGGGATGTGGTCCGTGAAGAGAAGGACTTTGTTCCCTACTTTCGCCACGCCACACCGGAGCAAGAGTTGGCAAAATTGCCGCTGGGTTCGAGGCCGGCGCGTCGTGGGGGCGGTGGAGGCATCGAGAGTTTGCGCGCAATCCCGTGGATTTTCGCTTGGTCTCAGAATAGGTTGATGCTACCGGCTTGGTTGGGGGCGGGCGCCGCACTGCAAGCCGCGCTGGATCGTGGACAGGGTGAGACCTTGCGGGAAATGGTGGAGGTATGGCCGTTTTTTGCCGTACGAATTTCTATGCTGGAAATGGTATTTGCCAAGGCAGATACAGAAATATCGCGCTATTATGATAGCTGCCTTGTGCCGCAAGAGTGGCAGGGCATTGGGGAGCGCCTACGCCAACAGCTTAAAAGTGATACTGAAACAGTGCTGACTATCCTCGACGCGACAGCGTTATTGGAGCAGTTACCCTGGACTCGTGAGTCTTTACAGTTACGCAACATTTATACGGATCCATTGAATTATCTGCAGGCAGAACTGCTGCGGCGCCAGCGTGAATCGGCAGAACCCCACATCGAACGGGCGATAATGGTGACCATCGCGGGAATTGCGGCCGGTATGCGTAATACCGGTTAGAAATTATCCGCTCTGGTGCTGCCAAACTTGCATCAGTTGCAGTATTATAACGTCGGCCGATTCGGCGCTGATTACCATGTCGCCTGCAGCTCAATTCGAACCCAAACAGGACTGAGACTAATGAAAAAATCCCTTCGATCTATACTCGCTCTCTGCGCGCTGGTTGTGTCTTCAACGCTGGTACAGGCGGACAACTACAGTGATACGGTGACCGCATTTCAAAACGCGGGAGAAACTTCCGGGTTTTTCCAGGACGCCTATGGCTATGTGGTGTTTCCTACAATTGGTAAGGGCGGGATCGGCATCGGCGGTGCTCACGGTAAGGGCAGGGTTTTTGCTCAGGGCGCCCATGTTGGAGATTCATCGATGACTCAAATTACCTTGGGCATCCAACTGGGTGGCCAGGCCTTTAGCCAGATGATTTTTTTGAAAGATCAGCGAGCGCTAGAGGAGTTCACTTCTGGAAACTTTGAGTTCAGCGCGCAGGCAAGTGCGGTGGCGATAACGGCGGGCGTGTCGGCCGAGGCAAGCACTGGTGGCGGCACTTCTGCCGGGATCAGCGGTGGTCAGAACGACGCGAGCACGGTGCACGGTGGATATCGCAAGGGCATGGCTATTTTCACCATTGCTAAGGGCGGCCTTATGTATGAAGCGGCAATTGGCGGCCAAAAATTCAGCTACAGCGCTAAGTAGGCTCAGCAAAAATTACTAGGGGCCGCCGCCAGTGCACGGGCCCTTGGTAAAGTATTCTCTGCAGTTTCTCCTAGCAAAATCACGTGCCAGAATCTGGGCCCATGCGCGCCTGTCACCAGTTTCATAGCGATATCAGCCGTTCTCGATGGGCCAGAGATGAAATTAATGCCTCGTGGCCTGGTTTCAACATCAGCGCCCAGATTTAGACGGTTCAGGCCATCGTTCAGGGTTGTTACAACATCGTCAATATCAACCAAAATGATGTAACTTTCCGGCAGTAAATTGTTGGCAGAAGGGTTTGCTTTGCCCGTTACTGTCAGGACGCTACCGGTCTCCGCTATACCGATCTGAGCAAAACTCAGTGCTGCCATGTCGTCGTTCTGTGCGCTGCCAAACCGCGGCAGTAGACCTGCATCCCGCCAAGGCAATGCGGCCAGACGTCGATCGTTACTCACCAGTAATTTGCGGCTATGATATTGATCAAACAGATATCGTCCTATCTCCTTTACCGCTGCTGAACGATCAGCAGCAACTGCCACGGTACCGGAATTCTTCAATACGTTGGTCAGGAAGGCGATGGCGATATCGGCATCCGGTAATATCGCCGACGGACCCTGTCCGATTCGCGCGTGGGCGGCTGCTATTTCTTGCGCTGCTGCACCACCACTGGCACGACGCACCTTGGCCATGATTTCGGTACGTGAGGAATCACTCATCCCGATTTTTCACCGATGCTTTGTACTGCTGCATAAACGTCCCTGCCTGCGGCGAGGGAAAGTCCCGCTGATCAGCCCAGCCGTCGGCAAACGGTAGCGAGCGAAAGCTGCCTCGCTTTCTGCCTAGTTTGTGCAGAACGCTAATCACCAAACCTGTCAGAAAATGATACAGCGCCGGCCTGCAAGTCAGCCATGCGTGAATTGCGATGCCGCGTCGCCATCGCGGCGCCGAAATCTTAAGCGTGTTTTCTTCCTGTCTTAAGTCGCGCAGCAAATCGGGCAGCGGAATGTTGGCGGGGCAGACCTCGGCGCAACGACCACAACCGGTGCAGGCGTTGGGTAGTACATGACTTTCTTCCAGTGAGGTAAGCAGAGGGGTTAACACTGACCCCATCGGACCCGGGTAGACAGAGCCGTAAGCATGCCCACCCGCTCCGATATAGACTGGGCAGTGATTAAGGCAGGCACCGCAACGAATACACTCCAATATTTCACGATAGTCGCTGGCCAGGACTTCGCTGCGCTTGTTATCCAGTAAAATGAAGTGTGTTTCTACGGGTCCGTCAGCATCGTCTTCCCGTCGTGGCCCCGAGTAAAAACTGGTATAGCAGGTTATTGCCTGACCCGTGGTGGAGCGTGCCAGCAAGCGGAGGGTGGCAGCGGCATCGCCCATGGTTGGCAAAACTCGCTCGATGGTTGTGCAGATAATCAGTACGTTCGGCAAGCTGGCACATAAATCGCCATTGCCTTCATTGGTAACCAGCATGGAATAGCCGTTTTCGGCGACCAGTGCATTGGCACCGATAATACCAATATCTGCACTTAAGAAATGCTCTCTTAATACGGTGCGTGCCTCGCCGACCATGTCAGCGGGGGTTGCCAGTTCCCGTTCGCCCAAATGATGTTTGTCGAGGAATAATTCGCTGATTTCGGTTTCTGTTTTGTGCACGGCAGGGGCGGTAATGTGGCTGGGTTTTTCCCCCGCTAACTGAATAATGTACTCTCCCAGATCTGTTTCTATTACTTCAATTCCTGCCGCGATGAGGTGCTCATTAAGCTCGGTTTCCTCGGTGACCATGGACTTGCCTTTGGCGACCTTGCGGACCTGATGCTGGCGACAGATATCCAGAACGAGCGTGTTCATCTCTTCACCGTCCCGGGCAAAGTGCACCGAGTTGCCATTGTTAAGCGCTTCGGCTTCGAACTGGCTCAAATAGTGATCGAGGTTATCGAGGCTGTGTTGACGGATGCGCTTGACATGGTCTCTAAGAGCCTGGAAATCACCAAATTCCTCGACCGCCTTGGAGCGTTTGGGTGGCGTGGAAAGCCCGAACTCATCGCGGATGCTGGTGTGCTCGGAGTTTTGTAAGGCGAGGTCTGCTGCCTTCAAAAAGTCTGTGCTCTGGATTTTCAAAAGATTCGGCTCTCACTCATTGGGCATCTCCAATGCCTGGTTCGTCGAGGTCGCCAGCAAGCAGTTCAGCGACATGCCGTACCTCAATATCAATCCCCTGTCGGCGCGCTCGTCCGGCGATATTCAGCAGGCAGCCTAGATCGCCGCCGGCCAATACTTGTGCGCCGCTGGCACAGGCATTGGCTAATTTGTCGTCGACCATCTTGCCCGATAGTGCTGGCATTTTGGCGCAGAAAGTCCCACCGAAACCGCAGCAAACTTCGGCTTTTTCAAGTTCTTTTATTTCAATGCCACACATGTTTTTTAGCAGTTGCCGTGGCTGATCTCGAATATTCAATTCCCGTAGTCCAGCGCAGCCATCGTGATATGTAACGGTTAAAGGCATTGACGGTAGCGGTTCATTGGCTACCGGACAGGCGATTTCCGCCAAAAATGTGGTAAGTTCAAAGGTCTTTGCAGAAAGCGATAAAGCCCGCTCTCGCCATTCGCCCTCCAGAATTCGAGGATAGTGATGTACCATCATTCCGGTACAGGACCCTGAAGGTAATACCACGTAGTCGGCGAACTCAAAGCTGGCTATGACGTTCTGCGCTGTTTTTGCCGCAGCAACATAATCACCAGAGTTATAGGCGGGCTGGCCGCAGCAACTCTGGTCCATGGGCACGGTTACTTGGCAACCAGCCTGCTCCAGTAAGGCAATGCTGGCGAAGCCCACTGATGGACGAAACAAGTCTGCCAGACAGGTGACAAAGAGTCCCACTCGATAATGCTCGGTGGTATTCACGGTGATATGATCGTCTGCGAAGGGTTCAGTCAAAGCCTTGAATTCTCTCGATTTTGTCTGCTGGAGTGCGCAGTCCCTAAGAGAGCAGTATAGCGAAAGCTGCGGAGCAATGTCGCTATAGCAATACCAAAACAATAGCCGTTAATAGGCATAGTAGGCTGGCCAGCGCCCCCAGTGCTAACGGATGCCGCGCTTGCATCAACTTAATCCAGACCGCTTTGCGATCGACCTTAATGCCGGCCTCTGCCAGTGGTATTAGCTGCTGCAGCTGTGTGCGCTCGAAAGTGGGCAGTAGACTCGCGCCAATATACACCACGACATCACCGACAATGAGAAAGCGATTTCGGTAGTGTATCTGGGGACCACGTCCGATGTGATAGAGCTTATTTTGGTCGACCAGAGCAAGCGTCTCACCACTGTGCCCGATATTTCCAATCGAGCTGCGATACAGCAGTATGATGCCAATGACTGGTCCTGATAGTGCGATCACTACCGCGATCAACTCGCGGCTCGATACTCCCAGACCAATCGCTACCACGCCAGCACCAATGCAACCCAGGAGGTAGAGCACGCCCAGCTGGATAAAGCGGCTGCGGCGGTTTTTTGCAGGATCCAGCCACGTAAGGACTTCGGTGTAATCTTCAATGGATGCTGCGTCTCGGGTGTTGCCGGGCTTGTAGATCACGCTTCGGATTTTATGAGTATAGGCAAAAATGCATGAGAAAATAGTGATCGCCGTTATCATTGCCAGAGTGATCTGCCACAGCATATTATTGGCGGAGGCTTTGGCCTGCCGCTCTAAAATTAATGCAGCTAAAGATTCCGACTTAAATGGAACCTCGGCCTCACCATTGCTGTTGAACCGAAGGATCACTGACTGCTGCTTGTCTCTTAGCAGTATCTTCTCGCCCCAAGACAGCAGTTGCTGCGGATTGAACCCCTCAGCCATTTCAATTTCCCGGGTGTATCCCCACTGGCTGTCAAATTGAAACACTCTGGCCTGGCCTGACTCTACGTTTTCCATGATTACCCACCAGAATCCGGAAAGCTTTATAAAATCACGGACTTTGGAAAACATAGCGGCCGCTGCCACTGGGGTCAGTATCAGGATTTCATCTAATTGAGTGCCGAAGCTGCTACTATCGGGGCGGAAGACGCTGATAGCGGGCCCCTGGCTACTATTCACATAGATAAGGCCATCTTCCAGACGCAATGTAGTTGCAACCGGAATGGTGGCGCTCACTTCTGCAAGCAGTTTGCCTGCAGCGCTGTATTTGCGCAGTAATTCGTCTCTATGATTGGCTATATACAGCGCGCCGTCGAGTGCATGTGCTATTACTCCCGCCACAGCTTCATCGGGATTGTCAGTTAACGCTGGCGCGCAGGAATTCTCGGTAATGTTGCAGCGAAGAAGCTGGGAGACAACTTGATCGCCCTTCAGGTCAGTTAGCTCTGCTGCCAGCATATAGTGTTCTTCGTTCACAAA
>JBLIEI010000065.1:0-25283 GCA_047633055.1 Halieaceae bacterium | reverse complement strand
CGCTCTCGCCAGCGTAAGTCTTACTATCGCAAGAGTCTGGCGCGATGAGCAGGCCTACTTTTACACTACTGATTATTTTGCTGGTGCAATGCGCGGTGACCGCTTCGTTCTACTGGCCGGAAAGCATCTTCACTCAAATGCGTAATAAGGCCCCTCTGGCATCTTTTAACCCGGACTTTATGGACGAAATTCACGTTAGCAACGGCCAGAACAACGAGGTAATAGTGGTGAAGGTCAACGGCCACTGGCTGGTTCCCGAGCTGGGGGACTTGCCCGCCGACACTCAAATGATTACGAAGATGCTGGAAGCACTCACCGCTGAACCACACGGCAGGCCAGTGGCCGACACCATCCCCGCGCGCCAGAGATTCCAGGTTGCCGCCTATCACTACCAACGCCGCCTGAGTATCACAAGTAATGGTGAATTGACCGCAACCATTTACCTGGGCACCTCACCTGTGTTTCGAAAAGTTCATGCACGCAATGAATCTTCAGACTCTATCTATAGCATTCCGTTTAACATTTTTGAAGCACCTGCCTTCGCCTCAGGATGGCTACAACGTTCGCTGCTTCAGAGCAATAACATTCAGCGCATAAAAGCTCCCAACTACAGTCTACAACTGACCGACCAGGGCTGGCGTGCAGCGAATGGCATAGGACCCGATTATCGCGAGCTGGAAGCACTGTTGCTAGCCCTTGGGAGTTTGCAGGCGGACGGCGTAGCGGAGGAAGACGATCAAAGGAGTCTATCGCAGGCAACACCGGGGCTGATTCTAGAAATCGAAGCCGACGGCGCAACCCAGCAGCTGGAGTTTTTTACCGACGGGCAGAGACATTTCGTCTACAGCAGTAAATACCCGCTATTCTTTACCATTAGTGACTATGATTTCGACAGGATCATCGGTATCGACGCCGATCTACTGAGGGCGGAATTTTCCATACCTGGGCCTGTCGATGTAAACGATTCCTGACGTTCCAAAGCACACGCTAATACTCGAAATGCCAGAACCAAAGGAGAAATGCGATGAAAGATAAAATGAATAAACTGTCTACGACAAGTCTCACTCTGATCGTGTCTCTGTCCCTGACCGCCTGCGTCAAGCAGGAGCCGGATCAAGACGCAATACCACCAAGCTACAAACGCGCCCTACAAAAAGCCGAAGGCGTTGAAAAAACTCTGCAGGATAACGCGCTTAAGGGTCTGGATAGTATTGACGAAAGCTCTGGGTAAGTCAGGCGACGGCAGCGGGCGCAACCCCCTCCACTTTGTTTTTCGAACGCGTGAGATGTTTCATTAGCAATGCGCGCTTCCACTGGTGAGGCTCACTTCGGGCTGTTCGTGTATGTCGCATCAGGGACATTTTTCCCCGGTTGGTGCTGTGGGTATTTCCGATCATCCGTTGTAATTCTGCCGACAACTCGCGACCAATAATCATTTCGCGATACAACCCGCCCTCTTCGGATCCGGCGTTGGCTACCAGCAACGCGTCGGTGTGAGTTATAACGCCGACAGCCGAAACGAACTGCGTCCTCTCCAGACTAATTGTTCTATGGACACCGTACTGCCCTGAAATATCATCCACCACACTGGTGTTCTCCCGCGTAGGCCCGGCAGGTAAAGCCTCAAATAAGGAAATTTCGGGAAGCTCTTCAGGTCCATTTCCTGGCCTCTCAACGGGTGATCCACACGCATGCAGCAGCGTGGTGCGATAGTCGCAACCGGTTCTGCATGAAGGTCCCGATCAGTGTCCAGCACTAGTTCAACTGATTCCAGCAAAGCGGGCAGATCACGCGCTAAAATTTCTGCCCGTTTGGCGCTGGTTGGGGGCAAGAGAGGCTGATATTATGAAAATTCAGTGGAACATCAGAATTTTACCGCCCTAAAGTCACGTATCGAGATTATTGATGCCTATAGGCCCCCTCCGTTATTGCAAAATTTTGAACAATGTCGCTATCGCTCTGTTATTGACCGCTTGTAGCGGTGTCGAAACACGGCCGCAAAACACCGAAAAATTTGAGGCCGCCAACTACACTTTTTACGGCTGGCGCACGGGACCCCTAAGCAACAGCAGTCAGTCTAGAGATCCTCTTTACGTGATGGACCCGATCATCCGTACTGCTGTTGACGAAATCCTGCATAAAAAGGGCTATCGACTCAGTCCGGAAAGAGCTGAGTTCAGTATCAACTATCTCTACGCCACTGGCATGCGCATGGGCCAGAAGGGCAGTGAAGCCAGTAACGTGTCCAACTATCCTGGGGTAATCCCCAACCGCAATATTGATCAAGCTTCTATCGACAATGCACACGCTCTGGGAGGGGTCAAAGAAACCAATAATATAGCGCTACAGTTTGATGATGTGGCGCGTAAGGAGCAGGTGTGGAACGTCGTCATCACCAAATTAGCGGAAGATGCCAATAGAGTTGATACGCCGCGCCTGCAGAAAAACGTTCGCTCTGCAATTAAGGAGGGCCTGCGCACGCTGCCCCCGGCCGCTAAAAATTAAGCGTCGTACACCTCAGGGTTAACGCAGTGTGGCATTGGCACTCCCTGCAGCGCAGCGAGTGCATTCTCCACTGCAAGGTCAGCCATGCTGGCTCTGGTAATCACCGTAGCGCTACCTATATGAGGCGCCAGTACTACGTTCGGTAGTTCCACTAGAGGGTTGTCAGCTGGCACCGGCTCGGTTTCAAAAACATCGATACCCGCTGCGAAAAGTGCACCGGATGTCAGCGCCGCTGCAAGCGCATACTCATCGACAATGCCACCGCGCGCCGTATTGATCAGTACCGCTCCAGGTTTCATCATTGCAATATGAGTGGAGTCAAGAAGGTTACGGGTGTCGTCGTTCAACGGCACATGAATACTGACAAAATCACTGTCCAAGAGAAGCGCCTGCAGCGTGACTTGCTCAATTCCGACCAGCGTTTTTTCCCTACGGTTATAACCCAGGACTTTCATGCCAAATCCGGAGGCGCGCCGGGCAACTGCCTGGCCAATTGCTCCCAGCCCGATAATTCCCAGCGTTGCCCCGCTGACGTCCTTGCCGGTAAAAAAGTCCGGTGACCACGCATTCTCTGCCCGCCAATTGCCCTGACGAACAAAGCGATCAGCCTCTCCCACTCGCCTGGCTGCAGACAATAACAAAGCAAAGGCGGCATCGGCAGTGGTATCAACCAACACACCCGGAGTATTGCCGACGGGAATCGATCTTTCGCTAAGCGCCGGCAAATCGACATGATCCACGCCTACCGAGACACTAGAGACAAATTCCAGATCCGGCATCGCCGCCAGCAGGTCCTTATCCAGGGTATCAGTAAGCATACAAATTAGACCCTGGCACCCCACGAGTTCTTCCTCAAGAGCACCCGGCGGTAACAGGCCTGGCCCCATCCAGATATTTAGGTCACAGTGCTGGGCCAATTCGTGGATACGTTCACCGGGTAGCTGGTGGCTTACAAAGACTTTTTTTACCATAACGCGAGGATACCTTATGCGACGTTAGTGACAAGCTATTACGTGCTTGTTGTGTCGCAAAATGTCACTATTATCCCAACGATTTGACCCAGACTGAGGCGGAAGATGTTTGGGCCGATCCGGTAACATTCAGTTTACGTAATAATTTGCATAATGGCGAATACGGGGCCCTATGGACACTGACACGATTAACAGCGACCTTTCACAGCGAATAGCGGTGGACACGGCCACCATGCAATGGAGGGCCAGTCCTGGCGGGCATGTGCAAAGAAAGCGTCTGCACCGGGTCGGCCCGCCGGAGTCAGGCCAGGTAACTTCGGTCGTTCGCTATAAGCCAGGCGCAAAATTCCCCAGCCACGAACATCCTGAGGGAGAAGAAATTCTAGTGTTGGACGGCGTTTTTTCAGACGAGCACGGTGATTGGCCCGCAGGAACTTACCTGATAAACCCCGAAGGTTTCTCTCACGCGCCTTTTTCAGTCGAGGGCTGCACCTTATTTGTGAAGCTTCGACAGTTGCCAGGCAACGACCGCCAGCATATTACAATCGATACCGCAAAGCTGCAGTGGAAACCTTCTGTACGTAAAAGCGTTAACTGGAAGAAGCTCTACGCACAGGAGCCGTACTCCGATTTTATGCGGCTGGAAGCGTGGGACACCCCCTCAGAACTGGGTCAGCTCAATTTCCCGCAGGGCGCGGAGCTGTTCATTCTCAATGGCAGCTTCTCCGACGCATCGGGTGACTATGCCCGTCAGTCCTGGTTGAGAATTCCCGTCGGCGGGAGCCTCACTCCTACCAGTAACGCCTACTGTGAACTGTATATCAAAGAGGGCGGGTTCAACTATTTAAAGACGAACTAGCGATTGAGACCCGATGCTACGTGGTCAGCATTTTATTGCACCTGCCCTATTCGGACTAACGGTGGCTCTCGCAACGCCCAGATAAAGTAGTACACCAGGAGAACTGCTGAGACCAACCACACCGCTGTGTAGCCCGCGAAAGCCAGTACCGAACCCGCCATAAGTGGCCCAACAACCCGACCCCAGGCCGCCGCAGAGCTCGTGGTGCCCAGCATACTCCCCTGCAGGGCTGGCGACGTTCTAATACTGGTTATAGTATTGAGAACAGGCATGCAAAGCGTCGCGCCAGTCATCGCGACAAACATGGAACCCACCATAAAAACCATTGTTTCCGAAAAAGCGGCCGTCAGTACGCCGACCAGGAAGCAAGCTATGGATAACCGCAATAGGACCAGCTCGCCCAGCGCTCTGATTAGAGTGCCCATCAGCAGGCCCTGAACCAGAGCCATAATTGCACCCTGAATGCCGAATACAATGCCCACCTCGCGGGCACCCCAATGCAACAAGTCAGCCACCCACAGCGGAAACAGATAGGTAAAACCACTGACACAACTGGTGTGCACCAGGTACTGAAACACCAGCAGCCGATTACCGGACTGACGCAGTGTCTGATAGGTGGAGACCCGAGGTTGATTAAGGTGCTGGTCCCGATGGGCAGCACGCCGTTCTGCAGACAGAGATTCAGGCAGGAAAACTGCCGCGGCCAGCATGGCCAGAATCGACATCAAACCAGCAACCAGGCACGGCAGCATAAAACTGCCACTGTCGCCGGAGAGCAAACCACCCATCACGGGCCCTATTACCAAGCCCATGCCAAAAGCGGCGCCAATTAACCCCATGCCCCGGGCGCGATTCTCCGAGGTAGTGAGATCCGCCATCATCGCTGACGCAACGCCAATGTTACCGGCCACCAACCCGGCAAAAGCACGGGCGCAATACACCATCCAAAGCTCTGAAGAATTTGCCAATAAGACATAGGCCACCGCCGAACCAACCAAACAAATCATAATCACTGGCTTACGTCCAATGCGGTCAGACAGGCGACCCCAGAAGGGGCCGCAAAGCCCCGAGCACGCCGCATAGCTAACGATGATCAGCGCGATATCCATTGTGCTGGCGCCCAGCTGTGGTGACAGGAAAGGAAGAATTGGAATGACAATGCCGAATCCAATCAGATCCAGCAGTACCACACCGAAGAGAATCGGCATTTTCTTATCCGAACACTTTCAAAAGAATCGAGGCGATATACGTGTGGCGGAGTTCCAGTTCCATCAATTACTCAGGTCGGAAGGTCGCGACAACCAGGTCTTCCCGGATCAGAGACAGTCCTCCGTTAACCAGGTGATACCCTGTGATAGTGACCAACAACTTCAAATACCGCTGCTCCAACCCACTGTCACTAGCACAGGCCATGCGCGTACCGGCTAGGGGTCCCAAACTGAGCAATGCGCCATTGAGGGTGCTGCCGACAAGTTCAAACGGACCCATGTAGCGGTTACACCCCGTAAAACCAGAGAGTCGCATCTCGTCAGGGTCGAGCAACAGGTCTATTGGTTTATCCCCAACGCTGGTTTCTATAGCCTCCGCCTCTAAGGTTTCAAGTATCCAGGTAGTACCCCGAAGCGCTGCACTGGCGACAGGGTCAGGAACGGCGCTGACCATTACTTCGACCGGGTTGGTCGCGAATGGATCGATGTAATCCGTGTTGGTGAAAATCAGTTTGCCCCGCCGCCGAATCGTAGCCCGCAAAGCATAGTGCTTGCCTTCGTTAATCTGGGCTGGCTGGAAGTCGATAACGAAAGGAAAAGGCGGACCACCTTCAGGCGTCATAATGACAGTCGCTAACACAGAAGCCATGGCATCTGGGCGCGATACATCCTGTAGCTGAATCTCAAGCTCAGAGCCAGCACGCAGCATCACCCGTTCTCGATAAACCACAATACCCTCTATTTTAGCCATTGCACCCTCCGGGAGGGTCTCAGAGTCGCCACCCCCTTCGCAGCCGGTTATGGCCGCCAATGAGATAAGCAGCAAAGCTGGTACAGTGAAGCGCAACATTCTGCCAACAATTTTCATCTTGCTACCTTCCCTTCGATTTTGATTTACAGCGGTCACTTTTTAACTGGCCAGCTGCTGCAGCATTACGCGCATTCGCTCATGCAGGGTAGTCCGTACCTTCCTGCGGGGTGTGCTCCAGCGGGGACAGAAAAACAAGGCCCTGGGCGATAATTTCGCCTAACCGCGATGTTGCAGTATGTCGTTCCAGATCACCAAAGCATTCACATCGTGGGCTTCCGCTCATCCGTCATTAGATCCGAGATAGTAGCAGGTTTAGCCTGTGGTTCCGTGCCACAGACTACCGGCGGCATGGCTGCGAGGCATTTGTGAGACTATACGGTAGGGACACCCAACGACTAGATCTCAACTTCCCGCTGGAACTCCGTTTCAATTTTTTGCTGCGTCTCGTACTGCGCGATGCCCTGCTTGCCGGTCGAGTCCTTCATTCGCTTCTGATAGCGCTGCTTTCGGTAGTAGGCTACCAACTTTGGAAACCGCTGAGCTTCGGTTTCCCCTGCGATCAGCTCTTCGATAAAAGCGATGTCTATGCCGACCCGATAAGCGATACGGCTGGGACGAATCTTATGAGCATGAAATTCAGCAACAATATGGATTTGCTGTTCCCGATTATGCTCGCAATGCTTGGAGTATCCGAAGGGCAGTGATGGCGTGCGGGTGTCTTGTTGTCTATCAGTATTTGGCATAGGAGAGTTTTAGCAGTTGTTTGCGGAAATGCCAACTGTAGATTCGTATAAGCGCGCCTTATCCGCCAACTGCGCCCAGCGCTCTGGCCCGAAATGACCGCTTATTCTGGTTAATTTCTAGCCAATGCGCGACTATAATCTCCGATCCTGAGTTCGTTGATACCGATACTTGGCCCGCTTTTCAATGAGCCAACTAGCAAAGAGGATCTACCCATGAACGCACCACAGCACGTACTACCGCAGAGCGATGTTGAAGAAAAAATGCAGCGGGTTCTTGCCGAGCAGAAAGAGGATTGCCTGCGAGAAGGTGGGGTCACCGCCGCATCACGCATCGACCGTCTGGACCGCGGCATCGACGCTCTCTTGAAGTATCAGGATAAAATTGTCGAAGCCCTCAACGCAGATTTTAGCTGCCGGTCTCGCGAGGTTACTCTACTGTCCGATCTGGGCCCCTCTCTCCTGCCAATGAAACATGCCAAAAAGTACTTGCGAAAGTGGATGAAGCCGCAGAAACGTCCCGCGATGTTTCCACTGGGCTTGCTGGGCGGACGCGCACGAATTGAATATCAACCGCTGGGCGTTGTCGGGGTTATCGCTCCCTGGAATTTTCCAGTCAACCTCACCTTTGGCCCCTTGGCGGGAATACTCGCAGCGGGAAACCGTGCAATGATCAAACCCTCGGAGTTCACGCCTGCGACGTCGTCCGTAATGGCCGAAATGGTTGCCGAAGCCTGGGATGAGAAAGAAGTCGCCATCTTTGACGGCGGACCCGAAGTTGGCCAGGCCTTTTCCGGCCTCGCCTTTGATCACCTGCTTTTCACTGGCGCCACCTCAGTTGCCCGTCACATTATGGCGGCCGCTGCCAAAAACCTGGTGCCGGTCACTCTGGAATTGGGTGGAAAGTCACCCGTAATTATTTCCCGGTCGGCAGATATTGAGAAAAGCCTGAGTCGAATAATGATGGGTAAGACGCTAAACGCAGGGCAAATCTGTTTGGCGCCCGATTACCTCATGGTGCCAGAAGAGAAGCTACACGAAGTAATAGCGGCTGCCCAAAAGTCGGTAGCTGAGATGTATCCAAGCATTCTCAACAATGATCAGTACACCTCCGTTGTGAACGAACGTCACTTTGACCGCTTGAACGGATATCTAGCAGAGGCTGAAAAGAAGGGCCAGAAAATTATTGCGATCAATCCGGCCAACGAAGATTTCAGCCAACAGCACGGCACGCGTAAAATACCGCCTACGCTGATACCCGAGCCGATTGATGGCCTAAAGGTGATGGAAGAAGAATTGTTTGGGCCCTTGCTACCCATCCTCACCTACCAGGAATTCGACGAAACAATTGCCTACGTCAACAGCAAACCTCGCCCGCTGGCCGCTTACTACTTTGGTGAGGACAAACAGGAGGAAGAAGCCGTGCTAACTCGGACAACATCCGGGGGAGCCTGTATCAATGATGTCATCATGCATATTACCCACGAGGAGTTACCCTTCGGAGGGGTCGGGCCTAGTGGCATGGGTTCCTACCACGGCCATCAGGGCTTCAAGACCTTCAGTCACGCCAAGTCGGTTTATCGCCAGACCGGAATTAATGTTGCCAAGCTCGGCGGCATGCTCCCGCCTTACGGTAAAGCCACTGACAGCACAATCAAAATGCAGATCAAAAAGTAGCGTTACGAAAATCTAAAAGGGCCCTAGCGGCCCTTTTCTTTGGTCAAATGGGCCATTCAGCACTACACTGTCGCCCTGAATGAACATGGACATTCAAACGCTGGTCAGAGACCACAATCGGTAAAACAAGGAGAAAGTAATGTACAAACAAATGAGAACTCTGCTGCTGGGGGCGCTATTAGTAGTAGGCACCGCCCTTTCAAGTGCGACCATGGCGGGCGACACCTTGCAGCGAGTTATCGATTTTAAGAGTCTGAAAGTCGGCATGTCCGCGGAACAACCTCCTTTTACCATGGCGGACCGCGAAGGCAAATTGATGGGCTTCGATGTCGACCTGGCCAAAGCGCTGGCTTCAGCCATGCGGGTTAAATTGGAAATTAAAGTCCTACCTTTTGGTGACCTGCTAAAGGCACTGGACGAAGGGGAGGTTGATATGGTCATTTCGGGTCTGGCCATTACACCCGAGCGCGCAGAAGCCGCATCCTTTATTGGTCCCTATATGATGTCGGGTAAATCTATCCTGACCAAGAACGATATATTGGCCAAAGTTTCTAATACTGAACAATTCAACCGCGCCGATCTTAAGCTCGCTGCACTTAAAAACTCTACCAGCTCGGATTTTGTCTCTTCTGCTGCACCAGAGGCAACGCTGATCGAAGTAGACAGCTACGTAGAGGGCGTAGACATGGTCAAGGATGGCACTGCAGACGGCCTGATTGCGGATATGCCGATCTGTGTACTCTCGGTACTGCGTTACCCCGACGCCGGCCTGGTCACCCTGGAACGGCCACTGACTGTTGAGCCAATCGGTATCGCGGTTAAAGGCGGTGATGCCCAATTCCACAATCTGGTCGATAACTACCTCGAAGCCTATGGCAGGGTGGGGGTACTGACTAACTTGCGCAAGAAATGGTTTGAAAACAACAGTTGGGTCGCAGCATTGCCTTGAGCGCGGTCTCGACATCCAGAGCATAGGGGCACGAGGGCCGCTCGTAGCCCTTTTTTTTATTCTTTCATTGCCGCATCTGCAGATGAGTGCCGTGTCTAACGAATTTAGCAGGCCTATCGTTATAGCCCACCGGGGTGCCAGTGGCTATCTGCCCGAGCACACCTTGGCAGCAAAGGCCATGGCACACGCAATGGGTGCCGACTTTATTGAACAGGACGTTGTTCTTACGAGGGACGGCGTGCCGATAGTGCTCCACGATATTCACCTGGAATACACCACCGACGTTGCCAATCGCTTCCCGGACTATCGGCGCAGCGATGGTCATTTCTATGCGATTGACCTCACGCTGGCGCAAATTCGCCAGCTGCAGGCACATGAAAGAGTACAAATAAATCCCGATGGCAGCCGCGCAGCAGCCTTTCCAGATCGCTATCCGCTACAAACCGGCATTTTGCGTATACCTACCCTGGCTGAGGAAATCGACCTCATCGCCGGCATGGATCGCAGCCGTGGTAAACAAACCGGTCTTTACATTGAATTGAAGGCCCCCAACTTTCACCTGAAAGAAGGGCTGGACATCGCGTCCAACGTTCTAAAAGTACTCACCGAAAAGGGCTATGCCCAAAGTACTGCACAGGTGTATCTGCAGAGTTTTGATGATCAGGTACTGCGTTATCTACGCGAGGAGCTGGACTGCAAGCTACCGCTTATTCAGCTTATTGCGGACCCGGCCTGGGGCGAGGACAGTGCGGTTGACTACAGCTTCCTACAAACTGATGCAGGTCTGGACTCTATCGCCAAGTATGCTGATGGCATTGGTCCCTGGTATAGGCAGATCTACCTGGGGCGGAACGAAGAGGGAGAAGTTCAGCTTTCTGAATTGGTCTCCATGGCACACAAGCACGGACTGAAGGTTCACCCGTACACTCTGCGCCTAGAGGATATTCCGGCGGGTATTCATAACTTTGAAAATCTGATGCAAATAATGTTGGAAGATGCTGGAGTCGACGGATTTTTTACGGACTTTCCCGATTTAGCCCGCAGCTACATAGACAAAAACTTCGCGGCGCCGTGAATTACACCCTGACAACTACTGGCGGCAACACCTGGTCTGGTGCATCCTTCAGCAGAGAAGAAAATCGTCCCGCTTTCGACGGTAAGAGCACTATAATGCTTCAATAAAACCTCAAAAGAATTGCCTGGATTTTGACGTGACCCCAAAAGTAAATCGACGCACCAAAATTGTTGCAACCATCGGACCCGCCAGTGAATCTGACGATATGATCGCTAGATTGATCAGTGCCGGTGTCAATGTATTCCGACTGAACTTTAGCCATAGCAGCGCTGCCCAACACATCAAGGTTGCCGCGCGCATTCGCAAGCAATCTTCATTAGCGGGTGTTTACGTTGGAATTCTTGCCGATTTGCAGGGCCCAAAAATTCGCATTAGTACATTCCGTGATGGCGAGGTTGAGTTAGCCGAAGGTGACCGCTTCAGACTCGACTTGGCAATCCCCGCAGGTGAGGGAGACATTCGCGGCGTAGGCCTCGATTATCAACAGCTGTCTGACAACGTATTTCGCGGCGACACCCTGTTGCTCGATGACGGCCGTATTCGTCTCACCGTGGATGGTGTTGAGCCCGGCGCAGTTGATTGTTCGGTTTTAGTCGGCGGTAAGCTGGGCTCACGTAAGGGCATAAACCGCCTGGGCGGTGGCCTCGCAGCGCCGGCTCTCACCGCCAAAGACATTGCCGATATCGACAGTCTCGTGGAAGTGCGCCCTGATTTCGTTGCCATCTCTTTCGTCTCCAATGCCGGAGACATCGAACAGACTCGGGAACTGCTTAAACAACACCAACTGGAGCCCGCTATTATTGCCAAAATAGAACGAGCTGAAGTTGTTGCTGAAGACGATACGCTAAACGGCATCATTAGTGCTTCCTTTGGCGTCATGGTCGCCCGAGGCGATCTCGGGGTAGAGGTGGGCGACGCACAACTGATCGGTATTCAGAAAGATTTAATTTCCAGAGCCAGAAAAATGGATCGAGTGGTAATCACCGCCACCCAGATGATGGAATCAATGATCAGCAGCTCCATGCCGACACGAGCGGAAGTTTTCGATGTTGCCAACGCGGTGCTGGACGGCACCGACGCCGTTATGCTTTCCGCGGAAACCGCGGTCGGCAAATACCCATTGGAAGTAGTCAAGGCGATGGCGGATGCGGCAGTAGGCGCAGAATGCCATCCGGTGGCGCGCACCTCGAGATATCGCCTGAACCAGCAGTTCCAGTCTGCCCAGGAAGCCATCGCGATGTCTGCCATCTACGCCGCCAACCATTATCAAAATGTGCGGGGTATCGCCTGTCTTACCGAATCTGGCCGCACACCCTTGCTGATGTCACGGCTGAGCTCCGGACTACCCATTTTTGCCCTCAGCGACCAAAGTGAAACCCTGCAGAAGTTGAGTATGTGCCGCGGTGTAGTGCCCCTTTACTTTGACGCCAGCGCTTTTGGAAGTGAAAGTGTCGAGCGCAGGGCCATTGAATTTCTGCTGGACGGCGGCTACCTGCAGAAAAATGATTCTATTCTGTTGACCAAAGGTGCCGTGATGGGCCGCGCCGGCTCTACCAGTATCATGAAAATTCTACCGGTAGCCTAGCGATGCCCGCTAATGAAGGACCGCGCCTGGTGGCAGACGTCGGCGGAACCAATACCCGTATCGCGTTATATGATCCTGCTAGCGATAAATATTTCTCCGTACAAAACTACGTAAACCGTAATTTCGTGAACTTCGAAGACGTTGTTGAGCACTGGCTTGGAAATTTATCCGGACAGTCGCCTGAGGGGTGCTCCGTAGCGATAGCCTCTCCTTTAGAGGGCGATCAGGTCGATATGGTGAACATGGACTGGTCATTTTCGCGAGTGAAATTTGCCCAGCGCTTCGCATTCCAGCGGGTCGCCTGGCTGAATGACTTTGAGGGCAATGCCCACGCGCTACCTCACCTTCAAGGTGCTGATCTCGAATTGCTTAACGCCGGCCAGTCGACGGGCCGCTCCCCATTGGCGGTTATGGGGCCAGGTACCGGACTCGGTGGTGCGACTCTCGATCGCATCGGGGCCAGCCAGCGTGTGCGACGCAGTGAGCCTGGGTCAATGGGTATAAGCCCTCAGTCGGAACTGGAGTTAGCGCTTTTCGAGCTGTTGCTGAAAAGACATAAAGATATCTATGCTGAGTTACTAATCTCAGGCCCCGGCCTGTACCGTCTGTATGTCACTCTTTGCGAGTTAGCCCAAACCGCTCCAATGGCTAGCGATCCGGCTGAAGTGTCCCGTCTGGCACTCACCGCTGATGATGAATACTGCCTCCAGGCGTTGACTGTATTCTGCGAACTTCTAGGCTCGGCATGCGGAGATTTCATTCTTGCCAATGGCGCCTACGGGGGACTCTATCTGGCAGGAGGCATATTACCCAAAATGACTGACTTCCTCAAAGCCAGCAGATTCCATCTGCGCCTGTGCAACAAAGGCTTTATGGCGGAATCACTTGGCAAGGTTCCCGTTTATTTGATCAACGGGACAAGAACAGGTCTGATTGGAGCAGCCCACGCACCGCTGGCAGCAGCTTTTTAACAAGAAAATGAAAGGCGGGCGCAGAAACCTTCCCCACCGTCGTCTGGATGCGCGTTAAAAAGTGCTCCGTGCTGATCGGCAATGCGAGTCACGATAGAAAGGCCCAGGCCTGCTCCTAGCCCTTTACTGCCGGGGACCCGATAAAATCGCTGGTCAATTCGTTCGAATTCAGCCGGTGATAAAGTTGCACAGTCGTTGCAAATTTCTAGTTCACAACCTTGTCCCCCGGACACCAAATTTATTTTCACTGCTGACCCCGGTGTGCTGTAGCGGAAAGCATTGCTCAACAAATTCCTCAGCAGAATGCCCAAAGACTCCTCACTTCCTTTCAGTATGCACTCCGCGCCGTCTACCAGATCTATCTCCAGCCCGCTCTCCACGGCTAGATGCGCCGTATCCGCCAGCGCCTCGATGAGTTGAGCCCTGAGAGGTACGTCAGTCATTTCCAGGGGGGCGTCCGGGTCGACTCGGGCCAGGGTGAGAAGCTGCTCCACTGTATGCGTAGCTCTATCCACACGGGCAGCAATGCGCTGCAGCATTACACTGGGGGGCTGATCACTGAGCTGCCGCTGGCACAGTTGTACTTCAGTCTTGATGGCGGCGAGCGGCGTCATCAATTCATGGGCCGCATTGGCGGTAAAACGCTGCTCCGACTCCAGAGCAAAACCAAGGCGCTCCAACAATTTATTGAGCGCCACCACGGTGGACTGCATTTCTTCAGGAACTTCATCAAGAGCCACCGCTTCCAATTGCTGGGGACTGCGCTCGGCGATTTGCCTAGCCAGGCTCCTGAGGGGGCGCAGGCCACGAGAAACACCAAAATAAACCAGCCCGACTGTGAGCGGTAAAATAATGAATAAGGGGAACAGAGCCTGCGCGAAGGTACCTAGTAGGGCCCACCGAGCCTGGTCGAGTTCTATACCCACCATAATCCACAGACCGTTGGTTTTGTCATGGCGCGACAATATACGCCAGTGATTATGGATATCGCGGCTCCCGTCAATTAGCCGAAACGAAAACCCCTCGGTAGTTGGTACGTCGAATCGAGGAGAATTTTCCAATACAGCTAACAACTGGTCCCCCAGGAATATATTGACCACCGGGGTCAGCCCCTCACTCGCGGGCGCGTCAATTACCATCGGTTCCACCCCAGCTCCTTCAATATGCGCGGCAGTACCAATACCGGGAATCTCGTTCCCCGCGTCAATCTGGATCGCAAATATTTCAGTTATATAAGTCACCAGACTGGAATATTGCTCCAGTTGCCTATCGACTTGGTCCAACAACACCCTGCTCGCATATGCCCCTGTGATCGCAGCTGAACCCACCCAGGCAAATAGCATCAGCGCCAACAGGATCATAACCAGTCGTTTGCGAAGCGACGCGGTCATGGATTCATCCGGTAACCGACACCGCGCATTGTCTCAATCACATCGCCACCAAAGCGTTTACGTAGTCGTGATACGTACACTTCGACTGTGTTTGAACCAACCTCCTCCCCCCAGCTATAAATGCCTTCCTCCAAACGGGCGCGCGACACAAAACGTCCCGCATTGCGAACCAGTATCTCCAGAATCGCAAACTCTCTGGCAGTCAACGTATGAGGCTCTCCCTCAAATTCCACCAGACGATCAACAGGGTCGACCAAAATACCTGCCGCCGTGAGCCGCTGGGCCTTGTTTTCACCTTTGCGACGGAGCAGTGAACGGACCCGCGCAAACAGCTCGTCCATCTCAAAGGGTTTTGTCAGGTAGTCATCAGCACCAGAATCGAGCCCACAAACCTTATCGGCCAGGGTATTTCTGGCGGTAAGAAGGAGTACCGGAATCAGATATTTGTCACTACGCAGCTGCCGCAGCACCTGCATTCCTGGCACACCCGGCAGGCCCAAGTCTAGGATAAGCAGGTCATAGGGTGTTGCAGACAAACTGGCTCGTACTGGATCCCCTGAGGGCAGCCAGTCAACCGCATACTGCTCCAGCTCAAGAGCTGCCTCAAGAGACTCGCCCAGGTGTATATCGTCTTCGACCAGTAATATTCGCACAACTTCCTCAATTCTCAAGTATCAGAACGCAGGTTATAGCCTCACCCAATAAGATGAAATAGACCTTAACGAAGGTCCATAAAAGCCGCAATATTGCCATTTAAAAGCTGGAGCATGCTGTGGCAAGGTTCAAAAGCGGTGCTAAACTTCCTATAGCTGAATTCTTCAGCAGTATTTGTCTGAGCGCTAAGAGTTCCTTTTCAGTCCTCGATTCGCACTAATAAATAATTTTTAAATTGGCTGCAGCCCCAGGGGTTCCAGCTTAGATACTTAGGTAAATTGAATATGGCTACAGTAACCGGCACAGTTAAGTGGTTTAACGAATCAAAAGGCTTTGGATTTATTGAACAAGAAGGCGGCCCCGACGTCTTCGTACATTTCAGCGCGATCAAAGGCGATGGGTTCAAAACACTGGCCGACGGCCAGAAGGTCGAGTTCACTGTTACTGACGGCCAGAAAGGTCCACAGGCAGAAGATGTAGTGCCGGTCTAACAAAAGCCAGCTACTCAACCCTTTCCTAGGGCGAAAAAAAGGAGCATTGAATGCTCCTTTTTTTCGGCCGTATAAACTCAAATCAAACCGGTTCGGCGAGCTTTTTCTGTCTGTCCAGCTCCGAGTTCATATACTTTAGCCACTGTGTAGCATATTTTTCTGAACGCTCGTCTTTGCCAGCACGAATGAACGCATCTCGAGCTTTGTTATATTGCTTGTCGTTAAAGTAGGCCATGCCCAACACCAGACGCGCAGTATCCGGGCGCTTGACACCGCCGCGGGAAAGCCCTTTAACGATAGCATCAATGGACTTTTTAAACTGATCACCGTCCAGATACACGTTACCCAAGCGCGCATACAATTCACCGGAGTCTGACTTTGAAGCGGCAAGCTCCATAGCCGGTATCGCCTTGCTGACTTCCTGCGCCTGCCTGAAAGCGTTACCCATAATTTCATAGTTTTTCGATGTAGGGTCAACGGACTCGGCCTTTATACCTTGATCGAGAACTTTCGCAGCTTTGTAAGGCACGTCGCCATTGAGATAGAGATAAGCCATAGTGACCTGCTCGGTGCCTTTATCAAGCAAGTTCTGAACGTAGGCGGTTTCCATCGCGGCCAGCTGCTCCGGTTCCTTCTTTTGTTCACCGTACATGTGCGAAACCTGGACCCAGTACTGCTTCTTCGGGTAGTGCGCCAGCAACTCTTCGAGCACGGCTACCGCATTGTTTATATCGTTCTTATCGAAATACAGGAAGCGAGCAAGGTTGTACCACTGCTCCTTGGGAACCTTGTCTTTCGCTTTGTACATGCTGATCGCTTTTTCGACATTCAGCAAAGCATTGTCGTAGTCCTTGATCTGGTAATAGCCTTGGCTCAGGAGTACATAGGCGCTTTCGGGGGGATTCTCGGTAACTTTGAACCACTCAAGAAGTGCGTTGATGCCGCGCTGCCACTGTTCCAGGACAAAATAGAGCTGGGCAATGGTGTACTTGGTGTTGATTTCCATCGCTAGAGGAATATCCGCCTGCCTGACCACATTTTCGTAGGCTTCCAAGGCCTTGCCGTAGTCTTCACGCGAGTAATGAATGAATGCATACAGGTTGTAGACATTCGCCTGCTCGTAACTGTTCAGCTTAGTTTTTTCACGGTTGGCGGCCAGCATGTCATCGAGAATTTGTGAAGCGCCCGTAAAGTCTTTGGCTTCCGCAGCCACCTGCGCTTCTGCCAGCTTTTCATAAACTTTATTACGTAGAGCCGGTGTGCGCCGAGTTTCCTGCTGCTTTTTCGGTTCGCCTTCTTCTTGAGCAATGGTGGCAGACCACGTGGTCAGGCCAACATCGCTCTGTAATTGAGACAGTCCAATTTGACCAGCAACCACTGGGATCGCCAGTAATACTGCACGCGTCCAGATTCGGGGATTAAACAATTTCATAACACTTCAACCACTGTCTACTGTTCCAACTCGTAGGTAAATTTGTTTTGTACACCAGCCACTTCAATCGGCTCGCCGTCGACCACCCGGGGCTTATACTTGAATTTGAGAGACGCCTTCACAGAAGCCTTATCAAATACGCCCGAAGGATTACAATCGATGGCAACCGGATCTTTGATGGATCCAGACTTGGTCACCGTATACTCGACAATACAATAGCCCGAGATTCCACGCGTCTGCGCTCGGCGGGGGTAAATCGGTGCCACTTTAACAATTGGCAGATACTCACCATCTCCCGACGACATGCCGGAAGAATTTATCTCGAGGTTAACCTGCTGTAACGGCACGGTATTCTCTACATTCATATCCACGTCAAGATTGATCTTAGCCATTTCGATGTCAGGCGGTGGCTCTTCCGGTTCTTCCGCTTTTTCCGGCTTCTTAGTCGTCGTATCCAACTGTATTTCTTCATCCGGCTGAACAAGTTCGGCAATCTTGCTAGCCGAGACCTCCGGGTTTTCGAACTGTTTATCAATCAGGCTATGCATGACCAGAAACAATCCCAACACAACGGGGAGGGCCAGTAGTATTGCAAAAATCATTCTCACTGAGCTGTTACCCATTGTAATTACGCCCCTTCAGTCGTGGATGCGCACAGCGGCGCGTCCATCAAGGGTTTGAGGACAGCCAACAATTCACTGAGGACATAGGTTGGTGCAGCGACATCGGCCTGAATCACGAAATTCGCTTTTGGGGCCTCCTTCTTCGCCGCTTCGGCCAGACGGAAAGCGCGAGCCAGTGGGACCTGTTTCTTATCGTAGTAAATTTCACCCACCGAGGTGACAGCAAAAATGATCGTACCTCTCTCACAGGCGGTGGTAGTAGTAGCCTTGGCCCGGTCAATTTCGGCGCCCGGTTCCTTCACGAAGGATGAGGTCACAATAAAAAAGATTAACATGATGAACACGACATCCAGCATCGGAGTCAGATCAATTTCACCCTCACCACCATCTGCCGTCCGCCCTCGTGCTGACATACCACGCCTGCTCACTTCGCTTCCTCCGCTGGCCAATTAACCTGTTTTACACCCGCTTCACGAGCAGCGTCGGCCACTTCAAGAAGCGCTCCCGCAGTGGCACCGGCTTCTGTCTTGACGCTAAATGACTGCTCAGGATCAGATGCCAGCAAGCGCGCGATATTTGCCCTCGCGGCACGAATATCAATCCGTCGGTTTTCCATCCAGATCTGATCGTCTCCGGTTATCGTGACAGCGATACTTGTAGCATCAGCATCGGGAGGATTGTTGTTCGCGTCAGGTCGGTTCACTTCCATACCGGCCTCTTTAAGGAAGGAGGCAACCACGATAAAGAAGATCAGCATAATAAACACCACGTCTAGCATAGGCGTCAAATCGATCTGCGCCTCATCGGCATCTGCTTCTCGGTTTCTCTTGCGCATTAAACTGGCTCTATCAGTGATCTGTGGTCAGGTTATCCTGCAGGAATTCACTTTCCCGCTGGGCAATCTGAGTGACATATGTGTTGGCAAAAACGCCAGATAAGGCGGCCACCATACCGGCCATGGTTGGAATCGTGGCCATCTGGACACCGCCGGCCATGGACTTCGCATCGCCACCGCCCGTCACCGCCATGATGTTAAATACCTCGATCATCCCGGTCACGGTACCCAGGAGCCCCAACAGCGGGCACAACGCTACCATCGTCTTAATTTCAGGCAAATAGCGATATATTTCCATACGCGACTTGGATATCAACATTGAGCGGATCTGGTGCGCCTCCCAGGACTTCCGCTCAACGCGGCCCTCCCATTTAGCAATCACCGCGGCAACATCCGCTTTCCAGCCGAACTTGAGATACCACACCCGCTCCAAGATCAGCATCCACATCACAAGCAACAGGGCAGCGATTAACCACAAGACGTCTCCGCCCTTGTTCATGAAGCCCATCAGGACTTCGATCATGTCGCCCATATCAGGTCCTCAGGTTGGCTTCGGTATGCTCTGCAATCATGCCAGTGGTCTGTTCGTCGAGTATGTGAATAACCCGTTGAGCACGACCATTGACTACCGTGTGCAGGAGTACCGTCGGGATTGCCACTAACAGACCCAGAACCGTAGTGATCAACGCGCCAGAGATACCACCGGCCATTGCCTTTGGATCACCCGCACCAAAAATGGTAATAGCTTGGAAGGTAATAATCATACCGGTAACTGTACCCAGCAGACCCATCAATGGAGCCACTGCAGCAATGATTTTCAAGAGTGTTAGACCACTTTGAAGCTTGGGGGTTTCCTTCAACACGCCCTCAGACAACTTGAGTTCGAGTGTCTCGGTGTCCATGGAGGGATTGTCCTGGTGAATCTTCAGCACACGGCCCAGAGGGTTATTGTCGTTAGCCTTATCACTCTTCAATTGCGAACTAACCTTGCTGCTGACAGAAGCCAGTACAATCATTCGGTAGATGGCCAAGAGGAAGGCAAAGATACCCACTGCGGTGATTGCGTAGCCTACGTAGCCACCTTGATGCCACCGCTCTTCGAGTGTGGGCGTATCGATGATGGCTGACAGAAAGGAGCCGCCGGTCGGGCCCGTTGGGTCTATACCAAAGCTATGCATACCACTAGTCGCTGAAGCCAGGTCTGACGCCCAACCGGTGTAGGGACCGCTAGGCTGTCGAGGCAGTTCGCTCAAAGTGCCGTTATTATAACTGAGGTAGTTACCATCCGTGTCGACCATGTTGAAAGCGCCAATACGAATGACTTCACGCTCAGCTCGCTCACCCGCGGGTGACGCAACCTCTGCTGAGAATCGGGTCACGACACCGGTCTCGCGAGTTTCACGCAGTAACTCGAACCACACCCGCTCGATTTCTTCGATGCTGGGCAGAGAATCGGAATTAGTCATCTTGGAAATAAATTCCTGCAGGAATATCTCACGTCCGGGGTATTGAGCAGAAGCGAGTGAGACCTCAACATTGGATGCCAGATCACCTGAAGCGGAGGTGAGGTGTCCAAACAGTTCTGTCAGGGTACCCAGCCTCTCCTTGAGCTGCTGTTGTTTGTCGGCAATCAGCAAATCATTATCTTCAAAGGTCTTTTCCAACTGAGCACTGAGCCGCTCCTGGCTCGCACGTTCAGCCTCAGCCTTTTTCAGAGCGGCAGCCTGATTGGCCTTATCTGTGGTAAACCTTGCTTCGCGTGCGCTGTTTTCTTTGGACTCGGTAACCTGCCCCTTCTTAACGAAGTCAAGCAATTGGTCCAGTGACTGGGCTTCCTGCGCAAAGGCAAAACTACCCGAAAACGTTAGTGTGCTGCATATTGCAAGAGCAGCGGCTTTTACGATGTTAAAGCTCATTACATAGCCTCCGGCGCTGGAATTGGCATATTCAGCAAATCAATTGTGGCTTGCTTCTTCGCGATACGAATACCCTTGCGAATAGCGGCGTCATACTGTCCGTCGGGCAGATCCGCCCAAGCCTGGGCCGTCTTGTCCCAGGCACCAGAAACTGTGCCGTCCGTAGTCTGGTAAACCAAAGCGACACGACCTATGCGCAAGAAATCCACCTCACGCTCAGCCCCTCCCAGTTCGATACTACCGCGGTAGGTGTCCATGCCTCGGCCGTACTGCAGCTCAATGTTGTAGGCCTCCAGTACGCCACGAAACTTCTCAGCCACACTCACATCTGCGCGGTCAAGGTTAGCCCGTAGGAACCCAATGCGCTGCACCCGCTCTTCTTTAGCGAAGGGCACGTCGAGTTCAACAAACTGCTCAAGCCCGTCGATCATGCGAATCACCAACGGCGTCATTTGCCGCTGGATGACGGTTACCTGGGAGATCGACTGGTCGATGTCTATAACGCGCCTCTGCTGATTCTCGATCTGGCGTTGCAGACGCCCGTTGTAGACCTTAAGGCCGTCAACCTGCTTCACGACTGTTTTATAATCGCCGAGCAAGTCGCGAGCCTCGTCAGCCAGGCGATCAATCTTCACCTGAGACTTTCGAGCCGCTTCGTTTTTACTATTTCCAACCGCGAGGATGGAATCCAGAGTACTGGCTTGCACCGCTGCCACAGAACCCGCGAGGGCGCCTGTAGTAACAAGCGCAGCGATCAATACATTTTTCAATCGATGCATAGTCATGTGAGTAACGTTTCCTATATCCAACAGAATAATTCTGAGCTGATTAAAGACTCGGTCCTTATGTTTATAGTAGATAAGTCTGAGTCAGTAAACCGAGGGGACTGATTTAAACGCAGAAAGATTTCTTTTTCAATTGCCGCCTGTTAAGGCCATGGGGATTGTCGTTGTTTGTGTAGATTAGTGACAAGCTAAGAGTGTGCCACTGGCGAAAGTAACACTCTTTAGCCGTCGGAGAACTCCAGCTTTTCATAAACCACAAAACTGTGGGCATACTGTTCGGGCAGAGCGCCGGGATGATAATTGCGGGATATCTCTTGCCAGAGTTGCAAATCCAGTGGTGGCAGAAAGGCATCGCCTGCAACCTCCGCGTGCACCTCCGTCAGGTAGACACGCGCAGCACGAGGCAGTGCCGCCGCGTAAATTTGGGCACCCCCAATGACCATTAATTCTTCAGCCCCGTCGATCATCGCGATGTCTTGGGCACGCGCCAACGCCTCTTCCAGAGAAGACACCACGCGGACCCCGTCAGCCTTATAGTTCGGGTTTGCAGAAATTACGATGTTGGTTCGACCCGGTAACGGTCGGCCTATGGACTCAAAAGTTTTACGCCCCATGAGTATCGGTTTACCCATGGTGACGCGCTTAAAGTATTTGAGATCGTCGGGCAAATACCAGGGCAGGCCATTATCACGGCCAATAACGCCGTTTTCTGCAACCGCTACGATCAGCGCGAGATCAATCAACAGGGAGTGCCCGCAGCGACCGACGGCAAGCGCATGGCCTAAACCGCCACGGGGGCTGAAATATGACTGTCAGGCTCATAATCAATGAGCACGAAGTCTTCAAAGGTATAGTCGTAGATGCTGTCTGGTTTACGCGCCAGAGTTAGCGTCGGCAGGGGTCGCGGTGTGCGAGACAATTGCTCTTGCACCTGCTGTAGGTGGTTGCTGTAAATATGTGAGTCGCCCGTAGTAATGATTATCTCACCCGGCACCAAATTACTTTGCTGAGCCAGCATAATGGTCAACGCCGCCAGGCTCGCTGTGTTGTAAGGCAGGCCGAGAAAGGTGTCGCTGGAGCGAATATAGAGCTGCGCTGACAGCCGTCCATCCGCCACGTAAAACTGGTACAGAAGGTGGCAGGGCGGCAGCGCCATGCGTCCCGCTTTTACATTGTCTGCAGGGCTGATACTTTCGTCGGGGAGGTATTCCACATTCCAGCCGTGAAACAAAATACGCCGGCTGTCGGGGTTATTGCGCAGGCATGAGATCACATAGTCTATTTGGTTGATGGTGCCGCCATCGCGGGTGGGCCAGGCAGTCCACTGAGCGCCATACAATGGGCCCAGGTCGCCTTCGTCCGTAGCCCACTCATCCCAGATACTGACACCATTTTGCTTTAGCCATCCGGTGTTGGTGCCACCGTCAAGAAACCAAATCAGCTCATTGATGATACTTTTCAGGTGCAATTTTTTGGTCGTTAGCAGGGGGAAGCCGTCCGCCAGGTCATGGCGATACTGGCGCCCAAATACAGACACGGTGCCGGTCCCGGTACGGTCGCCCTTAGGCGTTCCGTGGTCGAGAATATCCTGTAACAGATCGAGATATTGCTTCATAGATGCGTTCCTAAGCGGTGCTTTGGTTGGCTCGACGATAGGCCAATATCATCACAGCCGCGCCGATTACAATCATCGGTAGACTTAAAATTTGCCCCCGGGTCATCCAGCCCAGAGCCTGAAATCCTAGATGAGCGTCTGGCTCGCGGAAAAATTCAGCGCTAAATCGCAGGCAGCCATAGCCTACAGCAAACAGTCCGGCAGCCGCCCAGGTAGGCCTGGGCCTGGAGGTGAACCACAGAAGCACCGCGAACAACACCACGCCTTCCAGCGCAAACTGATACAGCTGCGACGGGTGACGCGCCAGCTGCAAAGGATCTTTAGGGAATATCATCGCCCAGGGCACATTACTGGGCCGGCCCCAGAGTTCCTGGCCGATGAAATTCCCTAGCCGACCTAGGGCCAAACCTACCGGAGCCAAGGGCGCAATAAAATCAAGTAAACCTCCCAGGTCTATGCGCTGACGTCTAGCGTAGATGAACATCGCCACCACGACGCCAAGGAAACCACCGTGAAATGACATACCTCCCTGCCACACACGCAGCAGCCAACTCGGATCCTCCGCTAGCCGATCACCCCCGTACAAGAACGCGTAACCAAGTCGACCGCCGATGACGATGCCTAGCGCGGAATAAAAAATCAGGTCGTCTACCTGGGCTCGCTGCAATACCGAATTCGGCCTGCGGGTCTGGCGCACCGCCAACCACCAGGCAAAAGCCAGGCCGGTCAGATAGGTCAGTCCGTACCAATGCACCTTTATCGGTCCTAGAGCGAGGGCAACCGGGTCTATTTCTGGATAGGGCAACATAGTGTGTTATCGATTCCGCGGATAAAAATGGCAGGGGCGCCGTGAGCGCCCAAAGACGTTATTATCAGTCAGCCTGCTTTTTTTAACAATTAATTGGAGCTCTCTGAGCCAATCTATGTGCCTGATTATCTTCGCTCATAACTGCTTCCCGGGAATCCCGCTGGTGTTAGCGGCGAACCGCGATGAGTTTTTTGCCCGCCCAACCGCTGCCGCCGATTTCTGGCCCGGGCACCCGAACCTGTTAGCGGGTCGTGATCTGGAACAAGGCGGTACCTGGATGGGGATCACTCGCGATGGTCGCTTTGCCGCCATTACCAATTTTCGCGACCCCGGCGCCACGGTTGGCGCACCACGAACGCGGGGCGCACTTACTATTGACTACCTGTTAGGGAAGACGTCCGCCCAGCAGTATCTGCTAGCGGTCGCCGCGCGACAGAAAGAATATGCGGGTTTTAATCTTTTGCTGGGTGATAGTCAGGAGATGTGGTTTCTCAGCAATAGTGGTGAGGCCCGCAGCGCACCCCCCGTAAAGCTCCCACCCGGCCTTTATGGCTTGAGCAATGCGGCATTGAACACCCCCTGGCCCAAAGTCGTGCTGGGTAAAAACAAACTGCAGGATTGTCTGACCTCACCTCCGACGCACCTGACCCTGGCGGCGGTTGTTGGCGACCAGCACCCGGCATCACGCCAAGAGTTGGCAGGGCAGGGACTGGACAGCGAAATGGACCAGCTATTGTCAGCCCAATTTATTCAGGCGGGCCACTACGGTACCCGATGCACCACGACTTTGTGGGTATCGGAAGAAGAGGGGCAAGCCGATTTTTGCGAACGCAGCTACAATCACGAAGGCGAACTCATCGGAATCGTCGAGCAGCAGTTTCGACTGGAACCGCAAATCACGTCACCGGATTATGGATGAACTGCTCCAAACCTCGTTCACGTAAAACCAGCTCCATGCGCCGCTGAACATCACCGGCGGACTCCATCGTCATGACTTCCTCGAGCAACTCACAGGCAAACGCGTAGCTAATTGCACGAACAGCCTTTTTTACCTTGAGCAGACTGGTAGAGTTCATCGATAACACGTTATAGCCCATCGCCAACAACAGCGTTGCGGCCAGTGGATCGCCGGCCAACTCACCGCAGATACTGACAGGTTTACCCTCGGCGTTAGCCGCTGCTGCAACAGCTGCCAGAGCTTGTAATACCGCCGGATGATAGGCGTGATAGAGATCGGCGACCCGTGGATTATTTCGATCTACTGCCAGCAGGTACTGCGTCAGGTCGTTGCTACCCACCGATAGAAAGTCCACCCGCCTGGCCAGCGCCCTGGCCTGATACACCGCGGCAGGTACTTCAACCATCACCCCAATAGGGGGCAG